>CAYJIH010000005.1:0-14227 GCA_964370195.1 uncultured Oscillospiraceae bacterium
TGTCTATTTTTTTCGCTTTTCGAAAGTGCGCAATTTATTGTACCTTATCTAATTTGGCAGTACCATAAATTCATCCATTCACTTTGTCATTACAAAATCATCAATTTACACTATGTATAAGAAAAACGCCCTCTGCAAGGAAGGCGTTTTTTATCGAGCCATAATAACAATAAAAAAATCATTTTAATTCAAATCAATGTTATCCATGCTAGATATCCATCTATAAACAAACTGTATTTAATAACATTTTATGCGAGTGTAGCACGGTGGTACACCTTTTTCCCTTTTCGAATCACAACACCGGATTGTAGCTGCGATTGTGTAATATTGGTTGCAACACTCTCTATTTTCACATCGTCCAATACAATACCGCCTTGCTCAACCAAACGTCGCGCCTCCTTTTTAGAGGGGGCCAAGCCGCACGTAACCATTAAATCTAAAAGCCCAATTTGACCTTCGGCCAGCAACACTTGCTCAATGGCAGTAGAAGGCATGTCCTCGGCAACACCGGCACCGGAAAACAGCTTCCTGGCGGTTTCTAATGCTTTGTTGGCTTCCTCTTCACTATGTACTACACAGGTAAGCTCATATGCTAACTTTTCTTTTGCAGCATTGATAGAAGCTCCATCGTTTTCTTGCACTTGTTCAATTTCATCCAGCGAAATGTTTGTTAAAAGACGCATGCAATTTTTAACATCACCATCATCAATGTTGCGCCAGTACTGAAAAAATTCGTATGGAGGTGTTTTATTCGGATCAAGCCACACAGTACCTTTTTCCGTTTTCCCCATTTTTTTTCCTTCGCGCGTTGTAAGCAAAGTAAACGTGAGGCCATAAGCTTCCGCACCTTCTTTTCGGCGAATTAAATCTACACCACTAAGAATATTGCCCCATTGGTCGTTGCCACCAAACTGCATTTTGCACCCAAGCGTTCGGTATAAATGCAAAAAATCGAAACTTTGTAACAACATGTAGTTGAATTCCATAAATGTCAAGCCACGTTCCATACGTGCCTTAAATGCCTCTGTTGCCAACATTTTGTTCACAGAAAAATGTACGCCCACATCCCGTAAAAATTCCATATAATTTAAAGGCAAAAGCCAATCGGCATTATTTACCATCTGTGCTTTTCCCTCGCCAAACTCAACAAATTTTTCCATTTGTCGCTGGAAACAACGCGCATTATGGTCAATTTCTTCACGCGTCAACATTTTGCGCATATCACTTTTCCCGGTGGGATCCCCCACCATTGTGGTGGCACCACCCAGTAATGCAACCGGGTTATGGCCAGCATTTTGTAAATGACGCATCACCACCAACTGTAAAAAGTGCCCTACATGCAAGCTATCCGCCGTGGCATCAAACCCTATGTAAAATGTTATCTTTTCGTTTGATAAAATATCTCGAATTGCTTCGGCATTGGTTGCTTGTGCAACAAGGCCTCTTTCTTCTAACGTTGTAAAAATACTGTTTGCCATAATGTTTGTTTCTCCCTATGTTAAGTTTTAATTTTTATCGTATGTGCACTCGCAAGCATTTCACCGGCATTTGCTTTGGCGGTCGAAGTCATTTGTTCGCCGGAAATGATACGCGCAAGTTCGTTTGCACGTGCCTGCTCACTCAATTTTTGAATGTTTGTAAATGTACGTCCTTGCTCCACATTTTTGGATATAAAAAGATGTTCATCTGCATAAGCTGCAATTTGAGCAGTGTGTGTTACACAAAGTACCTGGCGCTCGCATGCAGTTTTCCAAAGCACTTGCCCAATTTGCCCTGCTGTTTGACCGGAAATTCCAACATCAATCTCATCATAAATAACTGTTGGCATATCATCTCTTTGAGCCAATGCATTTTTAATTGCCAACATTACACGAGATAACTCGCCGCCAGAAGCAATTTTTGCCAAGGGTTTTGGTTCTTCTCCCAAATTTGCCGAAAACAAAAATTCCATTTCATCTTCACCGTTTGGCCCTAAAGATGTTTTTTCATGCCTCAGCGCCATTTTTGCACCGGACATATTGAGGAATTGCAGCGAGTCCTGTATTTCTTTGCTGAACTTCTTAAATGCCTGAAGACGGCTTTTACTTAGCTTATCCGCAAGATCTTGTGCCATTTTTTGATGCTCACTTAACTGAAAACGAAGCTTTTTCAATTGTTCTTCTGCACCTTCAATGGTGTTAAGTTCCAGCAAAGCATTCTCTTGATACAACATCACTGCTTCTATAGAAGACCCGTACTTTTGTTTTAAACGATACAGCTGATCTAAGCGGGCCTCCAGTTCATCTAAAGAAACATCATCCTCTTCATATCGATGTATGCTATGCTGCAATTCACGTTCCAGCTCTTGCGTTGCATAATACAAATCACGCATTGTATCCGCCATTTCTGATAAAGGGGCTGCAATGCTGGCAGCCGATTCAATTTGGCCAAGCGCTATCCCCAATAACGTAACGGCACCATCTTCGCCGTCATCGCCCCCTTCTAAGGCGCCTTTTGCTGAATATAGAGATTCCATCAATGCTTGTGCATTGCGCTGTCTATTTCTTCTATCTAAAAGGGATTCCTCTTCCCCTTTTTGAAGTTGTGCATGCTCTATTTCTTCTATTTCATAGCGCAACAGTTCAATTTTACGTGTCTTTTCCGCCTCATTAAACTGAAGAGCTTCGCATTCTTTTTTTGTTGTTTGCCATTGACGATAAGCCACTTGATATTGTTGTAACAACTGCTCGTGCGCTGCATATAAATCCAACAAAGGCAAATGCTTATTTTCGCTTGTAAGACTATGATTATCGTGCTGGCCATGAATTTGTATTAACTGTGCGCCAAGTTCTTTTAATACCGCCGCTGTGGCAGGCATCCCATTGATGCGGCATTGGCTTTTGCCTTCCAAAGAAATTTCACGCTGTAATATCAAATCTTCCTCAGCAGGATAACCAAGCTCTTCCAGTTTTTGGCAAATGGTGTGCGAAACATTCTGGAAAGATGCCAAAATTCGCGCCTTATCAGCACCGCTTCGCACTAAGTCTTTGCTTGTACGATTCCCCAAGATTGCATTGATAGAATCAATCATAATAGATTTACCTGCGCCGGTTTCCCCTGTAAGCACAGTAAATCCAGGCCCAAACGAGATTTGGGCTTTCTCAATGACGGCTAAATTTTCAATAACAATTTCACTTAACATGAAACTTCCCCAACCTTTGCTTATCCATTATGAGAATGCGCTTGAATATAATGCTGTAGCCGCGCACAAAGTACCGCCGCTTCTTCTTCATTCCGCATTAGTATCATAAACGTATTGTCGCCAGCCAATGTCCCCACAACGCCATCCCACTGTGCAGCATCACATTCTCTATCAAAAAGTTCGCATGCAGCGTTTGCCATGCCGGCCAAGCATTTTACCAAAAGAATATGCCCTGCCATATCTACAGAAAGAACAGTTTCAACAAAGAACATCTCAAATTTTCTTTTCGAATTGTTATTTTTCGGTAAAACATATTGAATAATGCCCTCTGCATTCACAGACTTCCCAATTTGTAATTCTCGGATATCTCGCGAAACAGTGGCCTGTGTTCCGGCAAAACCGGCCGAATGAAGCCGCTCAATCAATTCCATTTGTGTTTGAATTGCCTCATTTTGCACAAGTTCTATGATCATTTTTTGCCTAGCATCTTTTTGGTTGTCTCGTTCCTTTGTCATTTTTTCACCTGCTTCTCAACTTGCTATCAATGGCCTGCAATTGGTTTGCTTCCTGAAATTGCACTAAGGTCATGGTCTTATCCGATTGGTATATCAGCGCTTGTGCACTTTTTGGTAGCGTAATGCTTGTACTTCCGTCACACGTCAAAAGAACTTCTTGGTTGTACATACAATTCGATACTACGTGCAATACACGGTCTCCAGAAAAAACCATCGAAGGCATTTTAACAATGTGTGCACAAATTTGCGTCACAATAATCCCATCTAATTTGGCATCAACAATGGGGCCACCGGCACTCATAGAATACGCTGTTGAACCGGTAGGCGTTGCAAACACGACACCATCTCCATGAAAGCTACTCACCTTCAATGTATCGCAAAAAATATCAACACTCATTGTGCGTTCCGGCATAGACTTAAAGAATGTAATATCATTTAATGCAACACCCCTTTTACCTGTCTCTGCAATTTCATACGCCAAAACACTTCTTTTTTCAAGAATATAGTGTCCGTTCACCAAATCTTTCAACTTATGAATTTCATTCTTCTCTAACGCAGTTAAATATCCAAGACGCCCAAAATTTACACCCAAAACAGGTTTATCATAATGAATGGCATTAGAAGCTGCGCGCAGAATGGTGCCATCACCACCTAAGGTGATTACCAAATCACACAGGCTCCATGCTTTTGATTCTGGGTAAAATTGAACCGGTTTAAGCTCAGTATTTTGGTACTGTTCAAGCATAATGATTTCAGCACCAGATTCTGATAACACCGCAACAACTTGTTTGAGGTTAATAAGAGAATTTTCAGAAGTTGGATTTGGAATTAGAAACAGTTTCATTCGCAGGCTCCCTGTAAATGTTCTTGTGCACTTTGTATCACAATATTGGCTTGTTCGGCCGTTAAAGCTGTGGCCGTTTGCGCATGTTGCAAATACAAAAGGAATTCAATATTGCCTTCCGGCCCTTTAATTGGTGAAAAATCGGCCCCAATGGAAGCAAAACCATTTTCTCGCGCATATTCAGACGCCTGCATCAATACATCTAAATGTACCGATGGATCGCGTACAACGCCTTTTTTACCAACCTTATCTCGGCCTGCTTCAAACTGTGGTTTCACCAAACAAACACCCTCTGCGCATGGTTTCACAATAGAAGACAAAACAGGAAATACGTGTTTTACAGAAATAAAAGAAACATCAATACTAAAAAAATCAAGGGTGTCCTGTATACTATCTGGATTTAAATGACGAATATTACAGCGTTCCATCACAACAACGTGCTCATCGTTTCGTAATTTCCATGCAAGCTGACCATATCCTACATCCACTGCATACACTTTTTGGGCCCCATTTTGCAGCATACAATCTGTAAAACCGCCAGTAGATGCACCAACATCCATACATATTTTTTGTGTAAGAGAAATCGGAAAAACATCCAACGCTTTTTCCAGTTTCAAGCCACCACGGCTTACGTAACGCAGCCCCTCTCCACGCACTTCTACACGTGCATCTTTTGGCACTTGCTGCCCCGGTTTTTCCGCTTTCGCATCGTTCATATAAACAATCCCAGCCATTACCAACGCTTTGGCTCGCTCACGGCTGTCTGCTAATTTTTGCTCATATAAAAACTGGTCTAACCTCATTCTTTTTCACCACATTCCAATACAAGTTTTTGTATTGCATCAGCATCTAACCCCCACATCTTGCGAAGCTCATCTACCGTGGCATGGCTGATACCGGTTTCAGGCAGTGCACAATGATGGAATACGCCACAGAACCCATTTTGATGCAGCTCCGAGAGCAAATGCTCGCCAAGACCGCCGCGCCGAATTCCTTCTTCCATAAAAATAAGCACATCATACTGTTTCAAACGTTCTATCAAAGTACTTTGTAATGGGCTCAGCACCATCATTTGATATACATCCACCATCACATTTTGACATGCAAGTTGCTGTTCAGCTTTTAAAAGCTCTTCCATTTCTGCGCCGTATGAAATCAGGGCAATTTTAGAAGAATCATGACATTTTAAGCAATCAAACTCTTTTTTAGTACATTTTTTTTGTGAAAGCAGCGCCGTTTCTCCCCCTCGTGGATATCGAATCGCACACGGTCCATCCACATGCAACACAAGATGTTCCAGCCAATATTGAAGCTCCTCATAATTGGAAGGAGAAACCAAAAATAAATTCTGTTGCTGTGTCAAATATGCCACATCATAAATCCCTTGATGTGTTTCCCCATCTCCCGGAACAAGGCCTGCACGGTCTATGGCAAAAACCACTTTGGCATGCGCCAACATCACATCATGAATTAATTGATCATAAGAACGTTGTAAAAATGTTGAATAAATAGCAACAACCGGTATCATTCCCATTCTTGCCATACCTGCAGCAAAACTAACCGCATGGCTTTCAGCCATGCCCACATCAAAAAAACGTTCCGGATACATTTTTTTCAAATACTGTAAACCTGTACCGTATTTCATGGCGGCTGTAATGCCACATACATTCGGTTCTTTAGCGGCCAGTTTTGCTAATTCTTTGCCAAATATTGTTGAAAAAGAGTCTTTTGGTGAAATATCCGGGTCGAAAGCAGTGCGTGCATTAAACGCCGAAACACCATGAAATGCACCAGGATTTTTTTCAGCCGGAATATACCCCTTTCCTTTCAGCGTTTCAATATGGATAAGCAAAGGCCTATGTATTTCTTTTGCACTTTCAAACAAGCTACACAATGACAAAACATCATGACCATCCTCTGGGCCACGATATTCAAAACCAATCTCCTCAAACATATTGTTACGATAAACCGCTTTTTTTACAAAACCTTTAACAGAATGAATTCCATGATGCATGCCGCCACCAATAACCGGTGTGCTATCCAAAACATTTTTCACATCATGTTTTGCCCTATGATAGGAATACGATTTTCGCAAACGTTTAAAATAAGAAGCAAACGAGCCAACATTTTTTGAAATTGACATGGTATTGTCATTTAGCACAACAATCAAATTGCTTAATTCACCAATATTATTCATGCCCTCGTATGCAAGGCCACCTGTGAATGAACCATCTCCAATGACGGCCACCACCATACCGGGCTCTTTTTTTAGCATTTTGGCGCGAGCAATGCCAATGGCTGCTGAAATAGAATTACTGGCATGGCCGGCACGCAACACATCATGCTCGCTTTCCTTCGGGTTTGGAAAACCGGATAGGCCATCTTTTTGCCGAAGAGAGTCGAAACGGTTTTGACGCCCCGTTAATATCTTATGTGTGTAGCACTGATGTCCCACATCCCAAACAATCACATCTTGAGGTGTGCAAAATACCCTATGTAAAGCAATTGTAAGTTCAACAACGCCAAGATTAGACGATAAATGACCGCCTGTTTTTGACACATTTTCAATAAGAAATTCTCTAACTTCTTGCGATAACTGCAATATTCTATCGTCAGATAGATTCTTCACATCTCTTGGACACTGAATGGTTTGCAACAAAGTTTTACTCATAGTATACCTCAAAAAACAGGAATTAGTATGGCAATCAATATCCCTAATAGGGCCCCGCTTACCACTTGCAGTGGTGTATGCCCCACCATTTCTTTTAAGGGACGATTTTCTTTACTGCCAAAAAAACCCTCTTCACGCAAATCATCCATAATGCGATTGATAATTCGTGCCTGTTTTCCTGTTTCCAGCCGAACGCCCATGGCATCGTACATTACAATCAAAGCCAACATAAATGTGATGGCAAAAACAGGGTCATCAAGGCCTAATTTTCTTGCTGAACCAACAAAAAGCGAGCAAACCAATGCAGAATGTGCGCTTGGCATCCCACCGGCACCAACCAGCCGCTCTGCATTGAGCTTCCCGTGGATGATAAAATCGATGATCGTTTTACATATTTGAGCTACGATCCAAGATACGATGGGTAGCATGAGAAGATAATTATTGAAAAAAAGTGCACGAATCACATCCTCAACCCCTTTTCCTTATTAACTAAGCCGTTTTGTCATATTTTTTGCAAATTGAACTAAAAATGTTGCATTATCTGCAAAAACAGATTGCAAGCATTGAATCGCAGCCATTGTATCTTCCTCTGCTTTTTGGCGAGACATTTCAATACCAAGCAAACTAACAAATGTTGTTTTTCCGTTTTCGTAGTCGCTGCCAACTGGCTTGCCCAACACATCTGTGCTGGAGGTGTGATCCAAAATATCATCTACTATCTGAAATACAAGGCCGATTTTTTCAGCATACTCAACAAGGGCTTCTTGTTGAGAGCCGCTGGCTTTCCCTGTGCACAACCCCAGCTGAACCGCCGCCGTGATAAGCGCCCCCGTTTTGTGCCGATGAATACGATACAGTTGGGTTGTATCTGCAGGTATTGATTCATACTTCAAATCTAGTTCTTGGCCAAAAATCATGCCGCGTGCACCTGCTGCTGCCGATAAACATTGCACGGCATGCAATCGGCTTTCCGGTGAAGCTTTTGCTGTTGCAATCGCTTCAAATGCTTGAATGGAAAGAAGATCCCCAGCGAGCAGTGCAGAAGCTTCGCCATATTGAATATGTGTTGCCGGTTTTCCCCTACGTAAGTCATCGTCATCCATACACGGTAAATCATCGTGTATTAAGGAAAACGCATGCACCATCTCAATCGCTGCAGCGTAAGAATCTGCCGCTGCACAATCTCCTTTCAGTAGATCACAAACAGCTAAAACAAGCACGCCCCGCACACGCTTTCCACCATTTAACAAGCTATATTTTGCAGCATCACTAATGGCAGAATCGCTTTGCAAAAGTGTATCTACTGTTTGTTGCAAACTCTGCTCACATCTTTGTCTATACTGCTCCAATTGCTGTTTATACTCCATCTTGATCCTCCAGCGCGAACAAGCGCTCATCAATTTCCTTCACTTGCAATTTTGCATCATGAAGACAATGATGACATTTTTCAATTAAAGCTGCTGCTTTTGTGTACTCTTTAATTGAATCTTCAATTTGTAATTGTTCATTTGATAGTGTATCTAAGGACTGCTGAAGTTCTTCCATCAACGCTTGCATATTTTTTGGTTTTTTACTCATAAGATAAAATCTCCTGCTGATGGCTAATTTTTTGCACTGTTGCTTGCACACTTCCGTCCTGAAAGGCTATGTCTATTGTATCTGAATCCTTCAATTTTAACACACTATCTATTGTTTTTTCTTCTTTTCTAACAATTGTGTACCCTCTTGCCAAAACAGCGTACGGGCTCAACCCAGCCGCCAATTGTGTGCATTCACGAAAAGAAAGTTCATATTTTACAAGCAAATTATGTGTTTTCTGCTGTACTTCTAAACTGATATGGTTCAGTTTCGCCTGTTGACGCTCTAGCTGCTTGCTTGGCGCCTGCAAGGCAAGTTCTTGACGATAAATTCTCATCTTATTATAGCATAAATTTAA
Organism: uncultured Oscillospiraceae bacterium; assembly: GCA_964370195.1. Lineage (GTDB taxonomy): Bacteria > Bacillota > Clostridia > Oscillospirales > Ruminococcaceae > JAAYCI01. The sequence continues at coordinate 9,148 of CAYJIH010000005.1, forward strand.
ATAATTATGAATATTTTTCCCCTGATTTTTACATTCATCCTCTTGTTTTTGTAAAAAACTGAATATATTTACAAAAGCAAGCTCGGCAGCAACCGAGGGGGTTGGTGCACGTTTATCTGCCACAAAGTCAAGCAATGTAAAGTCAACCTCGTGGCCAATGGCCGAAATGATCGGTGTATTGGATTGAAAAACAGCACGCACCAATGCCTCATCTTGAAAAGCTGATAAATCTTCAGAAGACCCACCACCGCGTGCAATAATGATAACATCCAGGCCAATCGCATCCATTTTATAAAGTGCCTGTGTAATTTTGGAAGCAGCCCCATTCCCCTGCACAGATACAGGAAACAAAACAATTTTGGCACACGGGTTTCTTCTTTGTGCCACATTGAGAATATCTTGCAAAGCAGCGCCGGATTTTGATGTTATTACCCCCACATTCCACGCGAAATAGGGTATTTGTTTTTTATGCGCCTCTTCGAACAAACCCTCTTGACGCAATTTTTCTTTTAAGGCATCTAACGTCATTTTCTGTGCGCCCGTACCATCTTCAAATAATGCATCCACATAAATTTGATACGCGCCTTCTTTTTCATACAATGACACACGACCACGTGCCACTACATTCATCCCATTTTTTGGGTAAAAGGAAAGTCTATCCGCTTGTGTTCGAAATAATACAGCTTTTATCGACGCTTTTTTATCCGACAAAGTGAAATAACAATGGCCGGTTTTATGGTGTCGGTTAAAATTTGATATTTCGCCACGAATGGCAATATCTTGCAAGTTTACATCGTCTTGAAAAATAGATTGAACGTAGCGATTTAACGCAGACACATCCAGTATGGTTGCCATATTATTCCTCCATGCTTGCCAAAAGTGCAACACCCACGGCATTGTCTGCCGATAAAGCCGGTGGCACAAAATGAAGCATCGGCTCACATTTTTCCATCTCAGCTCGAATGATGTCACTGCTAAATACACCACCGGCACACACCACCGGCAAAGCACCCTCTAGTTGCCTTGCATGGCGGATCATCCCAAGGGCTGTATGGGCAAGAAAAACAAGACAATATTTTGCAACATAGTCCCTTGTTTGCCCTTCTTGCAGCAAACGCTCGCACTGATTTTCCAGCCCTGAAAGATGACAGTTTCCATTTTTTATATTCACTTTTGGTGTGATTGTTTTTGTACATTCTTTTGCAAGTTCTGAAACAAAAACACCGGCGGGAAATGCAAAACCAAGCTTAACACCCAGCCGATCCACCGCCTGGCCTGCATATAAGTCAAGGCTTTTGCACAAAAGCCCGCCTATTTTGCACCCCTGAATTTTCAACAGTTCGGTGGTGCCGCCTGAAAAATGCAAAAATAAAAATGGCTGATTGTACGACACCGGCCATAGCCCTGCACCAAAATAAGCCGCTGCCAAATGCCCTTCTTGATGGCTTACACAGCGCAGTGGGATATTGGCAGTATACGCCGCTGCCGTTGCAGCATTTACACCCGCCAAAAAACACGGCATATAGGAATTTTCAATCGGCCGTGGTTTTTCTGATACGGATATGGCATCAATTTGAGACAAAAATCCATCTGCCTTAAGTTCTGAAAGTAACATTGGCAAAACTTTTGTATGCTGAAATACAGCATCGCTTTGCCTTAGGCCACATTGGCCTTGTGGCACCGATAAAAATTCTTTTTTTGCACAAACAACCTCCAAGCGGCTTGTGTGCACCACAGCCACGGAGGTTGCGTAATTGCTTGTATCAATTCCAAGAGATATCACACGGCACCTTGCCTTTGCTATTTAATCTGTTTGTTCAGCTGGCATGTCCATTTGTTTTCTTTTAATTTCCAACTCTTTAACAATACTACCTAAAATACCATTCACAAATTGATAATCATTTTCATCACCATATTTGCGCATAAGCTCTACCGCTTCATTAATCACAACGCTATCCATATCTTCATCGCCATACAACATTTCAGCTACAGCCAAACGCAACACCTGCAAACTGACACGTGGCAAACGTGTTAATGTCCAGCCTTTTAATTTAGGCACAATTAAATCGTCTATTTCTTGTTGATGATCGCAACAATTTTGAAGCACGGCTGCAGAGTACGTATCCATTGGATATTCCTCTTCTAGCACAGCATGAATTGTTCCTTGAAAAGACTGTGCAAATAGGCACAGGAAAGCATTTTCTCTAGATTGTCTTCGTCCCAATTTCTCCATTCGTCACTCCTCGTTGCTTTGCGCAAGGCCCCCCACTGTGATGTTAACACGCCCTACCGTAACAGCACTCATGTTTTGAATCGCATTTTTTACATTGTTTTGTACTTTTTCGCAAACATCTACCAAAACAGCTTTTTCATCCAATATCAAAGAAAGCTGTACATCCACCACACCATTTTTAACTTCTACCGTGATGGCATTTTGTGATACAAAGAATTTTTTCAAATCATAACCACCGGCATTGAACGAACCAATATCGGCAACACCGGTTATTTCTTTTGCTGCATACCAAGCAATCTTTTCCAGTGCTTTACTGGAAATTTGCAAACGTCCCTCTTGACTTAGGCGTTCTGTTTCCATATTGTTGGCCCCTTCCCATAACATTCGCTACAAGAGTTTTTGTATATTTTTATTATATCATCTTTTTTCTGTCCTCACAAGGCGTGAGATTGCTCTTTTCAGAAAGCTGAAAAAGAAGTATCTGCCGCATTTTTTTCGGGTGAGCACATCCACCGCTTTTTTGCATAGCCTTGCCCAGTAAAAAATCGGCTGCTTTTGTTTTTCCATTTTCAAAATCTTGCACAACCAAGGGGTTTTCGCAAAGCACTTCTTTTACAAAATTACTTAATAGAGATTCATCTTGTGTTTGAAGCACCCCCTTTTCCTTCGCCAATTGCATGGCATTTTTTCCATTTTGCACCATTTCATACAGCAATTGTTTTGCAATGGTTGCCGATACAGCCCCCTCCTCCACCATAGAGACCAGCTCGGAAAATTGGGCCGGTGTAATTGCAAGCGTTTGCCAGTTTAAGTTTCTCTCTCTCATCACCATTTTTAATGGGCCTGTTACCCATTGCGACAACCGCTCTATGTTATGCTCTGCAAAGGCATTCTCGAAAAATAAAGCTTGTGCTTTGTTTGAAATAAGAAGAAATGCCTGCTTTTCGCTAACATTTAAATCTGTTTGATAGCGCTGCCACTTGTCAACAGGTAATTCCGGCAAAAACTTTCTTTGTTCTTCTTGCTCGCTTTTCGGAATACACAGTGGCATTAAATCGGGCTCTTGAATAAATCGATATTCCCCTTGATCCTCTTTACTACGAAGCAATGTGCTATTCTTTTGCTTTTCATCCCAATGGCGTGTTTCTTGTTTGATGGTATACCCTTGCTCTAAAAGTAATTTTTGACGTTGTTCTTCATGTAGAATAGAATGGTATACCGCTGAAAAACTATTTATATTTTTCATTTCACAACGCTGGCCCAGTTTGGTATCATGTGCACTGTGCACAGAAACATTCACATCCGCACGCAAGCTTCCTTCTTGCATTTTAACATCAGAAATATCCAAATATTTTAACAAACATGCCATGGCCTCTAAACATGCTTTTGCTTTTTCAGCACTGTCTATTTGAGGTTTTGTAACAATTTCAAGCAAAGGCACGCCACAGCGATTATAATCCAATAATGTCATACCATCTTTTGTAACCACCGTTTTGCCTGCATCTTCTTCAATTTGGATGCGTTCGATTTCCACATGATGCTTTACGCCATCCAAAATATAAAATAAAATGCCATTTTCCGCAATGGGTTGATTTAATTGTGTAATTTGATACCCTTTTGGCAAATCCGGATACACGTAATGTTTGCGTTCAAAATGGGAAACGGCATTGATTTGGCAAGAAAGCGCCAACCCCAAACGAACAGCATACAACGCTGCTGTGTGGTTTAGCACCGGCAATGCACCGGGCAAACCCAAACACACAGGGCAACACAGTGTATTCGGCGGTGCCGAAAAACGGTTGGCACAAGAACAAAACAACTTGCTTTTTGTGTTAAGCTCTGTATGAATTTCAAGCCCAATAACCGTTTGTAGTAGCTCACTCATAATTGTTCAGCCACCCTATTTTCATGAAATGATTGTTCTAGCTGCTCGCCTAAGGCAAGCAGCCTATAATCGGCCCCATGCGGCCCAATCAACTGAATGCCCACAGGCAACTCCCCACTTTTTACGGGATACGGCATTGTTAACGCCGGCATGCCTGTTAAATTTGCCTCTACAGTGTATAAATCGAGCTGTATGGAATCTTTTTCCGAAAGACCAACTTCCGGAACAGAACGCGGACACGTGGGCATAACGACCACATGGCATGTGTCCCAAACCTTTTGCCATAATTCTTGAACCACTTGGCGTACTGTGCACGCGCTATCATACATATCTCTTTTATTTTCTACCGATAGAACGTAGGCACCAAAGGCAATTCGTTTTTGAACTTCAAAGCCAAATCGATTGGCACGCAATGTAGGCGGGCTACATTGCTCCCCTGAAAAACGAAGTCCATCAAATCGTGCCAAATTCGAAAATGCCTCTGCCGACGACAAAATATGATAGGCCGACAACAATGTTTCATAGGCAGGCAACACGGGCTCTACCACATCATAGCCTAGGTTTACAAGTTGAGAAACCAGTTGTTCGTAGGCAAGTTTCACCTGTTTGTCTGCCGTTTGTAAAACGCGATTCGAACAAACGCCCACTCGTAATTGTTTTGGCAAAACCTGCTTACCTGTTCTTTGTTCACACCGAAACCAAGTAGCATCCAATTCATCCCGTTTTGAAATGGCCTCAAACACATGTGTCAAATCTTGCACATTGTTTGCCAAAGGGCCAATTTGATCCATAGAAGAGGCATGTGCCACAAGCCCCAAACGTGATACAGCCCCATACGTTGGCTTTAGGCCTGCAATACCACAAAAAGAGGCTGGAATTCGCACAGAACCACCTGTATCAGACCCAAGAGAAAAGGGAAGCTGTGCTGCTGCAACCGCCGCCGCACTTCCACAAGAGGATCC
>CAYJIH010000005.1:14327-84165 GCA_964370195.1 uncultured Oscillospiraceae bacterium
GTGTTGTGGGTTCTTTCTCTTGGATGATGCATAAAAAAGCTTCTACGATTTCCTTGGCACTAAATGCGCCACATTCTTGCCCATTCAAAAGCTCTGCAATTCCCAGTTTTCTCACATCAATCATATCATATCCTTTTGGGGTTGGAAAATAAAATATCCGTGATGCGTCCTATTATTTGTTGTATTTCGGAAAATTTGTGCTGAAGACAACGAAAGCATTGCCACATCTTCGCGCAAAATAGGTTGCCGAGGCAAGGGGTTTTGTATAAAAAACAGAGGCTGCCTTGTTTTATGTAAACAAGATGGCAAAGAAAACAATTGCACCGCCTCCAGAACGCTCTCCACTAAAGCGTCTTGCTGTTCTTGTGGTAATTGTAATTGGGTATCTCGCATCAGACCATCAACTGTGTGTGACATCCAACCCCTCCAACATCTGCCGTAACGCCTCCTCTGATAGCACGGGAACACCAAGTTTTGTGGCCTTCTCCAGTTTAGAACCGGCAGATTCGCCTGCCAAAAGGTAACTGGTTTTTTTGCTAACAGAGCTGCTGGTTTTTCCGCCATTTTGTATGATGAGTTGCTCGGCCTCCTGGCGCGATAAAGTTGGCAACGTACCTGTTATTACAAACGTTAAACCTGCCAATATTTCAGATGTTTGCTGCCCAATATACTGCATGTTCATACCAGCCGCTTTTAACCGCGACAATAAGTCCTCTGTACCATGGCGGCCAAAAAAATCCACAACACTCTGTGCCATCACCGTGCCAAACCCTTCTATAGCACATATTTCCTCTTCACTTGCTGAACAAATTGCATCCATGTGCATAAAATGCCCCGCCAATAACTCCGCTGCTTTGTCACCTATATTACGTATACCAAACCCAAAAAGAAGGCGGCTAAGGTTATTTTGTTTCGAGGCCTGGATAGAAAACAATAAATTTTGTGCGGATTTTTTTTGGAATTTGTCAAGAGCAAGCAAATCATCTTCTGTTAAACCGTATATATCGGCAATTGTGTGCACAAGATTTTTTTGTATCAGCTGTGCACACACCGCTTCACCCATACCTTCAATGTCCATGGCACCACGGCTTGCAAAATGTATAAGATTTCGTAGGGCCTGTGCTGGGCACTCCGGATTTTGGCAGCGCAAAGCAACTTCCTGTGGCAATTGAATCACAGTTTCCCCACAAGATGGACATACCGTGGGCATTTGAAACACCGGATTTTCGCTGTCATGTTTTAAAACAGACACCACCTCGGGAATAATGTCGCCGGCTTTTCGCACTACAATTGTATCTCCAATGCGAAGGTCTAATTGCTGAATATAATCTTGATTATGCAAAATTGCACGCGAAACCGTACTTCCCGACAATACAATCGGCTCGAATACAGCCGTGGGCGTTAAAACACCTGTTCGCCCCACAGACACTGCTACGTCTAGCAAAGTGCTTTCCTTTTCCTCGGGCGGATATTTAAATGCAATGGCCCAGCGTGGATATTTTGTGGTGCTGCCAAGAGCTTCTCTTTGAGAGAAATCGTCCACTTTCACAACTGCTCCATCAATGTCAAAAGAAAAATCATTTCTTTGGGCACCAATGTCTTCAATATCTTTCAGTGCTTCATCCATGGTATTTACCAGCCGGTAACGTGGGCTTACCAAAAAACCAAGCGATTTCAAATAATCTAAACTTTCACTATGGCTTTGTAAAGAATGACCTTCGATTTGCTGAATATTGAATACAAAAATAGACAAATCCCGCTCGGCTGTTATCGCAGAATCTTTTTGGCGCAAACTACCAGACGCAGCATTGCGCGGATTTTTGGGCAGTGGTTTATCTTCTGCACGATATTTTTCAACCAAAGCATCAAATGCACTACGCGGCATATACACTTCACCGCGCACTTCTAAAAAGCGTGGCGCATTGGGAATTGTTTTAGGGATACTTTGAATCGTGCGCAAATTTGCAGTTACATCTTCGCCCACCATGCCATCCCCACGTGTAGACCCACGTGTAAACACCCCCTCAACATATTCTAAGCTAACCGATAAGCCGTCTATTTTCGCCTCTACCACATAGGAAGCATCGTGGAAATTTTTGCGAACACGCTGGTCAAATTCTAACAAATCCTGCTCGTTAAACGCATCTTGTAAACTGTCCATCTTTACGCGGTGTTCCACCTTAGGGAAACGGCCGGAAGCACGCCCTTGCACCGTTTGGCTTGGCGAATTTTGCAAACGAAGAGAAGGAAAAGATGCTTCTAGCGTTTGAAGTTCTTGCATCAAAGCATCGTATTCAAAGTCTGATATTTCTGTACTGTCTTCTTCATAATATAAAGTAGCATGTTTTTGAAGTGTTTCTTGAAGCTCTATCATTCGTTTTTCTGCTTGATTTTTATCCATAAAAATTCCTTTGTATTATTTCAAAAATTACAGGCCTGCCTCTTTTTCGACTATTATCTATTGTGCTTTTTACTTTTCGGCTTTTTGCGATTCTTTTCTACAGAAAACCCAAATTTGCCCAAAGGTTCTCCAAGGCCGTAATACTGCCCATGAGAATAACAAATCGGCTTTGATTTGTTAAAATGAAACTTTCCCGTTTCGTCAAAATATTCATCACTTACGTTTACAGCCAAAACCTCTGCTAAAAACATATGGTGAGATCCAAGCGGTACCACTTCAGTTACCTTACATTCAATGTTCACGGGGCTTTCGTAAATTAAAGGCGCTGAAACTTGTGTTGCAGGGTGCGGCGTCAAGTTCATTTCTTTAAATTTATCCACATCACGCCCACTTTTTACACCACAATAGTCGCATGCTTTGGCCAGTGCCTCTGTTGATAAATTCAGCACAAATTCGCCTGTTTTTTGTAAAAGTTCGAACGAGTGTCTGCTTTTTCGTACAGAAATATACGTCATCGCCGGATCTGTATTGATGGTGCCCACCCATGCCACGGTTAGAATATTTTTTTCTCCCTCTACTGTTCCACAAGATACCATCACAGCAGGCACTGGGTAAATAAGTGTTCCCGGTTTCCATGTCTCTTTTGCCATTTTCGCCCCCTTATACGATGGCAATACCCCCGGCATCGCCGAGGGCATTGCAAAACCAAACATTCTATTCGCCAAAGATAATATATTTGTTTTTACCCGATTTTTTTGCAGCATATAGCGCTTGGTCGGCCTTATTGTTCAGTGTATCATAATCCTGCCCATCTTGCGGCACCATAACAAGCCCGGCACTAACGCCTACCTTTTCAAGCGATGTGTTTTGAATAGAGATATTTTGCACGTTGTCAAAAATTCTATCCAGCACTTTTTTCGCAACATCTTTTGATGGGATATCTGACAACAAAAGAATAAATTCATCACCACCAAGGCGCCCTATAATATCACCGCTACGCAGGCCACTTTTTATCGCACTTACGAACTCTTGTAAATAAACATCACCTGTTTGATGCCCGTATGTATCATTGATATGCTTAAAATTATCCACATCCATAATGATTAAAGCGTGCGTGATGGTGCCTGCCTCTGCTCTTGCAATGGCTTCGGCAATTTTTTCTGTAGCAGTTGCCCTGCTGTATGTCCTTGTTAACGAATCAGTTTCCATGCTTGTTTGTAAGCTGTTTGTTAAGAAATAACTGGATTCCAACGCACGTATCAATTCTTTTCTTCCACGCATCACCATAAAGAATGTCAAGATAAAATAGAGAACTAAAATGAGAATGATGCATAGAGAGAAAATAAGTGTCCCCATTTGGATATTGCTTATCATCTGCTCTGTTGTTTCGTTGAGTACAATGCTAACAACACACCAGCTCGTTCCCGGCACCGTTGTCATCACCGCGGTGCGCTCTTCTCCGTTTGCAGCATATTTTAAAAGGCTTGTTTCTTCCTGTAGCATATCAACGTACAACGATTCAGACGTATGGCCGTTTTGCATATCCAAAGAGTCAATAAACGTATACATATCGCCACTGACAAACAAATTGTTGCTATTGCCACTCAAAATAAGCGGTGTTCCATCCACTTCACAAAGATGGAAGAACGCGTCGCTACCAAAACTTTTTAAATTCAACACAGTAGAAAAACTGTCTAAATAATATCCGCCATATAAGGTGGCCACCAGCTCTTCTCCATCGTAGATAGGTGTTCCAAGCAAAATCAACTGCCGGTCTGTGTTACCATCTGTAATCGGCGATAAAATGTATGTATCTTCGTTCGTTGAGGAAGGTTCCATGCTTTGTTCGCCCACATCCAACACATCGCCCGACATGCTTACCAGCTCTTGATTGTCTGTTGTAAGGTACAAATTATCAAAACCGGTATTTGCCCCAACATATTCAAGAGCACGCTGCATCTCCTCTATTTCTAAAGAATTTGCGGTGATAACAGATTTAACCGTAAGCAACATGGAAGAAGAATCATCTACAATGACAGAAATTTTATCTGCCATACTGGTAGCCAGCTCTGAAAGGTACGCATCATTGATGCCATTCACTTGCCTGCTCGTATACTGCTCAAATAAAAACGTTGCTAAAAGTGCCAAAACAAAAACAATGAGGCCGCCCCAAAGAAATGTTAAACCAATTTTCTTTGTATTGGAATCAACAATGCCCTCTTTATTAAATTTTCCTGTGTTGTTTTGCTCGGTTTGCTTATGTTCTAAATGGTTACTCGACGTAACTTGAAGTTCCTCAAAGGACATTGGAGAAGAAAAAAGAAACCCTTGTGAAAAACGAACCCCACTTTCAACCAATCTCTTTTGCATCGAAACTGTTTCCACACATTCTGCCACCAAATCCACTTGCATGTTTTTGCTAAGGTATTGAATGCTTTGAAAAATTTTGTCGTAGCTCGTATCTGTACCAAGCAATTGAATCAATGTTCCACTAATTTTGATATAATCTATATCTAAATTGCCCAATTCCACAAAATTAGAATATCCAGAACCGAAGTCGTCAACGGCAATTTCAACACCATATTTTTTTATTTGCCATATAAATTCGCGCAAAACTTCTGTATCTTCAAACCGCTCTGTTTCCACAAGTTCAAAAATAAAATGATCGGCTGAGGGTATTTGTGCCAGTTTGTTCATAAGAGCATTTTGAAATTCTAACGACAAAACATCTAATGCAGAAACATTGATAGAAACCCTTTCTTTTCTATCCGCAAAAAGATCCAACACTTTTTGCACCATGCAGATGCTAAGAGATTCATACAAATTGTATTTTTTTGCAACATGCATAAACTCGCTGGGGAGCATCATTTTCCCATCTTCATCTTGCAAGCGCATCAATGCTTCATAAAAGTAAAAACAATTGTGCTGGTTGTCATAAACACCTTGAAAAAATGGAATCACTTTATCATTTTCTAAGGCAAATTTAATGGCAGCCACTGTTTTAAAATCGCTTAACAAATCACTCATATCTGAATGACTGGGGTCGTAAACTTTTAACTGCGTACTCGGTTCAGAAGCGGAATCGGGGCTTTCCAGTGTGTCCCACAAATCTTGTATGTTGCCCCCACGCAGCGTTACCACAAAACTATTTTTGCAGTACATGTGGTTTTTATCGCAAGAAAGCTGGTTAAATTTGTTGTAAAGTGCTTGCGTCACCTGAATAAACTCGGCATCATTAACATCATGATTTGCCACAAAGAAGAAAGAGCCAATGTTATAATTGAAAAATTGAAATTCAAACCTCGTGTACTTATCCGCAAGGAAATTGCGCACATAGGTTAAAAATTCATAGGTTGCATTTTGGTATGCATCAAACCCAATCTCATCTATCTTCTTATCGTATTCTTCAAATTTAATCAGGCAGATTTTTTTATAACGGTGCGTTGCTTGTTTTTGAATATATTCCGTCATGCTGGTAAGCCCCAGCTGATTTTCAAACAACACCCTATCCTTTAGCTGATTTTCGCTGTTAATTAGCGAGTTTAGCAATTGTTTGTTTTCATGGTTGCCCAATTTATTTTGCACATGGGACAATTGTTCTATTAGCTCTTCACTTTCCTCTTGCAGTTCTGCAATGGAATCGAATGCATGCAAATCCAAATTGATATAATTTTCTTTTTCTGCCATCGTAAAAAAGACACAAGAACCATTGTAATGATGCGTATGCGTGTGTTTGCTTCCCACTTCTCCCATTAAAAAAGCACCGCAAATACCATCATTTTTAAACGGACGCATTTCCCATTTGGCAAGATTTTTCAAATACAGCTTACGAAACACACAAGAATAACAAAACAATGTTTCAGCCGGCGTAACTTGAAGATCACAGCAAACCTCTTGCCATTCTTCGGCACTTTGAAGTGGGCTTAAATAGCCAATTTTAAACTGTTGCCCCTCATATAATTCAGAGAAATATAGTTTAATTCGGTTGCTTGCCGCTTCATACTGAATAAATCGGCTGGCACCATCTTGCCCTTCCAGCACAAATGGAAACCGCAATAAAATATCGGTGGCCGTGGTCGTGGCCCAATCGCTATTTTCGCGCATTTGCTGAATACCAAGGTGATTGTAAAGCCAATCCACCGCGGGCTCACCATCTATCTCATCTATATAATCTTTTGTTGCTTTTGTAATGGTATGTGGTTCACTGATGGGAGCATGCCCCACCACTGCATTCACATAAGCAAGCACATACTCTTTACTGATATATGTAACACTGGCGCCCTCTTTTAAATAACCGGTTTCATTAAAAATAAAAGAGGCAATTTGCCCTTCTTCTGTAAAAAAACCGGCAGCGCCCCCCACAAAAGGCACAGACGGAATTTTTTCTTCCAATATCGCCGCTATTTTGCTCACATCATGATTCAATCTACCATAAAATAAAAAAGCCAATGCAGGCTCAAACCCACTTTCTAACGTTGCAATCGATTCGGCCAATTGTGTGGCATCGGCACCATTTTCCGGTATCATGTTGTGTATAATTCTTGCGTTTTCAAAACCAACAAAAGAAATCAATGTATCTTCTTCAAAAATTTCGCCATTATAAATAACACCGGATGCACTAACACCGGCAATGGTTGCAGTTGGTAAAACTTCTTTAATTGATTTTGCAATTTGAACAGCCTTTTCACAATCTGTACCACAATAATGAATTCTAACAAAATAATTGCACATTTCGTTAAATTCAGGCTTGTTTACAAATTGTTTTACTTGTTCATCGCTTTGGTAAAGCAAATGAAAGGTTGTCATACTACTTCTCCAAACGCACATTCATAGAATTATACGCACTTCCTGTATTTTACTAAAATTTTATCATACCTTTATACAAAATGCAATTATAATTCTCCGTCAAAAGGTACATCTTCAAAAACGCCATTTTTTAGCACAACCACTTGTTTAAATCCTGCCTCTGCTAAAAAAAAGCTCGCTTTATCGAAGGCATTGTTAAGTGCTGCCGCGCTATGGCTATCTCCTGTTACAATAACACGGGTATTTGTTTGTGCCAAATGATGAAGCAAAAATGGCGCTGGATAAGGGGCATCACACAAGCCGCGTGCATATGCCCCCATATTTATTTCCACAATACCACCGTAGCTTTTTACTGTTTTTACCACTTCGTCCATGGCAGCCAAAGCAATCTCTTTGTAAACAGGGCTACTTTCATCAAATGCCAAATTCCCTTTATTGAATTTTTTAATCAAATCAAAATGGCCCACGATTGTAGGCTTATTTTCTTGCACATTGCGCAGGCTATCGGCATAAAAACCTCGAATCATTTCACTCCAATTTCCATTGTACCAATCATTCACCACAGCAATTAACTCATCTATGTCTAAATCTGCTGCTTGAAATTCTCCGTTCTTCGGTGGCAAATAGTGGTTTGAACCGATAACATAATCGAAACCATTATAAGTAGAGGGGCTGTATGTATCTCGCTCGATGCCGCACAAAACGGTTAAACGGCCCTCGTATGCTTTGCGAACCTCATCCACTTCAGCACAATAAGCCGCCTCATCCTTCACTTCAATTCCATACCCTGGGTGGGCAATTTCTTGCGCATGAGAGGAAATGCCTAAATCAGTAAACCCCAATTGAAGAGCAGCCTCTGCCATTTCCCATGTGGTGTTGGCGCCGTCACACCACGTTGTGTGTGTGTGCGCGTTAGACAAAAAAATCATTGTGCACTCTCCTGTTTGATTTTTTTATCTACCACATGGCGAGAAGCCAACTCCTCTTTTATTTCTGCCGGGCTAATGCCCATTTCCACCATAAGAACCATCACATGATAACAAAGATCTGCAATTTCATATACCGTTTCTTTTTTACTATTCTTCATGCCACCAATCACCACTTCGGTGCATTCTTCTCCCACTTTTTTCAATATTTTCTCTAGGCCTTTTTCATATAGATAGCTTGTATAACTTCCCTCTTTAGGGTTGCCTTTGCGCTCTTCAAGCATCTCATACAAACCTTGCAACGAAAAATCACTTCCACCCTCATTGTCTAAAATAGGCTGATGAAAACACGTATTTTCACCGGTGTGGCATGCAGGGCCCTCTTTCACCACTTTTACCAAAAGGGCGTCTGCATCACAATCAGCCGTAACAGAAACCACATGTTGTACATTGCCGCTTTCTTCCCCTTTTCTCCAAAGTTTTTGACGGCTACGTGAATAAAAACAGGTTCTTTTTTCTTTTAGTGTAATGGCAAGACTTTCTTCGTTCATATATGCCACAGTTAATACTTGCCCATTGTTTGCATCTTGAACCACGGCCGGCACAAGGCCATTTACATCAAATTTCACATCATTCAGTTCCATTATATTTTCTCCTTTTAACTCATCAAAACCATCTTCTGAAATTATACAATGCGCATCGGCACACCTTTTTGCGCTAAATACGTTTTTAAATCCGGAATTTTCACCTCTCTGAAATGAAAAATAGAGGCAGCAAGACCTGCATCCATTTTTGGCAATTCGAAAAGACGAGCAAAATCTTCCGGCCCACCGGCCCCACCGGAAGCTACTATGGGCAAAGACACCACTTGCGCTATTGCTGAAAGTAGCTCTAAATCAAATCCTCGCTTTACCCCATCTGTATCCATACTATTGATAACAAGCTCACCGGCGCCATCTGCTTCGCCACGTTTTGCCCATTCAATGGCATCAAGGCCCGTATCTTCTCGGCCCCCTTTTGCAAACACATGAAAAGCACCGTTTACACGTTTCACATCCATCGAGAGCACCACACATTGGCTGCCATAGCGGCGCGCCCCCTCTGAGATAATTTGTGGCCTTGCTATGGCACCGGAATTAACACTTACTTTGTCTGCCCCACATTTTAACACACGATCAAAATCTGCCAATTCTCGTATCGCGCCTCCCACCGTAAGTGGAATAAACACTTTTTCTGCTGTACGCGTCAATATATCCGTAAACAAACCACGGCCTTCGGCCGATGCAGTAATGTCATAAAAAACAAGTTCATCCGCACCTTGTTCATTATAAAAAGCCGCTAAAGCCACGGGGTCTTCTACATCACGCAAGCCTTCAAAGTTTACCCCTTTTACAACACGTCCATCTCGAATATCAAGGCACGGTATGATGCGTTTCGTAATCATATCTCTGCTGCCCCTTTCTCCGCTGCGGCCAATGCTTGCGGCAACAAAATGTCGCCTGTGTATAAAGCCTTTCCAACAATAGCCCCATACACCCCAAGTTGCCCCAGCGCTTCAATATCTTGCATTGAAGAAACACCGCCGGATGCTGTAATCAAAATTTTATCAATAGTACGCAATTTTTTATAGATTTCCAGATTTGTTCCTTCACCGGCCCCATCTTTTGATATGTCTGTATAGATGATGTGCTTTACACCTATTTTCATCATCTCTTCGCAAAATTCAAACGAATCGGTTTCGCTGGTGGAAAGCCATCCTTCCACAGCTACTTTGCCGTTTCGCGCATCTACACCAACCGCAATTTTATCTCCATAACGTTGTACCATCTGCTTTGTAAACGTAGGATTTTTAAGTGCAGAGGTGCCTAAAATTACACGACAAACACCGAGCGAAAATGCCAGCTCCACACTTTCTTCATTACGAATGCCACCGCCCAATTCAACCGATAACCCCGTTTGTTCTGTAATGGCACGAATGGCATCAACATTACAAGGGTGCCCTGCTTTTGCTCCATCTAAATCAACGAGATGCAACCAGCTGGCGCCATCATTTTCAAATTGTTTGGCAAAAACCAATGGGTCTTCACCGAATGTTTGTTTTTTACCATAATCTCCTTGAAACAGGCGCACTACTTTTCCATCAATCATATCAATTGCCGGCAATAACACCATTTTACTTCACCTCCGAAAATGCTTTGAGCATAGCAAGGCCCACTGTGCCACTTTTTTCTGGATGGAACTGTGTTCCATACACATTGTCACGCTGCACCGCAGCCGTCACCTGCACCCCATATTCACAGCTTGCTACTAAATTGCTTTTGCAATTTTTCGCATAAAAACTATGCACAAAATAAAAGGCATCTCCCTTTTTTGTATATTTTAACAAAGGTGAATCCTCCTGGTGCAATTGCAGCGGATTCCAGCCAATTTGCGGTACTTTATAAGTAAAGCCTGCCTCTTTTAAATCGCACTCTAAGCTTTCTACCGTACCGGGAATAAGGCCAAGACCCCTGTGGCAACCAAATTCATGGCTTTCCTCAAACAAAAGTTGCATACCAAGGCAAATGCCAAGTAAAGGTTTTCCCTTTTGGGCTTCCTCTTTTAGTACATCGTTCAAACCAGCTCCTGCTAGTTTGTTTGCAGCATCTTGAAATGCCCCAACACCTGGTAAAATAATTTTAGATGCATTTTGTAGATCTTCTTTTTTTCCGCTAACCAAAACATCTATTCCCAAAGCTTGCAATGAGGAACGCAAGCTAAACAAATTTCCCACTCCGTAATCCACAATAGTGATGGAATTGCTCAAAACAATGCCCCTTTCTATGTTATGTCGTTTTTATTCTTAATAATATTTTGCATGGCCTGCACAAAATCTGCCATCTCTTCTTCTGTACCAACAGATACCCGTAAATGGTTTTCAATTCGCGCTTTATTAAACCATCGCACCAAAATCCCATTGTCACGTAAGGCCAAAAATAACTCCTCTGCCTTATAGGTTGGATGTGTGATAAAAAGAAAATTTGCCAAACTGTTTGTGCAAACAAAGCCGAGCAATTCAAGCTCTTTCGTTGTTTTATCTCGTGTTTTACAAACACGTTCTACACAAGACTCGTAATATGCTCTATCTTCAAGAGATGCCCTTGCTGCAGCCAACGTCATCGTGTTTACATTGTATGGGTTAAACCCAAACTTCATCCGGTTCAGGTCCTGTATCAACTGGGAGCTGCCTGCTGCATACCCAAGGCGTGCCCCTGCCAAGCTACGTGCTTTGGAAAATGTGCCCACAATAAGTAAGTTATCATATTTTTCTAGCAAAGGAACGGCAGTTTCTGCCCCAAAGGCAACGTATGCTTCATCCACAACCACAAGGTTATTTTTATTGCTACTTACAATTTGTTC
The DNA here is from genome assembly GCA_964370195.1 of uncultured Oscillospiraceae bacterium. Lineage (GTDB taxonomy): Bacteria > Bacillota > Clostridia > Oscillospirales > Ruminococcaceae > JAAYCI01. Next base: position 25,860 of record CAYJIH010000005.1, read on the forward strand.
TATCTCTAAGCATGTTAAGGCAAGCCCTGTGGGGGCATTGGGATTTGCAATAAAAATGGTTTTATTCAAATGCTGATAATCTTGAACCTGAATGGAAAAATCATCTCTCAACGGGACAACGGTTTTATCAACACCATACATATCGCTGTATACTTCATAAAATCCGTATGTAATATCGGCAAATGCTGCGCCATTTGGGCACAACGCCCAAAAGATGAAAGCCAACACTTCGTCGCTTCCGTTCGCCACAAACACCTGCTCGCTGTTTACCCCCAAAAAATGTGCCAATGGTTTAACAACGCTTTCGCTTGTAATTTCCGGATATAGTTGCAGCGAAGACATTGTTTCGCTTACAGCCATACCGACTGTAGGCCCTGGTGGATATGGGTTTTCGTTTGTATTTAGCTTAATCCATTTGCGCCCGGTGGGTTGTTCTCCCGGAACATACGGTGTAAGGTGTAAAAAACGAGGGTGTAAAAATCGCGACAAAGGACATTCTCCATTCTATTTGTCCGCAAAGTATATTCACTTTACAAATTTATTTGTTGATTTTACGTATAATTTTTACGCATGGAATTATAACTGTAAGTACCGAATTTATAAAAGCTCTTCCACTTTTTGTGTAAGATTTTGAATTAGATTGCCCTTAAAACGCCACGATGAACGATTGGCAATGAGGCGTGCTGACGAATATGCCACATCGGCCAACACATCCAAATTGTTCTCTCGTAAAGTTGAACCGGTTTCTACAATGTCCACAATCACATCCGAAAGCCCTGTAATGGGGGCTAGCTCGATAGATCCATTCAGTTTGATGATTTCTACCGCTTGATCGCGCCGTGCGTAATAACGTCGCGTTACATTTGGATACTTGCTAGCAACGCGTAATGTGGTGGCTGGATCGGCTTTAAAATCCGGATAGCCTGCCACTGCAAGGCGGCATTTACCTAATTTCAAGTCCAACAAATCCAATACATCCGCACCACTTTCTAATAGCACATCTTTACCCACCACACCAATATCGGCAGCTCCATGCTCCACATAGATATCCACATCAGTGGGTTTTACCAAAAAGTAACGAACACGGCTTTTTTCATCCTCAAACACAAGCTTGCGCGATTTTTCGGCCAAGCCATTGCAAGACAAGCCCGCTTTTTCAAATAGTTCGTACACTTTCTGGCCCAAACGCCCCTTTGGTAAGGCAACATTTAAGTATGTATCATCTTGTGCTGCACTCTCACTGTTACGCTCCTCATATGCTAAGGCATTTAAATACAAGGCAAAACCAAGCGCTCCTTGGCTTTTTTCAAAACGGTTCATTAAATTATCATAACGGCCACCGGCAAGCACGGCCTGCGGCACGCCTTGCACAAACCCTTGGAAAATCAAACCATTATAATAATCAATATCATTGATAATCGAAAAATCCAAACGAAGCTCCACACCAGGCACTTCGCCCACAATTTCGTACATAGAAGATAACTCACATAGGGCTTTTTCGGCGGCAGGCATCCCCTTTGCCAATTCCTTTGCTTGCTTCAATGCAACAGGAAATGGCCCGGCAAGCACGGCCAGTTTCGCCAAACGTTCTTTGTCCTTATCACAAACACCGGCTGCCTGTGCTGCCAAACGCATGCCATGAGGGCTTTTTTCCCGCAGTGCTTGCATCGCCTCTTCGCGCAATGCCCCCTGTGGAAATGATGCCAACATCGCCTCAATAAACTCCATATGTGATAAATCCAACGCAGATGTTCCAATAACAGAAAGGCTTTCTAACGCAAGCCGAAGCACCTCTGCTTCCGCTTCAATGCCCTCCCCACCAATGTTTTCAATTCCCATTTGGTTTATTTCACAATACTCACCATTGCGATGGCTGCGTCTGTATACATTTTCGTGGTAATAAACACACCTTTTTTCTCCTTTAGACGTGTTTTTTACAATAGATAATGTCATATCCGGCTTCAGTGCCATCAAACGCCCATCCATACCGGTAAAAGAAATAACGTCCTCCCCTTTTAAAAAAGGACGATTTTGCATATAAAAATCGTATTCTTCAAAACTGCCCATACGAAATAGTTGATAACCTTTTTCCTCAAATAGAGCACGGATATGCAGGGCAATCCACTCTTCTTTGCGTAATTTAGGTAAGGAAAATGCTTGTTTGTTCATGATGCCTCCCTGTATTGCATTCGTTCATTTACTTTGCTACATCATCAGTATACAGTGCTTTAACAATTTAGTCAAGTAAATTGTTAAAGCACTGTATACTCCACCCTTTATGGCAACTTTTATTTCATCATTCCTCGTGAAGCCCCTGTTTTTCCAGTAGCATTTTCAGTTCGTCCATAAAGGTATTTACATCACTAAATTGACGATAAACCGATGCAAAACGAACATAAGCAACCTCATCCGCTTTTTTTAGTTCTTGCATGGCAAGCTCGCCCACTTTCATCGAAGAAACCTCACGCTCATACGTACTTAATAAGGTTTGTTCTACATTGGTCACCATATTTTCCAGCATCTCATACGATACAGGCCGCTTATAGCTGGCCCGCATCAATCCACGCAGTAATTTTTCGCGGTCGAACGCTTCTCGTTGTTTGTCTTTTTTTACAATCATCAAAGCAACCGTCTCTACAATTTCATACGTAGTAAACCGTTTTTGGCATTCAAGGCACTCACGTCGCCGACGTATTTTCATGCCATCCTCTGTAGGACGCGAATCAATCACTTTTGAATCAATTGCTGTGCAATACGGGCACTTCATTGTGGCATTTCCTCCTCTATTTCCAAAATCAATGTGTCGATATATCGCCTTGCCTGCGCAAGTTGTTGTGCATCTTCAAAACCATCTCGATACAACTCTATAATTAAGTCACCCTCGTAACCCATCTTTTTCAAACGATATATCAAATTTTTAAAATTAAAATCGCCACACCCCGGCAAAATACAATCTTGGTTTTTCGTGTGGTCGCTAATGTGTACATGGCGTATTTTGTTCCCCATGGCCTGCAACATATCTTCTACTTCAGCCTCTTTTCGGCGCACCACTTGTTTAATATCCAATGTAAATGCGGCTGCCTCCTGCAACAACGGTTTCATTTCTAGCACCGTTTTCGGCGAGCCCAAGCGGCAATAAAATACATTCTCATAACAAAGCGTCACCCCATATGTGCGCCCAAGAGCTGAAATTTTTCGAATTTGTTCAATGTATTTTTCGGACGTGATTGGATAAAAACTATGCTCGTGATCCCCATGGAATACTAATTTTTTGGCGCCAAACTTTTGGCATATTTCAAAATACCGCCGATAAAGTGCCTCTCCATCATAAAAACGCTGCTCGTATGGAGACGCGAAGAAAAAACCATCTAGCATAGAAGAGAATGGATGAAACGACACCACCTCTATCCCACTGCTTTGTACACAATTGTAAAGTTCATTCACATAGTCATCTTCAATTTCGCTAAATGTGTTAAAGAAAATTTCTGTAATAGGAGAGCCGGTATCAATAACTTGATGCAAAGACTGTAGTGTATCTTTAGGAAAAAAACAAGAGGTCGATATGCCGCATCTCATGGAAGTCCTCCCTCTTCAATCATACCTTATCTATATTGTTTCTATTATGACATATTTTTTGAAAAAACGCAAAAACCTGCACCTCTTATTGAGGCGCAGGTTTTAACAATGAAAACAATTGTACTAATCGAACGTGTAGCGCAAAATTGGGTTTCTAGCTGCCGTCACATCATCTGGCCGGCTAATCGGCGTCGTAAACGGTGCATCGTGTAATTTTTGCGGGTCTGTTTTAGCAAGTTCAAACAAACTGTTGATTACTTCAGCTGTTTCATCCAGCGTTTGACGCGTTTCTGTTTCGGTTGGCTCAATCATCAATGCTTCATCTACAATAAGTGGGAAATACATCGTAGGCGGATGAATGCCATAATCCAGCAAACCTTTGGCGATATCAAGCGCTGTAACACCTGTTTCCTTTTTCAGTTCGCTTAAGCTAAGCACAAATTCGTGCATTGTAGGTTGGTCGTATGCCACATATTTTCCATCTGCAATTTTACTGCGAATGTAAGTGGTATTCAACACAGCACCTTGGGCCGCTTCACGAATACCGTCGCTACCAAGAGACAACACATACGTAAGTGCACGCACTACAACCATAAAGTTTCCGTAGAAGCTACGCACTTTACCAATGCTATCCGGGCGGTCATCATTTAAAATGTAACCATTTTTGGTGTTTGATGGAATGGGCAATGGTAGGAATGGTTTCAAAATTTCTTTACAACCAACAGCACCGCAGCCAGGGCCACCGCCACCGTGTGGTGTAGAGAATGTTTTGTGTAAGTTCAAATGGATAACGTCAAAGCCCATAGCACCCGGATTTACAACACCCATCACTGCGTTGAGGTTGGCACCATCATAGTAGCACAAACCACCAGCATCATGTACAAGTTGTGTAATTTCTGCAATATTTTTCTCAAAAATACCCAGTGTGTTCGGGTTTGTTAACATCACACCGGCAGTTTTAGGCCCTACTGCCTTGCGGAATGCTTCCATATTGGTGCAGCCATCCGGCCCGCTTGGAATGGTAACCACTTTGTAGTTGTTCATCGTGGCCGATGCAGGGTTTGTGCCGTGTGCCGCATCCGGAATCAATATTTCTGTACGTTGTTCACCTTCACCATTTTTTTCATGGTATGCCTTGATCATGGCGATGCCGGTGTATTCACCATGTGCACCAGCCGACGGCTGAAATGTAATGGCATCCATACCGGTAATTTCGCTGTACAATTTTTCAGCTAAATGCAACACACCAAGGCAACCTTGTGCTGTGCGTTCCGGCTGCAACGGGTGAATTTTGTTGAACGCAAACATTTGTGTCATTTCCTCGTTGATACGAGGGTTGTATTTCATGGTGCAGGAACCAAGTGGGTAGAACCCATTGTTTACACCATGTGTGCGACGCTCTAGTTCAGAATAATGGCGCGACAGTTCGCTTTCAGCAATTTCCGGCAAACGCAAATCGCTGTTTCTGCGCAGATGTTCTGGCATTTCACGTGTGCCAAGCTGGCTTTTGGAAAGCATAGCTGTACCACGTCCGGGGCTGCTTTTTTCAAAAATCAATTTTGTTTCTTTTCTCATATTGCAGCCACCTCCCGGCAAATTCTTACCATATGGTCGATCTCGTTTTTAGTGTTCATCTCGGTGCAGCACCATAAAATACCACCATCTACTTCTAAACCGCCTAAAATGCCATCGGCTTCCAACTGTTGAAGCAATGGTTCAGCACCAGGTGGGCACTCTGTAACAAATTCATGGAAAAATTCTCCTGAATGGCGACGTTTAAACCCAGCTTTTTCAAGTTCTTCTGCAAGATAATGTGCCTTGGTGTAGCACTGATTTGCCACTTCACAAAGGCCATCTGGACCCATAGCGGCAAGATACACACTAATGGCCAATGCGCACAACGCTTGGTTTGAACAAATGCTACTGGTGGCTTTTTCGCGGCGAATATGCTGCTCGCGTGCTTGCATGGTAAGAACAAAACAACGGTTTCCATCACGATCGGTCGTTTGACCCACAATACGCCCCGGCAAACGGCGCAACAAGCTGTTTGTGCACGCCATAAACCCACAATAAGGGCCACCAAAAGCCATAGAAAGCCCCAATGGCTGGCCTTCACCCACAGCGATATCCACGCCGTATTCACCCGGTGTTTTGCTCACGGCAAGTGCCATTGGATTCGAGTGCATAATTACTTTAACACCTTTGGCATGGCACATTTCCACAATGGCATCCACATCTTCGTACAAACCATAATAGTTTGGAGATTGCACCACTACGCTGGCAATACTTTCATCCAGCATTTCTTCCATACGTTGTAAATCGATCAGGCCGTCTTTTTCCGGAACGATTTCAATTTCTGTACCAAGGCTGTTAGAATATGTTTGGCACACCTGTAAAATATCCGGCTGGCAGTTTTGTGGCAGCAGTGATTTTTTACGTTTTCTCTCTAAACACATGGTAAGCGCTTCTGCAGCAGCTGTTGCACCATCATACACAGAAGCATTCGATACATCCAAGCCGGTTAAAATACAAATGTCTGTTTGATATTCGAAAATAATTTGTAAATTTCCCTGGCTTATTTCAGCCTGATACGGCGTATATGCCGTTAAAAAGGTTTCTTTAGAAGCGATATTGCGCAAAATTGACGGTGCAAAATGGCGATAAGCCCCTGCCCCACGAAACATTGATTTAAACACTTTGTTATCGCGGGCAAACCCTTCCATAATACGGCGCACTTCATACTCACTTTTGCCTTTAGGCATATTCAGTGGCGGTGCTAACAAATCTTTTGGCACTTGTGCAAACAAGTCTTCCATGCAGGATAAACCAAGTTCCTTCAGCATTTCCTCTTGTTCGTTTTTAGCCATGGGGATATATCCACCCATACTAGCCCTCCTCTTTTACAAAGGCTTCATATGCTGCAGCATCCATCAAATCAGCTGGATATTCGGCCCCTTCCACTTCCACAAGCCATGCAGAATAAGCATCTTTGTTGATGAGTTCCGGCTCATCAAGAACAGCTTCATTAATAGCAACCACGCTACCACCAATGGGCGAGTGGATGTCCGATACAGCTTTTACACTTTCTACATCGGCAAATGTTTCGCCAGCTGTTACAGAATCACCTTCTTCTGGCAAATTCACAAATACCAAATCCCCAAGTTCGCTCTGTGCAAAATCAGTGATACCAATTTTTACTGTGTCACCGTCTTTTTCTACCCATTCATGGCTTTTTGTGTACAATAAATTTTCCTTTGTTTGCATTGTATTCTCTCCTTTTTTCTGTTCGGGCTATATGAATAATAACCCGTTGATTCCATAGTTTGTTAAAAAATTGTTAAAAAAAAACAGGGCACAGGTTAATCCCGCGCCTCCGTTTGTTTACCTGAAAGATTCCCCCACATTTTAAAGAAACTGCGAGGTTGCTTCTTCGGTGCCAGCTAAAAAACTGCCGAGCTTTCCAGAGATGCCGTCCACCATCGGTCTTTTTGCCTGAGAGTTTTCTCACCTTCGGCGCTACAATTTATAGTCTCTCCCAATGGTTTCATCCAGCTTGCATGATATTATTCTACTGGGGAACACCCCATCTGTCAATAGTTTTATAAAAAAAATACATACGTTAAATAAAAAACAAGGTTTCTAATATTTTAAGATACTAAGGAACAAATTTATATTTTTCATAACAACATTATTTTTTAACATAAAATATGCTATTAAGCACAAAAACGCCATTATAAATAAACAAAAAAATTTCTTGCGCGCTTCACTTTTTTATTGATTTAAATGAACAGCCATACTCAAACCCATTGTCTGTTTCTCCGTGTAAACGCACCACCTGTGTTTCCACTGTAATTTGCTCATCACCTAAAGGCAAATGTACGCAAAATGTATCACCAATGGCAAGTATGTCTTTCTCTGTATGCACCAAAATACCGCTTACACTGATGTTTTGCACATTCACCGTTGTTTCATTTCGGGCTCCTTGCTGTGATAAATCATTTATTACCATCGGTGTATTTACACTGTATCTCTTGTTTTTACGTTTTTTTTGCGTGCGCACTTGGAACAAGGAAACTTCAATTAAATCGATATCACTTCGTTTTCGCACTTTTCCTCGAAATTCTTGCAGGCCGGTTGGATGATATAACGTAACCGAAACCAGCTTTTGCAGTTTATCATAACTAATGCCATACAAAAAAATTTGGTTTTGATTTCGATTGTACTCCACCACTTGTGTGTCACACAAAACGGTTCCGCTTTGTCCATCTTTTAAAACCACACGGCAATCTCTAAAATCCAGCACTTCAAACACCTCCTTTTCCAGGGATTATTGCCCCCTAAAGGGACATTATTTTACAAACAGTATCTATAGTTTAAACAGGAAGAAACACTCTGTCAAGAATGCATTCAGATTTAAAACACCTCGTCATTCGAACAAAACCATTTATTCAACACCTTGTTTTTGATTCACCGGCAATGTGGCCACTGTTGCCCAATGCTCGTTCATCATTTGTTCTAGCATGGCAGGAAGTGTGCTGAAATATTGAGTATCCTCGGCTGCACCCACACTTTTATCCGATAAAATGGCAATGAGATACGGATGCGAAGCATACACAACCGCCATATCGTGATACGCATGCGTATCCCATCCATACTTTCTGGCAATGGGCCAAGAAGCTGTAATCATTGCATTTCTTGTGTTCATCAGGTGTTCTTGTAGCAAAGAGCCATACTGCCCGTTGGCCATATACTCATACAGTGCCGCCAAATAGCTGCCGGCCTGTGGCGCGGTGATATCATCCCCTGTTACACTATAGACGTTCGGCACCCCAAGCTCTGCTGCGTATGCGGCAAAGCCATCGGCCGGATACCGCTCTAACAAAATTCGTTGTGCGGCTGTATCGCTGTATCGCAGTAAGTATTCTATCATTTCAGCCAGTGTAATTTCTCTTGGTAAATTTTCATCATCTTTTAATACGCCAGAGTTTTCCTCAGAGCCTTCAATGCTTTGCGCATCCACTAAAAACGTTTCATCCAAACTTGCTTGCCCTTGCTCCACAAGCTCATACAAATACATTGCGTACGGCGCCTTTGACAAACTGGCCACATCAAATGCTTGTTCTCCATTGTAAATGTATTCGGCACCGGAATCTAAATCTCGGAAATATAAAGCCACACGATGCCCCTCTTCTGGGTCTATCTCTTCCGGCGTTTCATTTTCTTCTTGTGTTTCGGCCGATTCTTCTTCCACCTCAGGCTGTGTGGCAGCGGCCCATTCCGCCAAAACGGTATCTAATTGCGCAACTTGCTCTGCCGAAAACGTATAGGCAGGCCAGCCCCCCGTTGGCACATCTTGCACTGTTGGCTGTACCACCGGTTGCGGCACAACAACATCTGTTGTTTGTGGCACTTCCTGCGCCACTGTTTCATCCGGCAGCGGAATCGTAGCTTCCATAAGCGCCCCTGGCACCACATCCTTTGCCTCAATTTCCTCTATAATCACAAGGGTCAAAAGCGATAAGAACACCACAAGTAAAACCAAAAAAATCACCATCATTTTCTGGTTTTGCTTTGCGTATTGCCGCCGCCTGTGCCAGGCTGCATTTACTTTTTCATTCGAATGTTTTGTGCGAACATCACTGCGATTTCTTTGCATAGTTTCACAATTTCCCCATGTTCATCATGCGAACACGCCCTAAAAGGCATTTGCCGCTTCGCCACCAAATTGGCTGTTATATAAACGCGTGTAAAACCCATTTTTTTCAACGAGTTGTGCATGGGTTCCTCTTTCTGTAATGCGTCCAGCATCCATCACCAGTATTTCATCTGCATTTTGAATGGTGGATAGACGATGTGCCACAACAAAACTCGTATGACCTTTCATCAATTTCTCCATAGCCTGCTGAATTAAAATCTCCGTACGCGTATCTATCGAGCTGGTTGCCTCATCCAAAATCAACAATTCCGGCTTTGCAAGCACAATGCGTGCAATACAAAGCAGCTGCTTTTCGCCGGCAGAAAGCCCCTCGCCGCCCGCTTTTAACACGGTATTGTATCCATGTGGCAAACGGGTGATAAAGCCATGTGCTAAAGCTTGTTTTGCTGCTTGTATCACTTCTTCATCACTGGCATTTGGTACACCGTATGCAATGTTGTCGCGCACTGTGGCTTGCTTTAGCCAAGTTTCTTGTAACACCATGCCATACAACTTTCTCAATGTGCTGCGCTGGATAGAATCAATCGCATGGCCATCCACAGATATTTCTCCTGCATCCACTTCATAAAAACGCATCAATAAATTAATCAATGTTGTTTTACCGCACCCGGTAGAACCAACTAAAGCAATGCGCTTTCCCGATGTTGCTAAAAAAGAAATATCTTGCAATAAGGGCCGATTTTTTTCATACGAAAACGAAACATTTTTTGCTTGCACAACCCCCTGCACATGCGTTGGCACAAATGCGTCAATACAATCCTCTTTTTCGGGCACTAAATCGATCATTTCAAACAGCCGTTCTGCCCCGGCCATTGCCGTTTGCACTTGCGTAAGCACCGCCGTTACTTCGTTAAACGGTTTTGTGTACTGGTTTGCATAGTTAAGAAACACCGAAAGGCCACCCACTGTGATACCACCAGCTATGGCATACATACCACCCAAAACTGCCACTGCCGCAAATACAAGAACATTCACAAATCTTGTGCCCGGATTGATAATGCTGGAATAAAACACCGCTTTTCGATATTGTGTTGCATACTTTTTGTTTTGCTGCTCAAATTGATGTTGCGCTTGCTGCTCATAGCCAAAATCCTTCACAACACCTTGTTCGTGCACCATTTCGCCCACAAAAGCAGACAGTCTCCCCTGCTCGTCCATCATCCCACGAAAATATCGCGCTGTGCGCTTGCCCGCAAACCGTGCAAATAAAACGGAAAGTGGTGTGGCCAAAAGCACCACCAAAGCGATTGCCCAATTAAGAACAAACATCACCGCCAAAGTGGTAATGATGGTTACAACACCGGGAAAAAGCTGCGATATGGTTTGCAAAAGCCCTTCGGCCACTGCGTCAGCATCGTTTACAAGGCGGCTGGCCAAATCTCCGCGTTTACGATTGTCCAGTTCCTTTAAGGGCACTTTTCCTAGATGATCAAATGCATTTTGACGAATATCCTGCGCCACATCTGCCGAGATTTTCCGGGCCAATATTTGCATAACCCACTGGGCACCTCCACCCAGCAAAATTGCAACACCAGCCCCTAACAGAATTGGAAATATAGCCGAAAACTCAACGGAACCCACTCCTATCATGCTGTTAATGGCCTCACCTATCAACACGGGAACAAGTAAAAACAAAAGCACTTGACCCAGTGCGAAACACATGGTGAAACAAAGCCGCCACCGATAAGGCCGCAGATAATGGGCCACTCTTCGCAACAATTTTCTTTTCATGTTATCGAGACACTCCTTGTGATGCACAAATTTCACGATACAATTCGCAGTGCTGCAAAAGGTTTGCGTGGCTTCCGTTTGCAACCACTCGTCCTTCATCTAAAACGTAAATAACATCGCAGCCCTGTATCGATGCCACACGTTGGCTAATGTTCAAAACCGTAAGTTCTGTTCCTTTTTGTGTTTTCCATTTTTTCAAAGATGCACGCAACGCAGCCTCTGTGGCATAATCCAGCGCCGAAGCCGCATCGTCCAGCACCAATATATCGGGTTGCCGAACCAAAGCACGTGCAATAAGCAACCGCTGGCGTTGCCCTCCGGAAAGCCCGCCCCCGCCTTCTGTTACTATGCTATCCAGTCCATCGGGCTTTTCCTTTACAAAATCTGCCGCTTGCGCTGTTTGCAAGGCTTGCCACATTCTAGCCTCGTCGGCTTGTGGGCTCGAAAGCAATAAGTTAGAACGAATGCTACCCGAAAGCAGCCGTGATCCTTGCATCACAACACCAAATTGGCTGCGTAGCTGTTGCAATGTATACTGGCACACATTTTCTCCACACACGCTCACGGTGCCACTTTGCACATCAAAATGACGCATCATCAAATAAGACAATGTGCTTTTTCCGCTTCCGGTTCCTCCAATTACGCCCACGCTTTGGCCAAACTTCACCGTCAAGCTCACATCAGATAATGCATTTGTTGCCGCCTCAAAATAACGAAAATTTACATGATCGAACGAAATAGCAACCCCATCTTGCTTGGGTGTTGCTCCTTGTCCGTCTATGATATTGGGCTGCAGCTCCAAAAGTGCCTCTACACGCTCTGTGCTGGCAAGTGCCCGTGTAAACAGCACAAGCAAATTTGTTGCCATCAAAAGTGCCAGTAAAATTTGTGTCATATAGTTCACAAGTGCAATAATATCACCGGTCATCATCGTGCCTGTATTCACTGCACCGGCGCCTATCCACACAATGATAATAATGGCAAGGTTTGCCACAACACTGGCAGCCGGATTCATCAAGGCAGAAATACGCCCGGTATGCACAAGCAACCGATTGAGGAAGTTTGCACTTGTTTGAAACGCCTTCCTCTCTTCTTCTTGCCTTGAAAATGCCCGAATCACACGCACCCCTTCTAAATTTTCGTGTGCCAAACGGAACAACTCATCCTGCCCTTTTTGAATTTGACCATATTTACTGAGCGTTTTTCTTACCACCAATACAAGCACAACGCAAATAAAAGCTGTGGCCACAAGATACACAAGGCCAATATAAAAATCAATCCACATCGCCATTATAATAGCGCCAAGTGTTAAAAAAGGCATGCGGGTACCAAGGCGAATAAACATATTCAATGCCGCTTGAATTTGATTCACATCATTCGTAATGCGTGTAGAAAGCCCGCTGCGCCCTATGCCATCTATCTGCCCCATAGAAAGCCGTTGCATGTGAACAAATACACTGCTGCGCAAACTTTCCCCTAATTTTGAGCCAGCCACCGCTGCGTAATACTGGCATATCATTGCAAAAACCACACCCACTGCCGCCACAAACACCATAAGCACACCACGGCTAAAAACGTATGCACCATCCCTTTGTGCCACTCCCACATCAATGATGCTCGCTGTAATCAGTGGCAATGTGAGCTCTAAAATGGCTTCCAACAATTTAAAAAGAGGTCCAAGCCATAGCGGCTTGCCCAATCCTTTTAAGTTTTTTTGAATGTGTTTCATCCACGTAAACCGCCTATGTTTTTATATTGCATTATATGAAAATGTGCAAAAACGCCTACCAGGCGCACTGCTTTCAATCCTTTTCCATGCTTCACTTATGGTACGCACTATTCGTATGAATCATAAAGGCACGATACACCTGCTCTGTAAGCACCAAACGAGCCAATTGGTGTGGAAACGTCATTTTGGAAAAAGAGAGCATCACCTCTGCCTTTTGCTTCACCTTATCAGACAACCCATGCGATGAACCAATCACAAGCGCTACAGAACCTGCCTGCGTTGGGCTTGTAAGAAGCTGTGAAAAAGCAACGCTATCCATTTGTTTGCCTTCCACACACAACGCCACAATACGCGCCTGTTTTGGCACAGATGCCAAAATACGTTCAGCTTCTTTATCTAATGTTTGCTGCACACTTTTCATCGAAATATTTTTATCACGCATCGCCACTTCGCTAAGTTCTATTACAGAGAACTGACACAATGTATGCAAGCGTTTTTCGTATTCTTGCACCGCTTTTTCATATTCTTTTGTCATTTTACCTACACAGATAATGGTGATTTTTTGCATAAAGTCCCCTTTAAAATATCATCCAACGGCCTGTTTCAAAACGTGGTGCAACTTGGATATCACAATCCGGCGGGCAAGGATGGCCACTTTTCAAAAACACTTCGTCTAACCCTGTTTTTACAATATCCGGATGGTTATTGTCTGCACTCAGATGACAAAGCACCACCTTTCGGCACCCAAAGGTTACCAACGCCACCACTGCTGCCGCGCAATCTGCATTCGATAAATGACCATATTTTGAGCGAATCCGCTGTTTTAGTACGGGTGGGTATGGGCTGATTTTTAGCAAATTTTCATCATAATTCGACTCTATTGCCACAAGATGTGATTTTTGAAACTGAAGAAAAACATCGTCGCTTAACACACCCAAATCGGTTGCAATCGTCATGCAGCACCCTTTGGCTGTTTGAATAAAAAAACCACAACAGCCGGCTGCATCATGGCATGTAGAAAAACTTTCTATAAAAAAACCATCCAACTCAATGCGTTCTCCATCGGTTGCTCGAATTTGTTTAATTGTGGCAGAAAGATGTTTTTTTTCTCGCAACATATCCAATGTTTCGGCCGTGGCAAGCACCGGAACACCTGTTTTGCGCGTAAACACCTCCAAACCCTTTACGTGGTCTATGTGCTCGTGTGTAATAAGTATCCCACATAAATTGGTAAGCAAAAGGCCCAGTTCTTCTATTTTTTGAACAAGACGACGACAAGAAATGCCTGTGTCAATCAACAAAAATCGTCCCTCTTCTTCTACCAAAGCGGCATTGCCGGAAGACCCACTGCATAATGTGACAAACCGCGCCATCAGCTCATCACCGCACTTTCGGGATAAGAAGACAAACTTTCCCCTTTATCGAAGCTGCCAATCATTTCCATTTCACTTTGTGTAAGTTCAAAATCAAAAATATCCATATTTTCAGAAAGGCGCTGCTTATTTGTTGTTTTTGGAATCACACACAAACCCAGCTGCACCGCCCAGCGCAGCAACACCTGCTCAACCGTTTTTTGATGTGATGATGCAATTTGAACAAGCTGTGGCTCTTTCGAAAGTAAACCGCGTGCCAGTGGTTTCCATGCTTGCAACAAAATACCATGCTCTTTTGCATATGCATATTCCTCTTTTCGAATATACAACGGATGAAACTGAAGCTGGTTGACCATAAAGGGAACCTCTGCTTGTGTTTGCATTTCCTGCATCAATCGAAGTGGAAAATTAGAAACGCCAAGCACGCGAATCCTTTTTTGGAGATACAACGTTTCCAAGGCTCGATACGTTTCTTTATAAAGGCCTTGCACCGGCCAATGTACCATGTACATATCCAGATAATCTACACCTAATTTCGTGATACTTTTATCAAAAGCACGTAGTGTATCATCATATCCGCTGTCGTCCACCCACACTTTACTTGTAATGAATATATCTTCCCTTTTTATGCCGCTTTCTAAAATTCCAGCACCCACCTCACGCTCATTCTCATAAAAAGATGCCGTATCAATCAACCTATATCCATGCTGTAAAGCACCGCAAACCGCGGCTTGTGCTTGCCCTTTTTCAGCACGCCATGTGCCAAGCCCCAAAAGCGGAACTACAACACCATTTTTACACGTAAAATATTGCATATTTTTCCTCATATTCTATGTAAATTCAACTCGCTTTTCGGACTTTAAATAAAAAAACGGCCGGACACAATAAATGCCCCCACCGTTTTTTATGAAACAACCTTAAAAAGCTTGCTGTAAAGTGCTTTTTGGTGCCCCGCTACAGCGGATATCCGCACCCAAACCCTGCAATTTTTCCACAAGGTTTTCGTACCCACGCTCAATATGGCTAATTTCTTCCACTTCCGTAACGCCGGCGGCTGCAAGGCCCGCCACCACCAAAGCACAACCTGCACGTAAGTCAGAGGCACACACAGGCGCACCTTGTAGTTCTGCCACACCTTCCACAACCGCAACACGGCCATCCACTTGAATATTGGCCCCCATGCGGGCTAATTCATCTACATAACGAAAACGGTTGTCCCAAATGGCTTCCGTTACAATAGATGTCCCCTCTGCCAAACTCAACAGCGCTGTCATCAACGGTTGCATATCTGTGGGGAACCCCGGGTGAGGCATTGTTTTAATATTGGTCGCACGCAAAAGTCCGCTGCTTTTCACGCGCACGGCTTCGTCATATTCTTCTACAATGGCCCCCGCACGCTCTAGTTTTGCTGTAATGGGCTCTAAGTGCTTTGGAATAACATTTTGAATGAGAACATCGCCTTTCGTGATGGCCGCCGCCACCATAAAGCTACCTGCCTCAATTTGATCTGGAATAATAGAATATGTACCACCGTGCATTTTTTCAACACCACGAATTTTAATTACATCGGTGCCGGCACCACGCACATCAGCGCCCATTGTGTTTAAAAAGTTTGCCACATCTACAATATGTGGCTCTTTTGCCACATTTTCTAAAACGGTCATTCCCTGTGCGCGAACACTGGCCAGCATAGCATTGATTGTTGCGCCAACACTTACTGTATCAAAAAACACATGGCATCCGGTTAAATGGTTGCCTTGTACATGAACAACCCCTTTTTCCATATATTCTTCAGCACCAAGTGCAATAAATGCTTTCAGGTGTTGATCTATGGGGCGAGGCCCCAAGTCACAACCGCCCGGCATGGCTGCTGCCGCTTGGCCAAACCGCCCAAGCAATGCACCTAAGAAATAGTATGACGCACGCATTTTACGCGATAAATCTTCGGGCACTGTTGTTGTGTTCATATTGCTCGTATCAATTTCAACAGTGGTGCGGTTAATCACCTTTATACTGGCACCCATTAGCCGCAAAATATGGGTAGATGCATACACATCACTAATAGAGGGCAAATTTTCCAGCACACATTTACCCTCTGCTAGAACTGTGGCCGGCAAAATAGCCACAGCCGCATTTTTGGCACCACTGATTTTCACCTCTCCTTGTAGAGGGTGGCCACCATGAATCATATATTTTTCCAAATCGTTCATTCCTCCGGTATCTTCCGTAAACGCCTTGTATTATACTGTTCTATTTAGAACGAAATATCTCTTCACTAGAAATCTTTATATAGTATATCATGTTTTCTCTTGCTTGAAAACTACCATTCGTTAAATAAATGTTTACAATTTGGATATAAAATCAAATACGCTTTTACACAAAACAGATGGCCACCCTACTAGCTTGGGTAGCCATCTGTTACCAATTTGTTTTTATAGGCTGTAGCCGTGAGGCGCCACAACATAATCGTCCGGATTCAGAAGTTCTCCACTTTGCGTTTGGAACTCAAGATGCAAGTGGGCACCGAAAGAGAAGCCTGTGTTGCCCACATTGGCAATCAACTCGTTTTGTAGCACCTCTTGGCCAACTTCCACATGTAAGAATGAATTATGCGCATACAACGTTCGCAATCCATCCTGATGATCAATTACAACATAATTTCCATAGCTATCGTGCCAGCCGGATGTTATAACCACGCCTGCATTGGCCGCATAAACCGGTGTTCCTTCCGGTGCATTGATATCACGGCCACGGTGGCCTAGCCCTGGGCCACCACCACGGCTAGAATAGGTATAATCCGGAACGGGCCATGTATACACAGGACTAAACTCTCTTAATTCTCTGCTGGTAACATCCACCGTACCTATTTGCACAATTTCCGGCACAGCTTCTTGCACCACAACCGTCAACTCTTCAAGGCGAATCCTATCTGCCAATTCCCCATCAATGTAAACAAGTTCATCGTGCACCTCTTGCACACCATCAACACCTGTTTGCACAACCCCTCGGAAGCCCTGTGGTTTATCGTCTACCGGTTGTTCTTCCACCGGGAAAGAAAGCGATTCTGTATACGTTTCTTGCACAATTGTTTGCACTTGTAAAAACGGCTGTTCTTTTTGAATAAGCAAACTTGTGCCTTCTTCTGGCTCAAACTCAATATCTTCATCTTCAAATTGAGGGTTTCGAACCAACAGTGTCTCAAATGTAATGCCATATTGGGCAGCAATGTCACTTAGGGTTTCCCCTTCTTGTACAGTATGCATCACTTCCTCGCTTACATTCTGGTCCAGTTCCTCTAGCAGTTCCTCATAACTTTTTAAACCGGTATCTAAAAAAACTTCACCGGCTTCTGGATCACACTGAATATTGTTAACGAAAGACACCTCTTCCGCCGATGGATACGATAAAATGAATTCATTCAGAATGTCATTCAAATATTCGTTAACTGCATCGCCGTCCTCTGTAACAGCAATAAGTTCATTATTCATATAGATGCCCGTAGCTTCCACAACGTCGGCCGCACCACTCAGCAGCATGGCATTTACCAATTGATCTTTCGTGGTGTAGCTTTCCACCCTTGCCAGCTCCAGTGTAGAGTCGAACTGCCAGTCTTCCATGTTTTGGTCGCCAGCCAAGCGCAAGCGGTTGCGCAAAATCACCTTTGCTTCTTCTAGCACCGTTTCGTTTTCAATGTAGCCAATGGTTTCTCCTTGAACACTCACCTCAAGGCCGTACGTTGTGTTTGTAATGGAATAAACCAAAAAAACAAGAACAGCCGTGGCCACAACCGGAAGAAAAATACTTGCCAAATTTCCAAAAAGATGCCCATGGTTTTGCATGCCGGATTTGAAATAGTGTATCGCAACCTTCAAAGGATTTCCGCCAGATTTTTTCTGCTCTTCACGCACAGCGGCGCGAATAGAGGAAAGCCCCATTTTCAGCCGAATGAATGGTTCTACTACAATGCGGATAACTTCAATGCAAAAACGTTTTATCATGCGCCATAAACGCACAAAGAACCATGCCGTCAGCTGGCCGATAACTGTTACAACTTCCTTTAAAAAGCGTGATACCCATCGCACACGGCATTCGGCAGCAAACCCCAAAAAGTAAAACCAAGCGCCAAAAACATGCAGCCACTTCGGTGTGGCATTTTCATTTAATATTTTATTTTTTTTGCCACCCTTTGCCTGTTTTTTCTGTTTTATTGTGTCAACTTTGCTGTTTTGTGGCTTTGTCTTTTCCGGCTCATTCGATATTTTTTTCGCATCTTGCGCTATATCTTCATTGTTTTTTACTGTTTCGGGTGATGTTGTTGTTTTAAAATCATCTTCACCATCTTCTTTTTCTTCTGCAACAAGCAACGCCTTTTGTTGCAAAAATCCCTTTTGTGGTTCATCAAGCTGAGTTTCACCTGCGCTCTCTTCTGTAACAGAAACCAGCGTTTGCTCATGGTTCCCATTCATCGCTTCACGTTTCACACGTGCCATCTCCCGTGCGATTTCCGCTGCATCTTGGGCCATTTTCAAACGCTCGTGCGCATCAACATTTACCTTGTCGCCTACATTTTCAGCAGAATCCAAAATAGCCTCGTGTGCAGTAAGCACCGAAGCATCTGTATGCATTTCCTGCTCTAACGGCAGTTCCTCTATCTGGTTTGGCAGAGCATCACTGTGCTGTGTTTCTGCCTCATTTTTCACAACATCCGAATCTACACATTTTTCGGATGAAACAATTTTTTCGTCTTTCGGGTCCAATATTCATCTCCCAAAACATAATAAACGCAAACACTTTTGTATGTATTTTATATTTAAAAGCAACTCAATACACATAAATTATATTATACAATTATGTCGAAATTTTGACAAGCCCACCACTTTTCTCCTTTTTCCGTTCGTTCCCATGCGCCCTCTTGCAAAATCCGCATCATATCGTGAGCAAGTGGAGAAACAAACTGTTTTTGTTCATCGCAAAACATGCAAAATGAAATCTCGGCACAATGCAAAGCATGGCGTTGCATCTGTATTTGTTTTCCACCATAAAGTCCATCACCTAGCAAGGGGTGCCCAAGATGTGCCATATGCACACGAATTTGGTGTGTACGCCCGGTTTTCGGGCGCACAGCCAAAAGGCTAATTTCACCTGTAGTGGCCAATGCGGTATACTCTGTTATACTTTCTTTGCCAAATTCACTTACACATTGTATAACAACACTGTCTTCCCTGTTTGAAAGTGGCGCTGTTACACAGCCATCTTCATATAGCGCCCCTTCCACTAAGCAAACATACATCTTTTTCAAGCTTTTGGCAAGAGGTGGCGCAGCATATCGATTCATCGCACAAAGAACAAGCCCTGACGTATCCGCATCCAAACGGCCAATGGGCCGAAACGCCTGAGACTTACCACGTTGCTGCATCAAATGGGCAAACCCGTTGGCTAAAGTTCCCTCTTTATGGCTTCGTGTTGGGTGCATCACCAACCCGGCCGGTTTATCCAGCACCATCACATGCTCATCTTCATACACAATAGAAAGCGGTATTTCCTGTGCATCTACTGCGCAATCATCCATCGGCAGCTGCACACAAACTTGCTGGCCTTTTTGCAAAATGCGATTTGTTTTGGCTGCTTCTCCATTCACTTGTAAACCATTCGGCTCATACTTTAAACGACGCACAAGCGACATCGACAGCCCCCGTCTTCGCAAAAACGGCCCCAATTTTATACATTCTTCTGCTTCCAGCACGTCAAAGCACAGGTGCATCTTTTTTTACCACAAGTACAAACAAACCGCCTGTTTTGCAAGAGATATTCGCTTCTTCACCTGTAAATTCATTGCTTACACCCAGTGGAAAAGAAGACGTTAAAACAGCATCATGCACAGGATAATGCACCCCTTGCATACAAACGCCCTCTGCTTTTTCACCAAGAGGAAACACGCTTACATAACAGTTTTTTTGGTTTGGCAAGCACAACCTTTCTAACGGCAACACACAATGGATTTGTGTATTTTCGTCCAATATCACAGCCTGCACATCATTTTCACGTAAAAACGAAAGCGTTGCCAAGCTTGCCATGCTGTGGTCAAACCTGCCACCAAGCACACCCAAAAGCACAACCGTTTTAACACCGCGCTTCAACGCTTCCTTTGCCGCATAATGCAAATCCGTATCATCTTTTTCTGCTGGCAACACAATCCATTCTGTGTCAACAGGGTTGGTTCCCTCTGTAATAAGGTCTTGCTGTTTTGGCATTGCCCCTGAATCAAAATCCCCCAGTACCACATGTGGTGTTAGCCCATTTTGCACTGCCTGATGCCAACCTGCATCAGCCGCGATCACGAAAGGCATTTCGCCATAAAGCGATATTGTTTCTTGCACCAATAAATGGGGCACATTGCGTGCCCCAAAAATAAAACAAGTTTTTTGATTGGCAACTACCTGTTTCAATATCGCTCATTCTCCTTCATCTGCTGATACAATAAGCAATAACTTTCATATCTCTTTTGCGAAATCGCACCGTTTTGCACGGCTTCTCGCACAGCGCAACCGGTTTCACTTACGTGGCTACAACCAGAAAAACGACACTGCAACATACGCTCTTTAATTTCAGGAAAAGCAAACTGAACATTTTCCGGCGCCATGCCGCCAACGCGTTGTAACTCGAAGCTGGCAAAACCCGGTGTGTCGGCCACAAGCCCCGTACCCAATTCAAACAATTCCACTTCACGCGTGGTATGGCGGCCACGACCTAATTTTTTGCTAATTTTCGCCGTTTCTCTGTTTGCTGTTGGACACAACGCATTCAGCAGTGTGCTTTTTCCAACACCGGAATTGCCACAAAACACACTCAGTTTTCCTTGTATCATCTCTTGCACTCTATCCAGCCCTTGCCCGCTTTCGACGCTTACACAAAACACAGGAAAACCAACATTTTTGTATGTATTTAGCAAGTCATCACACTCTGCTAAATCTGTTTTTGTCACAAGAATCACAACCTCAGCTTCTTGCTCTATTGCCACTGCCGACAATTTGTCGAGCACAAAAAAGCTGGGGGTCGGCTGTGTTGTGGATGCCACCAAGAACACCTGGTCCACATTGGCCACAGGTGGACGAACAAACACATTTTTTCTGGGCAAGATTTCTTCGATATACCACGTGTCAGCCTCTTGCCCTAGCAAAACACCATCGCCGGCAAGAGGTTTTATCCCACGCTTACGAAAAATCCCCCGAGGCTTTACCTCTAAAAGCAAACCCTCGTCTGTCTTAACATAATAAAATCCACCGATGCCTTTATATATAATTGCTTGCATACTATGTTGTGGTGGCTGGTGTTGAAGTTGGCGTCGATTCCGGGGTTGGCGTCGGATCTGGGGTCGGGGTTGGTTCTGGGGTTGGTGTTGGCTCTAGCCCTTGAGACACCACCAAAGTAACCAAACTCCCCTGAACCACGTCACCACTGGCAGGGCTTTGCGCAATCACTGTATCTGCCACTTGATCAGAATACTGAAATACAACGGTGGATTGTAGCCCCACAGCGGCTAAAGCCACAATTGCATCATACCTTTGCATGCCCGCCACACTGGGAATTGCCACTGTAGGGGGGGCCGGCGGTGGCTCTGGCCCTTTTGAAATGGTTATAAATACAGCGGTGCCGATGCTGACTTCAGCACCGGCTTCCGGGTTTTGTAAAATGACGGTGCCGGCCGGCGCATCGTTATACTCTTCTGTAGAAGTGCCCATTTGTAAATCGGAATCTTGTAATGTAGTGGTGGCTGTTGGCACATCCATACCGGTAACCGTTGGCACCACACGGTTATACTCGCCTCGCTCACCGGAAATATAAATCGTAAGCACTGTATCCGGCAAATTTTGCACAATACTACCTGCTGCGGGGTCTGTGCTAATTACCTGCCCATTTGGCACACTTTCATCCACCACCACTTGCGCATAAGGGCGAAGCCCTAAATCCAATACCGTAGTAATGGCTTCGTTTCGGCTCATGCCAGAAATATCCGGCACAGTAATTTCTTGAACCCCTTGGCTTACAGTAAGATAAATACGTTGGTTGGCCTTCACCATTTTAGGGTTCTCATTGCTACTGGTTGGGTTTTGGCTAATTACCTGGCCGGCCGGCACCCCGGGATTGCTTTCTTCAATAGGGGCTTCCAAACGCAAATGATTATAAGGCTCATCGCGAAGAAGGCGCTGCACATCTTCATATTGCATGCCCACAAAATTAGGCAATAAAATATCCTCATACTCTGTAAAAAGCGGGTTGCCACTGTTTGCAAACATCGAGAAAGCAACAGCTACACAAGCGCCACAAACTGCAAGCGTGATCGCCAATGTAATGGGCACAAGCCAGCTGCGCTTTTTTTTCTTTTTCTTTTGTCCTTTACGAGCGGGGCGTCTTGTATCATTAACCACTTTTTCAATATACCTCGTTGGTGCATTATTTGTAAGATACGTATACTCAAATTTTATACTGGGATCTCTCTTGAAATGTTCAATATCACTCATCATTTCCAGTGCACTTTGATACCGCTGGCGTGGTTCCTTTTCCATGGCTTTCATGGTAATTTCCGCAAGCCCCAACGGCACCGATGTATTTACTGCTTCCAATGGCACAGGTGCATCCGATATTTGTGCTATTGCAACAGCCATTACATCATCACTGTCAAACGGTACTTTGCCCGATAGCATTTCATACATCATAATGCCGGCCGAATATAAGTCACTGCGCTGGTCAGTCGATTCACCCTTCGCTTGCTCTGGGCTGATATAATGCACACTGCCAATGGCTTGGTCGCTTACTGCATGGCTTTCACTTCGTGCCAAGCGAGCAATGCCAAAATCCATCACTTTCAACATGCCTTCGCCTGTTAGCATAATATTTTGTGGCTTTATATCACGGTGCACCACACCTCTGTCATGTGCATGCTGCAAAGCCTGCAGTATCTGCAACATAAAATGGATGGTTTCCTTATACGTTAAAGGTTCCCCTCGTTGTTCAATATACTCTTTTAATGTAATCCCTTCAATCAGTTCCATTACAATATATTGCATTTTTTCGCTGGAACTCACGTCATACACCTTCACAATGTTGTCGTGATTCAAAACACTGATGGCACGGGATTCGTTGTTAAACCGCCGCACAAGCTCCTCGTTGTCGCGCAGTTCTTCTTTTAGTATTTTAACAGCTACCACACGATTTTGGCCCAAATCTTGCGCTTTGTAAACATCGGCCATACCACCTTCGCCCACAAGGCATTCCAGTTCATAACGCCCGTCCAACCGCTTTCCAATCATGCTGTTATCCATTGGCGTTTCTCTCCCTTTTTTCCAAAATCAAAGCGGTGATGTTATCTGTTCCCCCGGCATTCAATGCTGCATTCACAAGGGCGCTTGTCATATCAAAAAAATCTGTTCCCATCAAAATGTTGGCTATTTGCTCATCCGACACCATGTTCGTTAGCCCGTCTGAGCAAAGCAAAATGATATCTCCCGGTGCAAACGGGCGGCGACTATAGCTTACTTTAACATGGTTCTCCACACCCAATGCTCGTGTTATCACATTTTTTTCAGGATGATGTGCAGCTTCTTGTTCCGAAAGTATGCCGGCATCTTGAAGTTCTTGCACCACCGAATGATCTTTTGTCAACTGCGTAAGCTCGCCTCGTCTAAAAAGATAAGCACGTGAATCTCCAACATGACAAACATGGAGTAAATCGTCTTTTATAATAGCACTTACCACCGTAGTGCCCATCACATGTTCCCCATGGCCACTTTCAACAAACACTACATTATTAGCGCGTTGCACCGCCTCATTCATCAACATCTGCACCGCTTCCGGCTCAAGCACAGCACAAAGCCCCGCCAAAAAAGACTCTTCTAAGCTATTGCTGGCCAGCTGAGAAGCAAGGCGCCCATGTTGTGCACCGCCCATGCCGTCACAGACGATGCCCCAAGCACCGCCCATTGGCAGATAGCCACTGCGGAAATTGTCTTGATTTTCCGCACGGTTTTTACCAATATCTGTCTTGCCGATCACTCTCATGTTTTCACCTTATATCGATTTCTTTTTGCGCTTGTTCGGCCCTCAATTGCCCACAAGCTGCGCCAATATCTGTTCCCAAACTACGTCTTACCGTAGCATTAAGCCCTTTTGCACACAGCATTTTTTGAAATTTTTGTGCCGCCGTTTGGCTGTCTCCCGTATAGGGGGACCCTTTAACATGGTTCACAGCAATTAAGTTCACGTGCCCACCCATGTTTCGAAGCAACTTAAAAAGACGTGTTGCATCCCCTGTTTTATCATTTACACCGGGCACCACTGCATATTCGTAGCTAATACGCCGCTTCGTTTTCTTCTGATACAACTTGCAAGCGGCAAGCAGTTGTGCAACGGAATATGTGTTGGCCACCGGCATCATCGTGCGCCTTGTTTCATCATCTGCCGCATGCAAAGAAATGCTCAATGTCAGCGGCAATTCCATTTCTGCCAATTTTTCAATTTGCGGCACCAAACCACATGTTGATACACTCAAATTTCTGCCTGCCAAGTTTTGCCCACGCTCATCACATACAAGCTGAATAAAGTGTGTCACTTGCTCAAAATTATCAAGCGGCTCGCCAATGCCCATCATCACAATACGCGATACCGTTTTCCCGCTATCCTTTTGCACAACATAAACTTGTGCCAGCATCTCCCCCGCTGTTAAATTGCGCACAAGCCCATTTTGTGTGGAGGCACAAAAACGACATCCCATACGGCACCCCACTTGGCTGGAAATACAAAGGCTATAACCATATTTATATTCCATCAGCACAGCTTCCACATAATTATCGTCTTTTAAGCGCAAAAGATACTTCTGTGTGCCATCTTTGCTTTTTTGGCAAAGAGCCACTTGCAATGTATCCAGCTGATAATTTTCTGCTAACTGTGCACGAAATGCACCGGGAAGGTTTTGCATTTCATCCATGCTTGCCACTTGTTTTTTATGAAGCCAATCGAACAGTTGCCCTGCACGGTACGCCGGCTGGCCACACTCTTTCACCAAAGCTTCCAATTGCAAAAACGACAATGAAGTCAAACTCTTTTTCAAACGCTGTCTCGCTCCCTCATTCTAGTTTTGCAAACTTTTGCAAACATAGTCAACTTGTATTTTAACATATTCTTTCCATCGATGCCACAAAAAAACCGGCCGTGTTTGTATTTTGTGGCAGAAAAGTCATCATTTTCTCATCTATGCACACATTTTTTGGTATATTTTCCGGCAAAACCAGCACATATCCCGAATGTTCGGCCAAAAATGCCCTCACAACTTCCGCATTTTCAGCCGGACGTGGTGTACATGTTGCATAAATAAGCCGCCCGCCCACACGTACATACCGTGAAGCTGTTTGTAAAATACGCAGTTGCAAAGGTGGAAGTTGTGCAAAATGTGCCCCATCCCCATAGCGTAAATCCGGTTTTGAGGCCAACACGCCAAGCCCGGAGCATGGCACATCACAAAGCACTGCATCTTGCCCCGCCAACTCCTTGCGGTATTCAGCCGCATCATTTTCCATAAAAATCGCATTTTCGATGCCAAGGCGCGCAAACAAATCTTTCGCTCGCTGCAACCGTGCACTGTTCACATCACAAACCGTTAAGCCATGCCCCCCTTGCATACACTGCGCCAACGTAGCACTTTTGCCACCCGGTGCCGCACACAAATCTAAAATACGTTGCCCTGGTTGCGCCTGCAAAACCATCGCTGCAAATTGTGAGGCAAAATCCTGCACATGGTACATTCCTTTTTCAAACAAGGGGTCATTTACCACACCACCGGCCAGCCGCACACGCAAGCTGTGTGGCAAAAGGCCATTGCTCACCTCGGCACCTGCCAGTAGCAGATTTTTTTCAAGTTCCACCTGTGTTGTGCGAAGGGTATTGACACGCAAACAAAAAGTCCCATCTGAGTGACTGGCTTTTAAATAGGCATCACAATCCTGCGCAAGAGCTTCTACAAGCGCCTTTGCAACAGCAGGTGACACACTATGTTCTGTACAAATCCGTTCTTCCTCTGTCATTTCTGCCGTATTTGGAAGAGATGCCGTGGCCGCCTTTCGTAAAACAGCATTCACAAAACCGGCTGCACTGCTTTTTCCAAGCCCACGTGTCAAATTCACAGCTTCATGAATAGCGGCACGTGTTGGCACTTGCATATACCGTATTTGGCACAGCCCTGTTTCCAGTATTGCTCGCACTTCTACATCTAATTTTGCCATTGGACGTCGCAAAAATGGCAAAAGCAGAACATCCAGTGTAACAAGATGTTCTGCCGTATGTAGAAAAAGAGAAGCCGCAAAGGCACGCTCTCTTTGGGAAAGTGCCTGTTGTTTTAAGGCCGCATCCAAAGCCTCTGCCGTATATTGACCACCGTGCATTCGCACAAGTGCCACTGCAGCCGCACGCCTTGCCTTATCCATATTGTCTCCCTTTCCGGTGTTGCCTCTACACTCATCGTCTGCGACTGGCTATGCTTACATAGTATAATAATTGCAACAAACTGGAAAGCAATGCAGCAAGATATGTCATCGCCGCCGCTGTAAGAACTTTACGCACACCGGTACTTTCTTCTTGTGTTACCATACCCGTTTCATTCAGTGTTTTTATTGCACGGCGAGATGCGTCCAGCTCCACAGGCAATGTAACCAATTGGAACAAAACAGCCAATGCAAACAGTGCAATGCCCACATACACAAGCCCTAGCACATTCAAAAGGAACCCTACAAAAATAAGCGGAATGGATAGACGCGAGCCCAAATTTGCCAGCGGTACAATGGCTGTGCGAATTTGAATTGGAAAATACCCCACAGAATGTTGCACAGCATGGCCACATTCATGTGCTGCCACACCCACAGCACCAATGGTTGGGGCATCATATATTGCCTCAGACAAGCTCACCACATTCGTGCGTGGGTCAAAATGATCTGTTAAACGGCCCGATACACGCGTCACCTGCACATGTTGTAAACCATTTAAATCCAAAATTCGACGTGCGGCCTGTGCACCGGTTAATCCTTGCATTGTGCGCACATTCTCGTATTTTTTAAAAGTACTTTTCATTTTCCATTGTGCCCATAAAACCACAAGCAGGCCTGGAATCATATACAAAAAATACTCCATATTAAACCCATATAAATACATCCTATTCACTCCTATTCATTTCTATCTATATTTAAACAGTTGTGGATTTGCAATCGTTTTCCTTGTGCCCACTGTGTGCCGCTCATTGCTTTTTTCCCTTCAGGCACAAGCTCTACCAGTTCTAAAGACTGCTCGCCACATCCAACAATAAAAGGCTTAAGCGAAAGCACTTCCCCCACGGCCCCCTCCATTTGAGACACGTTTGTTTTAAGCACTTTTATCTTCTTTCCCTCTATTTCGAAAAAAGCTTGCGGCCATGGGTTACAACCGCGCACGAGGTTATGCAGCTCGCTTGCCGGTTTCGTCAAATCCATTTTTGCAATGCTTTTGCTAAGCGCCGGCGCCAAACTGGCTTCCCCTATTTGCGGCCTAGCCGTTGCCGTTTTACTTTCAATCGCATCGATGGTGCGAACCAAAGAGAGCGCTCCCACCTCCGTCGCCTGTTTTAGCACTTCTCCTGCAGTGGCATTTTGATCAATCGCGAACATTTCGGTACAGTAAAGATCCCCCGTGTCCAGCCCTTCATCAAGCCGCATGATGCTAACACCGGTTTTTTCACAACCATCGATCACTGCCCACTGAATAGGCGCGGCCCCGCGATACTGCGGTAAACAAGATACGTGTAAATTGATACAGCCAAAAGGCGGTAATTCTAAAATATCTTTTGGTAAAATGCGCCCATAGGCCACCACCACAATCAAATCCGGTTTTAATTCCTTTAATTGCTGCAACACTTCTTCACCGCGCAAATGGTTTGGTTGAAACACCAAAACTGCGTGTTCTTCCGCCAATTGCTTCACAGGTGGCGGTGTTAGCACCTGTTTGCGCCCCACTGGCTTATCGGCCCGCGTAAACACGCCCACCACCTCATGTTTTGAATGAAGCAAGGAATCTAAACAGTAGCGTGCAATTTCAGGTGTGCCCATAAAGACGATTCTCACGCGTCGTCCTCCTCAGGCAAAAATTCACTGTCAAGCTCATGCGGGTCATCTGGATCGTAAAAATGGTCGGCCAATGTGTCAAAGGTAACCCCTTTTAAATGGTCTGTTTCATGGCAAAAGCAACGTGCCATCAAATCTTCACCTTCCATTGTAAACGTGTTTCCGTAACGATCTTGTGCACGAACCACCACACGCTTTGGCCGGCGAACAGCCCCAAAAAGCCCCGGAAAAGAAAGGCATCCTTCGTACGCATATTGCACGCCCTCTTCTTCAATAATTTCAGGATTGATAAACTCACGCACCACAAGTTCTACCTCTTCATCGTCTGCCTGCACCAATTTTTGGGGATCCTCAAGTGCAATAAACACACTACGAAGCACCCCAACTTGTGGTGCCGCAAGGCCAAGCCCATCTGCTTCATGCATTGTTTCGGCCATATCATCCAGCAATTGTGCCAATCTATCATCAAATTTTGTTACAGACTTGCAGGGTTTTTTCAGGCCTGCATCCCCTTCTTGAATAATATTTCTTAATGCCATTTTCGCTCTCCTTCATTATTGCTATTTCAAATGTTTTTTTTATTAAAATCATTATAACACATTTAAATGCAGATGTTTTCAAAAACCCACTTATTTTCACGATATTTTCATATTCACGTTGTTAATACACCGTATCCGCATTAAAATCAATGTACACATTTGTTTTTTTCGCATGCTTGCTTTTGTTGTAGCCATCCAATGTTCTTGCCAGCAAATCTCTGAAATTCGCATCCACCTTGCATTTAATGGTCAGGCGCCAACGCCACTGTCCGGCCACACGATTGATGTTCATCGGGGCTGGCCCCAGCACGCGCAATGGAACCGGCGCCCCCACTTTCGCCTCTTTTGTTAGAATATTAGCAAATGCGCACGCCCCTTGTTCCACAAGTATTTCATCTTTTGAAACAAAACCCACCACACACACGTGACAAAAAGGCGGATACAACGCCACTTGACGAAACATAATTTCCTGTTCGTAAAAAGCAGGGTAATTTTGGCTTGCCGCCAGTTGTAACACCGCATTTTCCGGATCCATGGTTTGAATCATCGCATGGCCCGATTCACCAAAACGCCCTGCACGGCCCACCACCTGTGTCACAAGAGAAAACACATGTTCTTGTGTGCGGTATCCCTGCCCAAACAAAAGAGAATCAATGCCCACAACGCCCACAAGGCCCACTTTTTCAAAATCAAGCCCCTTGGCCACCATCTGGGTGCCCAATAAGATATCATACTCCCCTGCACGAAATGCGCGAAGCATGCTCTCATGCGCCCCTTTGCGACGTGTCGTATCCAAATCCATACGCAAGACACGCGCTGCTGGAAACCGCAGCTGTAACTCCTCTTCTACGCGTTGTGTACCAAATCCGGTGTACCGAATTTCGCCCTCGCACTCCGGACAAACCACTGGCGCAGGACACAACGTTTTTCCACAGTAATGACATAACAATTTGCCAAAACCAACATTATTATCCTCATTTTGCTCAAACCGTTCCAAAGCATTTGTTTTTTTTGCCATCATTTTCCAAAGCGACAGTGCATCAGAAGCGATCTCTTTATTAGATAACTCCGGCGCTGACGTACACGCAGAACTATTTTCACACTCTGCACTTTTTGAACTATGTGATTTACCTCTATGAAAAATCATTGGCACAGAACACGCATCGCATTTCAGCACTGCCCCACAAATACGGCAAACACCCACACGGTGATATCCCCTTTTGTTAAGCAATAAAATAACCTGACGTTCCTTTTCCAACATTTCTGTAATGGATGCCGCCAACTGCCCACCAATTGCCCCTGTGTTTCCCTCGTTCATTTCGTTTCTCATATCGGCCATTTCCACACTGGGTAAAGGTAAATCCCCGTATCGTTGTAACAAACTATGCTTACTATATCTGCCTTGCTCTGCCACATAATAATCCACAACACTTGGCGTTGCCGATGCAAGAACCAAAAGAGAACCATGGCGCAACGCGCGCCGTTTTGCTACTTCTATAGAATCATAACGCGGGGATGCATCACTTTGATAGCTTCTATCTTGCTCTTCGTCTAAAACAATCAACCCAATTCGTGAAAGAGGGGCAAAAACGGCACTCCGTGTACCAATCACCACAGCGGCCTCCCCAGTTTGCACGCTTTTCCATTGAATATAGCGCTCACTTGCCGATAAGCCACTGTGTTGCACCGCCACACGGTCCCCAAACACAACCTTAAATTTTTCAATCATCTGTTGGGTTAAGCCAATTTCCGGCACCAAAATCAAACTGCTTTTGCCTTCGCTCAAACAACGGTAGGCCAAATGTAAAAACACCGCTGTTTTTCCACTGCCTGTAATGCCATATAACAGTGCAGGGCGTGTGTCTTGCGCTGTCTGTTTGGCACACAACTCATCCAACACCTGCTGTTGTAATTCACTCAATACAGGCAAACGCTCAATTGAAACAGGTGATGCCTGGATTGGCACGTTGTTTTTGTCACGTTGAAACTTTTGTAAAACACCACGCTTCACAAGGCCTTCTGCAACAGAAGCCCCCACGCTACACGCATCGCATATTTCTTGTTTTTCTTTTGCAGCATCACCTAAAAACGATAAAACACACTGTTGTTTTACCGTCCATTTATTGCCTTGCTCCACAAAGTCTTCCGCTAGCATGTACACCGTTTCGCTAGGGCGTTGCATTTCTGTTTTTAGCACCCAAGCGCCCGTATCATCACGCACCGCTTGGTATCGCCCTCCACGCGGCACCACTGTTTTCACCGCCTCGTACCAAGTGCAAAATGTAGCCTGCTTTAAATAACGTACCATGGCCAGCGCTTCCTCGCTTAGGGCCTCTTGCGCCGGTGCAATCGAAAGTACATCTTTAATCCGTTTAACGTTTTGTGGCGGTTTAACACACTTCAAAACAATCCCTATTCGTGGCTTTGCTTGCCCTCGTCCAAACGGAACCAACACAACTGCCCCTGTTAAAACCGGCTGAGTTTGCGAAAGTGGCACACGGTATGTATACAATTTATCAAATTCATACGTTGCCTCTTCTATGGCAACTTCAATATATTCTTCCATCTTGCTCCATGCATACTGGTTTTATCGTTTTAACCCATCCTATCCAACAAAATCATGTGTCGGCTTGCGCCTTTTATTTTACATCTTGGCAATTTTGACGGATAATTTCGAACACTTGTTTTGCACATTCAGAGAGCTCATCATTCACAAGCACATGGTCGTATTCATGCGCGTACTGCAACTCCTCTTCTGCTCGATGCAACCGTTTTTTCACCAACGCTTCCTGTTCTGTTCCACGAGAGCGCAAACGTTTTTCAAGCTCCTCCATGCTGGGTGGTTTAATAAAAATAGTGGTACAATGTGGATATTCTTTTTTCACATTGGCAGCACCTTCCACCTCGATCACAAGCACACAAGGAACGTTTCTATTCAAACGGTCATCAATTTGGCTTATCAATGTGCCGTAATAATTGCCCACATAATTTGTATATTCAAGAAGCTCGTCTCTTGAAATATGTGCTTCAAACGCTTCTTTTGTTATAAAAAAATAGTGAACCCCATGCATTTCCCCTTCACGTGGCTCACGCGTGGTGGCACTCACACTACATTCTACTTCCGGATGATTTTTAATCACCTCTTGTATCACACTGTCTTTTCCGCTGCCGGACGGCCCGCTAATCACCGTTAAAAATCTCTCTTTATTCATTTTCATCCACCCCTTGTATACTTTCCTCTTGCATGCGCCCTGCCAACACTTCAAGCGACAATGCGCAAAGCACAACATGCTCTGAATCCATCACCAAAACAGAGCGTGCTTTGCGTCCATACGTTGTATCAATAAGCATACCACGCTGGCGTGCTGCTGTTATCAACCGTTTTGTAGGGGCAGATTCTATGCCAACCGTAGCAATCAGCCTATCAGCATTCACCATATTTCCAAACCCAATATTAACCAGTTTCATCTATGCTCTTGCCCCTTTATTCCAGGTTTTGTATCTGCTCCCTAATTTTTTCAACTTCCCCTTTCATATCTACCACAATACGCGTAATTTCCACCTCTTGACATTTAGACCCAATGGTGTTCACTTCTCGGTTTAGTTCTTGGCTTAAAAAATCCAGTTTTCTTCCCACTGTATCCGGCAAAGAAAGCGTATCTCTGTATTGCGCAATGTGGCTATGCAAACGCACCGTTTCTTCATCCACAGCCGTTTTATCAGCAAATAAAGCCGCCTCTTGTAGCAAGCGCGCTTGCTCTATATGCTGGTCTTCCAGCACTTCTTTCAGCCGCTCGTACAAACGCTCGCGATATCGTTGTACACGTCCTGCACTCGTTTTTTCAATGACGGCCAAATGCCCTTCCAGTGTAGATAAACGTGCAAGCACATCCTCCACAAGTTTTGCACCTTCCAACTGCTGCATCTCTTGATGTTGCTGCAGCGCCTCTTGCGTTATTGCCAAAACATCTTGAACAAGTTCTTCTTCGTCTTCCTCGTCTCGCGTTACGGTAAACACATCTGGAAAACGCAATAAAGTAGACACCGTTGTATCATTCTCAATCCCCAATTCCGAGGCAATCTCAGAAATAGCCTCACAATAGGCAAAAGACACCGGAAGGTTGGCCTGCACGGAAGTATGTGTATCTGCCAAATTTTGCACAAGCAAACCCACCTCCACACGCCCACGTGCCACGCGCTGAGACACTTGCTTTTTTACCGCTTCTTCAACAAACCCCATATTGCGCGGCAGCCGCATTGAAAACTCAAAATATCTTGAATTTACACTTTTTATCTCCACCGCTATCTTGCGCCCATGGCATTCTCCTTGTGCACGCCCATAGCCAGTCATACTTTTCGCCATTTTTTGCCGCCCCCTCTTCACTATCTATAATGTTCTAAATAACCAGCGCAAAACATCGCCAGCGCCATTCATAATACAGGAAAAATTTCTCGGTTTTCTTTCTTATTCCGTATCTATAAGCCTACGCTTCCACTATTTATACCGGATTTAGATGAAAAAAAACACACTTGATACACTGCATTTGCTTTTATTAAGTGTATCAGCTTTTTTGTATTTTTGCAAACAAAACTCCGGTAATGCAAAAAGCCGTCTTGTATAAACAAGACGACTTATCAATCTTTTTTAACACATGCATCCATTCTACTGTTTTTAATACGCGATCCCTTGCGCAACCATTGCTTCAACCACTTTTTCAAAACCGGCAATGTTTGCACCCGCCGTTAAATCACCCGGTTTTCCGTAACGCTTGGCCGCTTCCAGTGAAGAATGAACAATATTTACCATAATCTCTCGCAATCGAGACTCCACTTCTTCAAAGCCCCAATTCAAACGCATCGAATCTTGGCTCATCTCAAGCCCACTTGTGGCAACACCACCCGCATTCGACGCCTTGCCCGGACCATAAATAACACCACTTTCTCTTAGCACCTCTGTTGCTTCTCGTGTGCATGGCATATTGGCACCTTCCGCCACCATCACAACGCCATTTTTCACCAAAAGCTCTGCATCGTCTTTATCCAGCTCATTTTGCGTTGCGCAAGGCAAGGCTATATCTACAGGAACACCCCACACACGCTCTCCTTCGCAATACTGCGCGTCTCGTTCCTTCACATAATCGAGAATACGCCCACGTTCTTCCAGCTTAATATATTTAATCAATTCTAAATCTATCCCATTTGCATCGTAGATATAACCATTCGAATCGCTCATGGTAACCACTTTTCCGCCCAATTGCTGTGCTTTTTCTGCAGCAAAAATGGCCGCATTGCCACTGCCCGATATCGCCACACGACGGCCTTCAATAGAACCCTTGCCCAGCACCTTTAATGCTTCTTGTACATAATAGCACAAGCCATATCCCGTGGCTTCTGTGCGCACAAGGCTTCCGCCAAAACTCAAACCTTTTCCCGTAAGCACCCCAACAAATTCATTTTTGATGCGTTTGTATTGGCCAAACAAATAGCCAACCTCCCTTGCACCCACACCAATATCACCGGCCGGCACATCGGTAAATTGCCCTATATGGTGCGAAAGTTCCGACATATAGCTTTGACAAAAACGCATCACTTCATCGTCACTTTTCCCCTTCGGGTCAAAATCTGCGCCACCCTTGCCGCCCCCCATTGGCAGGGTGGTAAGGCTATTTTTAAACACTTGCTCAAAGCCTAAAAACTTAATAACAGAGGCTGTAACGGTTGGATGAAAACGCAAACCTCCCTTGTATGGGCCAAGTGCAGAATTAAACTGTACACGATAGCCACGATTCACTTGCACACGGCCCTTATCGTCTACCCACGTAACGCGAAAATGAATAAAACGCTCTGGCTCTACAATTCGTTCTAAAATACCGTGTTTTTTAATATCATCCCGTTTTGTACAAACCATATCTAAACTTTCAAACACTTCATGTACCGCTTGTAAAAATTCGGTCTCGCCAGCATTGAGCTTTTCTGTAGCCTCATACACTTCCTGTACATACCTACTTTGAAACATAAAATTCTCCTTTTCTGTTTCTATTCGTTTCGCTCAGTTGCCCTCCCTTTGCTTGTACCAATAAAAATTATAAAATGTTTTGCGAATAAATGCAATTCTCTTAAGCACACTTTGGCTTTTTGAGCACATCCCCACCCTTTTACAATCTTTTTTCTGGCAAAATTGTCCTTGTGAAGCACATGTTTGTCCTTATACGAAACACAAATTTATAAAAAAACAGGAAGAACATAATGCCTTCCTGTTTTTTATAAGCAAACCATAAGCCGGGTTCTGTATTAGAGGACAATCTATCTTGGCCGACTGTCGCCAGCCGGCTCATGCCATGTAGGGGACGCGCAGGGTACGCTGAGGCAATGCCTCTGTCCCCGATGTTGCTTCCGGTAGGGTTTACAGGGCCGCAAAGTTGCCAGTGCGCCGGTGAGCTCTTACCTCACCTTTCCACCCTTGCCACGCACCTGTTCAGGCCGTTCGGCGGTTGCTTTCTGTTGCACTATCCCTAGGGTCGCCCCCGGCTGCCGTTAGCAGTTACCGTTCCCTTATGAAGCCCGGACTTTCCTCACCTGCTTTCGCAAGCGCTGCCCTCTGGTTTACTTACGTGTATAAGTATACCTTATTTTCTTTATCTTGGCAAATAGACAAAGCGTGGTTCTATTTTGGCAAACGCGCACCACAACGGCGACAATACAACGTGTTCTTCATTCCTTGTGCACCACATAGAGCACATTGAACGTGAGAATTATCCATTGCCTGTTGTGCTTCGTGCAACTCAATTTGTGCTTTTATCACATCAATTTCTCGCACATAATGCTCCACCATTGTGTCGCTTTCTTGCTCTGTTTTATGCAGCATATACACAAGAGCGCCCAGTTGTTTTTGTGCCTTTGCCAAACGCCGCTTCAATTGATACAGTTCCACGCGGCCACGCCCATTTTGTGCCACCTCCACCGCCTGTTGCGCCACTTTGTCTACCACTCGGCCAGCTGAAGTGAACATACTGTCAAATTCCTGTTTCATGCAATAGCCTCCTTTCTGCTTTACCCAAGAAATTCTCTTAACATTGAATCTTTCGGAACATACTTATCCGATAGCACATGGCAATGCGAAAACCTATCTGCCAAACTGTTGAGCTGACGGCCGTACGTGGTGTCCTCCATTGTGTCTTTTAAACGTTCTATAAACGGTGCCAAAACACAAATTTCATAGCTAAATGAAGTATCTACAAGCAAATCCGCATGGCTTTTAAAGCTTTTAATGTACAGGTCTTCCCCTTCGCACACACGCGGCCATAACGACATTGTTTTTTCAATGGAATGGCCACGAAACTTGCTATCGCGCACCAGCCGGCGTGCCAAACGCACATCTCGTGTTGGCAAAAAACGTTGGCCGCCGTGGGAATATTCTTCGCGTAGCCCCGCATATATTTTAAACACACTGTCTTGTGGCAAAACACTTGTCAAACGCGGGTTTAAAGCATGAATTCCCTCTACAAAAACCACACCATCTCCCAAACATAGATGTTTGCGCTCTGCTTTTCTCTCCTCTTTTTCAAAATCGAACTGTGGCAAATCACAGCACCCATTCTCTAAAAGAGAAAGCAAACAACGGTGTATTTCTTCTATATCTAAAGCATCTACACTTTCATAATCCTTGCTTCCGTCTGCAAGGCGTGGGTAGATATCGATATTTTTATAAAAATCGTCCAAACTGATGGTGACTGCATTTTTACCATACACTTGTAAGGTTTTTTGTAGCTTAAGCGCCGTGGTGGTTTTGCCTGAAGCCGATGGCCCTGTTAGCATAACCACACGGCAGCCAGAACCCACTGTTTCTTTGGCCGCTGCCATAATGCGTGCTTCGTAACCTATTTCGCAGTGCCTTACAAACGATTCGGCCATTTCAGCGGCTGTATTCACCAACCCCACTTCCACCAAGCGTTTTGGAATCCAAAATGCCGGCATAAACTTCCCCCACTTCCTTTTTTCTTTCTCTCACTTTTTCAAAATTACGTAAATATTCCAGTGGAACTTTGTCGTTAAAATACCGCTTTATCTGCGCCCCTTGCCCAAACACAAGCTTGGTAACACCTCCGGCACCCACACTTAGAATACTTTGTACTTCTTCCATTATATAGATATTATAAGCACTTTCATAGCCTTTTTTACTCCAACCGGTGTTTTCGAAGTTTCCAGGCGTATTTTTTTGGCGGTAAAGATAATAAGGATGATAACCAGCCGCCCTCAATTGTGCATATGCCATTTCCAGCATCCCTTCGGCCTCACTCGTTTGTTGCTCTTGCTGTGCCAAATGAGAAGCCCGTTTCAACGTCAATGTATGAAGTGTAATATTTTCCGGCATACAGGAAAGCGTTTGCTGCAAACTTTTCGCAAAACTCTCTTCTGTTTCTTTGGGCAGGCCTGCAATAAGATCCATATTCAAAACGGGTATTTTTGCCCCTCGAACTTCTTGCACACACCGCAACACTTCTTGCGGCCCATGATTGCGCCCTATGGCTTGCAACACGGCTGGTGTCATGCTTTGTGGGTTTACAGACACCCTGCCCACCTGATGTGCATTCAAAACCAATAATTTTTCCAAGTCTGTGCAATCGGCACGTCCCATTTCAACGGTATATTCCCATAGCCGAGAAAGATCAAATGTTTGCTGCACCACCGTAAGAAGCCAATCCAGCTGTTTTGCGCTCAACACAGCCGGCGTACCACCACCTACATAAATGCATCTCAGTTGCAATCCATACTCTTTCACAATCCTACTTGTCAGCTGCAACTCTTCTTGCAATTTTTCAAGATAAACCGGCAACAAAGAGCCTTCTTTTTCAATCGACTGCGAAACAAAACTACAATAACTGCAACGTGTAGGGCAAAATGGAATAGAAATATACACGCTGATATCCCGCGGCGATAACATCTCCAAAAAAGGACGTTGTACCGAAAACACATCCTTTGCCAAGTGCAATTTACTCTCGCCAATTACATACTGTTCCTGTAAAAATTCTGCTGCGGCAAGCTCGCCCAGTTCCTCTATTTTGTTGCGAAGCAATCGCACAGGCCGAACACCGGTTAACATTCCCCATGGTGGGCGCTGGCCTGTCTGTTCGCATAAAAACGAAAAAAGAAGCCGAGAAAGTGCCATTTTAGGCGCTTCATTTTGCAACACATCACATTTTTGCCAACGCCAACATACTTGCCCGCCTATTTGCAAACCAACCGCCATGCGATATTTTCCATAGCGCGCATACACAAAATCCGCCTTTTTTCTGCCGTCATACGTGCTGCACGGAACTGCTTTTGGAAAAAACACACGCGTAAGGTGCTCTATTTCATACGCCGAGGAAAGCCCTTTTACATAAATTTGCATTATAACCCCTGTAAATATGGGTTGTTCTGTTTTTCAAATAAAAATGTAGAAAACTCCTCATGCCCCGGTAGAACTTTGCACTCTCCCTCAATAAGAGACAAAAGTTTTTGCAGGCTGTTTTTCATTTGCTCATCGTTTCCACCGGGCAAATCAGTGCGCCCAATGTCACCGGCAAACAGTGTGTCGCCTGTAAACAAAAGCTCACCACATTCTAGGCAAACAGAACCCGGCGTGTGCCCCGGTGTGAATAAAACGCGAAAACACATGTCATCCACATTTAAAATACTGCCATCTTCAAAAAAAACATCCGGCGTAGGGCGATACTTACGTGTATCCCCTTCATTCATATAAACGGTGGCCCCGGTGTGCTCGCGCAGTTCGTCCACGGAGGCCACATGGTCTGGGTGCCCGTGTGTTAAAAAGATGTGCACCAAAGTCGCATTTTCTTCTTTTAATGCTTGCAAAAATTTTTGAACCGGTGCTGCAGGGTCAATGGCCACTGCATTTCCTTTTTCACCCACAAGTAAAAAACAATTTGTATAAAGCGGCGCATCGCCCAAAATATGAACTATTTTCATTGCATTCTACTCCTTTTATTTTGCCTGCCACTCATCTGTGTCAAGCATCAATGTAACCGGCCCATCATTCAGCAGTTTCACCTGCATTTCGGCTCCAAACGTTCCTGTTTCTACAGAGGCAAGCCCTTGCTTTTGAATTTCCTGCACAAAACATTCATAACAGTCCACACTAAGTGGCTCTTTGGCCGCTTTAATAAATGATGGCCGCTTTCCTTTTTTTGTATCTGCATATAGCGTAAAGTTTGATACAACCAGTGCCTGAAGTGATAGCTCCACCGCACTGCGGTTCATCTTTCCATCTTCATCATGAAAAATACGCAAATGGGCACATTTTTCTGCCAGTTTTTTGCATAAGGTGATATCATCCCCTTCTCGCACACCAAGCAAAATAACAAGCCCTGCTTCTATTTCGCGTGTTTCGCCCCCATTGATGCATACACTGGCACTAGATACACGTTGTACAACAGCTCTCATTCAATTAACCCCTTGAAATTTCAGTAACGTTTTTCACCTTTTTCAAACGAGACAACACTCGGTTTAGATGATCGGTATTTTGGATGCCAATGGTCATGTTGATAGCGGCACGGTCGTCCGATGTGGTGCGCGCATTGATGCTAAACACCGGCACACGCATTTCTGCAAGCACTGCCGTAATATCATAAAAGAGTAGTTCACGGTTCATGGCGTGCACTTCTAAGGTAGATTTATAGTTTTCTTGTACCTCTTCAGCCCAGTGAGCCTTCAGCCAGCGCGGCGAATGATCTGCGCCCACGGCATTGCGGCAATCTTTTTTATGGATGGACACACCGTATCCTCTTGTGATAAAACCAACAATTTCATCACCGGGCAACGGGTTACAACACTTAGAAAATTTAACCAGCACATCATCCAGCCCCTCCACCACAACACCTTCATTGGCACGGCGGCGACGTGTAAGCACCGGAATATCGAATGTTTCCACTGGGTCGTTTGTTTTTACAAGTTTTTGATATTCATCTTTGATTTTGGGCAGCAAACGGTTTATTTGCAAACCACCATAACCAATGGCTGCAAACATATCATCGGCAGAATTCATACGCATACGATGTGCCACTATTTGCACAAATTCATCGTATTTCCCCTGCGGCACAGAAATTCTGTTTCGCCGCATTTCACGATCCACCGCCTGCTTTCCTTCTTCAATATTTTCTTCTCTTCGTTCTTTTTTAAACCAATTTCGGATTTTACTTTTTGCTTCGCTTGTGGTAACAATATTCAACCAATCACGGCTAGGCCCTTTATTTTCAGACCCGGTTAATACCTCTATTACTTCCCCGGTAACCACCTTATGATCGATAGGCACAATTCGGCCGCCCACCTTTGCGCCAATCATTCGGTTTCCCACCGCACTGTGAATGGCATACGCAAAGTCAATCACCGTTGCGCCGGACGGCAAGTCGATCACATCCCCTTTTGGTGTGAACACAAATACCTCTTCGGGCAACAATTCTTGTTTAATATCGTGCAAAAGGTCGCGACTATCTTCGGCATCACGTTGGCTTTCTAACAACTGACGCACCCAAGCCAAACGCTCTTCTAAGCGGTTTTGCCCCTGCACACCGGCCTTATATTTCCAGTGTGCCGCCACACCATATTCAGCAATTTGATCCATCTCGTGCGTGCGAATTTGCACCTCAAACGCCACACCTTTATGGCTTATCAATGTGGTATGAAGCGACTGATATAAATTCGGTTTTGGTGTAGAGATATAATCTTTAAAGCGGCTTGGCAGCGGATGATAAAGATCATGCACCACACCAAGCGCCGTATAGCATTCAGGGATGCTATTTAAGATAACACGAATGGCATAGATGTCGTAAATTTCCTCAAAATTTCGGTTTTGCACATACATTTTCCGATAAATACTATACACGCCTTTAACACGGCTACGCATCGTAACATCCTGTAAGCCATTATCGGCAAAATGTTCCTCAATTACATCGGCAATACGTTGTATAAATTCCTTCGCCTGTGTTTTTTGGCCAATCAAACCCAAAATCTCATCATAGCCAATTGGGTCCAAATAAGAAAGACTGATGTCTTCCAGTTCCTCTTTAATGCCGGCCATACCAAGGCGGTGCGCAATGGGGGCATATACCTCCATCGTCTCTAAAGATTTATCTCGGCGCTTTTGTTCACCCCAGCCTTGTGCCGTACGCATATTATGCAATCGATCGCACAATTTTATCAACATCACGCGGATATCACGGCTCATTGCCAGCAACATTTTACGCAAGTTTTCCGCTTGTTCTTCTTCCATAGACGAAAATGTAATACGACCAAGTTTTGTAACGCCGTCTACCAAAAGAGCAACATCCTCGCCAAATTCGTGTTCAATGCGCTCCAGCGGGATATCTGTGTCTTCTACAACATCATGCAGAATTGCCGCTGCCAAACACTCTGTATCTAAGCCCAAATTCAGCAACATTGCCGCCACACTTACGGAGTGTGTTATAAAAGGCTCTCCACTGTGACGGTTTTGCCCAACGTGTGCCGCTTCGCCTAAAGCATACGCTCTATTGAGGAGCTCAATGTCATGATTTCTGCCACTTTCACGCACCATCTCCATAAACTGACGATAATTGATCACCGTTTTATTGGACACGTTTTCCATCACTCACACCCCCCAATCTTTTTAGCAATTCGCTGTCTTCTAAATTCCTCTTTTCTTTTGTTGGCAACACTTCATAGCGGCCGGTTTCCTCTTTTTGGCCCACAAGCCCCAACTCTTCTAATGCAGACAACGCACTTAAAACCCGGCCTGTGCGCTCTTCACCCAGCTGGTTAAAGATACTCCTCATGTCCAAATAACTTATGCCTGCTTGTGTGTTGCGCAACAAACGATACACCTCGGCCACATCGTCACGACTTGGTTTTAAAAGCTGGCACTGTTCTTCGCTTAAAATACCTCCACCGGAAAAAAGCTCGAATAAAAGAGTTTGCTCCACATGTAATTGCTCCATTTTGGCAGGTCGCACATCTAAGGCTCGCATGGATACTTGCGGCTCAAAACGGCCTTCGTATACAGACAAAACCACAATCAAATCCAGCTCTTCCCCCACTTGGTACGGAAATTGTTCTGGTGTGTGGTTAAAATATACCGCAGCATACTGATTTTCGGCATGGCGGAATTTCAAAAGGCAAAATCGGCCATTGCTAATGGGCGCCACTGCATCCAGCCGCATATTTTGCATCAAGAACCGAGGAAGTGGGTTGCCACTTCCACAAGGAGCCAATTTTTCCAGCCAACGCAGCTCCTCTATATTTAAACACGAAAGACGCAAAGGCACATCCGCTTTTAATATAGGCAGCGGCAACTGCGGGTAATGCTCA
Organism: uncultured Oscillospiraceae bacterium; assembly: GCA_964370195.1. GTDB lineage: Bacteria > Bacillota > Clostridia > Oscillospirales > Ruminococcaceae > JAAYCI01. The sequence goes on from CAYJIH010000005.1 coordinate 68,000, forward strand.
TTGGCCCATTCATTCAATCTACTGCGCAATTCTTCTACATGTTCAAACTGAATCGACAAGCCCGCGGCCAAATCATGCCCACCAAAGCGCAGCAACAAATCTTCACAAGAAGAAAGTGCCGTGTGCAAAGAAAACCCTTGTAAACTGCGGCCAGAGCCACGCCCCTCTTCGCCCTCAAAGCTAATTACAACAGAAGGCTTTGCAAATGTATCCACAAGACGGCTGGCCACAATGCCCACCACGCCTTGATGCCAATCATTCCCCCAAACCACAATTACACGAGAAGATTTTATGCTTGCATCGTCTTGCACTTGATTGATGATTTCTTCCACAATTTCTTGCTCGGCCTTTTGCCTTGCCAAATTTTGCTCTAATATATGGTCTAAAAGCTGCTGCGCTTCTTCCTCCGTTTCGGCCAACAGCAAATGCATCGCTTCTGTAGGGTCGTCCATACGTCCTGCTGCATTGAGTTTTGGTGCAATACCATAAGAAATATTCTCAGCCAAAATCGGTTTGTCTTTCATGCCACAGCTTTCTAAAAGAAGTGCAAGCCCTGTTCGCTGTGTATCTTGCAACACTTGAAGCCCATGGCGCACAAGCACACGGTTGATCCCCACAAGCTTCATCACATCGGCCACCGTGCCCACAGCCACCAAGTCTCCGAACAAGGGCAGCAGCTCCTCGGCCGAACAACCCTCTAAAGCAACTGCCAGCATAAAAGCCACACCCACGCCAGACAACACACCAAACTCTGCCGGCTGGCCCTCAATATATGGGTTAACCAGCGCGGTCACTTGCGGCAGCTCGGCCGAGGGCAAATGGTGGTCTGTAATAATGATATCCACCCCTCGCTGTGCAGCCCTTTGTGCCGCTTCCAATGCCGAGGTGCCGTTATCTACCGTGATGATAAGGCCAATGCCACGATCTGCCACTTGGTCCACCATGCTTGGCACAAGACCATAGTCGTCTGTGTTTCGATTTGGTAATTTATAATACACTTCTGCATCTATCGATTCAAGATATAGATATAACAAAGTGGTGGCTGTGATGCCGTCCACATCATAATCACCAAAGATTACCATGGCTTCTTCTTCCTCAATCGCCTTGCGAATGCGGGCCACGGCCTTGTCCATATCACGTATCAAAAATGGATCCGGCAAAACGCTTTCTTCACTCAGCATCTCTGTTGCCATTTCCAAATCCACCCCACGCGCCGAAAGCACATCGCTTAAGAGCCCCGGCAGGCCAAGTTCATCTTGTAGCGCCGTTCGAATCGGCTCATCCGGTTGTGATGTCAACCATTTTCTGTATAGCCCTCCAGCCACCTCCTTTCTTTTTAATCAGATTTCGGCATACGATATCGCCCAATAATGGCCCTTGCAATACGCAGGCCATCTACTGCCGCACTCATAATACCGCCAGCATAGCCGGCGCCCTCGCCACACGGCCAAAGCCCCTGCATATTTTCACTTTCCCCTTGCGCATTGCGCAAAACACGCAGTGGCGAAGAGGTGCGTGTTTCAAGGCCTGTTAATACACTGTCCGGTGCATCAAAACCACGCAGCCGCTTTCCAAACTGACGCAAGCCCCCCTGAAGCGCTGTTGTTAATTCCTGCGGCAACAACTCACTGAGGTTTGCACTTTGCACCCCTCGTGGATAACTTGGCTGTACACGCCCTTGTGTTAAACCGGCCCTGTTTTGCAAAAAAGCCTCTACGTTAGAAGCAGGTGCACAAAAACCACCGCCACCGGCTTCATACGCACGCCTTTCCAGCTCCCTTTGAAACTCAAGGGATGCAAACAAATCACCACCAAATGCATTTGGCTCTACCCCAACCACCAAAGCACTGTTTGCATTCATACCGTTACGTGCATGGCGGCTCATACCATTCGTTACAACGCCACCAAGCTCAGACGCAGCTGCCACCACCTGGCCACCGGGGCACATACAAAATGTATACACCCCATGGCCTGCCACACGTGTGGAAAGCTGATATTCTCCCGGTGGCAAAGCCGGATGTCCTGCCGCCTCATGATACAAAGCCTTATCAATCTCACTTTGAAGATGTTCAATGCGCACACCCACCGAAAACGGCTTTCCGCACATTTGTATCTCCTTTTGTCGAAGCATTGAAAACACATCACGTGCCGAGTGACCGCTTGCCAACACCAAAGCACCGCACGGCTCGCTGCTACCACTTGCCAAAACGCTTTTTACACGCCCATTCTCCACTTCTATATCTGTAAGGCAAGTGTTGAACTGTACACGCCCCCCATTTGCCACCAGTTGTTCGCGCAAGCGGCGAAAAACGTCTACCAACAAATCGGTTCCAATGTGTGGCTTTGCTAAATACGCTATTTCTTGTGGTGCACCGGCTTGTAACAATTTTTCCAAAACGCGTGCACAAAGTGGGTCGCGAATGCGTGTGGTTAATTTTCCATCAGAAAATGTGCCGGCACCACCTTCGCCAAATTGTAAATTGGCCGATTCACAAAACGCCCCCCCTTGCTCAAAATCCAAAACATGGCGGCTGCGTGTTTCCACGTCCGGCCCACGCTCTAAAACAAGTGGCGCAAAACCTGCTTCAGCCAACTCCAATGCTGCAAACAACCCCGCCGGCCCAAGCCCACAAACAACCACAGGCCCCGGCAAACGTTCTGCACCGGGGCTTTGTGGCAAGCTTTGCCGCACTGCTTGTTGCAGGCGTGGATTTTTTTTAATAAGCCACTGCTCTTTTTCTTCTTCATGCAATTGCAATGCCACCGAGCACACAAAACTGGGCGTACCGCGCCGTGCATCAATGCTTAATTTATGCAAATGCGCAGCCTTCACCTCATGCTCTTGAAGAGCCAAGCGTTTTTGAGCAAGTTTTGGCGCCTCGTTTGGGTTTTCTTTTAACGAGAGCCGAATTTCATGTATGAAAATCATTCCGACACCTGGATGTCGCACACAACCGAATATTGGCCTGTGGCAAACACCCTATCCTTACTGGGCACTAAAACACGCGCCGGCAGTGCCTGCTGGCCACTGCTTGAAGACGTCAATTCAAACGCGTCTATTTCCACCAAAATATTTTCTTGTAACACTTCATTAAGCTGTTCTTCCGGCCCAATCAACGTAACATTTACACCCTCTGCAATAGAAGATACATCTAAATTAGTTGGCGCATTGATCACACGTAAATTTTCTACACGCAAAGTTTTTTCCACAAGGCCGGTGTCATCAAAATTCACCACCACTTGTTGAGACGGTGCTTGGCTTCGCATTCCTTCGGGCAATTCAATATCCAATGGGCCCAGCTCCCAGCCCAATGTTAAGTTCGATAAATCTATTTCTGCCACCGTAAATGGGTTTGGCAAGTTGGAAAAAGATTGAGAAGAACCCACCACATCAATCGAATCCATCGAAAGTGAAATTCTCTCTTCCAGCCACTCGGTATCAAACCCTTGTGGAATGCCTATAATACCCACATCCAGCCCCACTTCACGCACCTCTAAAATTGGAACTGTTACTTCAACGCTGTCCACAGGGCTAATGGTGATCATGTCAGTAGGAACCGTGTTGCCATCTGCATCCAGCAACATGAGCGGCACGGTAAAGCTGCTTGTTTGCAAAAGCACTTCCTCATCCTCTACCAAGGCCACCACTTGCACCACATTTTCCATGGCACTGGAAGGGCCCGAAACCGTCACTTCGTTTTGTGAAGATACCGCAACATCTTTAAAATAGCCCGATGCCGCTGTGATGCTTGATGCTTGCACCACCACTGTATGGTTTTGTGTCACCACTTCTTCGAACGTTAAGCTAACCGACATTACCGGCGAATCGTCCAGCGAATGCTCGCTGTTGTTAAGGGAATAACTTTGTATATTGTAAGATCCGGAAGTCGTTTTTTCTGCCTCTAAAGGGATGTTGTATGTACCGGGGCCCGTCACGGCACTATAATCGGCATATACCGTTACATCGTTGTCTGAAAAACCACTCAGCAACGAAACATCACCGCTTACCATTACTTCGGCATAGCTCAAATCGGTAAGATTTGTTACCAATTGCAAATCGTATAAACGATAATCCTCTGCACGCAATTCATAGTCAATCAAAACATTGGGAAGTTTCAACGTTTGCCCCGGGTTTACAAAGCCAGCCACCATCACCCAGCTTAAAAACGCAAGTAAAAATGAAACCACCAATACAACACGTTTATCATTGAGTAAGCGTATGTTCATTCTCTTTTTCACGTGTTTTCCCCTTTCTGCCATTGCGCTTTTTCTTACTGGGCACCGCTATTGGCTCGATTAGGTCACTCATCAACATATTAAACAAATTTTGTCTATCTAAACGACGAATCATCACGCCATTTTTCGCCAGTGAAATGATGCCTGTTTCCTCACTAACAATCACTACAATCGCATCTGAATTTTCGCTCATGCCCAAAGCCGAGCGGTGCCGCGTGCCCATGTCTTTACTAATCTCAAGGTTATTGGAAAGTGGCAAAAAGCAAGCAGCTGCCTCAACAAGGCCATCGCGCACAACCACTGCGCCATCGTGCAGCGGTGTTCCCTCGAAAAAGATGGTTTCCAGCACTTCTACATTTGGTTCACAACGCAAAACAGTGCCGGTGCGAATCACCTCTGCCAAATTTGTATGGCGCTCCATCACAATAATGGCACCACAGCGTTCCTCCGCCATATGCTCAGAGGCATCACACACTGCAACAATGGCCTTTTTCCACTTCTCACGCTCCACTTCCCCCATAGAAGGTGTGCGAAAAAAACGAGAAGAAATGGCATTTAGCTCACCCATTTGTTCCATGGCACGACGCAATTCCGGTTGAAAAATAACAGCTAGCACAATCACACCAAAACTCATTATGGTTTGTAGCACAAATTCCATTGTGCGCATATTTGCAATAGACACAAGCACAAACGCCAATATAAGAAGCACAATCCCCTTTGTAATTTGGGAAGCGCGCGTGTTACGCACCAAAATAATCACTTCATAAATTAGAAATGTAACAAGCAAGATGTCCAAAATATCTGTTATTGTAATTTCGCGAAACAACAATACAATTTGGCCCCAAAAACTGCTAAACACTTCGTTCACTATATTATTCAAGCCCGGCTCTCCCTTCTGGTTACATAGCAAAAAATTGCTAAAACACCTCAGCTATTTCATTTTCATATCTCTATATAGTAGTATACCACAAAATAACGGCCAACTCAAAGCGAGCAGGCCGTCTTGTAAATTTTCTGTAATGGCACATGATTATTTTGTATATAACAATGCCACACAATGCGCTGCAATGCCTTCTTCTTTCCCTGTAAAACCCAGCCGTTCTTCGGTGGTTGCTTTGATGCTAACATCGGAAAGCTTCAAGTGCAACGCTTTAGAAATGTTATTACGCATAGCCGGAATGTGTTTTGCCAGTTTTGGGCTCTGACATAAAATGGTGGCATCAAGATTTTGCACCACATAGCCCTCTGCACGCACTTTTTTATCGCACTCACTTAACAACCATAAGCTAGACACGCCCTCATACGCAGGGTCTGTATCCGGAAAATGCCGCCCAATATCTCCAAGGGCCAACGCCCCAAGTAAGGCATCTATCACGGCATGGCACAACACATCTGCATCCGAATGGCCTTGTAGCCCTTTCGGATGTGGCACTGTTACCCCACCCAACACCAAAGCACGTCCCGTAACCAAACGATGCACATCGTAACCATGCCCAATACGCATGGGGCTCACGCTCATATCTCCCAGCAGGTCTTCCGGGCTTGTTAATTTTCGGTTCGTGCTCTCGCCTTCCACAAGCATCACCGGATAGCCCGCTCGCTCAAACACCATGCAGTCGTCCGTCAACTGGCGATACTCTTCTTCCGTCACACCCTCGATGGCTTTCATGTAGCGCTCTCTTAAGAACACTTGCGGTGTTTGCACTGTGGCAAGGTCTGCCCTTGGCACTGTGGCCGCCACCACACTTTCGCTTACGCGCTTTACTGTATCTTGCACAGGCAAGGCCGGTGCTGCCGCCCCCACATCCGCTGCCACTTGTATAACGCGGCTGATGAGTTCGTCTGTCACAAACGGGCGTGCAGCATCATGAATGGCCAAATATTGTGCATCTTCGGCCGCCATGATCCCTGCCATTACAGAATGTGCCCTCGTTTCTCCACCACGAACCAAACGCACCGGCTTTGGTTGAGGGTTTTCTTCCAGCAACCTCGCCAGCTGCGGCATGCTTTCGCCTGCCACCATCACCACATCATCCACATACGGATGACGTGTTAATTTTTCAAGTGATATCAACACCACCTCACGGCAGTGAATGCGATAGAACAATTTATCAAACCCCATACGTTGCGAGCGTCCTGCAGCCACTAAGATCCCGGTCACTTTTTTGCCGTCTATCATCGCTGTCTCCTTTTCGCCCTAAATCAAAAATCCCCTTTTTAACCAATTACTCTGTATATCTGTATACTATACTCTATCTTATAAAAAAAATCTACTCTTTTTGTATGTATTTTACATAATTTTCTCGTTTTCCCTTGTAAAGCACTGTCGTTCTTTGTACAATAATATCATTATATAAATGAGGTATCGATATGGAAAATAGACAATTTCGTGTACAAGGCATGAGTTGTGCGGCTTGCTCCTCTGCTGTGGAAAGAGCCGTAAACGAACTACCCGGTGTACAAAAAGCAGAAGTGAATTTGCTTGCTTCAACGATGCGTGTACAATTTGATAAGAACACACTCGACAACAGCACCATCATACAAGCTGTACAAAAAGCCGGTTATGAAGCATCTTTACTGGGAGAGCCGCAAAATAAAGGACCAAACACAACACATGCAACAACCGATGTGGCACATGAAGTCTCCAACATGAAGCGACGTTTGTTTGGCTCCTTTTTATTTTTAATTCCACTAATGTACCTAAGCATGGGACACATGATTGGCCTTTCGCTCCCGCCTTTCTTATCCGGTATAGAAAATGCTGTTGGTTTCACACTCACACAGTTTTTGCTCACCCTTCCCATTCTTTTGCTAAACGCCAAATATTTCACCGGTGGTTTTGCCGCGCTGCTGCGGCGAAACCCCAACATGGATAGCTTGATTGCACTGGGATCCTCGGCGGCATTGGCATATGGAATTTTTGCGTTGTATCGCATCGGATGGGCTTTGGGCCACGCAGATTTCGAGCTGGCACATCATTATGTAGGCGACTTATACTTCGAAAGTGCCGCCACCATTGTAACGCTTATTACCTTGGGCAAAACACTGGAGGCCATTGCAAAAGGGCGCACCGGTTCCGCCATTTCTGCCCTGCTTGACCTTTCCCCTAAAACAGCACTTTTAATACAGAACGACACAGAAATCTCGGTGCCGCTTGCCGACGTGCAAGTGGACGATATTTTGGCTGTAAAGCCCGGCGCCAGTGTACCGGTAGACGGTTTTGTTCTATCTGGTGTGTCTTCTGTGGATGAATCGGCCCTTACCGGGGAAAGCCTGCCTGTTGAAAAACACCCCGGTGATGTAGTAACAGGGGCCACCGTAAATTTACATGGATATTTTACCATGCGCGCCGGACGTGTTGGAGAAAACACAACTCTTGCTCAAATTATTGCCCTTGTAGAAGAAGCCGGCGCCAGCAAAGCACCTATTGCAAAACTAGCCGACCGTGTAAGTGGCATATTTGTGCCTGTGGTTATGGCATTATCTGTCCTTGTGTTTTCGCTATGGTTTTTCACTGGTTCAGGTGTGGAATTTGCACTTTCACGTGCCGTTACTGTGCTGGTTATCTCTTGCCCGTGCGCCCTTGGCCTTGCCACCCCGGTGGCCATTATGGTGGGCACCGGACGTGGTGCAAAAAACGGCCTTCTGTACAAAAACGCCGAAGCACTGGAAACATTACGCAATATTGATACCATTGTTCTTGACAAAACGGGAACGGTTACACAAGGCAAACCTCAGCTTGTGGACATCCACCCATTTGGAACCTCGCAAGAAGAATTATTATCTCTTGCCTCCGGCCTTGAACAAAAAAGTGAACATCCCTTGGCACACGCTATTTGCCAAGCAGCAGACACACACAATATTGCAGCGATGAAAACCGACTCGCTAGCCGCTTTATCTGGCCTTGGTATTGAAGCCACTGCCAATGGCCACCATTATTTTGCAGGCAACCGCCGTTTAATGCAAGAAAACAACATTGATCTTACTGTGGCACAAAATATACCTGAAACACTTGCTTCTCAAGGAAAAACCCCCTTGTTTTTTGCAAAAAACGGTCAACTGGTTGGGTTACTTTCTGTGGCAGATAGACCAAGGCTTGACAGTGCTGCCGCCATTTCTGCTTTTCGAAAACGCGGAATTCGTGTTGTGCTACTCACCGGAGACAACCTCCTTACAGCACAAGCCATTGGCCGTGAAGTTGGTGCAGACGAAGTGATAGCAGACGTTTTGCCTGCCGACAAAGATAAAGTTGTAAAACAGTTTATGGAACAAGGCCATAAAGTAGCCATGGTGGGAGACGGCATCAACGACGCACCCGCTTTAACACGCGCCAACGTTGGCATCGCCATTGGCACTGGCACAGATGTGGCCATAGAATCTGCCGATGTTGTGCTGATGAAAAGCAGTTTAAGCGATGTTGTTTCTGCCTATGAACTTTCACGCACTGTGGTGCGCAACATCCGTCAAAATCTATTTTGGGCCTTTTTTTATAACGTTGTAGGCATTCCCATTGCTGCCGGTGCACTTTACCCTGCTTTTGGTTTACTATTAAGCCCCATGATTGGGGCCGCCGCCATGAGTTTATCCAGTGTTTTTGTGGTAACAAACGCACTGCGTCTCAATGGTTGGAAAGCACTTTCCCTGCCTGCTTCACAGCTATCTACGCACGCACCTACACCCGAAATTTTACAAAACAAAACGGAGGAAATGATGACAAAAACGATTCAAATTGAAGGCATGAGTTGCAACCACTGCAGTGCCCATGTAGAAAAAGCTCTGTGCGCTGTACCAAATGTAGAAAAAACCACTGTCTCTTTAGAAAACAAAACAGCACTCGTTGAATTTTCAGCGCCTATCGACGACAAAACGCTAGAAGATGTTATTACAAATGCCGGGTATGAAGTCGTCTCTATTGTATAAAGAGAACGCACACGATTTCGCCCAAAAAACAGCCGTGACACCCCTACTCAAATGGGTTGCCACGGCTGTTTTATTTTATCATTTTAAATGCTCAAACGCTTTTTGAATGAGGTCTGCCCCCATTTTCTGTAGCGGCAACTGTTTCATCACAGCACCCATATCGTAAGCAACCTTGGGCATTCCATATACAACACTAGAACTTTCATCTTGCCCGTACGTGTACGCACCTGCTGCACGCATTGCTAAAAGGCCAGTTGCCCCATCGGACCCCATGCCGGTAAGCAGCACACCAACGGCATTTTCTTCCGCCTCTTTTGCCACTGAATCGAACAACACATCTACCGAAGGCACATGGCCACATACTTTTTCACCAGGACGAGACGTAACATAAAAGCCTTTATCATCGCGTTTCAAACACATATGACGCTCGCCAGCCGCCACAATAGCCTGCCCCTGTTGTACACGCAAACCGTTTACCGCTTCACGCACTTGCATAAAACATTCTCGCTGCAGCCTCTCGGCATATAATGAAGTGAAGCCCACCGGCATGTGTTGTGTAATTAAAACCGCCGGAAAATCTGCCGGGAAATTACGCACCACTTCCAATGTAGCTTCTGTTCCACCTGTCGAAGCACCAATGGCCACCACACCGCATGTTTTTTTATTAAAAGGATCCGGCAAAGTTTTGTCTACATGCACTGCCTGAACCGGCTTTGTTTCTGTCTCCCTTTGGGTAATTGTTTCAATCGCTTGTATCACTTGTGTAGAAAAATGCATATTCCCATCGGCGCCACCTTGCTGCTTTGTAATAAAACAAGATGCTCCAACTGATAATGCTTCTTTTGCTGCCATTTTGTCTCTTGAAACCGCCACAACAGGCACCAAAAATTTCTTTCGTAAGCTTTCTGTAAATTCCACACCGGAAATTTGTGGCATATGCCAATCACACACCACCACATCCGGCTGCAATTTCAGCACATCCTTCAGCGCCTTTTGCCCATCATTATAACACCCCACCAAGCACATGGTTTTGTTCAATCGAACGGCCGCTTGCAACATGCCCAGATACAATGGCGAATCATCCACCAAAAGAACTCGTATCTGTTGCATCCATCCCTCCTTACTAAAATACAAGGCAATCCATCACCTTGCCCAACTATAATAAATCAATCGATAAACCATCTTAACTTTCTTTAAAAAATGCCGATGGCCGAACGGTTTTAAACTCATGGTTCGAACGCCCAATGTTTTCCGAATGGCTGATGAAAAAATAACCACCAGGGCTTGTCCATTGGAAAAATTTGTCTATTAGCTCTTCCTTTTTTGTTTTTTCAAAATAAATCATAACATTTCGGCAAAAAATAATTTCAAATGGCGCTTTAAAATGAAACGGGTCCATCAAATTGAAAATACGGTAAGTCACTTTATCCCGAATGGCTTGACACACCTGATAATCCCCACTATCAAGCGGAACAAAATATTTTTGTTTCCATGTTGTTGGCATATCTTTTAAGGCTTGCTCACTGTATACACCAAGCAACGCTTGTTTTAAAACCTGATGCGATATGTCAGACGCAAGCAATTCAAAATTCGGTTTTCTGCCACACGATTCATAATAATCGCTCAAAATCATAGCCAAGGTATACGGCTCTTCGCCAGAGGAACAACCCGCGCTCCACACACGAAGTGCTTTTCCACCCGCCTTTTTTACAAGCTCTGGCAAAGCCACTTTTGAAACAAAATCAAAATGCTCTTTTTCGCGCATAAAATACGTGATATTGGTGGTTAAACGGTTGAGCATTTGCTGCACTTCCATTCCACTTTTATCATTTATAACGTATTGAATGTACTCATCAAAACTGTGCATCCCTTTTTGAAGTACCACATGGGAAAGCCTGCCTTGAATCAGCATTTTCTTTTTTGATAAATCAATGCCATAATTGGATAAAACATAGCCGCTTAAATCTGCAAACTCTTTATCATTTAAAGTAATCATTCAAACTCCAACTTTTTAGGTAAGACCTAAGATGTTATCATCTTCTAAAATCGTCTCACAATTCAAATTCATAATTAGATTTTCGCCGGTTCGCGAAACAGATGTCATATATCGATTGGCATTAACGTTTGAAAACTCTGGCAATGTTGTGGTTCCCACGTGTTCACGGCGCACCACATTCGATACTCTGTCCACCACAAGGCCCACCGTCATATCGTTAAGCATGGTAACAATAATGTTTGTAAATTCGTCATATTCTTTTTCCGGCCGGCCAAATTTAAGGCGCACATCCACCAGCGGCACAATGCCACCGCGAAGATTGATAACACCTTTTACATAAGCGGGTGTGCCGGGCACTTTTGTAATGGGCTGCACACTGATAATTTCTATTACATTCGTCAGCGGCAAGCTATAGATGGTATCTCCAATTAAAAATGTAAGCGATGTATTGCGCAGTTCCTCTTCTGTAATATCTTGCGGAAGTTCTAATTCGTTCAAATTTTGCTCTTGCGCCATAATATTGCTCCTTTTCTACATCCTATTTATTACGCAAACGCGCGGCCACTGCCCTCATTACTATAAGAACCAAGTAAGCAGTTGATGTCTAAAATAAGACTAATGGAACCATCACCCATAATGGTACAACCAGAGAACCCTAACTCTTTCACATTATATCTTCCAAAGAAACTTGGGAAGCTTTTTACCACCACTTGCTGCTCACCAATTAACCTATCGGTAAAGATGCATGCACGGCTTTCGCCGCTTTCCACAATAATCATAATACCGTCTGTCAGCTCTGTGATAGCGTCTTCAATGTTGTATATTTCGTGCAGACGAATAATGGGGTAGCACTCTCCGCGCACCATCACCATCTCTGTGCCATCCGTATCATACAAAAGCTCTGTATCCGGGCTCAATTTATAAATTTGGCTAATGGACGTAATGGGAATGGTGAACGTATCCTCGGCCACACCAATTTCCATGCCTGCCACAATAGCAAGTGTTAATGGAATTTTAATGGTAAACACAGTGCCTTCGCCCAAAACAGAATCCACCGATACCGAACCACCCACTTTTTCGATGTTTTTGCGCACCACGTCCATGCCCACACCGCGTCCGGAATATTCGGTAACCACCTCATTGGTGGAGAAGCCCGCCATCATAATAAGGCCAAAAGCTTCTTTGTCGCTATATTCGGTGCGTGCTTTCGTTAAAATACCATTGCGCTCTGCTTTATCCAGCAGCACTTCCCTGTTCAGCCCTTTTCCATCATCTTCAATTTTAATGATGATATCACTGCCCATATTCTGTGCCGACAGTTTGATTTTTCCATGTTCGCTTTTTCCGCTTGCAATACGATCTTCCGTTTTTTCAATTCCATGATCCATTGAATTTCGAATCATATGCATCAAAGGATCTGCCAACATATCAGCAATGCTTTTGTCTACTTCCGTTTCGCCGCCCAATGTCTCAAGCTCGGTGCTTTTGGCAAGGTTTTTGTTCATATCACGCACAATGCGCTGCATTTTCTGGAAAGTACCTGTAAGCGGCACCATACGAATGCCCATTACAATGTCTTGCAATTGATCGGTTAATTTGCGCAACTGACGAGCACTTTTATTAAAGTTTTCCAGTGGTAAATCACGCAAATCCGGGTTAGAAGCCACCATGCTTTCCGCAATTACAATTTCACCCATAATATTAACAAGGTTGTCTATTTTAGACTGATTTACGGAAATCAAGCTCTGCTTTCCAGCGCCGGCAGCGGACGCCGGCTGTGCAGCAGCTGCTGCTGGTGCTGCTTTTGGTACTTCTGGCGGTGCCGCTTTCGGCTGTTCTGCCACTGGCGGTGCCACTTTTTCTTCTTCAATTTCTTGCACTTGCTGCACTTCTTCTGCTGGTGCTTCCTTTTGCGTTTCTATCTTTTCATAGCTTTCAATATAGCTACCTTCCTCTATCAACGCATATACATCTTCAATCACGCCATCATAGCGGAATTTTACCTCAAACCCATGCTCGATAATTGCATCCATTGCCTCTGAATTCGTATCCGGATTTTTAGGCAAGGTGTCTAACACTTCAATATGTTCTTGCAAATGATTTAACAACATAAAGGCACGTACATTTTCCATTTGGCAACCCTCTTGGAAATGTACACGCACCACATGAACATCTGCGCCTTCATCATCGCCTGCTGCAAGGTCTGACGTAGCAACTGCCCCTACAGGAGCTTCTGCTGCCGGTTGCCCATGTGCCGCCTCGCCTTTTAAAACAGCAATTTCAGATTCAATAATCTGTGTCAATACCGTAGTTACACCCGGCACATATCCATCCGGGTTGTCTTGCAAGCTACCCAGTTCAGAGCGCAAATAATCTGTTGCTTGAAATAAGATATCAAACACAACATTCACACTTTCCCCTTGTAGCTTTGCGGGGTCTTCTCGAATCAAAAAGAACATATCTTCAACACGATGTGTCATTTCCGACATAGCCGAGAGCCCCATCATGGCAGCAGAGCCTTTCACCGTATGCATCGCACGAAAAATTTCATTGATTTGGTCATCAGATAAATCTCTTGCTTTTTCAGCCACCAACAAAATTTCATCCAGTTGGTCTAATAGAGCCGAAGTCTCAAAAATAAACGTATCCAACATTGGCAACATCATTTCATCAATTACACTCATGCCCTCACCTACTTTTCTCTTGATTGTATCCCCGCAGAACAGTCTCACTTTGGCATACTCTTTATTTTCTACCACAAATATAAAGCGTACGACTTTGCTTCACTATCTCTATTATACAACTTTTTATCACTCTTGCAAGATTCTCGTGCAAAACGGATGGATAGTTTTTGAATTTTTTTTAATTTCCAGGCCATTTTGAAGTTATTTTATGGTAAAATATAAGAAAAATACTTAATTTTTCCTAAATAGCTCAGGTTTTTTTATCTGTTGCCGAATAAAGTATTGTGTAAATTCCCCATTTTAGCTCCATAAAGGAGGTGCCGAATGGCAGACCTGCTAAAAATTAGCACGCCCCTCGTGGATAAAAACCCGATTCCTGCCACGGCAGCGAAACCTCAAACACCGGGCATGCCCTTCGAATTAAGCGATGTAACGCGAGTGATGCAGCCAAAAAGCCAAAGCGAGCTGCTTCAGCAAAACAATGGCCTTGTGCCAAGGGAAACAAGCCCAAAGATATTAGAGGAACTGCTACGAGACCCCTCTGTAACGGTAAGCATGTTGCGCAACATTTATCTATTGCAAGAAGTTGTGCGGTTGTTGCCGGCGGCAAACACCCCTTTAACCAACGAATTGCAGGTCATGTTTGAAGCTTTGATGGTAAAACCGGGTGATATCCAAGCAGAATTGATGCGACAAGAGGACAATACCACATTGTTCAAAGGCGCCTTGTTCGACCAATTGCGCACAATTTTACAAGAAGCCGGCGGTGATACCCGCTTAACCACTGCCATCGGCGTGTTTTTAAAAGGGCTGAACGCAACACTTTCCGGGCGCGACACACTGGATTCTGTTGCCAATAATTTACAATTTTTGCTCGACTCCTTACTGGGGAGCGGTTTAACAAAAAGCAAAATGGACGACATTGATTTTGGCACTTTATTAGAAGGTGGGTTGTCTGCGCAGCAATTAACAGAGTTGCTAGGCCAAAGCCGCCTAACAGATAAGCTGGATATTTTAATTGGGCTGCTTCGCGCTCAACAAGCACCCGAACATTTTACAATGTTAAAACAAGGCGTGTTGAATGTATTGCCAGAAGTGGAAAACAGTTTGATGTTCTCTCCTCAAATTGAAAAAATCGTACCCCTGGTTGTGTATAACCTTTCGCGCTATAACGATAATGACAGTTTTTTACCAAACGCATTACAATCCTTGCTAGAAACAATGCATGGCGATACCCAAAGAGAAACATTGCTTCGCCATTTAGAAGAATATCTTACCCTATACAGAAACCCAGAAGGGGCGCAATTGGCACGCGCTGCAGAAGCTGACAGCAAAGTAATTGACACGCTGGCACAAATTATTGACAAACAAGCCGAAAGCCCAGATGTTCGCCTTGTGGCAAGCGAAAAACTTGAAAGCATTGTACACAGCATGTTGGCAAGCCCCAGTAATTTCACACCACTACTACATTTTATTTTGCCGGTAAACTATATGGATGTGCAAGCCTTTGCTGAAATATGGATAGACCCCAATGCAGAAGGCGAAGACAACGGCCGCAACGGAAAAGAAATTGGCACGCATATGCTTATGGTGTTTGATGTAGAAGGCTTCGGCCGTTTTGAAGCAGAATTATATGTGCAAGACAAACGCCTTGCACTAAATTTACTTTGTCCTCCCGGTGTGCAAGAGGCATTTTCCGGCCTTGCGCCTTTGTTGCGTGAAGCTGTCAATCAAACTGGCTATCGGTTTGAAGCCATTCATATAGATCGCCTAGATCGCACCCATAGTTTAATGGACGTATTTACAAATCTACCGTATAAGAGGATGGGAATTGATGTCAAAATCTGAGGTTGGAAAAACGAAAAGTAAAGCCGTTGCCTTGCGCTACCGTTTTGATGAGGACGTATCCCCTGTTGTAATTGCCGGTGGATATGGCTCCATTGCAGATCGAATCATTGGCATTGGAGAAGAGCGTGGCATACCTATTTACAAAGATGACTCTGCGGCTTCTATGCTTTGTATGTTGGAAGTGGGGCGCAGCATCCCGCCGGAATTATATGAAGTGGTAGCCGCCATTTATACACAAATTTTGATGACTGCCCAAAAAGCAAAACAAGGTGGCTCCCTTGAACCACAACGCGAAAACTCGGCAGATGCTGCCGCAGAATTGCGCGAAAAATTACGTCGACGTGTGGCAGACCACACGGGTACACAACAAAAATAATTTCTGATATTTTTAAGGCTCCAACCTGCAAACTGTGTTGCAGGTTGGAGCCTTAAGCGTGTCAAAAAAAGTCATTGCACCAGGTAGAGGAAAGACCTTGGGGCGC
>CAYJIH010000006.1:0-2500 GCA_964370195.1 uncultured Oscillospiraceae bacterium
CAAAGGGCGATGTTTTATAAAAGTCACACACCGCAGGGCAGCGAGGCTTCGTGCTACACCCCCGTTTGCGCCGCTATGGTCACACCAAAATAGAAGCTGTGCTTGCGTTAACAAGCACAGCTTCTATTTTGGTGGATGGTAACCCGTTACGCGTGGACGCAGCACGAAACCTCGCTACCCTATGTGGCGTGACCTTAAAAAAACCGCCCTGACGCTTTCCCTTTGTACGCGCTCATGTTCTACGCGCCCTTTAGAAAAAGCTTTTGCCCCTGCTTTTCTCGAAAAGCGGGCGGGGTTTGGGGCGGCGCCCCAAGGTCTTACGCGCGCGAGCAGCGGGCAAATTCAACCCAAAAGCCGAAGGGCGGTGTTTTTAACAGTCTAAACGCCCGGCCATAAAGGCCGAGCGTTTTCATCCTCTTATCTTAAACACAAAACTGCAAGCTGGCACACCTGCCTATAATTCCAGTTCAATTTTTCGGCCAGTGGGGCGATATTCAGTGTATTTTACGCCCACCATATCAAACATCCGTTTGCTGGCGATGGTTTCGTCACTGTTTGCATACTTGTCTGATTGATACACCACCTCGGCAATGCCACTTTGAATAATAGCCTTTGCGCACTCATTGCACGGAAACAAAGTTGTGTATAAAATGGCCCCACGTAAGCTGTTACCCGTGTTGTTTAAAATGGCGTTGAGCTCGGCATGGCATACGTACATATATTTTGTATCCAGTGCATCCCCATCACGGCCCCAAGGCATCACGTCATCCAAACAGCCTGTGGGCATACCGTTGTAACCAAGCGATAATATCTTATGATCTCGGCTTACGATGCAGGCCCCCACCTGCGTGCTATTGTCTTTCGAGCGCTGTGCACTTAAACAGGCAATCGCCATAAAATACTCTGCCCAAGAAATGTAACTATCACGTTTCATTGCATGCCCCCCTTTTTTCTACTTTCATCATAGCATAGGCGCCTGAACACAGCAAGCCCTTATTCTATCTGTTTCTTAAAAAGCAAAAAGAACTGCGGGGGGCGCAGTTCTTTTTACATAAGAAGGGTGGGAAAGTACAAACAAAGGAAATACTTATCGCGTTTTTTATTCTATCAGAGTGTCAAATTATTGTCAAAATATTTTTCTACTTTTTAGTTATTTTTATTCTTTTCTTTTTCAATAAAAACCATTATAATTAAGGTAGCACAGAATATTTCTTAATATAATAAGATTTCGTTTTTTTAGCCTTACCCAACACTTAATTATATAAGGAGTTTTTATGGACAGTATTGACCGTGATATTTTGCATCTTCTACAACAAAATGCACGTATTACCATTAAGGAAATTGCAAAACAAATCAACCTCACATCGCCTGCTGTCTCCGATCGCATTCGGCGCATGGAGAAACAAGAGGTTATTTTAGGCTACACAGTGCGCCTAAACACAAACTACAATAAAAATAGCATCAACGCGCTTATATCCATCACGGTTCCCATTGCATCACGTAGCATGTTTGTCTCTCTTGTAAAAACAAAGCCAGACATATTAAAATGTTATCACGTTACGGGCGACCAAAGTTACATGATGCGTGTGCGCTGTGAGGATATGTCCACTTTAGAAAGCCTTTTGGGGCAATTGCAACAAGTGGGCCACACCAGCACCCAAATTATTTTATCAGACATGGTGGTGGCCGGGCCTTCGTTTTAATGTGGAATATACAGTAACTAATTCTGCAAAAAACACACTGTGCAACGCCTTTTGGGCACCCTAGGCCTCGTTTATGAGCGATTGTTTTATTCGTGCTTGCCTATTTTATCCATTGCAGGCGCTTTGCTTTTGCACATTTTTGTTGTTTTTGTAAAAAAACAGCGCTTCAATTGCATTTTCTTGTACTTCATGCTATACTATTCACTGTCATGTGATTCCCGTATACACATTAAACTGTTTTCTATTTCAGGAGGGTATATGCCAACAAAAAAAGAGAATCTCGTTGAAAATTTGCAAGTATACGCCATTCTAACAAAGAATGGAAAGGCACTGGAAGTGGGCGATTTTAGCCACGACAACAGCGGCACTGTTCGCATTTGGACAAATGCAAATGGTGAAACACAACAGTGGCGTTTTGAAAAAGTAGCCGGAGACTATTATAAGATTTGCAATGTTTTTTCCGGCAAGGTGCTCGATGTGGCCATGCAAGGAAGCGAAAACGGAACTTGGGTGCATCAGTGGGACTATCTCGGTTCAGACAGCCAGCTGTGGAGCATAGAAAAAGCAGGTCGTGGCTACTTTAAACTTTGCTCTAAACTTTCCGGAAAATATTTAGACCTCATGGGCCTAGGTGTTACCGATGGTACGCCAGCACACATTTGGGAAGCTACAGACAACACAACACAGCGCTGGAAATTGCTTCAGTTCGAGCCTGCTAAAACGAAAACAAAAAAAGCTCCGGCAAAAAAAGCTCCGGCAAAAAAAACCGCCGCTAAAAAAACCACCACAAAAACTGC
>CAYJIH010000006.1:2600-37261 GCA_964370195.1 uncultured Oscillospiraceae bacterium
AAAAACCACCACAAAAACTGCAGCAAAATCTACAGCAACAAAAACAGGCACCACCAGAACACGTAAAACCCCTGCTGTGGCCACTGCAACTGTTATTAAGGACACATAAAATCTTTTTACAATCAAAGAAAATTAAGGCGCAATTTACACCCTTTTCTTACATCTATTGTTTATAAAAGCCTGCTTTCCAAAATGGAAGCAGGCTTTTATTTGCACAAAATATACTTTAATCGTTTCGTTCTTCTTTTTCGTTTTTAATGGTTTTCTTCTCTTTGCTTCTCCAGCCTTGTGCCAACGCTTCTTTTTGTGCTTTGTTCAGTTTTTTTAGCCGTGCCTCTTCGGCCATCGCTTCAGCCCTTGTTTCAAAGTCTTGTGCATATACAAGCTTCACCGGCCGGCGGCTGCGCGTGTATTTTGCGCCACGCCCCTCGCTATGTGCCTTCACACGATTTTCAAGGTGGTTCGTCCACCCCGCATACAAAGAATTATCTGCACAGCGCACTAAATACACCCAATTCACAGCTTTTTCTTTAAGGCATTTCTATCTGCTTCGCTTTGTGCTTTGCGCCGCTCTTCTGCCTCTCTTGCCAAAACAGCCAATTGTCGGGCACTTTCCTCACTGTCTGCCACCGCCATAAAGCCCGATGCATGACAAAAATGAATGTCTGCTACACCTGTAATGCGTTGCAGCTCCTCCTCGGGCTTGCCACGCCAATTTCCAGGCAACGGAATTTTCAGCCCCAATTTTCCACTAAAATCCTTTGGCACACATTGCAAGCTGATGCCTCCACGCGGAGAGGGGTGAATGACAAATTCGGCCTTGCTTTCTACAAGCACCGGTTTCCATGGCACATAGGTAGATAGCACCACAATGCCATCTTTCATATCACGCAATGCCTTTTCGGCCAGCGTTTTCCCGCGATGTGCTGCCGCAAACCCTTCGATGCGGCGCTCTAGCAATTTTTGTGCCACATTTAGCGCCTCTTCAAACGCTGTGTTTTCGTCTTCGTTTGCGTCCCAAGAAGGATTAAACGCACCAATCAAAGCCGCCACCGCATTGCCTGTGCCATTGTTATCATCCAAATCCAGTGGTTGTACAAATTTTTCGTCAAAGCGCTTGGCTTCCTCCTCGGGCAACAGGTGGTGCCCATATTTCTGCCACAGCAAACCAAAAGCCGCATACGGCGTTCCATTTGCACGGCGTTTTCTCTCTCTTTCGTGGTGGTCAAACTCGCCATTTCCAATATCAAAGGCAATCCCATCAAAATTTTTGGGGACTTCATATCCGCGAAAAATGCGAATATCCGGGCGTAACATGCGTAGCAACGCTGCAGAAAAAACATCATCTGCATGAAAGCGGCCTGCATGGGTAAAACCCAGCTCCGGTAAATGGGCCGGATTTTGTGATTCTGACATGAATGTTCCTCCCTATATGGGTATATTCCGTTTTATTTCGTTTCTTATATCCTATCATAATCTATATAAAGTTTGCCGTCAAATGATTTTTACGAAAATTTCTACATTTTGTATATAACGCCCTTGTGTACAACAAGATATAGTAGTAAAATAAAAATTGGATTCTAATTTAATAAGACGAGGTGTAAAGAAATGGCCTTTAATATTACAGACAATGCACGCAAAGTGCTGGAACGACGCTATTTGGAAACAGACGACAACGGAAATGTTTTGGAAACACCGGAAGATATGTTGCGCCGTGTGGCTAAAACCGTGGCCGGTGCCGACGCCTTATACGGTGATTCGAATACAGACGAAAGCGAAGCTGTGTTTTACGACATGATGGAAAACTTGCGATTTTTGCCAAACTCGCCCACGCTGATGAATGCCGGCCGACGCCTTGGCCAACTTTCGGCCTGTTTTGTGTTGCCGGTGGAAGACAGCATGGAAGGCATTTTTGAATCGGTTAAAAACGCAGCTCTTATCCATAAATCGGGCGGTGGCACAGGGTTTTCTTTTTCACGGCTACGCCGCAACGGGGCCCCGGTTGGCTCTACCGGCGGTGTTGCCAGCGGCCCCATAAGCTTTATGAAAGTGTTTAACACCGCAACCGAAGCCGTTAAACAAGGCGGCACGCGCCGCGGTGCCAACATGGGTGTGTTGCGTGTGGATCATCCTGACATTTTGGAATTTATCTCTTGCAAAAAAGACACACGGGAAATTACAAATTTCAACTTATCAGTAGGCCTTACAGAAGAATTTATGCGCGCTGAAGCCGCGGGCGAAATGTATTCTCTCATCGACCCTTACGAAAAAAAGGTTTGTGGCGCCCTTTCGGCTCGTGATGTGTTTGAAAAAATTGTAAAAGCGGCCTGGGAAAACGGCGAGCCCGGACTTTTATTTTTAGACCGTTTAAACCGCGACAATGTTGTGCCAAAACAAGGCGAATTCGAATCGACAAACCCATGTGGTGAGCAGCCCCTTTTGGCCTATGAATCATGTAATTTGGGCAGCATCAACTTGGTAAACATGTTAAAAACCGGCACACAGTCTGCCGAAATTGATTGGGACCTTCTTAAAAAAACAGTGGCCGATGCCGTACATTTTTTAGACAACGTCATCGATGTAAATCATTACCCGCTGGATCGCATTGCCGAGGCCACACGTGCCACACGAAAAATTGGGCTGGGTGTAATGGGCTGGGCCGATTTATTGTTGGTGATGGGACTCTCTTACAATAGTGATGCCGCTTTGGCTTTGGCAGAAGAGGTGATGTCTTTTATTGAAGAAGAAGGCCACCGCGCTTCGCGCAAACTTGCCGAAACTCGCGGTGCTTTCCCACTGTTTGCAGAATCGACCCTGCACGGAAAAGAACCCCAGCGCAACGCCACCATTACCACCATTGCACCCACAGGCACGCTTTCCATTCTTGCCGGTTGTTCCTCCGGTGTAGAGCCCGTATTTGCGTATGTTTATATTCGCAACATCATGGACAACACAGAGCTTTTAGAGGTAAACCCCATTTTGCGCGCACGCCTTGAGCAAGAAGGGCTATACAGCGAAGATTTAATGCGCAAAATTGCACAGGCTGGCAGCATTGCCCACATGGAAGAAATTCCGCCTGCGCTTCGAGATGTTTTTGTTTGTAGCCATGATATCTCCCCCACATACCATGTAAAAATGCAAGCGGCTTTCCAGCACCACACAGACAATGCAGTATCGAAAACAGTGAACTTTTCCAAAGAGGCCACACAAGAAGATGTGGCCGACACCTACCGCCTTGCCTACCGCGAAGGGTGTAAGGGGCTTACCATTTACCGCGACGGCAGCCGCGAAGGGCAAGTGCTGAACATCGGTTCTGTAAACAATGGTGCCACACAAGACGAAAGTGTTTGCGAAGCTTGCAACACACCGTATGGGCAAATTCGTCCACGCAAGCGCCCCGCCATTACCTCCGGTTTTACAGAGCGCATGAAAATTGGCTGTGGAAACCTATATGTTACCGTGAATTACGACGAAAAAGGCATTTGTGAAGTTTTTACCAGCACAGGCAAAGCCGGTGGATGCTCTAGCCAAAGCGAAGCCACTGCCCGCCTTGCCAGCGTTGCTTTGCGCAGCGGCATGAATGTGGATGAAATTTACAACCAACTCAAGGGCATTCGTTGCCCGTCTACCACACGTTTGGGCGGCATGAGTTGCACCTCTTGCCCCGATGCCATTGCCCGCGTGGTAAAAAAGGTGGCTCGCCATATTGAGCAAAACGAAGCTGCCAGCACCTTCCTTACACCAGAACCCCCTGTGGGCACCGCAAAAAAACACACGCGTGAGCCACGTTCTTTTGGCCCAAAACACACAACAGACGAGCCCGAAGGGCGCCAATGCCCCGAATGTGGCAAAGCACTTGCCCATGAAGGAGGCTGTGTAATTTGCCGCAGTTGCGGATTTTCGCGGTGCGGATAACCATGAAACGAAGCACCATCCACCTGCATTGGTGCACGCATGTGCCCTCTTCAAAACCTCTATTCATATTTTAGGGCGTGGCCCTTTTTGGCAATCTGCCTAATTTATTTCTCAGAATTTTTTTTACTTTTTCTTTGCGAAACACTTGCAATTTACGGCCTGTATAACAGCACCTCACTGCCAATTGTTGAAAACTCTGTTGAAAATGTTAAAAAGTGGCTTTTTTACCTTCTCTATCATTCAACAATGCAAAAACGCCCCTGAAAGTGGTTTAAACTTTTTGTTGAACAAAGAAGGGCTCTCTGCTATACTTAATCCACAGTGCAAAATGTATTTTTATAAAAATATTGTTCGTTCGTTCTTTTTAAACATCTATTCTTTAAACAGTTGGAGGATTTACAATGAAATGGCTCTATAAACTGGAACACAAATATGGAAGGCGCTATATTCATGGGCTGATGACCATTGTGGTTATTGGCATGGCCGCCGTGTACGTTTTAGATATGGCCGCTGCCGGCGCCGGTTTTAACATGAGTTCTTTACTTAGTTTAAACCGGGCTGCTATTTTACAAGGTGAAGTGTGGCGGCTTATCACGTTTGTCTTTGTGCCAGATGGCTCAAATACATTTTTCTTGCTTATCTCGCTTTATTTTTACTATATGATGGGCCGCAACTTAGAATATGTTTGGGGTGGCTTTCGGCTAAATTTGTACTATCTTGTTGGCATCATCGGTGCCATTCTTTCTTGCTTTATCGTTGGCTTTGGCACAAATGTTTACTTAAACCTTTCTCTGTTTCTTGCCTTTGCCACCGTGGCACCAGACACAAGCTTTATGCTGTTTTTTGTTGTACAAATCAAAGCCAAATGGCTGGCCATTGCGTATGCTGCTTTTCTTGTGGCACAGCTTTTGTTCCAGTTTATCGCTTCGCCACTGCTTGGGCTGTTTATGCTTGTATCTTTGGCCTTTAGCCTCATCAACTATGCTTTGTTCTTTGGCAACACACTCATTCGCAATGTTAAAGAACAAATTCGCATCAGCCGCAACCGCCGCAATTGGCGCGGCCGTTAAAAGGGGCCAGGATGAAACACGTTACGCCATTTTTTAGCCGGGCTGTGCAACTTTCGCAGTTGCGCACCCGCTTTTTTGTTCCGGGCCACAAAGGCAACGCCGCTGCTTTACCCGCTTTCGCCCCACTTTTGCCCCTTGATTTAACCGAAATTGAGGGCGCAGATGACCTTTCGCATCCAAGCGGCCCCTTGGCCGAAAGCGAGCAAAACATGGCAAAGGCATTTCGCAGTGCTGTCACCTTATATTCAACTTTTGGTAGCACCAGTTGCATCGAGGCCATGCTACACCTATATATGCATCCCGATAAGCCCATTATCATGGCGCGTGGCTGCCATATTTCGGCTCTACGTGCCCTCATTTTCACCGGTGCATTGCCTGTGTGGCTTCCTGTAGAAGAGGGCCGCATCGCACCGCACGTGCTGGAAGAAACCTTGCAGCAGCACAAAAACGCGCCCGTTTACATTACCGCATCTGATTATTTCGGACGCTCGCCCGACATTGCCGCTTTGGCCGCCATCTGTGAAAAAGCAGGCTCTGCCCTCTTGGTAGACAATGCGCACGGTGCACACCTTGCTTTTTTACCTCCCTCGCAACATCCGTTGCACCTTGGTGCCGACGCTGTGGTAGACTCTGCCCACAAAACACTGCCCTGCCTTACCGGGGCCGCTTTGCTTCATCTGCGCAAAAAAACCCATGCCACGCAGGCGCGCGAACTTCTCAATTTATATGGTTCCACCAGCCCAAGTTACCTCATTCTCGAAAGCCTAGATTTATGTGCCGGCCAACTGCTTTGCAATGCGTTGGATTTTAACAGTGCCGCCCAGCAGCTTGCGGCCGTTGCAAAAGAATCGGCCCACTTGTGCGAGCCAGGAGATGACCCCCTTAAACTTTGTCTTCACCCCGCCTTGGGTGGCTGGCCGGTGCAAGCCGTGCTGGAACACCTGGCAAGCCATGGCATTGTGCCCGAATATTGTGATGGCACCCGTATTGTTTTAATGGCAAGCGCTTGCAACAGCAAAGAGGATTTTGCCACCCTTTCCAAAGCTTTACAGCATTTTCCACCGCGCACGCCGCTCGCTATCTCAGCGCCTCCTCCCCCGGTGTTTCCACACGTTGTGTGCACCCCGCGCGAGGCTTTTTTCGCCCCAAAAGAACGCATCCCCCTCGCTTATGCAGCAGGCCGTGTGGCAGCTGGGCTAGATGCCCCTTGCCCACCCGGTGTTCCACTTATAGCACCCGGAGAACGCATTTCGCCACAGCTTTTACCGCATCTTTCCCATGGTGGTATTTTAGAAATAGATGTGGTAAAATAAATAAAGTACCGCCTTATTCTCGTATAAGAATTTGAATTACAACAATGGATAGGAGGCATACATGAAGCTAATTACCGCTATTGTAAGCAATGAAGATGCCCATGATGTCAACGATTCCTTAGTAGCCGCTGGGTTTCGTTTAACGCGCCTGGCCACAAATGGTGGTTTTTTGCGTGCCGGCAGTGTTACATTCCTAATCGGTGTAGAAGACGATAAAGTTGACACATGCATTGAAGTTATCGCGCGTCACTCCAGCCGGCGAGAGGAACTGATTCCGGCAGGCACCGGATATTCTAATTTGTTCGACTCTTCCTCAGCTCCTTTAAATGTCAGCGTGGGTGGTGCCACCGTATTTGTAACATCGGTGGAGCGCTTTGAACAATTATGAGTACATTTGCACTGAGCACCATTTTGGGCAACGAACACACGCGTAGCGCACTGCAACACGCTTTGCAAACAAACTGCCTGCCCCATGCCGTTTTGCTCACTGCACCGGATGGCTGTGGCCGCAACCATTGGGCACGCTGCCTTGCAGCTGATTACTTGTTCCCTGCCGGTGGCGAAGGCGCCAAAGCAGTTTTGAATGGCGAAAGCTCTGAGGTGATTACAATCGCCGGAGAAGGGCTTTCCGGCCAAATTAAAGTCGACCGCATTCGCGAGGTGCGCTCTAAGATGTATCGAACAGGGCTTTCTTCAAAAGGGCGCGCTGTTCTAATTCGCGATGCAGAACGCATGATGGCCCCTGCGGCCAACGCCCTTTTAAAAATATTAGAAGAACCACCTTCCGACATGTTATTCGTTTTAACAGCACGTGATGCCTCTCTTCTTTTACAAACCATTCGAAGCCGATGCGCCCTATACCCACTGGCCGAACTACCGCCAGATGAAATGCGGCAATATTTACAAACCGAAGGCGCAAGCTTAGAGGAAGCACAGTTGCTCGCTGCCGTTTATGGCGGGCGCCCCGGTATGGGTTTGCAAATTTTGAGAAACGAAACAAGAAAAGAAACCTTGCAAGCGGCACAACGTGCTGCCATAGCTGCAGCGCAAGGCAATTTATACGCTTTGCTTTGCCTGTTTAGTGCATTTGAGGGAAGTAAAGCCAAAAGCAAACGCAAAGACAGCCCCGTAGATGAAAGCAAAGAACGCAGAAACAACTTTTTACAAGATTTTTCCCAAGTGCTTGCCAGTGCCTTTCACACGCCACTTTCTGCAGAGCAAGGGGGCGTTCCCCCCTGGCAAGCCACACGCTTTTTGCCACTTGTGCAACAAGCACAACTCGATTTACAAGCAAATATTGCGCCAAAGCTTGTGTTTAGCACTTTGGCCATCAACCTTACAGAGGAACCTATATGAAAACCATCATCCATGTTCGCTTTAAAGAAGGCGGCAAAAGTTATTACTTCGATCCCGTTGGCCTTGACATCCAAGAAGGCTGCTATGTGATTGTAGAAACAAGCCGTGGCACCGAATGCGGCGAAGTGGTTCACAAGCCACACTCTGTGCCCGATTCCAGTGTTTCGCAGGCACTTAAGCCTGTTGTGCGCCTAGCCGATGATGCCGACATCCGGCGTATGCATCAAAACCGCGAAGACGAACATCATGCATTCACCGTTTGCGAAGAAGCCATTTTACGCCATGGGCTAGAAATGAAGCTTGTGGATGTAGAATATACACATACGCGCAACAAAATTTTGTTTTATTTTACCGCCGATGGACGCGTGGACTTCCGCGAGCTTGTTAAAGACCTTGCGTCGGTTTTCCGCACACGCATTGAACTGCGTCAAATTGGTGTGCGCGATGAATCGAAAATGATTGGTGGCCTTGGCATTTGTGGGCAACCGTTTTGCTGCAGTCGATTTTTGAAAAACTTCCAGCCTGTTTCCATTAAAATGGCAAAAGAGCAGGGCCTTTCTTTAAATCCTGCAAAAATCTCCGGCAGCTGCGGACGTTTGATGTGCTGCCTTGCTTATGAGCAACCAGCCTATGAATATCTTGGTAAAATTACACCGGGGCTTGGTTGTGTGGTGCAAACGCCCGATGGCAACGGCACCGTAACCGAGGTAAACCTCATCACAGGGAAATTGCGTGTACGCCTAGAGGAAACGCCGGATATCACACCGCACTATTACCATCGAGACGATGTGGTGTACCTGCGCGGCGGCAAACGCAAACCCATGAAACCGGAAGATTTAGAACAGGCCGAAGCGGCGGCTACAACCGAAACAAAAGAGAAAAAACAGCGCAAATAAGCTTTTGGCAAACGCCATGCCAAGCTGCGCCCTTTTCTTCCGATACAAAACTTGCATTCTACAAATCCTGTGGTAAAATAAATGTATGAGCTTTTAACTCATACATTTATTTTTCAAGAAAAGGAGGCTACTCATATGGCTTACAAAATCAGCTCTGACTGCATCTCCTGTGGTGCCTGTGAAGGCGAATGTCCCGTAAGCGCCATTGCTGCTGGCGACGCTCAATACACAATTGATGCCGATGCATGCATCGACTGCGGCACATGCGAAGGCGTATGTCCTACCGGTGCAATCTCGGCCGACTAAGCACACGCACCCTAGAACGAATGCACAATTAACCCGGCGGGCACATTTTTCGTGCCCGCTTGATTTTTTTATACACATACAGTATGATAGAAAAAAAAATAGAAATTTTACCGCATGGCACAAAAGTGCAAACAAGCAAACAGCATCGTTTTGGCACAGATGCACTGCTTTTACTTTCTTTTTGTAACCCCCATAAACACTGGGCCATTGCCGACCTTTGTGCCGGTTGTGGCATTTTGGCATTTGGCCTTTTAGATGCCGGTGTGCAAGGCCCCGCTTTGGCGGTGGAAATAGATGAAGAAGCCGCAGCCCTAATGGAAGAAGCCAAAACCTTAAATAGGGCCACTTCTTTAAATATTATCTGTGGCGATGTGCGACAAGTGCGCACAGAACGTCCACTTGATCTTGTTGTGGCAAACCCACCGTATTTTAATAGTGGCCCATGTGCCCAAAACGCCACACGCGCACGCGCACGGCACGACACAACTTGCACGGCAGAAGATTTAAGCCTTGCTGCAAAACGGCTGTTAAAAGATGGCGGCCGCTTTTGCCTTTGCTACCCACCTGCGCGCCTTGCCGAGCTGTTTTTTGTATTGCAACAAGCTGGCTTTGCACCAAAACGCCTTTGCTTTGTGCGCAAAACGCCCAGCACCGACCCATGGCTTGCCTTGGTAGATGCACGCAAAAACGGCGGGCACGGGCTTTCGGTTTTGTCCGATATTTTATTACCCCCGGGAAAACCGGTGGTGTTTTAAAAGAGGCATAAACGCCATTGTTATAAAATAAGGGAGGGCCGGCCCATGGCAGGCATATTGTATATTGTGGGCACGCCCATAGGAAATTTACGAGATTTAAGCACACGTGTAGGCGAGATATTAACAGAAGTAGATTTTGTTGCTGCTGAAGATACCCGCGTTACCGTTAAAATATTAAACCACCTCGGCATTAAAAAACCACTCATCAGTTATCACGAGCACAACGAGCGTGTGCGCAGCGAGGGTATTTTGGCACGCATTGAAGCCGGTGAAAGCTGTGCTTTATGTAGTGATGCCGGCCTGCCGGCCATCAGCGACCCCGGCCAAATTTTAGTGCAAGAGGCAAAAGAAAGAAACATAACCGTGGTGCCCATTCCGGGGCCAAACGCTGCCCTTACCGCGCTGTGCGCTTCCGGGCAAGACACAACACGGTTTGTTTTTGAGGGATTTTTACCACAAAACCGCAACGCCCGCAACGAGCGGCTGTCCTACTTACAAAACGAAGAAAGAACCATGCTTTTTTACGAAGCGCCACATAAGCTTCCCAAAACATTGCTGGATTTACACGCCGCCTTTGGCCCAAAGCGCAGCATCACCCTTTGCCGCGAGCTTACAAAACTGCATGAAGAGATTGTAAAAACCACATTAGAGCAGGCCACCCTTTATTACGCTGAAGAAAAACCGCGTGGCGAATTTGTGCTTGTGGTGGCCGGGCAAGCAAAAGAAGAACTTGCTGTGCCGCAACGCAGTTTAGAGGAAGTGGCTAGAGAAGCTCTTAGCTGGCCCTTAAGCCTTTCCGCTGCTGCCAAACGTGCGGCCGCCGAAACCGGATATGCGAAAAGCGCACTCTATAAAGAAATGTTACAGCAGAAGGAACCCTCATCAGAAAGCCCGGATGAATCCCTCTTTTAAATATTTCATTGTGCCCTTCAATAACAGCACAATAAAAGGATGTGAGCAATTTGAAGGTATTGGTTATTAGCGACACACACAATGCCACACAGCCAATACATGAAGTGCTTTGCCGCGAGCATGACGCTCAGGTATGCATTCATCTTGGAGATGGCGTTGACAAACTGTTTCCCTTGCAATCAAAATATAAGTCGATGGACTTTTACTGTGTGTACGGAAACTGCGACCATTACTCCGGCAATGATTGTGCACAAGAATTGCTTTTATCTTTAGAAGGGCATACGCTTTTCTTTACACATGGAGATTGTTTTCATGTGAAATTGGGCCTTGCCCTTTTGTGGGAGCACGCACGTAAAAAACATGCCAATATTGCTTTGTTTGGCCACACACACCGCCCACTGTACGAGCTTGTGAATGGCATTCACCTGTTTAACCCAGGTTCGCTTGGCAAGCCGCCTATTGGCATGAAAGCAAGCTACGGCGTGCTGCTGCTGGAAGAAAACACAATGCCAAAATTCGATATTATAACGCTATAGCCTATATAAATATACAGAATAACTTTGCAAAAACACCCTTTTAAAAAAGGGGCAACAAAACGCTACGAAGATGCATGCACAGAATATGCATCTTCGTAGCGTTTTACATTGCTGACACAATTGACTCTTTATATCGCGCCAAAAAGGGACGCTACCGTTTGGCAGCGCCCCTTTTCGTGGCAACTTTATCTTAATAAAAATTTTTTAATACAAATCGTCCTGTTTTTTTACAGAAAACAGCTTTGCCTCTAGCCAACCTAAGCGGCCGAGCCACCATTCGAGCCGCTTCCCATCATGGAGGAACCGGCAATGAGGTTAAAGCCACTCATCATAACAGAAACGCCCACCATAATGCCAATGGCCAACATCAAAGTACCAATGTGGAACAAAGCATACACACCCACTACCACAGACAAAATGGCCATTGTAAGCACCCAGCCCCAATTTTTTTCCTTTGTTTTGCGCATTTCGAACGCACGGGCAATACGCAAAATACCGCCAATGATCAGCCAAATGTCAAATGCATACGTCATACTCAATTCTACAAAAATGCCCAGCATAGGGTTAAACAGCACAAGTGCGCCAAGCACTAAGCTTAAAATACCACCAACAAGCTCCCATGTTGATCTTTTGCCGGTTTTTCCTGCGGCAAAATATTGTGCAAGCTCATTTACACCAACCAAAATAAGCAAAAAGCCAATCACCCAGCTCATGCTTGCATACGTAGCACCGGGTGTCACCACCATAAACATGCCGGCCAAAACCAACAAAATCCCTAAAATAATCGAAACAACTCGCATCACATATCCTCCAAATTTCAATTTATCTTTACACATTTAAATAGCCTCTCGTCCGTAAGAGAGGCTATTTAAGTTTACTTCTATTTATGTGTTTGAAAACAAAGCAACCAACTTGTCTTTTGGCACCACGCCCACACTTTGGTTCACTTGTTTTCCATCTTTAAAAGCGATTACCGTGGGGATGCTTAAAATACCAAACTTTTCTGCCAATTCTTGCTCTTCGTCCGAATTGATTTTAACCACTTTATAATCGGGGTTCTCTTCAGCCAATTGCTCAATGATAGGACCCATCATTTTGCAAGGCCCACACCAAGTAGCCCAAAATTCTGCCAATACAGGTTTATCGCTTTGCAATACTTCTGCTTCAAACGTTTCTTTTGTCACATCTAAAATCATATGTAATTTCTCCTTTTATATGTTATACTGAACCGTTTTTGCACAAAGTCATCTCATGCAACTTATTCTATTTTACTATAGTTTGGGCCATATTGCAAGAAAAATACGTCGAATCCTTGGGGCTAGACCGCTTTAAATTGGCAGCAACCACAGTGCAATGGCAAAGTAAATCAAAAGCGAACATCCGTCTACAAGCGTGGAGATAAGAGGCGCCGCCATAAGCGCAGGGTCTAACCTTAAAATTTTCGCAAACATCGGTAAAATTACACCCATTGTGTTGGACATCAGCACCGTACAAATCATGGCAAGGCTAACCACAAGGCCTTCTACGGCACTGTTTTCATAAAACACCAAAATACGCACATAATTAACAGCCGCCAAAGGCAGGCCCACAAGCAAACTAATGCGCCATTCTTTCCAAAGCACCACAAAAAGGTCTCGGCTTTCTATTTCCCCCAGCGCCATACCACGAATCACGGTGGTGCTTGCTTGGCTGCCGGCATTGCCACCGGTACCTGTAAGCATGGGAATAAATGTTACCAAAAGGGGAATTACAGAAAAAACAGCCTCAAAATAGCCTAAAATAGCACCTGTGAGCATACTGCCAAGCATCAAAACCAAAAGCCAAAACATACGGTTTTTCGCCAATGTTAACACGCCAGATTTTAAATACGGACGCCCGGCCGGCACAATGGCTGCCATTTTTTCAAAATCTTCTGTGGCCTCTTCCTGAATGATATCCACAGCATCATCTACTGTAACAATTCCCACAAGGCGCTGCTCGTGATCAACCACCGGTAGCGAAATCAGTGCATATTTTGTCATCAGGTGCACCGCTTCCTCTTGGTCATCTGTGGTGATTACCGAAATGGCGCTGCTGTCCATCACCTCTTCTACCTTCTGCTGGTCGTGAGCCAAAAGCAAATCTTTCACACTCACAACACCTTCAAGATGTCGCGCCTCATCCATCACATAACATGTGTAGATGGTTTCTCTATCCTCGCCAATTCGCCGCAAACGCTTGATGGCATCTTCAATGCTCATATTTTTTCGCAAATCGGTGTATTCAGCCGTCATAATACTGCCGGCCGAATTTTCCGGATAACGTAAAAATTCATTGATCAGTGCGCGTGTGTCGAGCGTGGCATTTTGAAGCACACGCTTCACAAGCATGGCCGGCATTTCTTCCAGCATATCCACCGCATCATCCACGGCCAACTCTTCCAGCAGTTCCCCTAGTTCCCTATCTGTAATTCGTTCAATAATATGCTGTTGAATGTCACTATCCAGCTCGGCAAATACTTCGGTTGCCTGATCTTTTTCAAGTGTGCGAAACACAAGCGGCCTTTGTTCTTGCGGAAGGTCTTCTATAAATGCAGCCACATCCACATCATTCATTTCGGAAAAGGCCGCGCGCAATTTCCGATAATGTTTTTGCCCCACCAAAATGCCCAATTGCACTTCATTCACGCCACTTTTCATAAAGACCTCCTTTCTGCAAATATTACCGCTGTTTTTATTGTAGCAACCACTCTGCCAAACTAAAATATAAAACCAATGTAATGCCATCCACTGCCGTGGTTATAACCGGCGCCGCCAGCAGTGCAGGGTCTAGCCGAACCGCTTTTGCCAAAAGCGGCAATGTGCCACCAATTACCTTTGCAATAAAAATTGCCCCAATAAGTGCAAGAGATACCGTAACAGACAAAAGCCCGCTGCCTGGGTATTGAATCAGCACGCGCACCATATTTACAATGGCTAAGGCCGCACCCACCACCAAGCTGATGCGCATTTCTTTCCACAGCACCGCCCAAAAATCTTGCCGTTCAATTTCGCCAAGTGCCAAACCACGTATTACCGTGGTGCTGGATTGGCTTCCGGCATTTCCGCCTGTTCCCGTTAGCATGGGCACAAATAAAATCAAAAGCGGAAACGCAAGATAAACAGGCTCGAAATAACCCAATATTCCACCTGTAATCATACCGCTTAGCATGAGGATAAGAAGCCAACCAAAACGATTTTTTGCCAATGTAAATACACCTGTTTTTAAATAAGGCTTTTCGCTTGGGGCCATAGCATACATTTTTTCAAAGTCTTCTGTGTCCTCTTCTTGCAGCACATCCACAACATCGTCTACCGTTACAATGCCCACAAGGCGGTTCTCTTGATCTACCACCGGCAAAGAAACAAAGCTGTATTTTGCAATAAGGCGCACCGCTTCTTCTTGGTCGTCTGCGGTGGCAAGTGCAATCACCTCCGCGCGCATGATGTCTTGAATGGGTGTATTATCGTTTGCAAGCAGCAAATCGCGCACGGTAAGTACGCCCTCTAAATGGCGCGTATCATCAATAACATAACATACATAAATGGTTTCTTTATCTTCACCCACACGGCGTAAGCGCTTGATAGCATCTTCCACAAGCATATCACGACGTAAATCTGTAAATTCTGCCGTCATAATGCTTCCCACCGAATTTTCAGGATATCGCAAAAATTCGTTGATTTTCGCACGTGTTTCCGGCGAGGCCAAACGCAGAATTTTTTTAACCAAAACAGCCGGCATTTCCTCCAGCATATCCACAGCGTCGTCCACCCATAGGTCGTCCATAATTGCAGCCACTTTTTCATCACTCATGCTGCCCAAAATATGGTGTTGGCTCTCGCTGTCTAACTCCACAAACACGTCCATCTCAAGGTCTTTTGGCAGGGTGCGAAACGCCAAAACAGCACGTTCAATAGGAATTTCCTCAATAAAACGTGCAATATCAATTTCATTCATCTCCGAAAAAGCCTCTCGCAAAGCTTTATATTCCCGTTGCTCTAATAGCATTTCTAAGCTTTGCAGTTGCACATTTTCCATACACACCCTCCTTTCTGCTTTACAAACCCAATTTTTACAATAAAAAAACGCACGAAAACGCCGTTTGACAAATCAAACTGTCAAAGCGCTCATGCGAATGAACAGGAACAAGCAGCCACCATGTGTGGCAAAGCAAATTTCCCCCATATAAAACAGAGGGCATTGTTCATTTGGCTATACAAAACACCAAACTATTTTACCATGCACCACTGTATTGGCACCAGCCAAGAAAAACAAGCCGAAACTGTTGAAAAAAACATCGCCGGAGGGGGGTCATATTCCATGTTGCTACTTCGAGCGCCGATTTCCACCTGTTTTCCCTCCTTTTGTGTCCAATTCAGCTAGCATTACCATCCTTTTTAAGTATACCTTGTTCGGCCTCCTTCTCGCAAGTACTTTTTAATAAATTTACCCTTTCTGTGTTAAAAACTTACACATGCCACACCACATAATTTTATAAGCCAACCACAAATCGACAGAGTTATCTTTCTTTTGCAAACAATTTCACTATACTCAATAATAAACAGGAGGTGATAACATGACAATTTTTGTTGTGTGCGTGCTGCTGGGACTGTGCGCCGGAACGCTTTTATTTCGCCATACACGCCAGCTTTGCCCCCTTCGCTATAATAAAAATAATAAAAACATTCCTCGCATCTCTGTTATCATTCCTGCACGCAATGAAGAACATAACATACCCGGCCTTTTGCAATCTCTTGCGCAGCAAACAGTGAAGCCCTATGAAATTATTTGTATTGACGATGGCTCGATAGACGCAACAGCGGCACTGGCAAAGGCCGGCGGTGCACAGGTGATACACGTACAAAACAAACCACACGGCTGGATGGGAAAATCGTATGCATGCCACCTTGGTGCAAAAGCGGCACGCGGCACACTCTTTTTATTTTTAGATGCCGATGTTCGGCTTTATGATAAAAACACATTGAACCGCATTATTGGCACATGGCAAGCACATGGCCCTGTTGTTTCGGTACAACCATGGCATGCCACTGTATGTTTGTATGAACAATGCTGCCTATTTTTTAACGCAATTGCCACAGCAGCCTTAGCGGTGCCTCCCCTTTTTGGCAAAGCAACCCATGGCCTATTTGGCCCGGTGATTTTAATTCCTGCGAAACTGTATAAAGAATGTGGTGGGCATGAGGCCGTAAAAAGCAGCGTGCTCGATGACATCAGCTTAGGCAAGCGCCTGGCTTCCATTGGCATTTCGCCGTACTGCTGCCAAGGTGGCCCCGAATTACGCTACCGCATGTATCCAAGCGGTGCCACAAGCATGATAGAAGGCTGGACAAAAAACTTTGCAAGCGGCGCTGCTACCGCCAGGCTTAATTTGTGGCTTCTTTTGATGTTTTGGATGTCGGCACTGCTGAGTGTACCTTTTGCACTGCTGGATTTCACCCAGCCCCCCAGCCCTGTTCTTTGGGTTTTTCTTGTGCTTTGTTACTTCATACTTTGCTTTCAGCTTTTGAGCATCGCAAGGAAAATTGGCCGGTTTTCACCTTTGCTCATCTTGTTTTACCCATTCCCACTTTTCGTTTTTTTGCTAATATTTATGCGTTCTATTGTTAAAAAAACACTTCGTCGCCCCGTGTACTGGAAAGGGCGAAACGTATCGGCGGGGAACTGATTATGCAACTTTTTTACCCACCCATTTGGCTTTTGCTTTTGCTTTGTGCTTTTTTTTGGACATTGTTTCAAGGAGGGGCTGCATTCCTGTGCGCACAGCTGCCTGCCCGGTTTTTTTCGCACGATACCGGCCTATATCGCACAAGAAAATTCGAAGACGGCGGGAACTTTTACCAAAAATATTTTCGAATACGTCGCTGGAAGCACTTATTGCCAGACGGTGGCGCTTTGCTAGGCGGTTACAGAAAAAGACATTTGAATGATGTTTCGGAAGAAAACCTGCATAAATTCTTGTTAGAATCTCGCCGTGCTGAGCTAACACACTGGTTGGCCATGCCTTTCTTTTGGGTATTCGGCTTCTTTTCGCCCATTGAGATTATCCCCCTTATGCTTCTATACACCATTGCGGTAAACCTTCCCTGTATCATTGCACAACGATACAACCGCCCACGCATACAGCGCTTGCTTCGCAAACGTCAACCTGCAATGCCATCCACTGTTTTTAAACTCGCACCTTCCATCACACCACCTTCGATACAACTGGATAATACATTAGAAAACAGCGGTATTCACACACTATAATTTGTATTTTCCTATAAAATTGTAAAAACCACCATATTATTCATATTGGGAACATTTGTCTTTTTCGGCGTACCCCGAAATTTCCCATTATGTCATTTTATCTTTTTTTCTGTTCTCACTCCTCGTTTCCCTTTTGGATTCTATTCAATATTTTTATATTTCCCCTTATTTCACATAAAACAATAATAACAATATTTTATTTATAAATTAATATATTTTTGTTTATCCGATTTTTTCTTATTTTAAAAATAAAATTGACCACCTGACAAGCCCCGCAAAAGAGCATTGTCTGTTGCCGCATGGACCATCGTTATCCCCACTTAAAATACAGCAGGATTCACTTATTTTCTTAATTTGTTTTGTAGGATAGAAATCTGCATTTCCCTGCCTTTCGCTGTATTCGTATCCCCCCTTTATAATTGCCTTCCAAATGCCCAGAGATAAAGGTGCCCCCGCGGGTATTACCATAAAAAAACCACCTCTGCACAGTGCAGAGGTGGTTTTTTGTTTTGTATTCCTATTGAATGGTTTGTGGGCTTACAAGCTCATAATTTTCGCCGTAACTCACTTCCATCGCTTCCATAAGAGCTGTTAGTTCTTCACTTATTTTCGTTGATACAAGGTTATCCACTTCAAACTCAGCGCTGCCGCCTTCTTCAAACGCTTCCATGTTTAAAGCCTCTCTACGAATAATGTGATACCCAAAGTCCGATTCTACTACTTCGGAGATTTCTCCCGGTTGCAGCGCCAAAGCCGCATTATAGAATTCATCTACCATCACACCTTCTGCAAATGTGTAACCCTCTGGGCTTTGCTCCATGCCTGGGTCTGTACCGTAGTCCACTACAAATTGGTCAAACATTTCTGTTGTATCAATGCCCGATGCTTCAGCCACTCGTAGTTGTGCCAGCAGATCTTCTGCCAATAATTCTGCCTGTGCGGCTTGCTCTTCTGCTGTTAACTCTGTCGTTGTAACTTCACTCGTTACGCTCGATGTTACCTCTTGTTGTGGTGCCACCGATGTGGCAAGGCTACTATCAGCCGGTGCCACGGATGTAGCTAAGCTGCTATCTGCCGATGTAAGTTCACTGCCAATCTCATCCAGTAAATTCTCTTCCGGGGTTGGCTCTTCACTAATCGCATCCGGGCTAACCAAAATATGTTTTGCTGTAATGAAATAGCTGTCTAAATCTGCTTCTATTTCCGCTGTATACTCTTCCATCAATGTTTCTTGTGTTTTTTGAATCAACCTTTGCTCTTCGGTAAGCTCAATATACATCTCTTCATCCACATAGAACATATCTTGCAAGCTGCGTAGATAGGCATCTTCGCCTAAACTGGCCTTTTGCTCATCCATCTCGGCAACAATTTCTTGCTTCTCTTCATCCGTTAAAGCAATGCCATGTTCCTCTGCCAAGCGTAGGTATGCCTGCGTCTGCAAAATGGTGGTTTCTGTAGCTGTTCTCAGTTCTAATGCAAGAGAACCATCGTAATCTTGTTCAAAAATACCCTCGCCATAACTCATTTCCATATAGTACATATTGCTTAAGTAATAATAGCGATATTCATCAAACCCAATCTCTACCCCATCTACCGTCATCATCACGCCCGGGTCTTTCACCACTTCCCCGTTCACTTGTAGCCCCGGTTCAATTTGTGGGCCCAATGCTTCCTGCGCACTCCAATACGCAACACCGGTTACTGCCAGCGACACCAACACCAACACTGCCAGGCCAAGTGCAATTCTTGATTTAAATTTCATTCTTAATTTCTCCTTCTTTGTGTTCACGCATTACCAGAAACTTGTACTGATGCTCGCATTGTATCACTCGTTCAAATACGTGCCAAATCCCTTTGACGCTCCCTTTCAGCACAATATGCTTTATTATACATTATTTGTGCAAAAACGTCTCGCCCCAGCTAAAAAACACGCAAATTTTTCACACTTTAATCTATTTTTTGTATTTTTATTTGAAATATATACAAATTGTAGTTTCGTGTTTTTTTAATATTTTATGCTAAACCGTCTATTTCTTCAAAAAATGCACGTTGACGGTTTATTTTCTTCATCAGCTTTGTAAAAGCCTCTGGCGTTAAACTTTGTGCGCCATCGCTTAATGCATGGGGTGGGTCGTTGTGCACTTCTATCATCAAACCATCGGCACCGGCTGCAACGGCCGCAAGCGCCAACGGCTCTACCATCCAGCTTAAGCCTGCTGCATGGCTTGGGTCCACCACCACCGGCAGGTGACTTTTTTTCTTTAGCATCGGCACCGCACTAATATCCAGTGTGTTTCTTGTAGACGGCTCGAATGTTCGGATGCCACGCTCGCACAAAATTACTTGATCATTGCCACCGGCCATAATGTATTCTGCGCTCATCAGCAGCTCTTCCAATGTGTTCGATAGCCCACGCTTTAACAAAACCGGAATTTTTGTTTGCCCAATTTCCCGCAACATCTCGAAATTCTGCATGTTGCGTGCCCCCACCTGTAGCATGTCCACGCCTGCATTTAAAAATAACTCTAAATGAGATGTGTTCATAATTTCTGTAACAATAGGCAGGCCTGTTTCCTCTTTCGCCAATTTTAACAGCTCCAGCCCTTCGGCACGCAAGCCTTGAAACGCATACGGCGAGGTGCGTGGTTTAAAAGCCCCTCCACGCAAAAAATGGGCACCATCTGCCCTTACTTGCTTTGCCAAAGTGGAAATCTGCTCTTCACTTTCCACACTGCAAGGGCCAGCCATCACAGCAAAATGGCCGCCGCCCACTTTTACACCGCCACTAAGCACCACACTATCTTTCGGATGAAAGGTTCGGTTGGCCTTTTTATAAGGTTCACTTACACGCTTTACATCTGCTACAAAAGGGTTTGCCCGCACTAAGTCAATATCTACACTGGATGTATCGCCCACAAGGCCAATTAACTTTGTATGCTCGCCGCTGGATTTATGAATCGCCAGCCCCTTTGCTTCAAAATCCTGGCACAGGGCACCTATTTGCTCTTCCCGTGCATCCGGTTTAAAAATAACAATCATATGGTTACCCACCTATATTCTTTAGAATAAAATGCAATATTTCAATATTATAGCATAAACCAACTTCTTTTCGCAAACCTTACCTCTTTGTTTTTTAATACAAAATAACCCCACTCTCTTCTGCCTGCCTTATTTGAAAACATATTTTGGCGCTCACAGTTTCATCGTATAAACGCATCTTTTTTCTTACAAATAATTTTTCGACCAAATGTATTTTTGTATATCGTCCGTACGCTTCTTTTTCCCTTGCGTTTGTGCACTTTAATGGTATAATAAAATCGTATAAAATTTGCTTTTTAGCAAAACCATTGAGGAGGAACAGCGTGAAAAAAGTAGCTATTTTGATGGGCAGCGACAGTGATATGCCTGTGGTACAAAAAACAATTGACACCTTGCGTGGCCTAAACGTTCCCGTAGAGGCACACATTATGAGCGCCCACCGCACACCACACGAAGTATGTGAGTTTGTGCAAAACGCCAAGAAAAATGGGTTTGGTGTGCTTATTGCCGCCGCCGGTATGGCCGCACATTTGGCCGGTGTGGCCGCAGCACACACCTTACTTCCTGTTATTGGCATCCCCTGCAAAGGCGGCGCAGGCGACGGGTTAGACGCCCTTTTGTCCACTGTGCAAATGCCCCCGGGAATTCCGGTTGCCACTGTAGGCCTTGGTGCCGGCGTAAATGCCGCCCTTTTAGCCGCACAAATTTTATCTGTGGCTGATGATGAACTTGCACAACGTCTTGAAGAACACCGTGCCGGTTTATCGGCTGCTGTTATAGAAAAAGATAAAAAACTGCAAGAACAGCCTCAATAAAAATATACGAAGCTATTTTACGTATACAATATCATTTTTACAAAAGAAGGAGAGACAACAAATGGAAAAACGCGAAATGATTTATGAGGGCAAAGCCAAAAAAGTGTATGCCACCGACGATGCAAACTACGTTATTGTAGATTATAAAGATGATGCTACGGCAGGAAACGGTGCAAAAAAAGGCACCATTGTAGGCAAAGGCCCCATTAACAACCGCATGACAAACCACCTGATGCAACTTCTTGAAAAAGAAGGGGTGCCCACCCATTTTGTTGAGGAGATTTCTGCACGCGAAACCATTGTAAAAAGCGTTACCATTGTGCCGCTAGAAGTGATTGTTCGCAACATTGCTGCCGGCAGCCTTGCCAAACGCATCGGCCTTGACGAAGGCACGCCGATGAGCCGCACTGTGTTGGAATATTGCTATAAAGACGACGCCCTGGGCGACCCCATGGTAAACAACTATCATATTTTAGCCATGCAGTGGGCCACGGAAGAAGAACTTGAAACCATTGCCCGTTACGCCTTTAAAGTAAACGATGTGTTGCGTGCTTATTTAAAAGATGCCAACATTGATTTGATTGACTTTAAACTGGAATTTGGCAAAACTGCTGATGGAACCATTGTTCTTGCCGATGAAATTTCACCGGACACTTGCCGCTTTTGGGACAGCACCACCCACGAAAAACTGGATAAAGACCGTTTCCGCCGTGATATGGGTGGCGTAGAGGATGCCTACCAAGAAGTAATGAAACGCCTTTTGGGGGACTTGGCATGAGTTCATTTTTAGACCTGCATGATAAACTGCACGAAGAGTGCGGCGTGCTGGGAATTTACGACAGAGGTGACATTGAGGACGTAGCAAAACTTTGCTACTACGGCCTATATGCACTGCAGCATCGTGGGCAAGAAAGCTGTGGCATCGCTGTAAGTGACCGCGGAGTTGTAACGAATCACCGCGATATCGGGCTTGTAAACGAAGTATTCCAAGAGCAAACACTCGCATCGCTAGGCCAAGGGCAAATGGCGCTTGGCCATGTGCGATATGCCACCACCGGCCGAAGCCGCCGCGCCAATGCGCAGCCGCTTGTGTCAAACCACATCAAGGGCACCATGACAATCGCCCACAATGGCAACCTTACAAATGCCACCGAACTTCGCCAAGAAAAAGAACTGCAAGGCGGTATATTTCACACCACAAGTGATACAGAAGTAATTGCCTATACCATCACGGAAGCACGCCTCACCGTGCCTAGCATCGAGCGGGCTGTGGAAATGGCCATGTATAAATTGCATGGGGCCTATTCACTGCTTGTGATGAGCCCACGCAAACTTGTAGCCGCACGTGACCCACACGGTTTTCGCCCCCTTTGTATGGGTAAAATAGGCGAAAGCATCGTCTTTGCAAGCGAATCGTGTGCACTAAGTGCTATCGGTGCCACATTCGAGCGTGACATTGCCCCCGGTGAAATTGTATGTGTTACTGAAAATGGCATCGAAAGCATCCAAACCCACATGGGCGGACCTTCGTCTATGTGTGTGTTTGAGTATGTCTATTTTGCACGTCCGGACTCTGTTATCGAAGGTGTTTCCGTGCATGAAGCGCGCATACGAGCCGGCGAGCAGCTAGCCATTGAGCATCCTGTTGAAGCAGATGTTGTAATAGGCGTTCCCGATTCCGGCATTGACGCCGCTATTGGCTATGCAAGGCAAAGCGGTATTGCGTACGACATGGGATTTTTGAAGAACAAATACATTGGCCGCACGTTCATTGCCCCCACACAAAGCCAAAGGGAGAATGATGTGCGCATCAAACTAACACCTATTTCTTCCACAGTAAGTGGCAAGCGTGTTGTAATGGTGGACGATTCAATTGTGCGTGGCACCACCAGTTTAAAGATCATTCGCCTATTGCGCGAAGCGGGCGCGAAAGAAGTGCATGTGCGGCTATCTTGCCCACCCTTCCTGTATCCATGCTATTTTGGCACTGATATCGACTCTAGCGAAAATTTAATCGCCTTCAATCACAGTATAGATGAAATACGAGATATCATTGGAGCAGACTCCTTGGGATACTTGTCAATCGACACTTTAAACAATCTGGCACCAGAATGTCCACTTGAATTTTGTGATGGCTGCTTCAGCGGAAAATATCCAGTTGCGCCACCTGAGCAAAAAGATAAAAGTAAATTTGAACAAAAACTGGGAGATTAAACCTCGTCAAGCTCTACAGATTGAGCTTGACAGGATCTCCGTTGAAGGAGCAAACTATGCAAAATAGCGCCAGTGATCGCTATAAAGCGGCCGGTGTAGATGTCAACGCCGGATACGAAGCAGTGCAGCGCATGAAATCGCACGTAGACAGAACCAAAATACCCGGTGTGATTGGTGGGCTTGGTGGGTTTGGTGGCTTATTCGCCCCAAACCTTGCCGGCTATGAAAAACCAATTCTTGTTTCCGGTGCCGATGGCGTAGGCACAAAACTAAAGCTTGCATTTTTACTAAATAAGCACGATACAGTGGGCATTGATTGTGTAGCGATGTGTGTAAACGACATCTTGTGTAGCGGTGCCCGCCCATTGTTTTTTCTGGATTACATCGCTTGTGGAAAAAACGACCCTGCTCGCATTGAGCAAATT
The DNA here is from genome assembly GCA_964370195.1 of uncultured Oscillospiraceae bacterium. Taxonomy (GTDB): domain Bacteria; phylum Bacillota; class Clostridia; order Oscillospirales; family Ruminococcaceae; genus JAAYCI01. The sequence continues at coordinate 26,438 of CAYJIH010000006.1, forward strand.
GTTGCCGGTGTGGCAGAAGGCTGTGTGCAAGCCAATTGTGCTCTTATTGGCGGCGAAACCGCTGAAATGCCCGGTTTTTACCCGGAAGATGAATATGATATGGCCGGTTTTTCTGTGGGTGTTGTGGATGAAAAAAATATGATTTCCCAAAGCACCATGAAATCCGGAGATGTGATTCTTGCACTTCCTTCCTCGGGTGTTCATTCCAATGGTTTTTCCCTTATTCGAAGCATTTTTGACATAGAAAATAAAGAAAGTCCTATATATAATGTTTTTCCTGAATTAAATTGCACCCTAGGTGAAGCTTTGCTTACACCTACAAAAATTTATGTTAAACCTGTTTTGGAGCTGCTTTCGCAATGTTCGGTATCGGGCATCTGCCACATAACCGGCGGTGGGTTCCATGAAAATATCCCTCGTATGCTACCACAAAACCTTTCAGCCTATCTTGACACAAGCAAAATCCCCCATAATCCGCTGTTTGAGCAAATTGCCGCAGCTGGCAATGTACCACAAACCGAAATGTATCACACTTTTAATATGGGTGTTGGTATGTGTATTTCCGTACACCAAGATGAGGCAACAAAAGCACTTTCTATTTTAAAAGAACATGGAGAAGACGCCTTTATTTTAGGCGAACTTCGCTCAGGTGCACAGGAGGTTATCCTGTGAAACGTGTAGCTGTGCTTGTTTCCGGTGGTGGCACCAATTTGCAAGCCCTCATAGACGCTTCAAACCGTGGCGATACACCACATGTAGAACTCGCACTTGTTTGCGCCTCTAAGCCAAATATTTTTGCCTTAGATCGTGCAGCATCTGCAAACATTCCATCTGTTGTTCTATCACCACATGCATTTTCTGCTCGAAACGATTACGACAATGCCCTTGTTGCACTTCTTACAGAATATGCAATCGATGTCGTTGTTTTGGCCGGTTTCCTCACAATTTTGGGCGCGCCTGTCTTGTCACATTATTCTGACAGGATTATCAATGTTCATCCAAGTTTGATCCCATCTTTTTGCGGAAACGGTTATTATGGCTTGCGTCCCCACGAAGAGGCTTTGGCGCGTGGTGTTAAAATAACCGGCGCCACTGTTCACCTTGTAAATGACATTACAGATGGCGGGCGTATTTTACTTCAGCAAGCAGTAGAGGTGCAGGAAAACGATACTGCAGAAACATTGCAAAAACGTGTGATGGAACAGGCTGAATGGGTGCTGCTCCCTAAAGCAGTCAATACGATATGCGCCGAACTAGAATGATCATTTAACACAATTTTTATTCAGGAGATTATTATGCTACTGCAAGATCTTACTTCGATTCTTTCACAAAACACATATCCCGGACGTGGCATTGTGTTGGGACGTAGTGCCACAGGCGACACCGCCTTTCTCGCCTACTTTATCATGGGACGTAGTGCAAATTCTCGCAACCGTATATTTGCTTTACGAGACGGAAATTTATACACAGAAGCGGCAGATCCGGCCAAAGTGGAAGACCCAAGCCTCATCATCTATGCACCGGTTCGCAAATTTGGAAACCACACAATTGTTACAAACGGAGACCAAACCGATACCATTTATTCTTGTTTAGAACGCGGAATCGGCTTTACAGAAGCCCTACGCACACGTACGTTCGAGCCGGATGCACCTAATTTCACCCCTCGTATTTCCGGCATGATTGCGACCGATTTTAATGGATTTTCGTATACACTTTCTATTTTAAAATCGGCAGGTGGGAATGCCACTTCTTTGCAGCGTTTCTTTTATGAATATCCACAACCACTTCCGGGAGAGGGGCATTTTATTCATACATATGCAAAAAACGAAGATCCACTTCCCAGTTTTTCAGGTGAGCCCACATCCATTTCACTAAATGTGCCTCTACTTACAAAAGCAGATTTAGAGCATTTTGGCCAGCAAATCTGGGAGGCAATGGATGCAGAAAATCGCATCTCATTATTCGTTCGCACGCAGCACCTAGACGGACGAGAAGAAACGTGTGTTATTAACCGTTTTAACAAAGTTTAATGTCTATTCCCCATTTTAATTGTTTTATCACGGAGGTTCACTATGAAAGAACTGGAACTCAAGTACGGTTGCAACCCAAACCAAAAACCTGCCCGCGTCTTCTGCGAGCAAGGTTTACCCTTACAAATCCTTAATGGAAAACCGGGCTATATCAATTTATTAGACGCCCTTAACGCATGGCAACTTGTATGCGAATTAAAACATGCCACGAATCTACCTGCTGCAGCGTCTTTTAAACACGTTTCACCTGCCGGTGCTGCTGTGGGACTCCCCTTGACAGAAACACTGAAACAAGCATACAATGTTGATCCCTCTCTCTCGCTTACTCCAATAGCCACCGCCTATGCCCGTGCCCGCGGTGCAGACCGGATGTCGAGCTTTGGGGACTGGGTTGCACTCTCTGATGAATGCGATGAATCCACCGCGCTACTTCTTTCAAAAGAAGTCAGTGATGGCATAATTGCACCCAGTTTTTCGGCTGATGCATTGTCAATCCTGCAAAAAAAGCGAAAAGGCACGTACACCATCATTCAAATTGACCCAATGTATCAGCCTGCCGACACCGAATGCAAAGATGTTTTTGGTATCACATTTGAACAAGGCAGAAATAACACACAAATCGATGAAACTTTGCTAAAAAATATAGTTACTGCAAATAATTCCTTTAGCGAAACACAAATTCGTGATTTGCTCATCGCCCTTATTACTTTAAAATACACACAATCCAATTCTGTATGCTATGCTAAAGATGGGCAGGCCATTGGTGTTGGCGCCGGCCAACAAAGCCGTATTCACTGCACAAGGCTAGCCGGCAATAAGGCGGATATTTGGCACCTTCGCCAACACGAACGCGTGCTTTCACTGCCTTTTTTGCCCACAGTAGGCCGTGCTGATCGAGATAACGCCATTGATCAGTTCATCGGCGATGCCGCCGACCAAACTGCATTATTGGCAGACGGAAACTGGCAACAGTTTTTTTCTTCTCGTCCCACGCCACTTACAGATGCTGAGCAAAAAGATTACCTTTCTTCTATCAGCGGTGTGGCCTTGGCCAGTGACGCTTTCTTTCCATTTGGCGACAATATTGAGCGCGCCCATCGCAGTGGTGTCAACTGTATTGCACAACCCGGTGGTTCTATTCGTGATGATCATGTTATCGAAGTGTGCAACAAATATAACATATCTATGGCATTCACCGGGCTTCGTTTGTTTTTCCATTAGTTTATTTTTATAAAAATATACACAATGTATTTTATGTATTTTTAGAAAGGTTTACACAATTATGAAAATTGCTGTAATTGGAAGCGGTGGACGTGAGCACGCTCTTATTCAAAAATTACACGAAAGTTCCTTATGCGATGAAATTGTAGCAATCCCCGGAAATGGTGGCATCGCTTCACTTGCAACCTGTGTTCAACTCAACCCTACAGATATAACAGCAATCACACAATACTGTTTTGAAAACAATATTGACTATGTTGTAGTTGCACCAGATGACCCGCTGGCTCTTGGCTTGGTAGATGCATTGGAAGCAAAAGGCATTCCGGCTTTTGGCCCACATGCAGCCGCTGCGCAAATTGAAGCAAGTAAAATTTTTGCCAAGGAGCTGATGAAACGCCACAATATTCCCACAGCAGAATATCAAAGTTTCTCAGATATTGATGCAGCTTTAACATATTTAAAATCTGATTGTGATTATCCCATTGTGATTAAAGCTGATGGCCTGGCTTTAGGAAAAGGCGTTATCATTTGCCTTAATGAGCAAGAAGCAATTTTTGCTGTTCAACAGATGATGAAAGAACATCGGTTTGGTGAAAGCGGCTCTCGCGTTGTGATTGAGGAGTTTCTTACAGGGCCTGAAATCAGTATTTTGGCTTTTTGCGATGGGAAAACGCTGGTTCCACTTGTTTCATCCATGGACCACAAACGTGCCTTCGATGGTGACTTTGGGCCAAACACCGGTGGTATGGGTGCTGTTTCGCCAAACCCTGCCTACACACCTCAGTTGGCACAAACATGTATGGACACCATTTTTTTACCTACCGTACAAGCGCTTAGCGCGAGCGGTGCTCCCTTTAAAGGTTGTCTCTATTTTGGACTGATGGCCACAGCGTCAGGGCCAAAGGTAATTGAATACAATTGCCGTTTTGGCGACCCAGAAACACAAGCGGTTTTACCTCTTTTAGAGGGTGATTTACTAGAAATCATGTTGGCCTGCACCCACGGGCGTTTATGCTCTGATATGGTAAAGCTTCGCAATGCCACCACAGCTTGTGTTGTTATGGCAAGTGGAGGCTATCCTGGATCCTACGAAAAAGGTCGTATTATCAGCGGCTTGAGCCAGGTGAATGAAATTCCGAACATTTTCCTTTGTCATGCTGGCACACAGCTAAGCGATGAATCGCTTGTCACCTCTGGCGGGCGTGTTTTAAGTGTTACGGCAACGGCTCCAACGCTAGAATCTGCAATTGCGCAAGCGTATGACGCCATATCTCACATCCAATTTGACGGGGCATTCCATCGAAAAGATATTGGAAAAAAAGCACTGGATTTGCAAAATTTATCGGATTTATCTTAAATTTCATGTTATTATAGGAGTACTTATGGTTTATCGCATTTATGCCGAAAAAAAACAAAGCTATGCGGTGGAGGCCAATGCCTTAGCTGAGGAACTTCGTTCTCTGCTTGGCATTCAAAGCCTTAACTCCCTTCGCATTTTGCATCGATATGATGTTGAGGGGCTTTCGGAAGATATGTTTTTGCAATGTTGCCACACTGTATTTGCCGAACCGCCTGTGGATGTGTTGCATCATTCGCTTCCCGAAGCCGACATTCAATTTGCCGTTGCGTACCTGCCTGGGCAATTCGACCAACGGGCGGATTCTGCTGCAGAGTGCATTCAACTTATTAGCCAGGCAGAACGCCCCATTGTTAAAAGTGCTAAGGTTTATTTGCTAAACGGGCAAATTTCTGACAGTGATATTGATAGAATTAAAAGCTATTTAATCAATCCTGTTGAATCGCACGAAGATAGCCTTGATGAAAAAAGCAGTTTACACACAACTTTTCTTCCGCCGGACGACATCGAAATCTTGCACGGTTTTGGTACTATGTCCAGCGAAACACGCTTGCAGTTTTTGCAAGACTACTCCCTTGCCATGGATATAGACGATCTTCTTTTCTGCCAGGCATATTTTCAAGAAGAAGGGCGCGACCCAAGCCTTACAGAACTTCGTATGATTGACACCTATTGGAGTGACCACTGCCGACACACCACTTTTGGCACACAAATTGATAATGTTCAAATTGACGATGATAAAACAAAAAAATCATACGAAACGTATATTTCTTGCAGAAATAAACTGTATGCAAATAGAGTTAAGCCCGAATGTTTGATGGATTTAGCTACCATTGGCGCCAAGTCCTTAAAGGCAGAGGGGCGTTTAACCGGCGTGGATGAAAGCGAAGAAATCAATGCTTGCAGTGTGAATATTACTGCGGATGTGAACGGAAAAAGTGAGCCATGGCTATTGCTCTTCAAAAATGAAACACACAATCATCCAACAGAAATCGAGCCTTTCGGTGGGGCTGCCACGTGTATTGGTGGTGCCATCCGGGACCCACTTGCAAATCGTGGGTATGTTTTTGGCGCCATGCGCATTTCCGGTGCAGCAAACCCATTGGTTCCCATTTCCGAAACATTGCCCGGCAAATTACCTCAGCGTAAAATTGTACGCACTGCAGCCGCCGGATATTCTAGCTATGGCAACCAAATTGGCCTGGCCACCGGTTTGGTGCATGAATTTTACCATCCCGGATATCTTGCAAAACGCATGGAACTGGGCGCCGTATTGGGCGCAGTTCCCTTGTCTGCCGTGCGTCGAGAAGTGCCAGAAGCTGGCGATGTGGTTCTTTTGCTTGGTGGAGCCACAGGCCGAGATGGCTGTGGTGGGGCCACGGGCTCTTCAAAAGCACATAAAGTGGAAAGTTTATCCTCTTGCGGTGCGGAAGTGCAAAAGGGCAATGCCCCCATGGAACGTAAACTTCAACGCCTTTTCAGAAATCCTGAAGCCACGCAGCTGATTCGCCGCTGCAATGATTTTGGTGCCGGTGGTGTGAGTGTGGCCATTGGCGAATTGGCGGATGGGCTTGACATTCAGCTGGACGCGATACCGAAGAAATATGATGGCTTAGACGGCACGGAGCTTGCCATCAGTGAAAGCCAAGAGCGCATGGCAATTGTTGTGGAAGCTGCCGATGTGCCACGCATGATTCAATTGGCCACTACCGAAAACTTAACGGCCACACAAGTGGCGCAAGTTACAGATACCGGCCGCCTTCGCATGTATTGGCGTGGAAACAAAATTGTTGATTTGGCACGCACATTCCTCAATTCAAACGGAGCTGAAAAACATACGAGTGTACAAGTCCCCTCGCTTCCTACACCGCAGTTTTCACAACCCGACGGCACCTCCACGCAGCAGAAATTGCAAAATTTCTTTAATGATTTGTCTTTTTGTGGACAAAAAGGCTTATCTGAGATGTTCGACTCTACCATTGGTGCTGCCAGCTTGCTTATGCCATTTGGCGGCAAGCGACAACTTACACCTGTGCAGGCCATGGCGATGAAATTACCTGTTTTGGGCGAAACAGAAACATGCGCCGGTATGAGTTATGGGTTTGACCCCTACCTTTCCGAGCAAAACCCACATACAGGCGCTTATCTTGCCGTTTTGGAAAGTGTGGCACGTCTTTCTGCTTGTGGTTTTTCGCATAAAGACGTATATTTAACTTTCCAAGAATATTTTGAGCGTCTTCGAAATGAGCCTTTGCGCTGGGGCAAGCCTTTTGCCGCCTTGCTGGGTGCCTTCTCTGCGCAGCTTGATTTGGGCGTGGCTGCCATTGGTGGAAAAGACTCGATGAGTGGTAGTTTTGAAGATTTGGACGTTCCCCCCACTTTGGTTTCGTTTGCTGTGGCCGCCGGTGAATCAAGCCACATTACAGGCCCTGAGTTCAAACACGCCGGAAATCGTGTTGCTTTGCTTTCAAGCGAGCTGTGTGACGACAATCTCACACCAAAAACCGATTCCTTCCTTGCTGTGGTAGATTTATTGGAAAAAGGACTGCGTGAAAAAAGCATTTTATCTGCTTGGGCATGTGGACGTGGTGGTGTTGCTGAAGCTGTGTTTAAAATGGGCCTTGGTAATGCACTGGGCATTCGCTTCGAAACAACTTTTAAGAAAGAGGACCTTTTCACCCCGGCCTTTGGCAGTTTTGTTGTGGAACTTGCAGGAGAGGAAACAATCGGTGAACCTCTTGGTTGCCTTACAGACGAATACACCTTGAATTTCGGCGATGAAACAGCCGATTTAAGTGTTGTTCAAAAGGTGTGGGAAGCAAAGCTAGAGCCGGTTCTTCCGTATCAGCAACCTTCTTTTAAAAAGACCCCACCCTCGCTTTGTTTTGAAGCAAAACAACAGACGCGATCTGGCCCTAAAATTGGCCTGAGTAAGCCACGTGCACTTGTTCCCGTTTTCCCCGGCACAAACTGCGAATACGACACAGCGCGTGCTTTAGAGCGAGCCGGTGCACAGGCCGATATTTTTGTTATTCAAAACCGCACAGCGCATGAAGTGGCCGAAAGCGCTTCCATCCTTGCCAAAAAAATTGCCGAAAGCCAAATTCTTGTATTTCCCGGTGGATTTTCGGGCGGAGACGAACCAGAGGGCAGCGCAAAACTCATTGCCTCTTTCTTCCGTGGCCCTGCTTTAAGCGATGCAGTGCATACATTATTGGAACAAAAGGATGGCCTTATTTTAGGCATTTGCAACGGTTTCCAGGCGCTTATCAAGCTAGGTCTTGTGCCGTATGGGCGCATTACGCCACCCAGTGAGGATGCCCCCACCCTTACATTCAATGCCATTGGCCGCCATCAAAGCATGCTTGTTCGCACACGCGTGGCCTCTACACTTTCACCGTGGCTTTGCAATGAGCCCGTGGGTAGCATCCATACCATTGCAATTAGCCATGGCGAAGGCCGCTTTGTTGCCTCAAACGCACTTTTAGAGCAGTTGATTCAAAATGGGCAAGTGGCCACACAATACATAAATGCACAAGATAACCCCAGTATGGACATTCGCTTTAACCCTGCCGGTAGCCTTTGTGCCATCGAAGGGATTACCTCACCCAATGGCCGTGTTTTCGGCAAAATGGCACACTCTGAACGCAGTGGTACACATCTATATGCCAACGTACCGGGCAATAAACATCAGCCTTTATTTGAAAACGGTGTATCGTACTTTAATATTTAGTTTCTATTTAATTTTTGTTTTATCATGTTTTTATTATACGAATTGTAATATATAGCCGGGAGGATTTTCCATGCAGCAAGACCGTTATATCTCACCATTCAGCACACGCTATGCCTCAGACGAGATGCAGTATATTTTTTCCAACGACAACAAGTTTCGCACTTGGCGCAAGCTGTGGATTGCGCTGGCCAGAGCCGAAATGGAGGAAGGCCTATCCATTACAAAAGAACAAGTGGCCGAGCTAGAAGCCTTTCAGAATGACATCAATTATGAAGTGGCACAAGAGCGTGAGAAATTAGTGCGCCATGATGTAATGAGCCACGTGTATGCCTATGGCCAGCAGTGCCCCAATGCCGCCGGTATCATTCATTTAGGTGCCACAAGCTGCTATGTGGGCGACAACACTGATATTCTTGTAATGAAGGAAGGCTTAACGCTTATTCGTAAAAAACTACTTGGTGTTATTGCTTTGTTGGCCGATTTTGCAGATGAATATAAGGACATGCCCGCGCTAGGCTACACGCATTTGCAACCGGCACAGCCCACCACGGTGGGCAAACGTGCCAGCCTTTGGCTGCATGAATTTTACCTTGACTACTGCGAGGTAGACCGCCGTTTAAGCGAGCTAGCTTTACTTGGCAGCAAAGGCACCACGGGCACACAAGCCAGTTTTGTAGAATTATTTTCCGGCGATGATGAAAAAATCAAAAATGTGGAAAAACGCATTGCCGCTGAAATGGGCATTGAAAACATTGTACCTGTTTCGGGCCAAACTTATTCCCGAAAAGTGGATTTCTTTGTGCTAAGCAGCTTATCTGGAATCGCACAAAGCGCCGGAAAATTTGGCAATGATATGCGTATTTTACAAAACTTTAAAGAGATGGAAGAACCCTTTGGTAAGCAGCAAATTGGCTCGTCTGCCATGCCCTATAAACGCAACCCCATGCGTAGCGAGCGCATTTGTTCCATTGCGCGCTACTTAGAAGTAGATTGCCTCAACCCCGGCCTTACTGCCTCAACACAGTGGTTTGAGCGCACGCTGGATGATTCTGCCAACAAACGCATTGCCATGGCTGAAGGATTTTTGGCTGCCGATTCCATCTTAAATTTACTTTTAAATGTTTGCGATGGCCTTGTGGTATACCCAAAAGTTGTAGAGCGTCGCCTTTTTGCCGAGCTTCCTTTTATGGCCAGTGAAAACATTTTGATGCGTGCTGTAAAAAAAGGGGGCGACCGCCAAGAATTGCACGAGCGCATTCGCGAACATGCCCAAGAAGCAGGCCGTGTTGTTAAGGAAGAGGGTGGGGAAAATGATCTACTCAACCGCCTCGCTGCAGATTCATCTTTCGGCCTTTCTGCACAAGAGCTAGCAGATTTAATGAACCCTGCAGATTATGTGGGCCGTGCTCCACAGCAAGTAAGCGAGTTTTTGTCCACATGCATTCGCCCCTTGCTAGCCGAAAACCAAGATTGTTTGGGTGGCCATGTTGAACTAAGCGTTTAGCGCGGAGAAACCGCTCCACACCTCGTTTTCACTCATTCTGTTTTATTATTTTAACGATAAAAAAGCCGAAAAGCAGCCCCTTGCTTTTCGGCTTTTTTATAATCTGTATTTGACCTATGCGAAAAAAAAACATATAATATAAGGGAGTAGGTTTTCATCCAGCTATTTACCTACCCTTTTCTGAAAAGTAAAATATTTTTTTAATTTTACTTTTTCTTGTATTTACGCAAATAATTCTATCTTATTTTGACAAAAAAGGAGGCACAAAACATGAACTTCTGTTCTCATTGTGGTGCCAAAATTATAGACCCAAACAGTAGGTTTTGCGCCGTATGTGGTGGCAAACTTGCGCTTGACGTGCCACTGGATGCCGCACTTTCTGCTTCGCCAACAACTGGCCTAGTAGAAGATGTTGCACAGCCCACACTTCATATTTCACCAGACCGCATTTTAACGCCAGCTACGCCGGCGGAAAAACCATCGGAAAATACAAAGAATGCAGAAGATTTGTATAGTTCTCCTTTTGTCAAAGATACCTATTCTTCGGCACCGCGAAGTGGCGAAGGGTTTACCTTTGCTGCTGAAATGAAACAAGAAGCAGCACCGAAAACAGTGGCCACGCAACCGTCAGCGCAGCGCATGGCCTCTGCACCAACGCAAACAAGTTCTGCTCTTGAAGCATCGGAGCCTATGCAGGAAAAAACACCTACATCAGATGCTTTTTCTCTTGTTGATGCACTACTGGCAGAATCTGCCGCAAAAAAGAAAGCCGCTGCAGAAAAAGAACTTTCCACCGATGTGCTCTCACATCCGGTGCCCACTACCCCTGCTGCAACAAAAACACCTGCGCGATCCGCTTCTACAGGCACAATGCACCCCACCACGCAGCACATTCCATCCCAAAACACAACGCAGGCTGATTTATTCGCGCAAGAGGCCACATCGCCCGCTGCAGAAAAATCAAATCTGTTCGCGCAAG
>CAYJIH010000006.1:37361-79111 GCA_964370195.1 uncultured Oscillospiraceae bacterium
TTCGCGCAAGAGGCCACATCGCCCGCTGCAGAAAAATCAAATCTGTTCGCGCAAGAGGCCACGCCGCCTACTGCAGAAAAACCAAATCTGTTCGCGCAAGAGGCCACACCGCCTGCTGCAGAAAAACCAAATTTGTTCGCGCAAGAGGCCACATCGCCCGCTGCAGAAAAATCAAATCTGTTCGCGCAAGAGGCCACGCCGCCTACTGCAGAAAATCCAAATTTGTTCACACAGGAGGCCACGCTGCCCGCTGCAGAAAATCCAAATCTGTTCGCACAAGAGACCGTGCCCTCTGCTGCCGCACCACTGGATCTTTTTGCACAAGGGGCATCCCCGGCCGCAAGCACGCAAGAAATCCCCGTGGCCCCTTCCGCGCCTCCTTCTTCGGCACGTCACAATATAGCGCGTCCGCATACGCACGGGGCTTCTGCGCCACAGCCGCACACGGTGCCGGCACAACGCATTGCACAGCCGAAACCACCGGCACAGCCACAAAAAATGTCTGCAACACCTGTGTCCAACATCCCGCCTCCTGTTTCGGCACACAATGCCCCTGTGATGGATCGCCGAAGCCAATCCATTGACAGTTATGATGATTTTTCTTTCGAAGAAACAAATCGCAAAAAAGGACATATTGTACGCAATGTGCTCATTGGTGTTTTGGCCGGCTTACTGGTGTTGTTGCTTGCTGTATTGGGCTTTTTATACTGGCAAAACCGCCCAACACCCGTTATCGACGATTTTACAACCGCTTTGGCTGCCCGTGATTATCAATCCATGTCTGAAAGTGTAACAGCCACCGGGGTAACCGCCTCTGGTGCCGAAGGCTGGGTTGCCTTGTGTGATGCCTTTGAAAGCGAAGAGGCACGTGCTGCTTTATCGCAAGAACTATCCCGTGTTTCAGCCAATGCCGACACTTCCGGTTTCCTATATCCCTCTGTTCGCTTAAAGGGCGATCCTCTATTTTTATTCATCAACCAATACCATGTACGTTTAACCGGCGTAAGTGTACTTGTTCCCAATGCCGCAGAAGGCACCAGCCTTCGTTTGTCGGCCGGAAATGAATTTCAAGATTTCACCGGCACTGCGGATGCATCGGGCATGTTGTTTACCGGCATTATGCCCGGCCTATATTCTGCCACTGTCACTTTACCGGATGGCACTGTGCAAGAAGGCACTGTTTCGGCCTTTTCCGTTGCGCAGCCAAATGTTGTGGATTTTGGCACGGAATCTGCCACAACAGACACGCAAGCAGGCACGTATGCCAATTTAACCATCCAAAACTGCATTTCGGATGATGCACAAATTATGCTGAATGGCCAACTGACACCGGCTGTGCCCGTTTCCGGTGTTGTGCAGCTACAGGAAGTAGAACTTGGCTCTACCATTTCCATTGAAGCACAAGTAGACGGCACCACACAATCTGCCAGTGTTACATTTAGCGACCCAAACCAAACAACACTATCTTTTAGCAACTATACACAAACAGGCGAAGCTGCATCCGAAGCCGGCACCGCCAGCCAAACCTTAAGCGAAGCGGATGCCAATGCCGCTTTGGTTACATTTTATCAGTCCTATCTGGAAGCCATCAACCAACAAAGCTTAACTGGCATCCAGCTTTCTACCGAGGCAAACAACGGCAATTTGCAAGCACGCATTACTTCTACAGCGAACCAAGCAAATACCTATACATACGTAAGCGCTGCTGTAGACCCTGCCACGCTTACTGTGGAAGATGTAGACGGTGTTCCAACGGCTGAGTTTACAGCAAGCTGTAGCTTTAGTTATGTTGCGCGCGAAAACCCGGGCGAGCCGCAAACATCCACCAACACACAGGCCGTACGTATGATTTATCAAAATGGCACTTGGCTGGTAGATAGCTTCACAAACGTATAACACGTACCCAGAAAAGTACAACAATGCTATTATGCTTGCATTGTTACTACTTTACAGAAAGGGATTCTATTTTGCACAAAAAGCCCGCTCCCCCCTCGTCTTCTCAGCAAGATTCCCGGCGACACATCCGCCCGGCCTCTGTGCAGGCACAACGTGTAGCCGCTGTGCGGCGCCGTCGTCGTCAAAAACAGCGAATGCGTTTGGTGTTGTTGCTTGTTGCTCTTTTGCTTTTAGCCTTGCTCACACTGGGCATTGTGCTTCTTACGCGCTTTTTACTTTCATCCGATGAAGCCAGCGCATCCTCTGTTTCTGTTGTAACCTCTGTTTCGGCACCGCCTTCTTCCTCTGTTTCCCTTGTTGTCGAAAGTGTGCCGGCCATTGTCGTTCCACCTGCCACAGGCGAATTTGATGTGGAGGGCATTCCACCACTTTATAACCGCTTTAATGCCATTCCTAGCGAAGTTACGGCAAATTTACAGCTAGCCCCAGCTGGTGGCTTACAAATGGAAACACAGGCAGCAGGAGCATTTAATGCAATGCAAAACGCCGCAAGTGCAGACGGTATCACGCTTTCTGCTATTTCCGGCTATCGCTCGAATAGCCAGCAAAGCACCAATTACAACAATAGTATTCAGCGTTATCTTGCCTCTGGCTATTCAGAAGAGGAAGCCGTGCGCCTTACAGAACAATACTACGCCATCCCCGGCACGAGCGAGCATGAAGCCGGCCTTGCTATGGACATTGGCCAAATTGACGATGGCTTTGCAAACACAGCTGCCTACGCTTGGCTGCAAGAAAATTGCACGGATTACGGTTTTATTTACCGCTATCGCCAAGATGCAGTTGACATTACACACATCAACTGGGAGCCTTGGCACTATCGGTTTATAGGCGTAAACCACGCACTTGAATACGAGCGCCTTGGCATGAACTCCTTAGAGGAATATGTTGCCTATTTAGAAAGTGCATAAATAAATATGCCCGCCTTGCTTCTTTGGGCAAGGCGGGCATGTACGCTATTATATTGCTATTTTAAGCCTCTTAAACAGCTTGGCAGGTTGCCCATGGCCTTATGTGCCTGCACACATTTGCAGCACACACTATGATTTTGACAGTTTGTTTGTGGGCAAGGACATTTTACTGTATTGGTACATGGTTGTTGCATATTTTCACCACCTTTTCTTTATTGTACCATAATTGCCCCGTTCTGTTTCCACCAATCTTTGCATTGTATTTCCCATGCGTTTATACTGGTAAGCATAAACGCACGCAAGCATCCTTTTTAATTTGATATTTTATTCTTGGTAGCACACCAAAGCGGAGGGTTTTATGGTTTTAACCATTGACATTGGAAACAGCAATATAGTTTTGGGTGGCTTTGAAGACGACCACATTTTCTTTACCTCTCGGCTTGCCACCAATTTTAAGTTGGAGGCCGACCAACTGGCCGTTGAACTGGCCGGTGTATTTCATTTATACGGCGTGAACGCTTCGCGAATTCATGCTGTTGTTATTTCCTCTGTTGTTCCGTCTCTTACGCCCATATTAAGGCAAGCATTAGCACATTTCACTTCAGTGGCTCCACTTCATCTTTCTTTAAAGCACGCCGGTGATGTTCAAGTGGATATTGAAAACCCGGCCGAACTTGGCATGGATATTTTAGCCACCGCCTTGGCGGTGCGCCATACACGTGCCCTGCCTTGTGCAATTATCGATATGGGAACAGCCACAAAATTATCTGCCTTGGATAAAAACGGCGCTTTGCGAGGTGTTTCCATTGCACCGGGTCTTTTTGTTTCATTGGATGCCCTGCTTAACCGTGCCAGCCTTTTATCGGGTATTTCTCTTTCTGCCCCAACGCATGCCATTGGGCGAAACAGCACCGAAAGCATTCAAAGTGGTGTGGTTTTAGGCACAGCCGCCATGCTAGACGGCCTATTGCAAGCGTTCGAAAGTGAGCTTGGCTCTCTACAAAGCATTGTGGCCACCGGTGGGGCCGCCTCTTTGGTGGTGCCGCACTGCAAAGCCAACATTGAATTTTGTGAGCATCTACTGCTTGATGGATTGTATGCAGCTTATATAGCTGGTTTAAAAACGGTATGAGGAGTGTATTTATGAACATTTTTCATTTGTCATATCGCAATTTTCTTTACAAACTCATACTGATTACTCTTTGTTGTTTGTTTGTTTTTTCCGCTCGCACTTTTGCCGCTTCTGCCGATGTAGAAGCTTTGCTTTCCCAATTAAGCGCGTTGCAAAACAGCGATATCGACCCTGCATGGCTTCCGGATATCGAAGCAAATGAAGCTTTGGTGGAAGCATTATTGCAAGATTATGAATCACTGAGCCGTACAGAGAAAGAAGAGTTAACAACCTCTCAAATGCAAGATTTACGTGCCTATTTCGTAGCACTTTATGAGGTTCAAGGGCGCGACGAAGATGATTTAAACGCGTTGCTGGAGGAAGAATCAACCTCGGATACAGCCGCGCCGGCCATTTCGGTAAGCACATCTAGCACAAGCACACCTTCTTCCTCTGAAGTGGAAACAGCGAGCAGTTCTGTAAACAATACCACGCCTTCTGCGCAAAGCGAAATACAACCACAAAGTGAGGAAACACGCACAAGCAGTTCTGCATCTGCCTCGCTGGCTGTAGTGGAAACCACTACACAAAACAACACAACACCTCCACTCTTTTCTCTTTCATTTTTACAGTCTTTTTCAAACGAAAGCCCCTACGCCTTTTTTGCCTCTGTCACCTTTGGGCAAAGTCTCTTTTTTATTTCCATCGCCCTCATACTTTTGTTAATTATACGTTTTGCAGTTTCCATCGTAACCCTTGGTCCACCCCCGGGCAGCCTACGATACAAACGAAAAGAACAAAAAAAGCAACGTAAAATAGCCCAAAACGAAGAAGAAGAAATCCTTGAAACGTTTGGCACATTTGATGTTGATGCCCCATTGCCACCGGATACACCCTTAATTACAGTAAAAGATGAATTCCCCACACAAGACATGGAGGCAATTGACCGTTTGATTGCAACAACCGAAGAGAAAGCAACACCAAAGCCGATGCCCCCTATCGAAAACCCCATCGTGCCGTCTATTCCACCGGGTGTTGTGCTACCACAGCCTTCTGCACCCACCGCTTCGCACGAAAAATCGCGCGAAAAAACTTCTCCGGCTTTGCCAAAACTAGGCGATGCTCGCACCGGCCGACCCACACGCATGCCTTTTTCCCAAGGTGATGCTTTTGATTTGGATGCCATAGACGACTGATACAAAGCAGTTTGTCTTTTAATAAAAATATGATTTTATTGCTTCGGAGGTTAAATATATGTCCTTTTATCGCACAGACAATCTATTTGGCACAAAAAATAGCATTGCCTGCTCTTACCTGTTTTCTTTTACATTTCCATGGGAAGCATTAAGTGGCCTCGGCGACGCTATATTGGAGCTGGGTGCACAGCTTGATAGCGAACGATATGTTCAAACAGCACCGGATGTTTGGATTGCAAAAGATGCCACCGTTGCGCCAAGTGCTTCGATCACCGGCCCCTGCATCATCGATTGTGGTGCCGAAGTTCGGCATTGTGCTTTTATCCGCGGCAATGCCATTGTAGGAAAAGAAGCTGTTGTGGGAAACTCTACCGAACTTAAGAATGTTTTATTGTTCGATGGTGTACAGGTGCCTCACTACAATTATGTTGGAGACTCTATTTTGGGGTACAAGGCTCATTTAGGTGCCGGCGCCATCACATCCAATGTGAAAAGCGACAAAAGCCTTGTTATCATCAAAACACCAGAAGGCCCCTTGGAAACAGGACGTAAAAAAGTGGGGGCGTTGCTGGGCGATTATGTGGAAGTGGGCTGCAACAGTGTA
This sequence comes from uncultured Oscillospiraceae bacterium, assembly GCA_964370195.1. GTDB lineage: Bacteria > Bacillota > Clostridia > Oscillospirales > Ruminococcaceae > JAAYCI01. Next base: position 43,140 of record CAYJIH010000006.1, read on the forward strand.
TTAAACCCTGGTACAGTGCTGGGGCCACATTGCATGGTTTACCCCACAAGCTGTGTGCGCGGTGCTGTGCCAGAGTGGCACATATGGAAAAATACAGGCGAAGTTAGGAAAATGAATAAAAAATAACTGAATTTCCGTTTTTTCATCTTTTGTTTTCCTACATTCTTCTTTTATCTATTTTTGTATTTGTTTGTATATTATCATATCGTATTTTAAAGGAGCTTTTTATGGCAAGATTATTTGGAACCGACGGCATTCGTGGCCTGGCCAACGAAGACATCACCGCAGAGCTAGCCATGCACATCGGGCGTGCTGCAGCGGCGGTGCTTACAAAAGGGCGCAGACGCCGGCCCATTGTTTTAATCGGAAAAGATACACGCATTTCCTCTGATATGTTGGAAAGCGCTTTGGCCGCCGGCCTTTGCTCTGTTGGGGCCGATGTATACACCGTTGGGGTTGTGCCCACACCGGCTGTGGCTCATCTTGTAAAACAATACAAAGCAGACGCCGGCATTATGATTTCTGCCAGCCATAACCCTTACACCTACAATGGCATTAAGCTGTTTAGTGGCGACGGTTTTAAGCTTCCGGATTATTTAGAAGAGCGTATCGAAAGTTGTGTGCTGGATAAATCGCAGGAAGTCGCCCTTGCTAGCAACGACAATTTAGGCGCTTTATCGTATAAAAAAGACGCATCACACGATTATATCGAACACTTGCTTACCACATTGCCCACAAATTTAGAGGGCCTTCGCATTGCAGTAGACTGCGCCAATGGGTCTGCCTCTAAAACGGCCCCCACCCTATTTAAAGAGCTGGGTGTGGACGCCACATTTTTGGCACATGAGCCGGACGGGGTGAACATCAACGAACAATGCGGCTCTACCTTCATGGGAAAACTGCAAAAATTTGTGGTGGACGGCCAATATGATGCCGGTATTGCGTTTGACGGCGATGCAGACCGTTGCCTGTGCGTAGACGAAAAAGGGAATATTGTAGATGGCGACTTCATTATGGCCATTTGTGCTTTGGATATGAAGCAGCGCGGCAAACTGCGCCAGAATACGGTTGTGGGTACCATCATGACAAATATGGGCTTTACGAAGTTTTGTGAAGAGAACGATATGCACTTTGTAGCCACAAAGGTGGGCGACCGTTATGTGTTGGAAGAAATGGAACTAGAAGGGTATCGTTTTGGCGGCGAACAAAGTGGCCATGTGATATTCCGCGATTTTTCTACCACCGGTGATGGACAGCTTACTGCCATTCAATTGCTTTGCCATATGAGAAGCAGCAACAAAAAACTATCCGAACTTGCCTCCGTAATGAAACGTTACCCACAGGTGATGAAAAATGTGCGTGTATCGCCCGAAGGCAAATTGGCCTTTTACAATAACGAAGCTGTGCGCTCAATCATCGACGAGAAAAAAGAATTATTGGGCGATAACGGCCGCATTGTGGTGCGTGTATCCGGCACAGAACCATTGATTCGTGTTATGGCTGAAGGGCTAGACTTAGAAACCATTCAAAAATGCACAGATGATATTGTAGCAGTGGTGCATACAGAATTAACCTAATTAATTTCGATATTTTATGCTGTTTATTATAATATTAAACATAATATTAAACCCCCTATAAAACCATTTTTCATGGTTTTATAGGGGGTTTTTTGATAGAAATATTATACGTATTTACGTGTTTAATTAAAGAGACGCCAAGATAAATAAAGAAATTTATATAGCATTTATTTATCATTATTATTCCATTTATTATGCGTATTTTTGCCACTTGTTATCCGCACGCATCCATACAAAGAAATCAAAATTTTTGTTTTATCTACTTATTCCAGATGATTTTGTTATAGATCCACCACTTCACCCGGTGCTAAAATATATACGTTTTGGCCAATAAAACCACTGGTGCCGCCGCCTACGCTACTTGCAAACACATCACCTGCACGTGTCATGCCCAGTGGTTCGCCTTGATACACCAAAGAGGTGGCACCATCTGGCGAAAAGACGAGTGTTGTGATATCGTCACCCAGGAAATCTGTGCTGTCTGTATACAGCACCTCCATCGACAGTGCACTGCCACTGTTTACGTATGTGCCGGTCATCACAGCCAAGCGGCCATCACCCAGATTGATTTGAAATACAAACCCGCCGCCTTCAGACAACTCTATATTGGGGGCACGATCATCCGGGTAGCGCGCTTCATCAAACGATGAGTAAAAGCCCGCCATATTTGTTGCCGGCGCTTGCGCTGCCTGTGAAGATGCAGCGGCTGGCGCATCCGAGGCCGACGCTGTTGCAGCTTGCGAGGTTGATGTTGCTGCACTGGAAGCCGCGCTTTCTGCCGGCAGTTCAGAAGCCCACGCAACAATACCACTGCTTGTTAACAAAATTCCAATTGCCAACGCCCCACTTATCATTTGCTTTTTCATATTTTCACCCTATTTTATTATTTTTTAGCCCATATAATTATAACTTATCTAGGCTATATTTTAAATAAAACTTGTGTATTTATAAACATTTTAATACTTTTTTTATCCAATTAACGCGGCTTTTTTTGCATTTTTTGAACGATTTTTCAAATGCCCATTTTTCGTGCTTCGTATCGAAAAACAATGTGCCATCATCCATGCCTGTTAAACACACCGGTACATCATTTTTATTGCTATACAATTCATCTTCCAACGCCCATTGTAATTGCATCGGTGCAGCATTTGTAATGGTTCCTTCTGCTTTAAATACAAGGCCCGCCGCCTCTCCATAACAATACCGCTCAAAATAGCACGTGTTGTTTCGGCTAAGGGATAACACATCACGATAGCGCGTATTTCCCTGCCTCACATACTGGAAACATGCCCTTTTGGCTTGCTCCATCTGTTCTAAAATTGTTGTATATTCCATTTCACCTTCCACTTTATAAGGGTGATGGCCAAATAAACTTATATTTTACGTCCATTTATGCTTTATGGTTGTTATGCACCAATGCTTTTTGTAGCGGCCGACCAACAAACCACGCCACCACAGCGCCCACAATCGCCTCGGGAATTCCGCTAAACAGCACGGTACTTCCGATTACAAGCAAAATGGCCTGCCCCATAATGGAAGCGTATGCATCCCCAAAAAATAGCCAAATACCACCCATTACACCCAGTGTATTTACAAAACTTCCCAAAAAACCTGCTAGGCCGTACTGTAAAATGGGGGGGCAGTTTTTTTGTTTTAAGCCATAAAATACAAGCCCTGTTACCATGCCTATTAAAATACGCGGCACAAAACAAATTAAAACACTGCCAAAATTGCCAGAAACCTCCCCAAAAGAGTGCACCGGGCTGAAAATAAATGCCACAACTGCACTTTGTGCCGGCGGGAAAAATGTCCAAATAATCAAGCTAAACAATCCTGCAAAAAAACCCATCAAGCTTCCTACCCAAGGGCCCAGCAATAATGCCGTTAAAATCACCGGTATATGGGCAAGTGTTGCCACAATGGGCCCAAGTGCCGGCAAAGAGCCAAGCGGCGTGAAGCAGAAGATCACTTCTAAGGCGAGTAATAGAGAAAATTGTACTAAAAAACGTGTTTTACTGCTAACTTTCATCCAATTGTCCTTTATTATGTAAATTTAAACTTTTGCTTACTTTAATCATAGTACAGCTTGCCGTATTTGTAAAGTGATACAAGGCAATCTGTAAAGTAATTCCCCCAATTTTACGCAGAAAAATGACGCCCTGCATTGTGGGCGCCATTTTTCTTGAAGAGGAAGGGAAAAAGAAGGAACTTCGATTGTTCGGCACAAAACAATCGAAATCGGGGGGTAAAGAAAAGGCGTATGGGGGTACTCACGTCTTTCCTTGTGCCTACTATATCATTTTCTTTATGTAAATGTTTGTAGAATTTCGTAGGCTCGAAAAAATTTATTCCCGCTTCTTTCCTCTTTCCTTTTCTTTCAAAAAGGCTCTTAGCCCTCGCTTTCCTCTGCAGCAAGCCGATAAATGGCAGCAATGTCTTCCTCACCCAGGCTTTTTATGCCACCAATCGTTCTTTTTCCGTAATATGTGCAACGTTTGGCCAATTCTTGAATGTCCTCTTCTGCAAGGTTCAACCCTGCTTCGGCCATATTTGTGGGAAGTTCCATTGCCCAGAAAAATTCTTCCAATTCCTCAATGCCTGCCAGCGCCGTCTCTTCATCGCTATCTAAAGGCTCTACTTCCAACACCTGCACAGCTAGTTTCGCAAAACGTTCTACGTTTTCTTTATATACATACCGCGCCCAACTTCCCCACACAGCCGTTAAAGCAGCACCGTGTGTTAAATCGTATGCAGCACTTAGTTCATGGCTAAGCTGATGGCACGCCCAGTCTCCTGACCCGTTTCCTGCTTCCATCAACCCATTGTGCGATAAAGCCGCCGCCCACATCACCTCTGCCCGTGCATGATAATTGCTGGGCGCCCGCATCAAATGCCGGCCACACAGCATCACCGTGCGCAACAACCCCTCGGCAAGGGCATCCGTCACCATCATTGTATGTTCCTCTGGTGTTAGGTATCGTTCTAAGGTATGCATTAAAACATCTGCCACACCGGCTGCCGTTTGCTCGGGCGGCAATGTTTTCGTTAACTCAGGGTTCATCACAGCAAACTTACAACGAACCAAATCGTTTCTGATGCCGCGCTTCACCTTTGTCTCTTCATTGGTAATAACTGCAGAGTTGCTCATTTCGCTGCCGGCTGCTGCGATGGTTAGCACAACGCCCACAGGCAAGCATGTAACCGGGCTTTCCGATTGCTCAAAAAATTCCCACACATCACAATCTGCCACGGCACCTAACGCAATGGCCTTGGCGCTATCTAGCACACTGCCACCGCCCACGGCCAAAATAAAATCCACATTTTCCTTACGACATAATGCAACGCCTTCGCGCACCAAGCCAAGCTGTGGATTCGGCACCACACCACCTAGACTGCAGTAAGGAACACCGGCCTCCTCCATGGTTTTTTCCACTTTCTGTAATAAGCCAGAACGTGTTGCACTTTCTCCACCATAGTGAAGCAACACCTTTTTTACGCCCAGCTCTTGAAGCAACGCGCCCACTTGCGTTTCTGTGTTTTTTCCAAACACCACTTTTGTGGGTGCATTATATAAAAAATTCGTCATCATTCCGCCTCCTTTTATCTTATTTATACGGTATTTTTGTATTTATTAAACACCTGCCAAGCGCACGGTTTTTTGTAATTTAATAAAATTTATCACTATATATCGTATTTTTTAAAACAAAGCCCAAAAAATATCTATTTCGTTTTCAATAACTAAACTACAAATTAAATCCAAATAAATACACTTTTATTCTAATTATTTCTACGAATTATTTTTTATTTATTCGCAATTTCCTGTGCCACGCATTGGCCCATTTCTTCACAGCTCACACTGTCGCCACCGGCTGCAATATCTGCTGTGCGCACCCCACTTTTTAGCACCGCTTGCACAGCTGCTTCTACACAAGCAGCCTCTTCTTCCATTTGAAGAGAGTGCCGCAAAAGCATCGCAGCCGATAAAATAGTGCCAATGGGATTTGCTTTTCCCTGGCCCGCAATATCCGGTGCCGAGCCATGTATGGGCTCATACAAGCCACAGCCTCCATCGCCAAGGCTGGCTGAAGGAATCAGCCCAATGCTTCCTGTAATCATACTGGCTTCATCGCTTAAAATATCTCCAAACATATTTTCGGTTACAACCACATCAAAAGCAGAAGGCTCTCTCACCATTTGCATGGCAGCATTATCTACCAACATATGAGACAAAGTTACATCCGGGTATTCCGGCGCCACTTCGTTGGCCACTGCACGCCACAGGCGACTTGTATCAAGCACATTCGCTTTGTCTACACTCGTTAATTTTTTTCCGCGAGTGCGTGCCAAAGAAAACGCCACATGCATAATCCGCCTAATTTCAGCTTCATCGTAACGCATTTCGTCGGTAGCAACACGCAGGCCATTTTGTGTCTCTGTTTTGTGCTCTCCAAAGTAAATGCCGCCAATCAACTCTCGCACCACCAAAAAATCGAAACCAAGGTTTGCAATGTCACTGCGCAATGGGCAAGCCGGACGCATGGCGTCGAACAAAACGGCCGGGCGTAAATTGGCATACACCCCCATGGCTTTGCGAATGCCCAAAAGCCCTTTTTCCGGGCGCTGGTCACCCGGCAGATGTTCCCACTTAGGCCCTCCAATGGCACCAAGCAATACACCATCGGCCGCAAGGCAACCGTCAATGGTGCTTTGTGGCAGCGGTGTTCCTGTTTCGTCAATGGCTATGCCACCCAAAAGTAACTCTGTGTACACAAACTGATGCTTAAAACGAAGGGCTACCGCATCTAAAACACGCACCGCTTCCTTTACTATTTCCGGCCCAATGCCGTCTCCTCGCATCAACGCAATTGTTTTTTGCATAAAACCCTCCTGATATGTTTACAAGTAAACTGTTCTACAAATATAATTTATAATAAATAGTATTTAAATCATAATTTCAAAACCATCGATTTTGCCTTACCTCTTTTTTGGCACTGCAAAAGCCAGTTTTAATAATGTAAATACTTTTTCTTATACACATTTTTCATCCAACTTCAGCTACATGCAACGGGATGGATTCGTTTTATTCTACCACAGCGCACCCATACCTCGCAAGTTTGCTTTGTTTTTATGCCGCTATGCCTCACGCTCTTTTATTCTTTATTATACATCGGCTTTATAAATTCTAAATAAAACCCTTTAAAAAAGAATTTTCACGCTTTTTTAAAGGGTTTTATCTATTATTTTATAGCATTTTTTCTTCTATTAAATTCTTTTATAAAACACGTATTTCCGTTTATTCCACACCGTTATTGTAAGCACTTACCAAAGCTGCAACAGACGATGCAATAATATCGGTATGCCTGCCTGCGCCCCAGCTTACATGCCCATCTTCCCATTCTAGCCCCACGTAACTTATGGCTTTACTGGAAGAACCTGTTTCCAACGCATGCTCTGAATACGTTAAGATAGAAAACTTTTGGCCCGTTGCTTTTCTCAGTGCTCCGGTTACCGCATCTAAACGGCCGTTGCCTTTGCACATCACTTCTCTCTCTTCGCCATTTTCGTACACGGTGATCGCTGCCAAAATACCTTCTTTTTGAATAAAATGCACTTCTGTTACATCCAGTGGGCGGCTTTTGTTGAGATAACGTTCTTCAAACACAACACGGATTTCTTGTGCTGTTAATTCTTTCTCTTCTTGGTCGGAAATGGCTTTTATTGCATAGCCAAAGGCCTCGCGCATTTTTGCCGGAAGGTTGTAGCCATAGTTTTTTTCAAGCAAGTAGCCAATGCCACCTTTTCCGCTTTGGCTGTTGATACGAATCACATCTGTTTCGTAGCGGCGGCCCACATCTTGTGGGTCGATGGGCAAATACGGCACTGTCCACTGTTGTATCCGTTTTTCACCGCGCCAGTTCATGCCTTTTGCAATGGCGTCTTGGTGGCTACCGCTAAATGCAGCAAAAACCAACGCGCCGGCATAAGGGCTGCGCTCGTACACTTGCATTCCCGTGGCTTCCTCGTATGCGTTTACAATGGCTGGCATATCGGAAAGGTCTAAATTGGGGTGAACACCATGGCTGAACAAATTTAATGCCATAGTAACCAAATCTACGTTGCCTGTGCGCTCTCCATTGCCAAACAAAGTGCCTTCCACACGCTGTGCACCGGCCAAAACAGCCAATTCTGCATCGGCCACTGCCGTGCCACGGTCGTTATGTGGATGGGTAGACAACACAACATTGTCACGATACAACAAGTTTTTGCTAAGGTATTCAATTTGGCCCGCATACACGTGCGGCATGCTCATTTGCACTGTACTGGGCAAGTTGATAATAGCCGTGCGGTCGGCAGTGGGCTGCAACACCTCCAACACAGCATTGCAAACTTCCAGCGCATATTCTGGCTCTGTACCTGTAAAACTTTCCGGGCTGTATTCAAAACGGCACTGCTTTTCATAGCCACGGCTTAATTCTTTAACAAGTTTTGCGCCTTCTACTGCAATTTTCTTTATTTCGTCACGTTCTTTTTTAAACACTTGCTCGCGCTGTGCAAGACTTGTGGAATTATAAAAATGTACAATGGCATTTTTGGCGCCATCGATGGCATCAAATGTTTTACGAATGATGTGCTCACGGCTTTGTGTAAGCACCTGCAAAGTAACGTCGTCTGGCACCATATCTTTTTCTATCAATGTACGCAAAAATTCAAACTCTGTGTCGCTGGCAGCGGGGAACCCCACCTCTATTTCTTTAAAACCAAGCTCCACAAGAAATGAGAAAAAGCTTAACTTCTGGTTTAGGTTCATGGGCACCACTAAACTTTGGTTCCCGTCTCGTAGGTCTACACTGCACCATACTGGGGCTTTTTCAATTTTGTCTTTTTTTGCCCAATCCACACAAGTTTCAGGTGGCAAAAAATAACCGGGGGCATAACGATGATGATTCTTCATTGCTTTTCCTCCTTTCAGGAAAAATAAATTTGATATTAAGTATACCATAAAATGCATCTGTTTATGCTTAGAAATTTTTCCTACAAAAGAGATGAGAACTGTATACCTTGTATGTTTTTATACTTTTAAATCTTATACGCACCGTCATAACATCACTTGTTTTAAACTGTTTTTTAGGCCATTTAATCCAATATATTTTATCATTTCATCTTAAAACCGCATTGTATCATCAATTTGAACGCTCTTTACTGAAAAAATAATCCAACAGACACAAAAAGTACCGTGTTTTCTCTATTTCTTACAATTTGCGTTTTTATTTTTCTATATTTATAATAGATTTATTCTTTTATATTTTTATTGAATTTATTTTATTATATTTATTAAAGGACATGCTATTATGAAAGGACGACTGGCCCCCACCCCCAGCGGCTATATGCATTTAGGCAATGCGTTTGCGGCTTTGCTATGTTGGTTATCGGTTCGTAGCCAAGGCGGCACCTTGCTTTTGCGTGTTGAGGACTTAGACGCGCAGCGCTCGCGACCTGTTTATCAAAAAGCTCTTTTAGACGACTTGCTTTGGCTGGGCCTCACGTGGGATGAAGGCCCCATTTACCAAAGCAAGCGCAACTCTTTTTATAGCGAATGCCTTCAATTGCTGGAGAAAAAAACATTGTTGTATCCCTGTTTTTGCACACGCGCCCAGCTACACACACCCTTTGCCCCGCACGAAAGTGATGGCCATTTTCTATACAGCGGGCACTGCCGCACCTTAAGCAGTGCGCAAGCGAAAGCACAAGCACGGGCGGGCTCTATGCGTGTAAAAGTGCCCAATAGTACCCTTACATTCGAAGATCAATGCCAAGGCGTATACTCACAAAATTTGCAAGTATCGTGTGGCGATTTTATTTTGCGCCGATCGGACGGCGTGTATGCCTACCAGCTGGCCGCCCCTGCCGACGATGGCGCACTGCATGTTACAGAAGTGGTGCGGGGGCAAGATTTGCTTTCTAGTACACCACGCCAAATTTGGCTTATCCAAGAACTTGGGTACACGCCACCACAGTATTGCCATATTCCTTTATTGTTAGCCCCCGATGGCCGGCGACTTGCCAAACGGGATGGTGACTTAGAACTTATCACCATGCGAAACAATGGCTGGCGCGCTGAAGACATCATTGGTCTTTTGGCAGTTTGGGCGGGCCTATTACCCAAATGGCAAGCCATTCGAGCACAAGATTTACTTTCTGAATTTAATTGGAATAAAATATCAAAAAATAACATTGTTTTACCAAACCAATTCGATTTGCCAGCTTTTAAATTGGCCATTCCCCCTATTTTAGATTGATTTTATAACATTTTTATATCTCATTTTAAAAGCCACTATATTTCTATCCATCGTTGTTTTATCAGTACTCTTGTATAAATACCCTTTAATTCATTTTATATAGAAATATGGCTTTCTATTATTCTATAATTTACATCCTATTATTTTATATTTACTTACAAACATCCCCCCACTTTTATGATATAATAGATGCAACTCTTCTGTTAGGAGGTTTTTCTTTGAAAACAGCAATTGTATGCGAAGGCGGTGCGATGCGTGGCGCTTACACGTCTGGTGCTTTGCAGGCTTTGATGCGACACAATGTGATAGCCGATATGCTTGTGGGTGTTTCGGCCGGCGCGGTGAATGGCATTTCGTATGTATCCAACCAACTTGACCGCGGCTATCGTTGCAATGTGTTCTACTCACAAGACAGCCGCTATTTAAGTTTTAATAACTACATAAAAACCGGCTCTGCTTTTGGCTTCAATTTTCTTTTTGAAGATATTCCAAATATCCACGAGCCGTTCGATCACAATGCCTTCATCGCATCGCCTTGTGATTATTTTGCCGGCGCCTTTGATGTTAATACTGGCAAAACCCACTTTTTTACAAAAGCAGATATTGACAAGGGTTTTTATGCATTGCGAGCCTCTTGTGCCATTCCGGGCTTTTCGCCCATTGTATCTTTTCAAAATCGCGAATTATTAGACGGCGGCATTGCGGCGCCCATTCCTTTTGAAAAGGCCCTTTCGGAAGGGTGCGACAAACTGCTTGTTATTTTAACACGCCCCCGAGATTACCAAAAGAAAATGGATAAGATGATTCCACTTTTTAAATCAAAATATAAACAATATCCGTTGTTGCTTTCCACTTTAAAAACACGCCACCTTCTGTACAACCAAAGTTTGCAAGAACTTGCACGCCTTGAGCGCCTTGGCAAAGCCGTTATTGTGGCCCCTAAAAAGACATTGCCTATTGGCCGCTTTGGCCGAGACCCCCTCTTGCTTACCGATGCCTTTATGCAAGGTTATTTAGACACAAAAAACATTTTACCCATTTGGTAGCACTATTCCATTATTTTCCTATCATCTTTTAATATTTTCCTATAGTTCTTTTTATGCTTATTTTTCTATATGAAAGTAAAAATATGAAAAAACAGCACTGCCAATAATAGGCAGTGCTGTTTTAAATTGTTAAAAAAACCATCTGCGAGGTAAACAACTGCCTAGAAAAAACGCATGTATATAATACTGTTTCACGGTATCATTTCGCACCCAGCGATGCATTTATACTTTATAGATAACCTTGATGGCACTATCTATAAAAAATTAGCGGCCCTTTAAGCTTATCAACACAAACAGGATGGCTACGGTTTTTTGGTTTTAAACAACACGTTGATATGAATAAATTCCGTCCGATTCCGGCATTGTCATTGTAATTTCATTTGGCGATTGATAACCAAAATTGGCCACGGTTGTATCCCCATCATAGATGGAACGTGAACCAAACGTCCAATCATTGCCGGCCACATCCAATAATGGTGCACTGAAGGTGTCTTCTTCAAAGCTCATTTCACCACCACCATCGCTCGACACCCAATCTCCTTCTAGAAAAATCATGAAAAAACGGTCATTCATCACCACAGGTTCAATATTTGCCACCTCACTGTACGCCATCACGGCACTCAAGCCGGCCCGATTCTCGGCCGCATTATCAGAAGCCGCTAGCCAAATGTCGCACAGTTGTTTATAAATGGCTGCATCTTGATATGTGCTCAATACAGAGAACTGTGTGCTTGCCTGTGCAAATTGTTCATTTTCATAATTTGCTTGGGCAAGGCCATACGCTTCGGCGCCTGCGTCATGTGCCATTTGCATACTATTCAAATAATCTCCAAGCTCTGTAAATGCCATATATTTTTCCACCGGATCTTCCAGTGCGGCTGCTTGTTGATAAAGAGAAATTTTTTCGCTTTGTGCTGCACTATCGGAAAATGAACCAAGCGTATCAAACACAAGTTTTGCCTCTTCCAATTGCAACGCGTTCGCCAGCGACATTCCCTTATCATACTGAATTTGATTTACAAGCTGTGCGCTATCTGCATAGTTTTGTATATCCACAAACAAGGCCTGTGCTTCATCGTAATTTCCTTGTTCCCATAAAAGCTGCGCCTTTGCATACACATATGCATCGTCGCGTGTGATTCTTAACCAAGGGGCAAACGTCATGCTGTTTATCACTTCATCATATCGGCCGCTTTCTAAAGCACTCTCTGCTCGTTGGCCTTGCCATAACGTGTAAGCCAAAACAACACAAGCCACAATCCCCACTATAATGAATATCCGCCCGCGCCGCCGCCGGTTTGCACCCCACGCTTTTTTCTTTGATTCTTCTGTATTTTCTATCTCATAATCGTGTTTAATTTCTTCAATATTTTCTATTTTTGCTATATTTTCTTCTATTTTTTCGTTTGTATTTTCATTTATATTATTTTCTATTTTTTCAAAATTATTATTTTCTTTTTCTTTTAATAAAATAGCGTTTTGTTGTTGTTTATTTTCTTTCTCAATCGCATCTTTTTTTGCTTTTTCCTCTATGTCCGCATTCTCTAAAATCGTATTTAAATCACGTAATATATGCCGTAGGTCTGCATAACGGTCGCCCGGATATAATGCAAGGCAACGTGTTATCACCGGTGTAAGCACCGTTGTGCTTAGCGCAAGGTCTTGCCCTTCAGACAGCCGTAAACGTACATCAACAGGTGGCTTACCATACAGCAGCGTATACATCAATGCACCAACAAAATACACCGGTGCTCTTTCGCAATTTCCGGCCACATACTGCTCTGGCGCGGCAAAACCCGACACCGGAACAAAAGCCTCCTTTGGCAAAAGTTCTTTTAATTTTATTTCATTTTGTACAATTAAAACGTTATCGGGCCGAAGCACCGAACAAAGGTCTGTGCTACTTTCCATGGAAAGCAAAACTGTTAAAAAATCGCCTGTAATACTTGCAAGTTGTAGTGGATCCATATTGGGGAATATCCTCCTATTTTAACCGCATTATATTTTCGTTATATTATGCACAATTGTTTTTCATTGCACAATCAAATTTTTTTATGTATAATTAATTTTGTAGCGTTTGGCTTGCTCTTAATATTAAAAAATAATTTTCATCTTTTTATTTATTGTCTTTTATTCCGCTTTTGCCAATGCAGAATCAGGCCTTAATGGCCCGTCTTGGCTCATAGACAATTTGTGCTGTTTATACTCTTGGCCCCAAAGCGCCATGGCATCTAAAACCGGCCTTAAACTATATCCGGTTTCCGTTAGTGTATATTCCACTTTAGGCGGCACCTCGGCGTACACTTTTCGATATAAAAGGCCTTTTTCTTCCATGTCACGCAGCTGGCTTGTTAACACCTTTTGAGAAACACGCCCTATTGCTTTTTTAAGCTCCCCAAACCGCTTTGTTCCATCCATTAAATCCCTTAATATCATCACTTTCCATTTATCTCCTATTAAAGAAAGTGTAATTTCTACCGGGCAATTTGATGCTTGCCAGCTCATTCAATACATCCTTTCGTGTTTGGTTTCATTTTGTAACTAAGAAACGAATTTGTACCTACTTTACAGTTTGTCGGTATGGATATAAAATAGCACTGTCAAGAAAAAATGTCAAACAAATTTAATAAGGAGTGAATGAACGTGAAAAAATTTCTATCTTTTGTAACAATTTCTACACTGATGGCAAGTATATTTTCGCTGGCAGCCTGTGGCAATACTTCCACGGAAGCAACAAATAGCGGTGCCTCTGTTGTGGCAGAGAGCTCTGCCGCCGAAACGGAACCTCTTGTGGTGGCCATGGAGCTTGCTTATCCTCCTTTTGAAACAAAAGATGCCGAGGGAAACCCCAGTGGCATTAGTGTTGCGTTGGCCATGGCTTTGGGAGAGTATCTTGGCCGTGAAGTTGTCATTGAAGATACCGCTTGGGATGGCCTCATTCCCTCTTTGCAAACAGGCCGGGCCGATTTAATTATTTCCTCTATGACGATTACGCAAGAGCGTGAAGAAGAGGTGAATTTTTCAAACCCGTATGCCAATGCCCTTTTGGCTGTTTTAACAAACGTCAACTCCAACATTACCGATATCGAAGACCTAAACCAAGAAGGCCGCCGTGTGGCTGTAAAAACAGGCTCCACCGGGTTTATCTATGCGCAAGAACACCTTCCCAATGCCGAAATTATCGCCCTTGCCGATGAAAGCGCCTGTGTTATGGAAGTGGCACAAGGCCGAGCCGACGGTTTTATTTACGACCAACTTACCATTTACCGCAACAACCAAGAAAACCCCGAAACCACCGAAGCAATATTTTTACCCTTCCAAGAGCCAGAAGCTTGGGGCATTGCTGTAGCTGAAGAAGAGGAAGCTTTGCTGGAAGATGTAAACGCCTTTTTGGCAGAGTTTACGGCAGACGGTGGTTTTGACCGTTTAACCGAGGAATACCTAAGCGAAGAGAAACAAAGCTTTGACGAACTTGGGTTCCAATGGTTTTTTTCTGAAATATGAGTATATTTACCTCTAAAAACGCCGAGCAAACACCGCCTTGGAAAGCCTGTTTCAATATTCTGCTGCTAACAGTGCTCTTGCTTTTATTTTTCTGGGCGGTTCTTGCTTCCATACAGGTACAATTTGATTTTTCATTTTTGCCTGAGTTTCGCATTCGCCTTATAGATGGGTTTGTCACCACAGTGCTCATCAGCCTTTCCAGCCTGGTGTTAAGCTTACTAATTGGGCTATGCGCTGCTGTAATGCAAAGCAGCCGCATTTTATTGTTGCGCTATTTTGCAAAATTATATGTTGTGTTTATTCGTGGCACACCTCTTATAATGCAAATTTATTTGTTTTTTTATATTGTGGGCACGGCCCTTGGTGTAGAAAGCCGCTTCCTCAGCGGCGTCATCATCCTTTCTGTTTTTGAAGGCGCCTATATCAGCGAAATACTGCGTGGCAGCTTTCTTTCTCTAGACACCACACAGCTAGAAGCCGCAAAAGCCGTGGGCCTTACACGGGGGCAAAGTTTTCGCTACGTGCTGTTTCCACAACTTTTGGCACGCACCCTGCCTGCATTAACGGGGCAATTTGCCTCTATCATTAAAGATTCTTCCCTTTTATCCATGATTGCCGTCATTGAGCTTACACAAACAATACGGGAAATTTCTGCCACAAATTTAAAGCTGTTTGAATGTTATTTTGTGCTAGGGCTTTTATATTTGGCACTTACGTTGCCAATTTCGCTGCTTAGCAAATGGATTGAAAGGAAATTCTCTTATGAAAATAGAGCTTAATGGCCTTTCAAAACAATTTGATGAAAACACCGTGTTAAAACAAATAAGCCTGCAAGACGAAGTGAACACACTCGCGTTAATCGGTCGCTCCGGCTGCGGAAAGTCTACATTGCTTCGTATTTTAGGCGGTCTTATTCCCACAAGCAGTGGCACAGCCTTTTTAAACGACCACCTCGTGGAAGACACCACAAACTACCGAAAGAAAATCGGCTTTGTGTTCCAGCAAAGTGGCCTATTTTCTCACCTTTCTGCTTTAGATAACATCACGTTGCCACTGGAAAAAGTGCACGGCATGGAAAAAGAAAAAGCAAGCGCACGCGCACATGAATTGCTTTCTCGCTTCGGCCTTGATCAAGAATCACACAAAATGCCCGCACAACTGTCTGGTGGGCAAAAGCAACGCATTGCCATTGCGCGGGCGCTTGCCCCAAAACCACAAATTTTGTTGCTAGACGAACCCACGTCAGCACTGGACCCCGAGTATACAGCAGAAGTTTTAAGTGTTATTCACGAATTAAAGCAAGAGTCGCTCTCTTTCATCATTGCAACACATGAAATGGGATTTGCCTTACATTGTTGCGAGAAAGTGGCCTTTTTACACGAAGGCACTGTTGCCGAATACGGCGAAGGGAACGAGGTGTTTTTAAACCCACAAAACAAAGCCTTGCAAACATTTCTTTCAAATATTTTACAGTGGAAGGTGTAACCATGCCCATTGGTATTTTTTATGAAACGGACGAATGGTCGAACCGTTATTTTTGCGAACAAATCAACAAGGCCGGTGTGCCTGCAACACTCATCAACCTACAAGCTCGTGTTGAAGAAGAAACCTTGCTTGCCTGTGATTTAATTGTAAGCCGCCTGTTTGCCAGTGCTGTATTTCGGGATGGAGCAAAAGGCCTGGCCAGTGCACCGGATTTATTTCCCCTTTTAGAAAAACATCATATCCCACTCATCAACCCGGCCCCTGCTTATTTTTATGATATAAGCAAAGCTTTAACCACCAAAACTTTAGCTGAACATGGCATTGCTGTGCCAAAAGTTTATGGAACCTTTTCCCGCATAGAACTTCTTAACAGCCCACCACTTTCCTTCCCGTGTATCATCAAACCAGACTGTGGCGGACGCACCACCAACACCTATCTAGTTCACAGCTATGAAGACCTTTTAGAAGAAATGAAAGCGGCGCCTGATTTACTTTATATTGCACAAGAGTACATTTGCCCCGAATTTGGACATCTCACACGCGTTGAACTAATCGGCGGGGAATGCCGCTTGATGGTAAAACGTAGCATTGCCCAAAACGGGCTTTCCGCCTATCACCTTAATTGCACGTATGCGCGTTATGACGATTGCCCGGAAAACATACAGAAAACAGCCTCGCGTGCATTGTCTTTATTGCAAATGGAAACAGGTAGCATGGATATCATCGAAAATAGCAGTGGCTTTTATATCATCGATGTTAATGCCGTATCCAATGTTTCAGAGGACAACACGGCTATCTTCCAGTTTGATTTGATGAAAGAAATGGCACAATATATTGTAAAGCGATACCATGAAATAAAGGGCGGTTTATGATGACGATCTTAGAGATTTACGATAAACTAAATGCCATTGGTTGCTTATCTTTTTCTACTATAAATGGCCAAACCATCGAATCTCGCATTGCCCATTTTTATGCGGCGGATGAAGACGGCCTTCATTTCCGCACCATGCACTGCAAGCCATTTTATAATCAGCTTATAGAAACAAGCCATGTATCCGTTTGTGGCATGTATCCCCAAACACAGGTGGCACACGATAAAAATCACCTTCCCTACTTCAAGCCAGGTTATACCATGCGTGTAAGTGGCGATGTGCGCGAAATGAGCCTTGCAGAACTTGAGAAAAAAGCAAAAAATAACCCGCATTTTAATGTGGCAATTTATGATTTAAATAAATATCCCACCACCTGCTTTTTTGTACTTTATAAAGGTAGCGGAGAATATTACGACTATGACTATGGCATGCGAAGCCGCGAGCATAAAATTTTGCGCAAGCCATTTGCGTTCGGTGGAGCACCACTGCAGCCAGCCGGGTTTCGCATTCTTCCACACTGCATTGCATGTGGCGCCTGCCTTAAGGGTTGTTCGTTTAAAGCAATTGAAAAAGGAACGCCTTATCATATATTACAAGAACGTTGTGACGAATGTGGCACTTGCCTTACCGTATGTCCAAGTGGTGCCATTGTAAAGCGTGGCGAATAATTTGTTTTTATTTTTTATTTATTTTAATTTTATTTTCTTTTTGTTATATTTAAAATAAAATATACTTACTATCGAACAATATTGCTTTTCAATGTTTACAATATAATCGGGTAAAATAATACATATATTCAATTTAACAGCCTATCAATCCATCGATTGCCTTCATAAGCATTTTCATCACCATAGAACATCATCAAAAAACAACGCACTTTTGATGATGTTCTATTTCTATTTATATATAAAATTCTATATATTTATTTAAAAATGATATATATTTTTTTTTAATAAAACGCCATTTTACACGCATTGAAAAAGTTGACACTTTGCAGATTTATGCTATAATATATTTGTATTTTATTAAATGATGGATTGAGGTGTTTTTTTGTTAAGTGTAGCCTAAATTTGGTTTTAAAACATTATATTAAAACCAAGCAATAATATGCGTTCAATAACTGGCACTGATTGCAATAGCCATCAGTTTGCTATGCATATTTTTGGGCTACATCTAGCAAAAATGCACTTATGAAGTTTCTTTTGGTATTGTTTTATACTGTAAGCTACTTTTTTAGTGTATAGATGTATCTATACACTTTTTTGTTGCCCAAAAATCCAATAAGATAAAAAAAGGAAGGTTTACAATAGAATGATTCAAACGTATAAAACTTTAGAATTTGACGTTGTGTTAGAAAATATAAGCGCATTTGCATTGTCTGAAAATGCAAAGAATAAAATACTACATTTAAAGCCGTTTCTTGACGAACGGGCCTGTAAAAACAGCATGAAAGACACCACGGAAGCGAAAACGATCTTAGAAAATATTGGCACACCACCGCTTGTTTCAATGCAAGAACTTGAAAAAATATGCTTGCTTGCTGAAAAAGGCTCGATGTTAATGCCGAAACAATTGCGAACCGTTGCAAGCTTTGTTCATTCATGCAAGCGTATGGAAACATTCTTAAAAAAAGCAGAACATCTGGAAATTGACCTCGCCTACTATGGGCGTGCGTTTGTAGACGCTGAAGAATTGTGCCTTGAAATAGAGCGCTCGATTCGAAATGATGATATGGACGACACTGCATCGAAAGCACTTCAAGATGTTAGAAGAAAAATAGAAAATACAAAAATGTCTGTTAAAACAAAACTAGACACACTTTTACGTAGCAAAAAAGAATATTTAACAGATCCTCATGTGGTAAGCCGAAACGGACGATGGGCCTTACCTGTAAAAAAAGCGCATAAAAGCCTTGTTCCCGGCGCCGTTATAGATACCTCTAGCACCGGCAGCACATTATTTATCGAGCCATCTTCCATTGGCAAGCTGCAATCAGAACTTTCTTTTTTAGAAATAGAAGAAGACAATGAAGTGCGAAAAATCTTATACACTTTATCCGCCTTGGTAGATAGCTACCAGCACGCACTAAAAACAAACATGCAGCACATGGAAACACTGGACTTTATGTTTGCAAAAGCAAAATATTCCTGTGAAATACAAGCAACAGATGTACCCATTTTACCAGAAAGAACCATACGTATTGTAAAAGGAAGACACCCATTATTAAATGCAGAAGAATGTGTCCCCCTGGATTTTTCCCTAGGCACAGAATACACCGGTGTGGTTATCACGGGGCCGAACACAGGCGGAAAAACCGTTGCCTTAAAAGCGGTGGGGCTTTTTTCCCTTATGGCACAATGCGGCCTTCATGTGCCGGTGGAAAAAGGCAGTGTGTTTTCGATGCATGCCAATGTTTTATGTGATATTGGCGACGGCCAAAGCATTTCCGAAAATTTGTCTACCTTTTCTGCCCACATTCAAAATATTGTTTCTATTTTAAAAACAGTAACACATGAAAGTTTGGTGCTGTTGGATGAGCTGGGCTCGGGCACAGAGCCTGCCGAAGGAATGGGAATTGCCGTTGCCATTTTAGATGAATTGCGCAAAAAAAACTGCCTGTTTTTGGCCACAACACATTATCCGGAAATTAAAGAATATGCAAAAAATACCCCTTCGCTTGTAAATGCACGCATGGCATTTGACAAAGAAAATTTAAAACCTTTGTACAAGCTGCAAATTGGAGAAGCCGGGGAAAGCTGTGCGCTATCAATTGCAAAGCGTTTGGGGCTGCCGAAACACTTGCTGGAACGTGCCAAGCAAGAAGCGTATTCTGGCAGTTTTACAAAAATAGCCCCAACGCACCCTACAAAACAAACCGAGCATCCTACCTACAGTGAGAAAAAAGCACCAAGCCAAATTAAAAGGGATATCCCAAAACACACAAATGATGTGAAACGCAAATTTGACATGGGAGACAGTGTTACCGTATTGTCCGAAAATACCATTGGAATTGTGTACAAACCAGCAAATGATAAGGGTGATTTTATCGTTCAAATCAAAGGTGAAAAGAAGATATTAAACCATACGAAACTAAAGCTTAAAGCAAAGGCCAGCAACCTTTATCCGCCAGATTATGATTTCTCCATTGTGTTCGACACGGTAGCAAACCGAAAAGCAAGACATAAAATGAGCAAAGGCCATAACCCAGACCTAATCATCGTTCACGATGAATTTTAGGAAAATAACATCTTTTTCTGTATATTTCCTAATACGACACAGTTTTCCTAAAACAAAATCTAGAACACTTTTTATTGAATGCGGCCACGATAGAAAAATCTACTGTTTTAAAGCTAATGATAAAGCCGGCTTTGTCATTAGCTCCTTTTTGTATTGTGGCTCGGTCTTAGGCACCAATAAAATATTGTTTTTTAAAATATGCATTTCTACTTAACAATTGGTAAATATATAAAAATGTGTGTGCTTACACATTCAGTAAAATGCGCTTTCTCTCTTTTCTTTTCGGCAGCAACTGCCATTTCGTTTATTTTACGTTTCGCCTTTGCCATTGTGTAAGGCGCTGGGCATCTGGCAAAGTTGTATCTGCAAAACACATCGTTTCTAATTCATCTAAAAAAACGCACTGTTTTGCTTTTGAATTTCCAAGCTGGCCCTCGGCTCACCCCATACGAAACAGGCCGCAAATTTTTACAAATACAGCCCCTGGATTCGGCCGGAGAGTTGTAAGCGCCCTTCTTCCATTTTTTATTGCCTAATGTTTTGCTGTGTCATCTTCCGCACCCATCTCACTTTCCCTTGCTTAAAAACCACCCATATTAAAATTCCATATAAATTAAAGCTCGCATATCCTTTGCAAGGTTTCATTCTCTATTGCTTACAAAGCGCCGCGAAGCTTTATCTATAAATAATATTATATTTCTTTTTTATTCTATTTTCATGGTTTTTTCTCTACCCGTTTATAATATACGGCTTGCAAATAGGGGTGCAGGTTCTACTTCGCTGTTTTGTACGCACATGTACAAAGCTGAAAAATAAAATTTAATTCTTTTAATATCTTTTATTAAATATTATTTTATAACCAATTATACCCTATTTTACCAAATATAAACCCTCGGCACACAAATTGCGTGCCGAGGGTTTATATTTGGTTTGGTATGCCTGATGCGATTCGAACGCATGGCCCTCAGAGTCGGAGTCTGATACTCTATCCAGCTGAGCTACAGGCACATCTCTATAACAACTGCATTTTGTTGCAGTAGCCATTCTATTATAGCAACATTCTGTCTTGCTTATATGCGGTTCCTCTGTGTAATTTGCTTCAAAGTGTGTCAAAACACCCTACGCAAATGGATTCTTACAAAGCACCCCTTCTATTTCCACTTTACCTATTATACGTATTTTTTGTCTATTTGTAAAGAACTGCAGCGCCTGTTTTTTATATATATTTTATTTTCTTTTTTTTCGATTTTTTATATGTTATAATGAAGGCTATTCAATCATCATATCTAGGGGGAATTTATGTGCCATTAGACAAAAAAACTTTTTTACGATTTTCGCTTCTTGTTGGTGGTGGCGTTGTACTGTTTTGGATATTAGAAAACAGCCACCTCGCGGCCAATGTTATCGCATTACTTTGGAGTGTGATTTTTCCATTTATTTTGGGCGGCATGTTTGCCTTTGTTTTAAACCTTCCTTTAACCGCAATCGAAAATCGCTTATTTAAAAATCGATTTCCTCGCCTTAAACGTCTTTTTAGTGTTATTTTAACAGTATTATTGCTTCTTATTTTTATTACAGTTTTAACGTTCCTTCTTGTTCCCCAGCTTATTTCTACCGTGGAAACACTGATGGCAGATATGCCGGAATACATCCAACGCATTCAAATGGCGCTGCAACCTTACGCCCACTACGTTCCCGAACTTGAGGCATTTCTTTCCGATTTAGACTGGAAAAACATTGGCGAATCGCTATTTAACTGGCTGCGAAGTGGTTTTGGTAGTTTCTTTACCTCGGCCATTGGTGTGGCAAGCTCGGTTGTAAGTGGTGCTACCAGTTTTGTTATTGGCCTTATTTTTTGCTTTTATCTACTGTTTGATAAAGAGCATATGGCAGCACAGCTTCGCGCTATGTTAAAAGCTTATTTACCGGAAAAAATTTACACAAAAATATTAGAAATTTCCAGCCTCACCAGCCACACATTTTCGCGATTTATTTCTGGCCAATGCTTAGAGGCCTTAGCTGTTGGCACGTTGTTTGTGATTGTATTGTTGGTTGGTGGTTTTGATTATGCGCTTCTTATTGGTGTAATTATTGGGTGTTTTTCCATCATTCCCATTGTGGGGGCTTTTATTGGATGTTTTTTAGGGGCATTGCTTATTTTAATTTCCTCCGGCCTTTTGCGCACCGTTGCCTTTATTATTGTATTTTTGGTAATACAGCAAATTGATGGCAACTTCATGTATCCGCGCATCGTTGGCACCAGTGTGGGCCTGCCCGCTATGTGGGTTCTTGTGGCCATTTCCATTGGCGGTGGGTTAATGGGCGTTTTTGGAATGCTTATTTTCATTCCTTTATTTAGTGTTTTATATACTTTATTACGCAAGAACACAGCAATGCGTTTACAAAAACGCGGCCTTGATTCCCCGATGGAAGAGTATTACAAAAAAAATCCCCCTCCAGAAAAAAAGGTGAAAAAGAAAAAAAATAAATCGTCTTAATTCCGCTTTGCAATTAAATTTAATTTTATATATTTAATACTGTACTATATTATTCTCAATTAAATATCATTAAATTTACAAACCACCATCCGAGTGGTGAAAAAGTGCAGGATACTTAGAAGAAAGAAACAACACAAAAATATGTGTCTATGATATGGCCCTGTGGCAACACTTCCTGTTTAGCAACACAATTGGTACTTTATAGTCAACCTAAAAACCCTGATTTAATTTTGTTAATTAAACCAGGGTTTTTATTTTATTTATTATTTATTTCTATTTTGAAGGCAAAATTTCCACCCAATATCCATCGGGATCTTCAATAAAATAAATCCCCATTTCTTCGTTCTCGTAACAAATAACACCCATCTCTATATGGAGGCTCTTTGCTTCTTCAAAATTCTCTACAGAAAATGCAATGTGAGATTCATTGTCGCCCAAATCATACGGCCCATTTTTCGCAGCAACCCATGTAAGCTCTAACAGCTCATTTTTCTGGCTATCTGCTAAAAATGCCAACGCAAAATCACCGGAAGGCGGTTCTATCCGCCTTGAAACCGTAAGTGACAACGCCTCATTATAAAATGCTACACTTTTTTCCAAATTTGTTACATTTAAATTTGCATGAACAAATGTAAATTTCATAATTTTCACTCTTTTATTTGTTTATTTTTCTGCATTCCATGTAATAACGTTTTTCACGTGCATGACCCATAGAAAATGTTTTCTTTGGCAACACACCGCCCAAAGCCACACCGCGGAATAAATCGCTTTTGTTAAACTCTGGCAGCAACACGCCTGTTGCCTCTTTTTTCTCTACCAGCTCTTGCACAGCATCTTCCCCGTGAACATAGTCCACCTCTGCGTTGGGATGCGTTTTGGCAAACTCTGCATAAAAAGCCTCAAAGCTGCCGGCAGGCAACGGATGCTCTGGTTTTGTTATGGTAAATGTTTTACGTCCTTCTTTGCTCACTGCTACAAATGTTTGGCCTTCGGCTTCCCCTTCTACAAGCGCCAACCCTTTTTGCTCGGCATATGCTTTGGCTGCTGCTTTAATTTCTTCGTAACCTTCGTTGAAGATAACACGATGAATGGATTCTACCTCAATAGCTGGGCTTTGGATGTTTTCCAGCTCTAGCAAGCAAAAACGTGCCGGGTGGGTTGCTTGCTCTTCTTTAGAGATGGTGGGTTTAATTTCTTCCCACAGTGCTTTTGCAGAAGCAAGGCTATGGTTTCCATCTCCCACTGCCATGCAGAAAGGCTCGCATGCTGTGGTAACCCCTTCGTAACGGCCATAGAATGCATCGCTGTCTAGAAGAGACTGCAGTGCTGTGTCGATGGCTTTATAATCAGCTTCGTCTTCGATGGCCCAGCCACGCAACAAGCCGCCTTCCAGCATCAAATCTACATCATACACCTTTTTAAGGCCATCTTTTTTGGCGGAAAATGGCTCGATTACACTTTCTTTTACGTCATCGATCAGCATCAAAATATGCGGAGACTCGATGCTGGCTTTACGGCGAACAGCAAGGCGTGGTGGTATACGCTCAATAACTGTATTTTCGCTAGGACGAATGTTACATTGTGCCCCTTTTTCATAGCTGTATGCTTCTAAATCCACACAACCTACAAGGCCTTGGCGAATGGCGCCATTTTCCATGGTGCGCTCTACATAAATGTAGCCATTGATTTTTTGTAGCAAAGTGTCTTCCAGTGCTTTATCCATTTCATCATAGATGGCTTCGATACGGGCATCTGTATCCGGTTTTTCCAAATAAACTTCTGGCAGCATAAGTTTTAACATGCTGGGTGCGCTTCCCACAAATTCTTCAGCTTCTTGCCAGTATTCTGGCTGGCTTGTGAATTGGTCGCAGGCAAGGGCGGCCCACTTTTGCAGGTCTACACTTTCTTTTGGTAACAAAATTTCCGACGGTGCGAACATAGACATTTTCGTTCCTCCTTGATAAATTACTAATCTATTCTTTATATGATTCTACCGATATTGGCACCGGTATTCTCACACAGCAAACACGGCATTAAATGGTAAGCCGATGGCCCGTAAGGCCATAAATAGCCAACGCCAAAATACCAATATACAGCAAATTGATAGGCAGCCCTTTTAAAGACTTTGGCACATGCTCTTCGCTTAAGTTGCGTTCGCCCTCGTTTACAAGCCATAAGGCAAAGCCATAGCCCAGCCCACTGCCAAGTGCAAACGCCATACTTTGAATAAAGTCATAATTCTGTGTTTGTGTGATAAGCAAAGGACCCAACACCGCACAGTTAAATGTGGCCAGCGGCAACGTGGCCAACATATCTTTTTTATTGCGGATTGGTAGCACAGATACAAATATCACCACCACCACAAATGCTAAAGACAAAATCACCATCATACCCATGGGGCGAATATAATCTCGATACCAAAACTCCGGCGCTTGCAGATATTGATTCCAGAAAAAAGAAAATGGTGCACTTATTACCAAAATCAAACATAAAATTGCGCAAAAAATGTATTGGTCTTCTCGGTTTTCTGTTAGTAATTTTGTCATTCTAGATACGCCAAGCCCACGAGTGAACACAACATTCTCTACAAAAATGGCTGTGAGCATATATAAAAGAAATTGCCCTAATGTTTGCAATGTTGTCATACGTTTTTAGCCTCCTCGTGCGCCGCAGTGCGCAAGCTACTTTTAAAAGCACCCGCGGCACTTTGCCAAATGGCCACCAGCAAACCCACTATAATAAACCCACCAGCCGGAAGTGCTGCCAGCGGCCACAAAGGAATCGATGTCACCTCAATGCCGGCCAGTTGGCCCACACCCAGCAATTCGCGTATCCCTGCCACCAAAAATAGAACAAGGCAATATCCTATGCTTGTAATTATTCCCTTTTTAAAGGAGGTAAAAAGACGCTCTCTTTTAGGGCTTTCATAACGTTTTAAAATCAAAGGGTCGGCCACAAGCAATGCAAGGTACATGCCCACCCTTTGTACAGATGTGCCAAACCATACATCCATAATGTAACCCACGCCAATAAAAACCACACCGGCAGTAAGTGCATATAAAATCGCCCTAAATTTATAGCCTGTGTGTTGGCCAATAAATGTGGCCATCATCCTTGTTGGTGTAAGCAGCAACATCACTGCTGTTGCCAAAATAAGCGCATTGTTTAAATCTGTTGCGGGAACAACAATAGGCGCAAGGCCAAGGCCTTGCATAATAACAGGGTTGTTTAAAAAAATACGGTCTCGCCGCTGTATTTGCTGCACCCTTTCTTGAAAGTGGCGCTCTCGCTCTGTTTTCATTGGTTATTCACCTCCATTTGTTCCGGCTTTTTAACGCCCATGGTTTGAATAGAGCCAGACAAAGCGTTTACCACTAGCAAAGCAAAACACGCCCCAATGGCAAACACACCAAAATAACGGAACACAAAGGTGAAAACACCAAGTAACAACCCAAAATACGCTTGGTGCAAATGTCTTTTTGGCAAAATAGTAGGGTCGTTTGCTAAAAACACAGCCACAAATGCAGTGCCGCCGGTTAGCATCTCATACCCTATTAGCTCCAACCGAAGCGCTAGCTCGGTTTGGCCAAGCGCCGGTGTAACTGCCACACGCGGAAACAAAGCCGTAAGCAAAATCATCGAACCTAAAAAGCACAGCAACACCAAAATATGAATGCGCCTACGCACAAGCAAAAAGATGCCGCATGCCACCACCACTGCCACCATGGTAGCCCCAATCATTCCCGCATAATTGCCCAAAAATAAATTAAGTAAATCTACCGGTGGCAAAGCTGTTGTGCGCAAATAATACGATGGACCATTGATCATTTCTACGTCTTGAAAAAACCACACACCCATCAACGTAGAAAAAATATTGTCTTGCTGTGTAAACCAAACTTCGAACGGAGGGTACTGCGTAATGGCCTCGGGCCAGCACACCACAGCCGAACATATGCCAACAGCTGCCGGATGAAACAAATAGTGGCCTGTGCCACCAAATGCCTCTTTTGCCACAAGCACAGCAATAACCACCGAGATAACCACCATATAAATCGGCACATTGGGTGGCATAAACATTACGATGAGCAAGGCGAATGAAACCGAAGAAGTATCGTGGCGATCGTAAATACGAGAGCGCATAAACGAAATAAGCCAATCACATACACGTGCAACAAAGGCCGCCAAAAGTGCCAAAAGCAAAACGCGCGGCCCATAATACACAAATGAAACAACAAGCAGTGGCAAACACATCCATAAAATGTCTTTTGTATACGCCCTATAATTCTCTTGAAATTGTATCGTTTCTTCCATCTTACTCCCCGCTCATTTGCTGTTCTTTCAGGGCTTTTGCCATTTCGGCCGGATTTTTAGCGCTAAACACTGTGTTTCCGGCCACTAAAATATCGGCCCCTGCTTCAAAACAGGCTGCAGCATTTTCTAAATTGATACCACCGTCCACCTCTATTTCAAGCCCTGGGTTCGTTTTATTTGCTTCCTGCTTTAGCTGTGCAATGCGCTCAAGCGCCTGTGGCTGGAATGCTTGCCCACCAAAACCCGGTTCCACGCTCATCACAAGCACTCTATCTAAAAACGGCACATACGGAAAAATAGTTTCCATGGGTGTACCGGGGCGCAAACTTAGGCCAGCTTTGCAGCCAAGATTTTGAATATGCTTTATATGCGCTTTTGCGTCTGTTTGTGCTTCTATATGGAACGTAATCACATCTGCACCCGCTTTGGCAAACGCGTCCAAATATCTCTTTGGTTCTACAATCATTAGGTGCACGTCATATTCTGCCTGTGGTATCGCCTTTTTTAAACTGGCAAGCACCGGCAACCCCACCGATATATTGGGCACAAAAACACCGTCCATAACATCAAAATGCAACATTCTGTTATGTTCGCTCATCACTTGTAAACAAGATTCTGCCAAGTGCGCAAAATCTGCCGACAAAATAGAGGGTGCAATTTCTCTCATATATAGCCTTTCTTTTACACATACAAATCCATTAAAACGGATAGCTAACCTAATTAAAACTTTACGTTATGTTTATCTTATATTTACGTAAATATACAGACAATTATTGTACCGCATTCTGTTTAAAATGGCAAGATTCCCTTATTATTTTGGTGCCGTGGGCAATGTGAAACAAAAACGTGTCCAGCTGCCCTCTTCACTATCTGCCCAAATACGGCCCCCCATTAAGTTTAAAAGCACCTTTGAAATATTAAGGCCAAGGCCGGCACCGCTTATCGTTCTATTTCGGCTTTCATCTTGTTTATAAAAACGGTCGAAAATATGGGGCAAAACCTCTTTAGAAATCCCCTCGCCACTGTTTTGTAAATACAATGTGGCCACCCCTTTAGAAACGTCCACCGAAAATTCAATTTCGCCCCCTTGTGGCGTAAATTTAATGGCATTATCCAGCAAGTTAAACAGTATTTGATGCACAAAGTCTTCGTCTGCATTCACAAAAACGGGTGTTTGATCGCTTAGCCCTTTAACCTCAATCTGTTTTTTATCAAGGCGCTGTTCTGCATGTAAAAACACAGAAAACACGGTGCCCCATACATCAAACCGTGTTGTGTTCGGCTGATGTTCGCCCGCCTCCAACTTAGACAAATCCAACATATTTTTTGTAAGCCGTGCCAGCCGCCCCACCTCGTCCGACACAATGGCAAGGTATCGGTCTCGCTCATTTTCCGTAATGGTGCCATCCAGCATGCCATCTATAAACCCTTTTATGGTCGTCATCGGTGTGCGCAGCTCATGTGCAATGTTTCCCATAAATGTGCGCCTGCTTGAATCGGCCGATTCAAACGCATTGGCCATTTCGTTGAATGTAATAGACAGTTGCGCCAGTTCGTCGTCTCCTTCTACAGGAACACGCACGCTGTAATTTCCATGGGCAAATTGTTGTGCAGCCTCATTCACACGGCGCAGTGGAATGACCGTTCGGTTTGTTAAAATTACAGCCAAAACACTGGCCACCAACATCATCAGGGCGGCCGATAAAACAAAACCAGATGCTGCCTCGGCAAGATATATATTCAGCGATTGCGCATTTGAAGAGGAAAAAACATATAGGGGGCCATTGTCTAGTTCGGCCGTGCTGGCCATGCCCACAATGTAGTGCTCGCTGTTATACATGCCACCCAAAGTGCCCCGTGCTGTATAGTCGCCGCGTTGCTCAATTTCCTGCAAAACACGTGCCGGCACCGTTTGCCCCAATAAATTTTCTGTATTGCCACTGGCAAATATAACCTGGCCACTTTCGTTTGTAAGGTAAATCTCTGCGCCCATAATTTCGGCCGTTGTGTTCACAGAAAATTGTATATTTGCAATAGGGGGCATATTCTCATTTTGCATGGCAACATCCATTGCCTGCACCAACTTTTGCAGCTGCTCTTTTGTCTCGTTTTGAAAATAGCTTACTGCCAATGTTAACTGTAAAACACCCATTACAAAAACAGAAATAAGCAGCACAGTGGCAATGGTGGTGAAATAATAATATCGTATGGATTTGCTCATACAGCCCTCCAAACGGCATTCGTTAAAATTTTTATCACCGCAAATGCATATTTTGAAATACGGTATCCCATGTACTTGGCAGTTTATGCATTTAAAACACGGTTGCCGCCTGCGTGCTTTTATATGCCTTTTTATTCTGCTTCTTTATGCATCCATCAATTCGAATTTATACCCCACACCCCACACCGTTTTAAGCCGCCAACTTGTGCTGGCCCCTTCTAACTTTTCACGCAAGCGTTTAATATGCACATCAATGGTGCGTGAATCTCCAAAATATTCAAAGCCCCAAACTTCGTCTAGCAATTGGTCGCGCGTAAATACACGCCCCGGATGACTTGCCAAAAAGAACAAAAGCTCCATTTCCTTGGGTGGTGCTTCAATTGTGTTTCCCTTTACTTTCAATTTATACTGGGTAAGGTCTATTGATAAATTGTTATATTCAATGCTTTTCCCTTCCCCAGGAGCAGATGGTTTTGCCCCTTCGGTGCGGCGCAACACGGCCTTAATGCGCGCCACCACTTCTTTCGTATCAAACGGCTTCACAATATAATCATCGGCGCCCAGCTCTAAGCCCAGCACCTTATCAAATGTTTCTCCCTTTGCAGTTAACATAATAATGGGCACTTCACTTTGTGCTCGAATGCGGCGGCACGTTTCCCAGCCGTCTAGCCTTGGCATCATCACATCCAACAACACCAAATCCGGCCCAAAATCCGGAAATTCTGCCACAGCTTTTTCGCCGTCATAACAAAGCCGTGTTTCATAGCCTTCTTTTTCAAGGTATAGGCGAAGCAGCTCACAGATATTTTGGTCATCATCTACAATTTGAATTTTTCGTTCTGCCATGGCCGTTTACTTCCTTTCAAAATTTCCTTATATTTATTATACTACAATGAAGGAGAAAAACGCAAAAAAGTTGCCCTTGGTTGCTATACTTTTAAAAAAACACAGTAAAACAAGCGCCATTTTCTTCCCTTTTAACACTTATACAGCAACATTTTTTCTTGCTTTTGTCGCTCAAAGCGGTATAATGTAACTTGCAAGAAAAATAGTTTTAATTGTATATTACAGCAAGTTGCCAAGGAGGAGCTATGAAACTGGGAATTGTGGGCTTGCCCAATGTGGGCAAATCAACGTTATTTAATGCCATTACAAATGCCGGCGCCCAAAGCGCCAACTATCCGTTTTGCACCATTGAGCCAAATGTGGGTATTGTAGCAGTGCCAGACACACGTTTGGATGCATTGGCTAATTTATATCAACCAAAAAAGGTTACCCCGGCCAGTATTGAATTTGTAGACATTGCAGGCTTAGTAAAAGGCGCCTCTAAAGGCGAGGGGCTGGGCAATCGCTTTTTATCGCATATTCGTGAAGTTGATGCCATTGTCCATGTGGTTCGCTGTTTTGAAAGCGACGATATTGTGCATGTAGAGGGCTCTGTTGGGCCTGCTCGCGATATTGAAACAATTGATTTAGAACTTGTATTATCTGATTTAGAGATTGTGCAGCGCCGTTTAGATAAAGCTGCAAAACTTTTGAAAACAGGCGACAAAAGCCAAAAATTAGAAGCAGATCTTTTGGCACAGCTCATCACACATCTGGAGCAAGGGTTAAATGCGCGCACATTTTCACCAAACAATGATGACGAAGCCGCCTTGTTGGCCGAGTTGCCTCTTTTGAGCTACAAACCTGTTATTTATGCCGCAAATTTAAGCGAAGATGACTTGCTGGCTGGATTTGAGGAAAATACCGGTTACCGTGCTGTTCGCGAATTGGCCGCAAAAGACGGCAGTGGTTGCTTGCCCATTTGTGCCAAAGTGGAAGAAGACATTGCTGAACTTTCCGGCGAAGAACGCAAGGCTTTTTTACAAGAAATGGGCTTGGATAGCTCTGGTCTGGATGCCCTCATTCACGAAAGTTACAACCTACTGGGTTTGATTAGCTTTTTAACAGCAGGTGAGCCGGAAGTGCGTGCTTGGACCATTCAAAAAGGAACAAAAGCCCCGGCCGCCGCAGGCAAAATTCACTCGGATATAGAACGTGGTTTTATTCGTGCCGAAATTGTTCCGTATCACACCTTAATCGAGTGTGGTAGTTTATCTGCCGCAAAAGAAAAAGGGCTTGTGCGTAGCGAGGGAAAAGAGTATATCATGCAAGATGGTGATGTTACTTTATTCCGGTTTAATGTGTAACCCACTGTATTTTTTAAGGTTTTTTATTATTTATTGCTGTTTATAAAACATCTTACTTTTAAGCAAAAAACTGCATTGTTTTGTTTTTTATAATACTTGTTTAATTAAGACAAAATAAGAAAAAATTATCATAAATACTATTTTTTGCTGATAAATACGCAAAAGCCAGCTGGCTCAAACGCAAGGCTTACCTTAAAAAATGCCCCTAAAACACATTTTTCGGCAGCCATCACGTATCAATCAACCGCAGGAACGTATAAAACACTTGAAGGGGTTTACTCCCCTTCATTTTAATTGTATCTGGCTTTATTCATATTTTATGCCTTATTAAATCATAAATAAATCATAAAAATTCAATGATTAAACTTAAATAAATCCATTTATTTTCTTATTTCTTTCGAATTTTTATTGCGTTTCTTCCTCTTCTTCGGGATCTTCTGTTTCTTCTTCCAGCTCTGTTTGTGGAATTATTTCACCCCACATTCCTTGCGCTGCAACAAAAAAATTCGCCTCATCCTCTTCCGTCCACTCGCTTTTGCTCATCAAGTTTAAATGAATCCAATCGCCAAGACGTTGCTGTGTTGTATCCAGCGAAGATTGTGCCAGCGGCATCAGATAATATTCGCCAATGCCAATGCTTTCATCTAAGGCACGCAGCAACGGTGACTGTGGATAATATTCTGTGTATGGCAAAAGCCACAGCTCGTTTTGAATGGCCTGCATGCTGGCTTCATCCGTAAACATCTGCACCAAAAGCTGGCCAGCTGCGCCACCTGCTTCTTCGCCACCGGCCACCGCAAGATACCCATCGATACCCAAACTATACAGTTGATTTAAACCAGCTACATTTTCATCTGAAAATGGCAATTTCGTAGGAATTAAAAACATGTTGCCCGCAAGCGATGTGTTTTCGCTTTCTATTTGCAGTGCCACACTTGAATCTGTTTTCCATAGCAAGGCCGATCCATTTTCAAATAATTCTTGTGCTTCTTCTGCTGTAACTTCTCGTGCTAAAGAAAAATTTTCTCCGCGACTTAAGGCACCATCATGGCCTACCATATGTTGCGTTTCAAATTCAATTTCGTCATATAGTGCCTGCAATGGTTGCTGCATAAATTCGTTTAGCATTTCTGGGTCGGAATACAGATATGCGGCCGGGCTTGCATACGCCGCAGAAAATGCTGCTGCCAACCCATTTTCTGCATAAGAAGTGTTGCCCACCGTGGCCAAAGCCCACAGCCCGCGCAAACTTTCGGCTTCACTTGGACGATAGCTGGGCATGGTGTATAAATTTCCCCCAAGTGAAAATTGATACCGCCCCGGTGTTACTAAATAATCAGCGATTGCCTGCTGCATCACTTGCCATTCCTCATAGCTGCACAAAATCAAATCCCTTTGCAGCGCAATTAGGTCTTCTGCGCCAAGCAAGGCGGCCAACATAGGCAAATTAACAAGTGTCCCTTGCGCATAGGCCCCCACCGGAAGTGCATACACTTTTTCTTCATTGAACAAGCGGAATGCCTGTGGCACCATAGACGCTAAACTTTCCAGTAACAAGCCCGAGGCCGGCACGGCCAAATTGTATGGATAATATTCGCTTGCATCCAGTGCATACACTGCAAACTCTCCCGGAAGCCAATATAAATCCGGCCTGTCTTCACCTTCCATTGCTTGCACAAGTTCTGCCGTATAGCGTGGTTCGTTGTCTGCCAAGCGGATTTCTAGCTGGATATTTTGGCTGTTGGCCACATTTTGCAACACTTGACCTACATTTTGATGGCTGCTGGGTAGCATCACACTTACCACTTGTGCCGAAACGTCTTCTTGCGGTGCACCACTGGTTTCAATTGCAGGCAATTGTTCTGCTTCCCCTTGTGCAAGATTACCGGTGCTACAACCCGAAAATAATAGGCTAAGTGCCACACATAGCGCCCCTAACTTTTGATATACTTTCATATAGGCTCCCCGCTCTCCCTTTGTGGCTTTCTGCCATTTTTCGATTTTGCTGTAAGGCTCTACCGCTTTTATTTACCCTATCCAGTATACCTGATTTTTTTATAGAAAACCAGCCTGAGTTCTAAGCCTTATTTTATTTGTATTTTAAATCTATTTACTCTAATTTATATATTTTACAACTTAAACACCTGGATTTTATAACATTTTATTTTGATATTTTCCATTATCTCTGTATCACAAACCAACATATATGCGTGTTTTATAGCTGTATCTTATGATCGTGTTTTTTGTTTTCCAATTTTTATACCTAAATTATACATTTTATTTTCTTTTATTTTTATTATATTTTTGGGAGAGATTTTCATGCGTATTCGTCACAAACCATATGCACGCCCCGAGCTAGCCGCCTGGCCGTCTCATATCAATCAACCGGAAAAAAGCAAAGGGAATTGGTGCAAGCATTTTGCAAACCCCCGCTTACCATTGCGCTTAGAGCTTGGTTGTGGAAAGGGTGGCTTTTTGGCGCAGCGCGCCCTATTCGAGCGCGACTATAATTATATTGGTATCGATTTAAAAAGTGAAATGCTGGTGGTGGCCAAACGCAACATCGAACAGCATTTTGCCACGGCCAACGAGCCCTTAAACAATGTTTTGCTTTCTGCTTATAACATTGAACAAATCCACAACTTGTTTTCTGAAGCAGACAGTGTGCAGCGTTTGTATATTAACTTTTGTAACCCATGGCACAAAAGCGGCCACGCCAAACATCGGCTTACACATCCGCGCCAACTAATACAATACCGGCACTTTTTGCACCCCGATGCAGAACTATATTTTAAAACAGATGACGACATTTTATTTGAAGACAGTTTGCGATATTTTTCTCTTTGTGCTTTTGACGTGGTTTGGGAAAGCCGTGATTTACACCAAGATGAACCCACTTGGAATATTCGTACAGAACATGAACAAATGTTTTGTGAAAAGGGAATTCCCATTAAAGCTTGCATTTTACAAATGAAGCAAGCTACATTGGATGAGGACCTGTTAATGCGTGCTAAAAACATATGAAATTTCAGGAAAAATAATGCAAATATCCAAATTTCCCTTGACTGGTAAAAAGTTGACATTATAATGTAATTACATACTTCTACCAGACAAGAGGAAAGAAGGCCTTGAATTATGATTGAAAAACTGTATACTGTGGAAGAAGTTGCAGAGCTTGCCTCGGTAACCGGGCGCACCATTCGCAACTATTTAAAAAGCGGCCGTTTGGTTGGCCGAAAAATTGGTGGCCAATGGCGTTTTCCCGAAAGTGAGGTGCAACGCCTTTTAACGGGAGCCGATGAATTTTCTGCTTTGGATAATGATGAGTTGCCCGCAGAAAGCGATGCCCGTGATTTTTCTGTAGTACCTAGCACGCCTTTGGCAGCATCACCGATTATACCAGAAGAAAATACGCCAATGGTAGAAACAGAACTTCCCACTATACATGCCCCTGTTTTCAAACAACCGTATGTGGCACCTGCACCGTTGCCTCAACCGGTTTCTGTTGTGGTGCCACCGGCCGACCCTGTGCCAAGCCCACCTGCAAACATTGTAGCACAAGCCCCTTATTATTCTGCCCCACCTATAGAATCAAAGCCTGTGCAGCCCGAAGCAGCAAGCTTTGATTATCATAAGAACATAGAGGTTCCACCAGCTGCTGCAGCTCATCCCCCCATACCAAAACCACAACAAAACAGTGATGTATCATCACTTTCTTTTGGTGGAATGCCACCGGCAACGCCCGCTGCACCGCAGCAAGAGATACAAAATGCCACCGTGCCGCCCACCACTGCTATTCCTGCAGAACCGGTAACAGCTGCTGTGGCTCCCCAAGCACCACCTTTGCCTGCGGCACCTTCTTATTCACCACAACCACCCTTTCCAAATTATGGAAGCTATGGCGCTACTGTTCCCTCTGCCGGATATCCACTTCCCACAGCACCACTTGCCTACCCGGCCTATCCAAATGCACCGGCTTATTACCCATTCCTTTACGGGCAGGTTATTCCACCTTTTCCAGGCCCTTATCCAACACCTGATTCAGCACACCATGATAGCCAACACGATGCACCTTCCCCAGCAGAATCGGAAAGCAAGGTATTAGATACGCAAAACACTGAAAATGATACAAATTTATCAAATATTCCTATACCAAAGCAACAAAACACTTCCCCAAAGCGCTGCCAACAAGAAGATGATGAATTTCGAAATTTAAGCGATGTAGGCCAACGCGTTAGTAAATTTGTTTCGGAAGTACATGATTGTTCGTATGGTCCTTTGGCTTGTATGGTATTAGATCGTTACCAAACATTAGAAGCTGCAAAACATACGAGTGATAAACTTAACGACCTTGCATTTCAAGAAAGTGACGAAGACTGCGGTTGTCAATCTTTTGTAGAATATGATGAACGCTTTAGTGTTGCACGATACACCCTTTTTGGAAGTTCGCACTTTATGTATCAAAGTTTACAAATTATTGGGTAATTTCTTTAAATAACCCGGATTTATTTCCGGGTTATTTTCTTTTAATAAAAGAGTGCAGAATTCACAATATTTTATCTGTTTTATTTACAATCATGTTTTTTATGTTTTGTTTCTATGGGAATGCTATTTTAGTCGGTATTTTTTGTTCTTTTTCATGCCTTCTCCTCTAACAATTGCATTTCTTGCATACAAAGGGTTTTTTATTCAATTTTTATTTGTCATTTTTGTTTTTTGTTTTCTTTTTTAA
>CAYJIH010000007.1:0-23834 GCA_964370195.1 uncultured Oscillospiraceae bacterium
GCAAGACTTGCAGTCGCTAAATGAACACGTGCAATCGGAAGTGTCGGACACCCTCAACAAGAGCAAAAGTGCCCTCTCTATTTTAGCAGCACATTTGGCCAAAGAACAACTTACGCGAGAAAATGCCATCAACACACTGCGCGAGCAATCACACGCGCAGGTATTTGATGACCTCTATTATATAAATCTAAACGGTAGGGGCTCCTCTATAAACAACATGGAGGCCGACTTTTCGCAAAACCCTGCCTTTTTAAGCGCTGTGGAAAATGAATTCACCATTACATCCCCACACATTTCTGCATTTACAAACAACCGCGTAATAGACCTTGCCGTGCCCATTATACAAGAAGGTGAAATAATGGGTGTTTTACTATGCGAAAACTCCATGGAAAATATTTACCAAAGCATGAATGAGCTGACAACACAAGGCGGCTCCATTTTGCTTTTAGACAATACGGGTACCGTTTTTTTTAGCACCGATGCAGAGTATATCGGTGTTCATTCTCTCCGTGAAACCACAGTTGAGTTTCCCAATATTGCATTTTCCAGCAATGAATCTGCAAACAATATGAAAACCAATATAGCAAACAGACACGAAGGTAGCACGCGCTACGAAATAGACGGTATCCCCAAAATCGCGCTGTATGCCCCTGTGGAAGATACTCCTTGGACATTACTTTTAGTAATGAATGAAGCAGAAACAAACACCTCTTTAGACCGTGCTGTAAACGCCATTATACTTACAAGCATCACGGTAGTTATTTTATTGCTCTTGTTCATCCTCTACTCTTGGTATACCAGAACTTCCTCTATTAAAACCATTGAAAAAATAGCCTATTACGACCCATTAACAGAACTGCCAAACCTTGCAAAACTAAAAATAACCATGAGCGAGGCGCTTTGTAAAAACAAAACAGACCCTTATACCATTGTTAAGTGCGATGTTGAAAATTTTAAAGCCATAAACGATTTATTTAGCTATGAGGTGGGCAATGCTGTTTTAAAAACGTTTAAACCCATCAGTGAAATGCCCGATGAAAAGACACTGATTGTGGCACGTGTGGGAACCGATGAATTCCTCTTTTTTGCGGGAAACCATTTTCTAGATAACCTAGAAAATAACGTCTCCATGTATGAATCAACATGTAAGGAATTTGTTCCGGAACTTGCCGATTACGAGCTCACATTTAAGTATGGGCGCTATTTTATACCACCCGGTGAAACAGATGTTGATAGTATCATCGCGAAAGTTGGCCTTGCCCACAGCATGTCCAAAAGCCAAAAAGGACAACCTATTTTCGATTACGACGAAAATTACAAACAACAAATTTTAGAAAAAGCCAACATTACAAACCGTATGCGCTCCGCACTTATAAACAAAGAGTTTAAGCTATATTTGCAACCCAAAACACGTATATCAGACGAAGAGGTAATTGGTGCTGAGGCTTTGGTGCGCTGGGTAGATGCGAACGGGAACATCACCTTCCCCGACAAATTTATCCCACTTTTTGAAAAAAACGGCTTTATTGTAGAGCTAGACAAATACATGGTAGACATCACCTGCGCTACCTTGCGCCAATGGATAAACACGGGCTGGCAAGCATTGCCTGTGTCTGTCAACTGCTCACGCGTCAATTTAGCAAACCCCCATTTTGTAGAGGAACTGGCTATTATTGTAGACACTTATGCCATCCCGCACGAGTACATTGAAATTGAGCTGACTGAATCGACCATGATTGAAAACGAAGATGCGCTTGAACAATTATTTTCCGATTTACATGAATATGGGTTCCGTGTGTCTATTGATGATTTCGGTTCAGGCTTTTCCTCTCTTGGGCTTCTAAAAAACCTAAAAGTAGACACGTTAAAACTGGATAGAAGTTTTTTTGTTAATAACAAAGATGCCGTGCGTGGAGAGCTCGTGATAGACGGTATCATTAAATTATCGCAAAGCTTAAATATGCATGTGGTTGCAGAGGGCATTGAAGAAGCCGAACAAACCGATTTTTTGAGGCTCATCGGCTGTGATGCCGCACAAGGGTATTATTATGCAAAACCCATGCCGGCCGCCGATTTTAAAGAACGCTATGCCAGAAAACCCAGCGTACACTTGCCCTTATCCAGCAGCAAAAACCCACTTCCTTCCGTTCAGCAAAAAAATAGCACAAAAATCGTTGATATGGCTCTTTGCATCCTGAATGCCATCAAAACACCCGTCGTTATTTTCAACGACAGTTTCAGCGTCCATCAAGGCAACACGAAAACACTGGAGCTGTTTGATATAAGCGATCCCGATGCATGGAGCAATGCATTTTTTAGCCTTTCGCCACCAACCCAACCGGATGGCCAAGATTCAAACGCTGCGGCCATCGCTTACATAGAAGAAGCGAAAAAAAGCGGCTATGTTAAATTTAACTGGATACACCTCAACAAGAATCACGAGGAAATCCCATGCGAAATTATCATCAACAAAATTCTGTTGCTGGACGACAACGGAGAAGGGCTGTACATTGGCCTTCTTCGAGACATGCGCAGCCAACTGGCCGACTATCAGCAAAACAACAAAACAATATCCGACGGCTTTTTCTTCAATAAGATCACCGACAAAACACTGTTTAACATTATAACAACGCTTTCCTACGAATGGTTTTATTGCTTTGACATCATAGATGGAACCATACAATTTTTTGGCACCGGTAGCGAAAAAATGAATTTGCCAAAAGGCAAGCAAATTTTCCCTGATCCAACCATTGCCAAAGCCATAATACACACTGATGACATAGATACATTTTATACCTTTGTGCAAAGCATGAGGGACGGTGTGGAGAAAACATATGATATCCGCTTAATTCAACCAAATGGCGAGCCGTGTTATTATCGTTTTATTTACAAATCAATTCGAAATGATGCCAACACCCCTCTATTTTCTGTGGGTAAAGCATATGACATCAGTGACCATAAGGAGCTAGAGCAGCAAGCACAGATAGATTTACTCACCCGTTGTTACAACAAAATCTCTACGGAAAATCTCATAAAAAATATACTTGCCACACATAGCGAATCCCCACACGCTTTATTTGTAGTGGATATTGACGACTTCAAAGCCATCAACGACAATTTGGGCCATGTATTTGGCGATACGGTTTTGTGTGACATCAGCACCAATTTACATATGCATTTTCGTGATGGAGATATCATTGGCCGCATTGGCGGTGATGAATTTATTGTATTTTTAAAGAACATCAACAATATGCGTGTATTGAACGAGAAGGCTTCTGCCATTACCTCCACGTTCAAAAATACATATATTGGCGAAAAACAAGACTACAAAGTGTCGGGCAGTGTGGGCATAGCCTTGTATCCACACGATGGCACACAATACGAAGACCTTTTCAATGCTGCCGACAAAGCGCTGTATCAATCAAAATTAAAAGGCAAAGATTGTTATACATTCTATTCCAACAATTTAGCCGATGGTACAATGAAAAACCTAACTTTGCTGGAAAATGTAGGCCGTATTGCAGACGCATATTTTGACGCAGACTTTATTTCCAACGCGTTTGAAATGCTGTATGAAATGCGCAGCAAAGATACATCTTTGGAGCTTTTGTTAGAGTACATTGGCAAGCACATGCAAGTGGATCGATGCTATATTTTCGAAAGCAAAGACGAAGGCAAGCACTATACAGAAATTTTCGAATGGTGTAACACTGGCATTCCATCACAAAAAAATCATTATCAAAATACTCCCAAGGAAGATATTGGCGAGTTTATAGACAATTTAGACGAGAGTGGCATTTTCTACTGCAACGACTTTAGCACCATGAAATCAACAAATGCCGCAATTGCAGTGCAACTGGCCGATTTGCAATCCATCCTTTTGCTACACACAAAAGAAAAAGAGCAAAACTATACACGTTTATTTATCGGTTTTGATGATTGCACCGCCAAACGTGTATGGACAGAAAAAGAGATCAACAGTGCACGATATATTTTAAAAATGATATCCATCTTTATACTTTTTTCGTAACGTATTGTTTTCTCATGCTTATCCTCACATCTACATACCCACACGGCCTTCCGTATATTCGTTTTTGATTGTATCAAACAACACAAAATATTTTCCATAATACATCGAATTTTGTACACACATTCCATTTACTCCAAAACCGCACTGTAGTATACTATACATGGTAAGAAAACAGGATAGGAAAAACTTTTAGATCGTCACGGGAATTAATTGAGGGGGCATCTTAATGAAAAAAACAGCAGGCAGTGCGAAAAAGTTTGGGAAATTATCAACACAGTTCAACTTATTGATTGCAATCATGACAACCCTTATTGTTACTGTTATGATTCTCATCAATGGCATCACAACAAGAAACAATGTAAATGGTGAGCTGATAGACCAATGCATTGTTGGAACAAATTTACTGCAGTATGAACTAAGCTTACATGAAGTGCAAGCGATGGACGACAAAACAGAAGTGCTGGAACGCTTAAAAGAAATTACAAATTGTGAATTCACTATTTTCAACGGAGATATGCGCGAATTTACCACGATTATCATTGATGGTGAACGGGCAACGGGAACCGCATTAGACCCAGAGATTGCAAACCGTGTTTTAAACAACGGAGAAAGCTACTTAGGGGAAACCACCATTTTAGGTAAAAAACACTTCACATCCTATATTCCCTATCTCGATGAAAACGGCGAAATTGTGGGCGTCCTTTTTGCAGGTATTTTATCCACAGCCAACGACGCCGCTATCAACACGGCATTAACAATTTCCATGTTTGTAGGCATCGCCTTAATCCTCATCGTTTGCATTATTTCCAAAATCATGATTAACAACTCGGTGGCAAAACCCCTTGCTGATGTAATGAATGCTGCACAAAGTATCTCACGCGGGCATATGAATTTCGACCTAAATGTACATACAAATAACGAAATTGGGATGTTGGCACAATCTTTTAATGAGATGCAAGCCATGCTTTCGGCGCTGAATGAGGTGCTTGTTGGTATGCTTGGCAAAATTGCAAATGGCGAATGGAACGTGGATGTGGGCGACCCTGACATTTATATTGGGGATTGGCAGCAACTGTATAAATCTGTTGATGAGATGACAGCTTCTGTTCGAAGTGCACTCTCGCAAGTCTCCACCTCAGCCGAACAAATATCCGACAGTGTTGCATCTGTTTCCGGCAGTGCACAAGCCCTTGCCGATGGCGCTGTGAACCAAGCAAGTAGCGTAGAACTTCTCTCGCAAAGTTTACAAGATATCTCTTTACAAATTGAAGATAATTCTAAAAACACAAGAAAAATAAACGATATTGCACTTGTTTCCGGGAAAGTTACAGAAAATACACTTGCCGACATGAAGCGCATGCTTGATTCGATGCAAGAGATTTCAAACACCTCCGAAGACATTGGAAAAGTGATTAAAGTAATTGATGATATTGCCTTCCAAACGAACATTTTGGCCCTGAATGCAGCCGTTGAAGCCGCCCGTGCAGGTGCCGCCGGCAAAGGTTTTGCGGTGGTAGCCGATGAAGTTCGCAACCTTGCACAAAAGTCCTCCGATGCTGCAAAAAACACATCACAGCTTATTGAACACTCCATTGATGCTGTGCAAGTGGGCGAAGGCATTGCCAAAAAAGCAAACAGTTCATTTGAAGACCTTGCAGAAAAAGTGCGCCAAATGGTGAGCACCATTGACGAAATTGCAAAAGCCACAGAAGAACAAGCCGACGGCATCCGAAATATTTCCGGCGGTATTGAGCAAATTGCCACTGTTGTGCAAGCAAACACAGCCATGAGCGAAGAAAGCGCTGCAGCAAGCCAAGAGCTTGCATCGCAAGCCAACACCCTTCATTCACTGGTAGATAAGTTTGTTTTGTAACAAAACGGCTCTCAAACACCACTGTTCACAAAGGCTGTTTGGCTCCACTTTAAATTAAACGTTTTTTTAATCATATATAGCCCAAACCTTTTTCGTGCCACAAGGCACCTATGAGGTTTGGGCTTTTTCGTGTACGCTACATACCAAGCATAATCAAGCTGACCGTATAAAAATTATCTCCCCCTTTTTTACATAGTAAACGCAATGCATTGCTTGTGATTGCGTATAATTAAAATTCAGCACATTGCCCAAATACTAGCCATTTTTTCTACACCAAAAAATTATTTATTATATTGTAATAATTTTTTGGTTGTGTTACGATGGACTTATCTTCTTTTTCTTATTCACTGTTCGATTTTCGCTTTTTCACAAAACTGGGGAAATTTTAGGAGGAATTAGAAACATGAACAAACAAAATCAAGCAAAAGAAAAAGACCCTAAGCTAATTGTGCATGAATTAAAAGGGCGTCCCCCTTTGCCCATGTCAATTGCACTCGGCCTTCAACATGTGCTGGCCATGTTTGTGGGCAACCTTACCCCGCTGTTAATTGTAGGTGGCGCTTACAGTGCCGCAAACCCAAACAGCATTGATGTTGCGTATCTTGCGCAATGTGCCATGATTTTAGCGGGCCTCACCACCCTTGTTCAACTGTACAAAGTTGGGCCAATCGGCTCTGGGCTTCCCATTGTAATGGGCACCAGCAGCGCTTTTATCGGTGTAAACAGCACCATTGCCATGACAGGCGGCTGGGCCGCCCTAACAGGTGCCACTTTAATTGGCGGCTTTTTTGAGCTAGGACTTGGCTTTTTTATGAAAAAACTTCGTCGTTTTTTCCCGCCCCTTGTAACGGGTGTCACCGTGTTGTCCATTGGTATCACCCTTATCCCCGTAGGTGTACAAAACTTTGCCGGCGGCGGCAACTTTGAATCAAACCCCAATTTTGGTTCTTTACAGAATTTATTTGTGGCAAGTGTTGTTTTACTGGTTGTTATTTTGCTTCGAATTTTTGGAAAAGGAATACTTGGGCTTGCATCCCTGCTTATTGCCACACTTGTAGGCTATGCTGTGGCCATCGCTATGTACTTTTTAATTCCCGAAGAATCACTTACCCTCACCATCACCATGACAAACCTCTTAGAAGGTGGACTTATTTCCGTTCCCATCCCCTTGCGCTACGGCATTGAATTTCGTTTAGATGCCATTATCCCCATGCTCTTTATGTTCATCGTAACCGCCATAGAAACCATTGGAGACACCACCGGTGTTACAGAAGGCGGCCTTGGCCGTATGCCCAGCGACAAAGAACTGCGTGGCACTGTGCTGGCCGACGGTTTTTCCAGCATTCTTGGCGCTCTGTTCAATACCTCTGCACTCACTTCCTTTAGCCAAAATGTTGGTCTTATCCGCATGACACGCGTTGTAAACTTATTTGCCATCTCTACCGGCGCTATTTTCCTTATCGTTGCGGGTTTTTTCCGTCCCATTGGCCAATTTTTCGCAAACATCCCACCTTCTGTTTTAGGCGGCGCCGTTCTATGTATGTTTG
The DNA here is from genome assembly GCA_964370195.1 of uncultured Oscillospiraceae bacterium. Classification (GTDB taxonomy): domain Bacteria; phylum Bacillota; class Clostridia; order Oscillospirales; family Ruminococcaceae; genus JAAYCI01. The sequence continues at coordinate 7,451 of CAYJIH010000007.1, forward strand.
CCTCTATTGCTGTAACCGGCATCAGCCTTTTATCAAAAATCGACTTTAATCCGCGCAACACCTTAATCATTGCCATTGCACTTGGTGTTGGCATTGGATTTGGCCAGGGTGCAGGCGGTGCCGCCGGCGCAATGGAGCACTTCCCCACCTGGCTTCGTTACTTGTTTGGAGGGCATGGCATTGCCGCTTCTACCATCATTGCACTTGTGCTAAATTTGCTGATGCCCCATGAAAAAACAGCTGAAAATGAAAGCACAGAAGAACAACAAGATGACACCATGAATGAAATAGTGGATGAAAATGCATAGTTTACACAATGTGTTGCAATTTCACAACAAACCGAGTGCCCGCAAAGATATTTTTCACAAAAAACACCGCAGTATCATATAAACTCTTTTTTTTCTTTTTTTTCTTTTTGTTTCATGTTATTATATAAAGAAAAAAGGAGGGGCTCATTTGAACTCAACAAAACTTAGAAAATATATTTTTTTACTTCCTAATTTATTGGAAGTGCTCATAGGGCTTGTTATTTCCGTGTTTATTGGCATCGCCGTGGTTGGTGTTCTGATGCATACAGCCCCTGCTTCTTTAATAGAAAACGGCGGCTTAATGCTTTTTTTACAAAGAATGACTGAAATCATCATTGGCATTGAATTTATCAAACTCATTTTTTCACACACGATGGATGCAACACTTGAAGTAATTATCATGGCTATTGTACGCCAAATTATTGTGGGGCACCTTACCTCAATTGATACACTTATATTCGTTTTGGCTATTGCCATTGTATTTGTGGTAAGAAAGTTTTTCTTTATAAAAAAATTAGACCGTGGCCATGAGGAAGAACAAGATTTTTTCACGTTAAAATTTTGGAACAAGAAAAAAAACATCAAAAAGCCCGATGTTTCTATTGAAAAAAAAATTGATGCACTTGAAAAAGAACTGGCCTGTTTAAAAGAACAACAAACAGAAAAGTAACCCCTAAACACAGGTGCACGGCAGGCCCATGAAGATATTTTTACAAATAACATCATCGGTATTGTTAAAAAACCAAACCCGCCACAAAAAACTTTGTGGCGGGTTTTTTATATTCTCTTCAAAAGCACAGCCTATTGCATAAATGCATTACTCCATAAAACCAGTGTAAAGCGATTCCCTTATTCCCCAAAATCGGCAGGATAGTACCATACTCTGTACAATAAGGGCTCTTATCCCCTCACCCTATTTTAAACACTATTATACGCCACGCGCTTTCTGCAACAAATCTACCACTTCGTCTGCTTTTAACACTTTTCCCACCGAAACCACTTTGCCGTCTACTACAAGTGCCGGTGTGCTCATTACGCCATAATTCGCAATTTCCGCAAAATCTGTGATGTGGGCAACTTCAGCATCTTGGCCCATTTTTTGTAGTGCTTCTTTTACATTTGCTTCTAATGTAATGCAGCTTTTACAACCGGAACCCAAAACTGCAATTGCGGCACCATCTGCTGGTGCTTTTGCTTCTTGTTCATTTGCTGCTGCACCACAACCACAGTCACCACAGCCACACGCTTGCACAGGCTCGGCAACTGGGGCAGGGTTACAACCACCAGCGCAATTACAAGGCTCTTCTTTCTTTTTCCCAAAACCAAATAAACCCATTATTCATCCTCCAAGCAATATAATTTTAAAGTATCTTACGTCAATGTCAAATCAAATATTTTTGATGTTATTATTATACACAATTCAAATGAAAATGGCAATACTCAAATGTAATTTTTTATCCTTTCCTATTTCGCCCCTACCTAGCCAGCACAAACAAAGCAATTACGATATATAAAAATACGGCTTCTGATGATGCGTTAAAGCAAATACATCCATTCATGCAATCTACTCCATCCATTCGTTTTTTTGACAATAAAACCTTGGAACATTATAATAAGAACGGATTCAATGGCTCCTTAGGGGCGCTGTGCACCAAACCACTTTTTTAAAACATTGCTTCCCCAAGGTTATATCAACACAACAATACAAAGCCCATTACTCTAAAGACAAATCGTGCCAATCGTAATATATTTTCTTTAAAGTTGCATGATAACCCCTTCCATTAACAGGGCTTTAACCAAACTCGCTTATCAGGAGGTTCCATATGGCAAACACACCCGTCGTATCCTTACAAGACATCGCCGTAAAATTTGAAGACAATGCCATTTTGAATGGACTATGTTTGGATATACAAGACAAGCATTTTGTAACACTTTTGGGCCCAAGCGGCTGCGGAAAAACCACCACATTGCGCGTGGTGGGTGGTTTTTTGCACCCATTTTCCGGCAAAGTATTGTTTGACGGAAAAGACATCACTGCATTGCCACCTTACAAACGGCAGGTGAACACGGTGTTCCAGAAATACGCCTTATTTCCACACCTCAATGTGTTTGAAAATGTTGCATTCGGCCTTCGTTTGAAAAAATTGCCGGAAACAAAAATCCGCACCTCCGTTTTAGAGATGCTGGAACTTCTTGGCCTAAAAGGGTTTGAACGCCGACACTGCGAACAGCTTTCCGGCGGTCAACAACAACGTGTAGCGATTGCGCGTGCACTGGTGAACAAGCCACGTGTGCTTCTTTTAGACGAACCACTTGGTGCACTGGACTTAAAATTACGCAAAGAAATGCAAACAGAGCTAAAACGCATTCAAAAGGCCACCGATATTACATTTATTTATGTAACGCATGACCAAGAAGAAGCTTTAACCATGAGTGACACTGTTGTGGTAATGAACCATGGTATCATCCAGCAAATTGGCACGCCTGAAGATATTTACAATGAGCCCACAAACGCCTTTGTGGCCGATTTCATTGGCGAATCAAACCTATTTAATGGATGTATGCCAAAAGATTATCTTGTGGAATTTGCCGGTTTCTCTTGGCCATGTGTTGACTTTGGCTTTAACAAAAACGAACAAGTGCAAGCGGTGGTGCGCCCCGAAGACATTGATATCGTGCCTGTGGCAGACGGCCAAGTGCATGGTATTGTGAAAAGCCTTGTTTTTAAAGGTGTTCACTGGGAAATTGTGGTGGAGGAATCTGGCAATGAATGGTTGATTCATACCACGGATGCATCCCCTCTTGGCGAAATGGTGGGTATACGGCTGGAACCAGATGCAATACACATTATGCACTGCGGTAAGGAGGCTTGTTCTTATGCACCGGAGAAGTAAAGCCATTGCCACCCCCTACATTATTTGGATGGCCTTGTTCACCATCATCCCGCTGGGTCTTATTGTTTATTTTGCCTTTACAGATAGCACCGGCCATTTCACAATAGAAAATATACTGCACCTTGGCAACTACTCTATGGTGCTTGTGCTTTCTTTGGCTTTGGCTGCCATTTCCACAGCAATTTGCCTTATCATTGCGTATCCTGTTTCGTTTATGTTAAGCAGGCTGCGCGCCGGAAAACAAGCCATCATGCTAATGCTTGTGATGCTGCCCATGTGGATGAACTTTTTGCTACGCACCTATTCTTGGATGAGCCTATTGGAAAACACGGGCTTTATCAACCGTTTTCTTGGCCTGTTTGGCATTGGCCCCTTTATGATGATTAATACAAACGGCGCCATCGTTCTGGGCATGGTGTATAACTATTTGCCCTTTATGATTTTGCCGCTGTACAATGCCATGCTAAAAATCGACAGTAGTATTATTGAAGCGGCCGACGATCTTGGTGCAGGATTTTTTCAGAAGTTTTTTCACGTGTTGCTTCCTCTTTCCAAAAACGGCATACGCACCGGCATCACCATGGTGTTTGTTCCCAGTGTCTCCACCTTTATTATCAGTAAAATGCTAGGCGGTGGCGACACATGGCTGATTGGCGATTTGATAGAAGCGCAATTCCTTGGTAACAGTTATAACCCACATCTTGGCAGCGCTATGAGCCTTATCTTGATGGTGATTGTTCTTTTGATTATGAGCTTTACCGGTGGCTATGATGATAAAGAAGTGGCGGGGGGAATATGATGGGGAAAATTTTTAAACGCGTTTACCTTGTATTGTTGTTCTCATTTTTGTATGTGCCCATTGCCGTGCTTATCTTTTTTAGCTTTAATAGCGAAAAAAGCCGCACTGTTTTTGGCGGGTTTTCTCTGCAATGGTACGAGCAACTTTTCCGTAATGAAATGGTGCTTTCTGCACTGGCACTTTCTCTTTTCATCGCCGTGGTCAGTGCCACATTGGCCACACTCATCGGCACCATGGCTGCCGTTGGTATCAATCGCATGGGACGCCTTGTTCGTGGCACCATTTTCAACATCAGTTACATCCCCATCATTAACCCCGAAATCATCACCGGTGTATCCATGATGTTGCTATTTGTTGTGTTTCGCACGTATCTTGCCGAAATACCGGCCGGTGAAAGCGGCCCCCTTACATGGCTTTCACAAAATTTGCTTGGTGTGCCCAGCTTGCTCATCACCCACGTTACATTTTGCCTTCCATACGCCCTTTTTATGATAAGCCCCAAACTGCGCCAAATGGACATCCGCCTATACGAAGCGGCTATGGATCTTGGTTGCAACGAACGGCAAGCGTTTTTTAAAGTGGTACTGCCAGAAATTATGCCCGCTATTTTTTCTGCCTTTTTAATCTGTTTAACCTATTCTATCGATGATTTTACGGTAAGCTACTTTACAGCCGGCAACCAACAAACGCTGCCTATTGCCATTTATGCTATGACACGCCGGCGCGTAAGCCCGGAAATCAACGCCTTATCTGCCATTATGTTTTTGGTTATTTTATCCATCATTCTCATTGCAAATTTCAAAGAGAGCCGAAAAAACAAGCGCAATGGGCAAAAATCATTGTCTAGCACTGTGCGGGGAGGTGGACTGTCTTGAAAAAAAAGGCCACACGGCTTATCTGTGTTCTAGTATCTGTTTTTTTAATGCTTTCTTTTTCATTCCCAGCATTTGCATCTGATGCCGAACAAAACGAAGGTGGTTTATCACTTGCCGGCGGCTACGACTACGAACGTTTTCGCGGGCAAGGAATCACGCTCAATGTATATAACTGGGGCGAATATATTTCAGACGGAACGGACAGTGATTTTTTAGATGTCAACGCAGAATTTGAGGCATTGACAGGCATCAGCGTAAACTATGCCACATATGAAACAAACGAAAGCCTTTATGCTAAATTAAAAAGTGGTGGCGCTGATTATGATATCATTATTCCTTCGGATTATATGATAGGAAAAATGATAGAAGAAGATATGCTAGCACCTTTAAACTTTGAAAACATCCCCAATTTCGCGATGATTGGCGAAACATATAAAGGGCGTGATTACGACCCAAACAACGAATACAGTGTGGCGTATACTTGGGGTGTTGTGGGCCTTATTTACAACACAACCATGGTAGAAGAGCCTGTGGATAGCTGGTCGATTTTATGGAGCGAGCGATACAGCGAACAAATTTTGATGTTTGATAATTCAAGAGACGCCTTTGGATTAAGTTTTTTAGCGCAAGGGTTGCCCTTAAACCCAGAAAGCATAGAACAAATTGATGAAGGCACCGCTGCTTTAATTGCCCAGCGCCCACTGGTGCAAGCGTATGTGATGGACCAAATTTTTGACAAAATGCAAGGGGGCGAAGCCGCACTAGCGCCCTATTATGCCGGTGATGCTGTGCTGATGTCTGAGGTGAACCCCGACCTTAATTTTGTTGTACCAAAAGAAGGCACAAACTACTTTGTAGATGCAATGTGTGTTCCTGCCACAAGCCAAAATAAAGAAGCGGCCGAAATGTACATCAATTTTATGTGTGAAACAGAAGTTGCACTTTCCAACTGTCAATTTATCGGTTATTCCACACCACAGGTAGAAGCCGAGGCCGCCCTGCCACCGGAAATCCGCAACAACCCTTGGTTATATCCGCCACAAGATGTACTAAACAACACTTGGACCTATTCCGTATTGCCAGACGAACTAAAAGATTATCTTGATCTTTCGTGGAACAACATGCGCACATCCAGCGGAGATAGTGCCGGCTGGGTCATCTTTTTCGGTCTCATTTTATCCGTTGTGGTCATTGTAGTCAATTTCGTTTTGCGCTTTTACCGGCGAAAAAAGAACTTGTATTAACACGGGTGCCTACACGTGTTAAACCATACAGCTTGTAAGCGATTTTTGCTTTTGGATTGTTTATGCATCTTTTGCGCCAAAGTTTACTTTGCATTCTCACAAAAGTATGTTGTTTAAATGCTATCCATCTTATGCAAAAATGCAAAAATACAAAATTTTTGCATTTTCTGTAAAAACATGACAAATTCAGTCTATTTTTCTCTACAAATGTGATATAATTGAAATTGAACGAACATACTTATTCCACATAAATCCATATGCATGTACTGCAAATTCTAGGAGGTTGCTTATGAAGTCGATCAAGTTCAAAATTTTGGCACTTTCCCTCGCTTTGTTGTTGCTAAGCATTGCAATGATAGGCACCATCTCCATTTTTGGCACTTACAACAGCACCATGTATGCGCTGGAAGAATCGATGATGTCTACCATCGATGCCGCTGCCGACATGGTGGAAATCCAGCTAACTGCTTATGAGGATATGGCAACCCAATTGGCAACAGACCCTGTTTTAACACAGGAAATCCCCGCCGAGGGTGAGGAAACGAGTGATGGCCGAACGCGCACACAAGTTATCGATGAAATTCTCGCTTATATGGATACCGTGAAAAGTGTGCACGGCTACGATGCAATACAACGTTTTGATGCAAACGGTATGGCCCTTAGCATAGAAAACGATTCCTCGGATGTGCCTTTTTTCACTGTTCCAAGAGATACAGGTGAAACCTATATGTCCGACCCATTTGTCAGCCCCGAATCAGGGCTTCTAACAATGCCTGTTACTGCCCCCATTATAAAGAATGGTGAATTTGACGGCATAATTTTGTTTGCGGTGAACCCCACGGTGTTTTCTGAAATTGTTTCAAAAGTAGCCGTTGGCGAAGGCAGCACTACTACCATCATCGATAGCAACGGCAACACCATTGCCTACAACGATGTGCAATATGTAATGGATGCGTATAATTTAACCCAGGAAGCACAAAGTGACCCTTCCCTACAAGCGCTTGCCAACGTAGAACAAGACTTAATGAACGGTGGCGAAGGTTTTTCTTCTGTTGAATGGGATGGCGTAAGCCAATTTACTGCTTATACCGCTGTAGACGGCTCGAACGGCTGGGGCATTTATGTTTTAACGAGGCAAGATACCTTCCTTGCCCAAATGATAACCTCTATTGTCACCATAGGCATCATCAGTGTTGTTATTTTAATCGTTTCTGCTATCATTATCACCTTGGTGGCCAGCAGTATTGCAAAACCAATTTCACTTTGTGCAGCCCGCTTAAACAAAGTGGCAGAAGGCGATTTGAACTCTCCCATGCCCACCATCAGAACAAACGATGAAACACGTGTTTTGGCAGATTCAACAGCCTCTATCGTCGATTCAATCTCCGTTATGATCAAAGACCTTAACTATACTTTGTCTGAAATAGCTGCTGGCAACTTTGCCGTTGAAAGCCAGGCAAAAGAGTACTACATTGGTGACTTTAGCTCACTAAAAGACTCTTTAGAGATTATTGTAGCAAAACTTTCATCCACAATGTACAAAATCTCAAATGTGTCTGACCAAGTAAATTCCGGCAACCAACAAGTGGCCTCTGGGGCACAAGCCTTAGCACAAGGTGCCATGGAGCAAGCTTCTGCTATTGAAGAACTTTCTGCTACCATTGCCGAAATTTCCGACAAAATCAGCGAGACAGCTGAAGCTTCCCAAACCGCAAAAACCGCCAATGATAAATCACAGCAAGCACTTGCAAAAAGCAATGATCAAATGCAAGAAATGGTGGTTGCCATGGGCAACATCAGCGAAAAATCCGACGAAATTAGCAAAATCATCAAAACAATTGACGATATCGCTTTCCAAACAAATATTCTTTCTCTTAATGCTGCGGTAGAAGCTGCCCGAGCCGGGCTTGCCGGCAAAGGTTTTGCCGTGGTGGCCGACGAAGTGCGCGAGCTGGCAACAAAATCGGCGCAATCGGCAAAAGATACCGCTGTTTTGATTGAAGAAACCGTGGGCGTTGTAGAAGTTGGCAACCAACTTGCTTCCAACACGTCACAATCCATCAACGCCGCCATAGAAAACGCCAGCGAGTTAAGCGGGCTTGTTGATAGCATTGCTGCTGCTTCTGCCTCACAAAAAGAAGGTGCAGAGCAAGTGCGCATTGGCATTGAGCAGATTTCAGCTGTTGTACAAATCAACTCTGCCACCTCGGAGGAGAGTGCTGCCACAAGCGAAGAGCTTTCCAGCCATTCCAACGAGCTACAAAACTTAGTATCCGGCTTCACATTATCGGAATCTCCAAACCAACCTCCCGCATTGATGCCATAAACACCTTGTTCCTATACACTTTTCAAAAACAAAAGAGCTTCCGTTTGATAACCATCAAACGGAAGCTCTTTTTCATTTTCTTCACCAAATGCTATTTCATTGCCCTGTAAAATATTACTTTGGCTGCACACCATACACAAGCCGTTGGCGCGTGTATAAGAAATTCTGCTTGTGGACATTGATTTGCAAAAACTCTGCATGTGGATGGTTTTGTGTTGTAAAATGCTGAAACGCCCCAAAACCAACACTGCCGCCCACATATACAGTGGAATAATTGATAAACATCTCGTCCATTGCACCAATACTCATAAGATATGTCATATAAGATGGAGATTCTACCAACAAACGCTCGTAACCAATTGCACGCAAAAGCGCCAAAAGCACTTCGCCATCTGTTTTATCTTGCTCGCCTGTGGCCACCACAATCACAGCACCAGGATTTGCCTTTAGTTTTTCATTCACTTCAGCCATGTTGATTGCCTCTTTTGTGGCATAAGGCCCAAGCTCTACAATGGGTTTTTTCATGTTTTCCCGAACATAGCCTTGCCCTTTGGGCGATGTTGCAATGATGACCGTAGCATCTAAGTCAAAAACACAATGTTCTAACGGAATATCGGTGCCATCAAACGACACAACCACATGTGCCGGGCAAGTAGCACTTTTTCCCATCACCGGCACACGTGCCTCGGCCAATTCTTTATCAAAGCAGTTTGCCGTCATCGTTTCTTCCATTGCCATCGTTTTAGCGCCCACCACCACAGCATCCGCATACGACCGCAACATGTTCAACACCCAGAAATCCGAAAAACCACCGTCTGGGTCCAAGGCATTTTTGCTTGACACAAGAGGCCCTTGTTGGTCGTCCATAAACGCTATTTTACCATCCACTGATACAACAATTGAGGCAAATGTATAAGGCCTGTCGCTTGGTGCTGGTGGGAAATACACCTCACCGTATATATCTTTCACTTTTGGCAGCGTTTCTTTTTCCGGTGAAGTTGCTTTAATTTTAGCCAGTGCCTCTTCATCTTTCAACAAAACCGTTTGTCGAATCACATCTGCCGGAAAATCCATTGTAAAATATCCTGATTCCATTTCATACTCCTTTTGGGTAAATTTAGGCAAAACTCATTAACAATTTACATTATAATGGGCATTTCTCCGTTTTGCAAGAAAAAACATTTCAGCACCAAACCTTACTGCACAGCCACATGCATATACAGCACTACAACCGCTTTTCCCCCATAGCGCCTAACTGCTGTTTCCAGCTTCGATAAAACATATTATGGCTTCGTTCTGCTCCAATGGTGCTGCTTGCTCCATGTCCCGGGTGAATATGCACAGCTTCCTCTTGCGTATCTACCAAATGAACCACCGACTGCATCAATGTTTCTAAACACCCTGTAGGAAATTCCCATTTTCCCACTCCACCACAAAATAAAGTATCGCCTGTGTATATATTTTGCCCCACTTGATAACACACACTGCCCACCGTATGCCCCGGCGTATGCAACACTTTAATTGTTTCGCCTGCCAGCGGCAAGGCATCCCCATCGCGAACTTGTACAAAATGGATGGATTTCAAATCATATGTTTTTTCTTTCCTAAAAAGGGCAAACCCGTTTTTGAGGTCATCTTGCAAAACCTCCATCTCATCTTCATGCAAATAAACCGGAACATCAAAAGCATCCAAGGCGCCAATATGGTCAACATGGGCATGTGTCAATAAGATCCCCAGCACTTCTAAGTTGTTTCGCTTCACATATTCTATCAGCCTTTCTTTTTCGTATCCTGGGTCTATCACATAGCAGCATGCATCACGCTCGATAAAGTAACAGTTCATCGGTATGTCGCCTTGCAATTCAAACTTTTTCACGCTGTTCTCCGTTCTTTTTTTCTTCGTTTTTGCGCCACACTTTTAGGGCACTTGCAATGGGATAAAATCAAATTTACCCACATCAAACAAACCACGGTCTGTTAGTTTTATTTCCGGTATCACGGCCAGCGACATAAAGCACAGCGTCATCACAGGTTCCACACCGTTTTTAATATGCATTGCATCGTGTGCCACCTTATGAATGTGCTCCAATTGCTCATTCACCCATTCCCCGCTTTGGTCACTCATAATGCCGGCCACCGGCATGGGCATCTTGGCAAGCACCTTCTCGTTTTGTGCCAACACAATACCGCCACCTTGTTCCGTTAACATTTTTACTGCAAAAGCCATGTCTGCATCATTTGTGCCCACCGTAATAATATTATGAGAATCGTGCGCAACGGATAGTGCCACTGCGCCTTTTTGCATCCCATACCCTTTTAAAAACCCAAGCGCCATGCTCCCCGTACCGTGGTGGCGCTCAATAACAGCCATCTTCACGATGTCTTTCGTTTCATCAAACACAAAGTTTCCCGTTTTATCTATGCAAACTTCATCCACCACTTTTTTCGTCACCACGCCGCCTTGCATCAACTCAATGCAATGCACACGCCCCGACGTGAGTTTCGGGTTCAAACGCTCCACCGAGAAGTCCTTTACATTAAAAGTGCCTTGTACCGCAGTGCTATCACATCGGATTACATCTTTTAAATATCGCCCATCTTCTGCTAAAAGCTCGCCGCGGATAAACACTTTTTTCACTTTGAAATCTACTAAATCTTCAAACAAAACCACATCGGCACGCAGGCCGGGTGCAATGGCGCCACGGTCTTTCAGGCCGTAACACTCGGCCGCATTCAAGGTGGCCATTTGAATCGCCACGATAGGGTCAATCCCCTCTTGCACGCATATTTGAAGATGATTGTCTAAATGGCCTTCGTTCAAAAGCGTTTTGGGCTGTCTATCATCTGAGCACAACAAACAGCGCCGGCTGTTTTGCTGCGTAACCCCCTTTGCCAACACACGCAAATCGTGGCAAGCCGAGCCTTGCCGCATCAATACATACATTCCACGCCGAATACGATCATGCATTTCTTCCACTGTAGAGCACTCGTGGTCTGTGACGATACGTGCCGCCGCATATGCATTTAAATCCTGTCCAAATACAGCCGGGCTATGCCCATCAATCGGCTTTCCAATCGCTTGTGCTTCCAATATTTTTTCAAGGCAATCGTCTGCACCGGCAATCACCCCCGGAAAGTTCATGAACTCACCAAGGCCTAAAATTCGCTCGTCTTGCAGCATCTCCCCCACCTCGGCCGCACCTAAAACAGCACCGGAATTTTCAAACGGTGTGGCCGGCACACAAGAGGGCATCATATACAAAATATCCAGTGGTGTTTGCCGGGCCGCTTGCAACATATACCGCATCCCCTCTAGCCCACATACATTTGCAATTTCATGCGGGTCGGCCACAATGGAAGTGCCACCATGCGGAATAATCAACCGGCCTATTTCCTCTGGCGTAACATAAGACGACTCGATGTGGATGTGGCTATCAATAAAGCCCGGGGCCGCAAAACACCCTTTTGCATCCACGGTTTCTTCGCCCTCATACGTGCCAATACCTGCAATATACTGCCCACAAAAAGCAATATCCCCTTCTATTATTTCTGCAGAGTGCACATCTACCACACGGCAATTTTTAAGGACAAGATCCGCCTTTTCTCGCCCTGCAGACACAGCAATCAACCGCTTCAGTTCTTCTTTGTTCATAAAAATCCCCTCATTTCTTTCTAATTTTATCCAAATGCCTACTTATGCCATTCTTCATTTAAAACATGCACCCCTTTTTTTTCAGCGAAAAAGGGGATACGTAAACAAAGCCGCCTCCATAGCCACCTAGCTTTTGGCAATCTTTTTCCTTCACTATCTATAGAAACTTGCCTGTGTATTCCTTTTTTTGTTATACTTTACCTATATATAGTATAACATTGGTTTACTCAAATGCACAACCCACACACCAAACCTCAGCTTTTCTGCTTTTCTCTTGCAAACCGCACCATTTCACTATTTTAAGGCACCTCTCTCCCCCTAAAAAGAGGCCATGAAAGGGCACCCCTGTGATAAAGAAATACAAAAACAAAGCTGCTATTTTTTTATGTGTCGCCATCACTTATTTTTTATTCACCCTGCCCCAAATTGATCTAATCTTCCAAGTTGGTCGTTCTACCATACGTCTTTCCGGTTTTTTGCCTATCGTGTTCGGCCTGCTATTTGGGCCCATTGGCGCCGTGGCATGCAGCATTGGAAACTATGCATCCGATAGCCTTGGCACACTTGGTATCACAGATTTAGTGGGTTCTTTCGGTGTGTTTGTAATGGCCTATATGCCCTATCGGCTTTGGCATCGGCTTTTTTTGTCTGCCAAAAGTCATTCTATGTTTTTTGACTCTGCCGCCTCTGTCCTCAAGTTTATCTTTATCACCATCATTTCTTCCGTCAGCGCCACGGCCGTAGGTTCTATTGGTGGGCAACTATCCGGCCAATATAGTTTCTTCGGTTTTTTCCCACAGGTGTTTTTACAATATTTTAATTTTTCTATCATTTTGGGTATGTTTGTTCTTCAAATCCTTAACCAATATGTAAATATTATGCCCTGCCGCCCCAAAAATGCTTACAAAACCGAAAGCCAGCCAAAACAATTTTGGCCAGACTACTTGCTGTGCGCTCTAATCATCTTACTTTCCTGTGCGCTTTTGCTATGCACACAAGATTTCAGCTCCTTTGATTCGCCTTTCATTCGCCTGTTGTGCATCTTTTTGTTTATTTTAATTCTACTGCTGATGTTTTTGCCCAGTTCTCGCCGCGGCAAACCCACCGCCGAGCGCAAACCTCACTGTGCAACCGGCAGTTTACAGCGCCAATTGGTAACCGGCTTTTTGTCTCTACAATCGGTTTTACTCCTGTTTTATTCCATCTCTATGATTATAATTTTCCAGCTGCATTCTCAGGGAAACTCTAAAGTAGTGGTGTGGACCAGTATTTTATTGGCCGTGGCGCTGGGCTGTGTTGTGCTTGTTTCCGTGCTTTCCCTTTTACTTTTATGGATAGAGCGCTATCTGGTTAAGCCTCTTGGGAAAATTTCCACGTATGCCACACAGTTTGTTCATCAAGACAGCTTGTCTGAACAAGAACTCATCTTGCCGAAAACTCGTAATGAAATTGACGAACTTGGACGCTCACTCGTCAACATGACAACAAGCATTCGGCAGTACACCTTACAACTAACAGAAAAAACAGCCATTGAAGAGCGTCATCATGTGGAGATGAGTACCGCACGCACGATTCAAATGGGCCTATTGCTCAAAGACTGGCAGCTGGCAAAACCATTCGAGCTTGCCGCCACAACAAAACCCGCCCAAGAAGTAGGTGGCGATTTTTACGACTACAGCCGTATTTCCAATCATCAACTATTTGTTGCCATTGCCGATGTATCCGGCAAAGGGATTTCTGCCGCCTTATTTATGATGCGTGCAAACGCCTTGCTACGCAGCCACCGTTTTGTGTCTGTTGCCAATATGATTACAACTTTAAACCAAAAACTTTCTGAACAAAATGATTCCATGATGTTTGTCACCGTGTTTGCCGGCCTCGTCGACAGAAAAGAAATGACCTTTCATTATGTCAACGCAGGGCATAACCCTGCACTTATTTACCAAGATGGCGCACTTTTCGCACTGGACACACCGCCCAACCTTGCTGTGGGCCCCATGGAAACCACGCACTATACAGAACACAGTTTGCCAATTTCGCAAGACTTCCACTTGCTTTTATACACAGACGGTGTTACAGAAGCCGAAAATAAAAATGGTGAATTTTTTGGCATGCAGCGGTTACTTGCTGTGGCACAAAACAATCTTGGCCCCAAAATAGATTGCCAGTCCACCATCGACACAATTGAACAAGAAGTTCTACGCTTTGCCGACGGCGCCAAACAAGCCGATGACATTACCATGCTTTGCCTGTCCCTTGGCGACAGTGATGCACACTGCTAACCCTCATACGTAAGTGCACGCTCTTCGCCACGCAGCACACGCAGTGCACCTGCCATCAAGGCCAGCATTTCATCTTCCCCCGGGAACACATGCACCTCTGCCAGGCGGTCTACACGTTGCTTAATGCTTCCGATAAAGCGGTTTGAATACGCCAGCCCACCTGTAAGCAAAATGGCATCCACACGCCCTTCCAGTGCCGCACACATGGCGCCGATTTCCTTCGACACTTGATATGCCATAGAATCCAGCAACAAGGCGGCAAATTCATCTCCGGCGGCAATCATTTTTTCTACCATACGCAAATCATTTGTACCAAGATACCCTGCAATACCCCCTGTTTTCAGCACTTTTCGCATCATTTCCTCTTCGGTATACTCCCCGGAAAAGCACAAACGAATCAATGGCACTGCCGGCACCGACCCACTACGTTCCGGCGTAAATGCCCCTTCGCCATCCAGCGCATCGTTCACATCAATCACGCGCCCATACCGATGTGCCCCCACGGAAATTCCGCCACCAAGGTGGGCCACAACAAAACGGCAATTTTCATACGGCTTGCCAAGTTCGCTTGCCAACCTGCGCGCTGTTGCTTTTTGGTTAAGTGCATGAAATATGCTATGCCGCTCAACGCCTGGCATTCCTGTTAGTTTGGCATGGCGGTCCATTTCATCCACCACAATAGGATCCACCACATAGGCCAACCGGTTGTTCTCTTTGGCCAATTCGCTGGCGATAATGGCACCAAGTGCCGATGCATGCACGGACGCTGCTGCTGAATGCAAATCTGCCAGCATTCTGTCATTCACAATGTACGTGCCACTTTCTATCGGGCGCAGCAACCCACCACGCCCAGCCACTGCATCCAGTGTATCCATGTGTACACCGGCTTCCTGCAAAAACTGTATAATGCATTGCTTTCTATATTCTTTTTGTTTTAAAATCTCATCGTCCAATTGCTCTTTTGTATGGCGAAACGTATGCACCAGCACCGCTGTTTCATCATCATAAAGGCCAAATTTCGTGGATGTTGACCCCGGGTTGATGGTTAAGATGCGAAAAACCCCTTCTTGTTTTGGCGGGATACGAAGTGGCTTTTGTAATGGCTTCGCCTCTTGTACTAAAACGGGTTGTTTTGGCTTTTCACAAGTAACACCATTCATGCAAATGCTTACCACACAGTCTAAACGCAGCATATGCTCTGCCACAAGTGCTAGCTTCGAGTGCACCCCTTCTATATCTATTTCCATTTCAGAATATTCGCCACCCTCGCAAGGCTCTGCCGAAATGCGGCCAATATTCCACCCCTCATTGCGAACATATGCCACAACGCGTCCCAATACACCCGGTGTGTTGTTTACCAAAAGTCGAATTGGCTGTGACTTTTTCTCCATGATTACTCCCCCTTGCGCTTCATATTCACTTTCTCCTGTTTATTGTATCACGGAAAACATTCTATTTCCAGCCATTAGGAACACTTGAAACCACAACAAAAAAACGCTACAATAGAAGTGGATTTTAATTTTTCAGCGCACCCTTTGAAGCCGGAGGATTTAATATGCAATTTTACTATTTTACACGCACAGGCAGAAGCCGCACGATTGCAACCACCATGGCAAACGAGCAAAACACAAAAGCATTTGAAATTATTGACAATGAGAATTGGAACGGTGTACGTGGTTTTTTGAAAGGTGGTAAAAAATCCAAACTAAAAGAAGAAGTAACCGCCCATTTCACAGCACCAAATGAAAACGAAACGGTGGTTCTTGTGTTTCCACTTTGGGCAGGCAGCTTTCCACCCACTGTACGTGAATTTTTGAAATGTGTTGATAAAAACCGCATCATTGCGGTTCCCTCTTCTCTTGGCTCGCGCCTTAAAAAAGAAGACCGCGCAGGGTTTATCCATGTTTTTGACCTTGTGGGCAAAGAAATTACTGCCCCCTCTTCTCAAGAGCTTCTCGAAGTAAACACAGATGAAAAAGCCCCTTCCCTTTAAGGAAAGAGGCC
>CAYJIH010000007.1:23934-54328 GCA_964370195.1 uncultured Oscillospiraceae bacterium
TCAAGAATAGCCAGAAAGTGCCACGCACTTGATTGAACTTTTTCACACAATATTGTATCGCTCTATTTATTCAATCAATCAACGTACGATGGATACGTACTCACCATACCCATTTTGCTCCATCTCCTCTTTCGGCACAAAACGCAGCGCTGCACTGTTGATGCAATAACGCAAGCCACCCCGTTCTTTGGGGCCATCTTCAAACACATGGCCAAGATGTGCATCACCCAATTTACTGCGCACCTCTGTGCGAATCATTCCATGGGTATGGTCTTTCACCTCTTGCAGCAGCCCCTCGTATATCGGTTTTGCAAACGCTGGCCAGCCGCAGCCAGATACAAACTTGTCTGTAGACACAAACAGCGGTTGCCCTGTGGTAACATCCACATAGATGCCCTGCTGCATTGTTTCATTAAATTCATTCTTAAACGGTGGTTCTGTGCCATTTTTTTGTGTCACATCATATTGCAACGAAGTAAGCTGTTGTTCCAATGCCTGCTTTTCTTTTTTTGTGTATAAAGCATTTGCATCTTTCGCCTGTTTTGCACGTTGAAAAGCTCCGGGCTGAATATGACAATATCCCCTTGGGTGTTTCTCTAAATACAATTGGTGCTCTTCTTCGGCTTTCACATAGTTTTGCACCTTTTGCACTTCCACCACCACCGGTGCGCTATACTTTGTTTGTAGCAGCGCTAAAGATTGCTCAATTACACTGCGGTCTTCCTCTTGCGTGTAATAAACACCTGTTCGATACTGCTCGCCACTGTCGCCACCTTGCCGATTGACAGAGGTTGGGTCAATGGTTTCGTAGAAAAGTGCCAATAGAAACGGTAAACTGACTACATTGTCGTCATACAACACTTTTACCACTTCCGCATGGCCTGTGGTTCCACGGCATACCTCTTTATAGCTTGTGTTTTGCGTATGCCCACCGGCAAACCCCACCTGTGTAGAAAGCACACCGGAAATTTGCCTCATATATTCTTGCGTTCCCCAAAAACAACCGCCGGCCAAATAAATTTCTCTTACCATAAACAAAACCTCCTAAACAAAAACCATATAGAGTTATTTGTATACTATTTTACTATATTTTGCAGTCAAATGCAAAGAAAACCATGTGTTGAATGTGTGTATGTTTTATGTATGCTTACCATAAAGAAAGCGTATATTTCTTTAATAAATAGGCCGAAAGGAACCTTTCGTTATGAGTAAAATTATAGGCATCGTGGGAAGTGCACGCAAAAAAGGAAACACAGATCTCCTTGTTGATAAAGTGCTAAGCGGAGCTGAAGCCTGCGGCGTAGAAATAGAAAAAATTTATCTTTCTGATTTACAATTCCAAGGATGCATTGGGTGCGAAGGGTGCCTTCGCACACGGCGCTGTGTTCTAAAAGACGACATGCAAACCCTGTATGAAAAACTAAATGCAGCACACGGCTGGGTTCTTGGCTCGCCCACTTATTTTTACAATGTTTCTGCCCTTATGAAAATGTTTATAGACCGCCTTTATGTATACGAAGTATTTGATGTAAGCGACCGCTCGGTTTGGTTGTCGCCCGCTGAAGTGCTTGGTGCAAAATATGCTGTAACTGTTGCTGTTTGTGAACAAAAAGACGAAGCAGACATGGGGTTTACATCCGAAGCAATGCGCTTAGCACTACAAGCCGTTGGCGTGCGCAGTGTGGAAAATTTGAAGGTGCTTCACCTCTTTCAAAAAGGGGAGGCGCTTCGCCACGAAACTTTGTTACAAAACGCTTATAACGCCGGTGAGAAACTGGCAAAAACCGTGGCACTGGCAGATACGGTGCGATTAGACAACAACGCTTCAAAAGGCATGTACACGGCTACAACATAGTGTTCAAACGATGCTTACTGTGCAAGCGCGTACATGCGGCCGCACTTGTACTTTTGGTTTTTTCATTGACAAAACAATACAACATAAGGGGGCCCACCAAATGACAGAAAAAGTGGCACTTATTACAGGCATCGCCACTGAAATTGGTTTGGAAACAGCACGCGCACTAAAAAAGGACGGGTTTATTGTGTTTGGTGCAAGTGGGCGGCCGGAAGATGTTGGCCTAATACCAGAGGAAAATATCTCGCTGTTATATATGGATGCAACCAACCAGCAATCTATCAAAGAATGCATGGACACCCTTCTCTTTAGGCGGAAGCGGATTGATGTATTGATCAACATATTGGAAGGAACCCATGGCATTCCCCTGCAAAGCGAAAGTCCTCGCAATATAAATTTACGTTTGCAGGCATTTAAGTCGTTGGGTGAACTGGCCATAGCTGATATGAAAGAAAGAAAGTTTGGAAAAATTGTAAATATCACAGTTGTAAACGAAACCGAAAGCGCGCAGCATCTAGCCATTCGCTTTACGGTAGAAGGCCTCTCGGCAGAATTACGTAAAACGGCACAAAAAGACAATATCCATGTCATCGAAATAGAAGCCACCGACAACTCTACTGCCCCAAAAACAGCAAATGATAGACGCGCTGGCGTTTCGCACAGCGTATATGCTGCCATTTTAAGCCGTGGCACACAAGAAAAACGAAGAGACTATGGTGGTGTAAGCACGTCACAGCCGGGCATGGTGGCACGTTGTGTGGCGAAAGCTGTTTTGTCTACACACCCCAAAGATCGCTATCAATTGGGGCAAAATTCACTCCTTCTCAACATCTAAACCTCCGCTGGCATCTGCAAAGTACCGCGGCACATTTTAACACAACAAAAAACCTATCGAGTAAACTCTGAATGAATTTACTCGATAGGTTTTTTACTACTCTAAATGGGCATACTACAAAGTTGCATTGCCTCAACTATACATTGGAGCGTATACTTTTTATTCGTATATTATTTCGAAGAAGAGCAACCACAATCAGGCCCACAACCATTTGTTTTATCCGTGTCATCTGGCTTTGTAGAACAAGAGCAATCTTTTCCACCACCAGATGATGGACACCCAATGCAATGTGCCCCTCGACGTTTTGCCCGAACAATATACACAATTCCAAGTGCTAATATGAGTATAATCACAGCTGCCACGATCACGTTCGCCATTCTCAACACCTCATTTCTGTTCGCGCTGAAACTTAGAAACAAATTTTATCTCACATTAGGAAGCTTTACCGGCTGATACTGCTACACCAGACATTTTTTGAGCCGATTTTTTATTGCCTTGAATCACAAGGTACACCACCAAAGCCACCATGATGCCCACTGCGATTAGACCAGGAATAAAGGCTGTGCCCAAAGCGCCTGTTGTAACCAGCGTGCCAATTTGGTAAACGAAGAAGGCTACAACGTATCCTACACCAAACTGTAAACCAATGCCAGCCCACAACCATTTTTTGCTCTCCATCTCGGCATTCATAGCACCAATGGCAGCAAAGCACGGCGGGGTGAACAAGTTAAACATTAAGTATGCCAATGCGGCAACAGTTGTCATTCCCATAACTGTAGCCACGTCTGCAGCACCACTCACCAAGGCAAGCTCCTCAGTGTCAATGAAGTTGGTGATACCGAACACAACAGCCAAAGTTCCTACCACATTTTCTTTTGCAATAAAACCAGTAATGGCAGCAGCGGCCAATTGCCACAGGCCAAAACCAAGCGGCAGCAACAAAATGGCAAAAGGTGATGCGATTGTGGCCAGGATGCTGGTGTCTTCCATGCCTTCGGCCACTACTTGGAAGCTCCAGTCAAATGTTTGCATAAGCTGCACAGCGGCATTGCACAATAGGATGATGGTACCAGCCTTGATAATAAAGGCTTTACCACGAGAAAGCATAGAGATTGCTGCACGTTTAATGCTGGGGAAGCGATACTCTGGAAGTTCCATAATAAAGAACGAGCGTGCATTTTTCTCGCCTGTAATGCGCTGAATGACCAATGCATTCAAAATAATAAGTGCAATACCAGAGAAGTACATCAGCACAAGTACCCAAGCAGAATCTGCAAAAAACACACCGGCAAACAAAGCAATTACAGGCAGTTTTGCACCACAAGGGATAAACGGTGTTAGCATTGCCGTTGTTCTGCGTTGACGTTCGTTGCGAATGGTTCTGGTTGCCATAACACCCGGAATGGCGCAACCTGTACCAATAATCATTGGGATAATGGATTTACCGGACAAACCAACCAATTTAAAGAATGGATCCATTACTACGGCAACACGTGCCATGTATCCACAGTCTTCCAAAAGTGCCAGCAGGAAGAACAACACCATGATGAGTGGCAAGAAGCCTACAACGGCACCCACACCGCCGATAATGCCATCCAAAAGCAAGGAGCTTAACACCGGGCTTACGCTTTCGCCTAATAGACCCTCTACAAAACCATAGAACATATCAATAAGACCAACAAGCCAATCAGCAAGCCATGTGCCCACATACGTTTGCGACACATTGAACACCAGCCACATCACAATTACGAAAATGGGAATGCCCAGCCACTTGTTTGCCACAATGCGGTCTACAGTATCTTGTGCTGTTTGCTTGTTGCTTTTCACAGCGCGTTTTTCAACCGCTTGTACGAGTGAGTTTACGAACTCAAAACGTTTCTTATCGGCTGCTTGCACTGCCTTCTCATCGGCAGCATTCACATCACCTTGGCTATATGGGGCTGTTTGCCCATTTCCAGCCACTGCCACTGCTTTGTCAATCAGCTCTTGTAAGCCGTTGCTAGCACTTGCCGTTGCCACTGTTTTCACAACTGGGCATTGCAATTTTTCAGACAACACACTTGCATCAACAGATGTATTCTTTTTCTCATTCAAGTCATTTTTATTTAAAGCCACCACCACAGGAATGCCAAGCTCTAAAAGCTGTGTTGTAAAAAACAAGCTACGGCTTAAGTTTGTGGCATCCACAATGTTGATGATAACGTCTGGCCCTTCTGTGGCAACAAACGCTTTTGTAATGTTTTCCTCTGAAGTAAATGGTGACATCGAATACGCGCCCGGCAGATCTACCGCAATAAGATCTGCTCCAGAACATAAGTTCGATTTGATTTTCCCCTCTTTTTTCTCAACGGTAACGCCCGCCCAGTTTCCCACTTTTTCAATTTTGCCTGTGATGGCATTGAAAAGTGTTGTTTTTCCACTGTTCGGATTTCCAGTTAGTGCAATTTTCAAAATAATGTCCCTCCCACATTTTTTCAAACAATACATCATTGTTTCTTTTTGTCGTCGTCCCTTGCCTTTTGTCTCCAAATTGCCAATTACCAAATTCAAATCATCGAATACATCCGTGTTCCGCTTCCGTATGCCAAACTGCTACAATGTTATTCCTCGGGCTTTAGTACAATAGCCTTTGCTAACTCCTTATCAATACTATAGCGCGCATCTTTTATTGTAACAATATAGTTTTGTGACAACCGGGATAGCACCGTTGCTTTTTCCCCAGGGTAACACCCCAGTGTAAACAAAAAACTTTCCAGTTCTTTGTCATTTGTAGAGACCTCAGAAATATAATATTCTGTGTCTAACTGTGCATCTGCCAGCGTAAATACTGTGTTTTCATTTTGCATATATAACCCACCTTATGTATTCGATATTTTATGAAAGCTAATTTGGCAATTTTAGATTCAAAAAAGTTAGTTCACGCTAACCACTATATCAGAAGCACCCCTTCCTGTCAATTTATTTGCACGTTTTTAGGAACAATAACAAAAATACATATAAAATAGGTAAGAAATAAGCCAATTTGCTCACCCAAAAATTTCTTTTTGTATGCAATTATTTTGAAACAAACCGCTTCCAACGCTTATTCAAAAATGATGTCCTCTTCCTTAAAACACATCACGCTCTAAATGCACGCGTATAACAAAACACAAAAAAGCCACACCATACGGTGTGGCTTTTTACATGCATTCGATGAATACAAAAAATCTTATTTAAGCTCGATTGTAGCACCGGCTTCTTCCAATTTCTTTTGTACATCTTCAGCGTCGGCTTTAGAAACGCCTTCTTTAACGCTTTTTGGTGCATTGTCAACCAACTCTTTAGCCTCTTTCAGGCCAAGGCCGGTGATCTCTTTCACCAATTTGATAACGGCCATTTTGTTGCCGCCAACTTCTTTAAGAACAACGTCAAATTCGCTCTTCTCTTCTTCGCCGCCACCAGCAGCAGGTGCTGCGCCAGCCATCATAACAGGGGCTGCAGCAGAAACACCAAATTTTTCTTCAATGGCTTTTACCAGTTCGTTAAGCTCTAAAACGGTAAGCTCTTCGACACTGGCAACGATTTTATCAATTTTCTCAGACATAGTCGTTTCCTCCAGTTTTATTACAATAATGGTTTAATATTTTACGATTCGGCCGTAGCTTCTTCCGCTTTTGCCTCTTCAGCAGGTGCCGCCTCTTCGGCAGCAGGTGCTTCTTCAGCTACGGGAGCGTCAGCGGCAGGGGCTGCATCACCGTCTTCTGCACGTTTCTCGGCAAGGGCGTTCAAGCCACAAGCCAAACCACGCAAGTTTCCGGTAAGAGCAGATAGCAACATCGACAACAGACCTTCGCGTCCGGGCAGTTTGGAGAGAGCCTCCACTTCAGCTGCGGGCACTACTTTGCCATCAATATAGCCAATTTTAACCTCAAATTTTCCTTTGGATTTCTCAGCATACTTGCACAAAATACGTGCAGGAGCCAAGCTATCCTCCTCATTGGCCAAAGCCAACGCGGTGGAACCTTTCAGGGCAGAATTCAAGTCAGCATATTCAGTATCTTGAATTGCCAGTTGTACCATTGTGTTCTTAACCACTTGATACTCTACACCGGCTTCGCGCAGTTCACGACGCAATGCAGTATCAGCTTCTACGTTGATGCCAACGTAATCCACCAAAACACCGGCCGGCGCTGCCATGATTTTCGTTTTCAAGTCCTCTACACAAGCTTGCTTCTGTTTTAGAATTTTCTCACTGGGCATAATTTTCACCTCGTTTCCTAAAAAAATCAACGGGAACACACGCATAAAACGCCTCTTTCCCATAGAGAAAGAGGCGCAAAAACTCAAAATGTTCTTGTCCAGTTTCTCGGCAGGAAGGGTACGTCCCTGTTATCTGTCTCCTGCTGTCTACAAAACAGCTTTTATAATGATACACATTTTCGGATCATTTGTCAAGGTGTAATATTAAACACCTTGTGTCATGTACTTTGTGCTGCTTACTTTTACGCCAGGACCCATGGTGGATGCTAGCGAAATGCTGCGCAAATATTGGCCTTTTGCAGCCGATGGTTTTGCCTTTACAAGGGCACCCATAATCGCCGCAAGGTTTTCGTTCAGTTTTTCTTCGCCAAA
This sequence comes from uncultured Oscillospiraceae bacterium, assembly GCA_964370195.1. GTDB lineage: Bacteria > Bacillota > Clostridia > Oscillospirales > Ruminococcaceae > JAAYCI01. Next base: position 31,236 of record CAYJIH010000007.1, read on the forward strand.
CGATGCCTTACCAATAGGCACATGCACAATGTTGGCTTTATCAAGACGATACTCGATTTTACCTGCCAAGGCTTCTGCAACTGCTTTGCCCACATCCGGTGTTACTGTGCCGGCTTTCGGGTTTGGCATTAAGCCACGGGGGCCAAGCAATTTACCAAGACGGCCTACAAGACCCATCATGTCCGGTGTTGTTACCAACACATCGAAATCCATAAAACCTTCATTTTGGATACGACTTACGAGGTCAGCTTCACCAACCAACATAGCGCCTGCTTCTTCAGCTGCTTTTGCAGCATCGCCTTTGGCAATGGCTACAACGCGCACATTTTTACCTGTACCATGTGGCAATACCACAGCACCACGCACCTGTTGGTCTGCATGGCGGCTGTCTACGCCCAAACGCACATGTAACTCTACTGTTTCGTCAAACTTTGCTTTTGCCATTTTGCATACCAAAGCCAAAGCCTCTTCGCTGTCGTATGCTTTTCCGCTCTCTAATTCTTTCGCGGAGTCAATATATTTTTTTCCGTGTTTCATTCTTTCCTCCTGTGGTAATGAAAGCTCTCTCGCTCTCTGTCGGATTTTTCCTCCCACTTCGGGGGTTCTTAGTCTTCTACAATAACGCCCATGCTGCGGCAAGTGCCTTCAATCATAGACACGGCCGTTTCGATGCTTGCAGCATTCAAGTCTACCATTTTTGTTTTGGCAATCTCTTCCAGCTGTGCGCGTTTCAATGTGGCTACCTTTGTTTTGTTCGGCTCGCCACTTGCTTTTTCTAGGCCAGCTGCTTTTTTAATCAACACAGCTGCCGGTGGTGTTTTTGTGATAAAAGAGAACGAATGGTCTGCATATACTGTGATAACCACAGGAATGAGATAGCCAATGTCTTTGGCTGTACGCTCGTTAAACTCTTTTGTAAACGACATAATGTTAACGCCGTGCTGACCCAATGCCGGGCCAACCGGTGGTGCCGGCGTTGCCTTACCGGCCGGAATTTGGAGCTTGATATAGCCCACTACCTTTTGTGCCATGATTTATACCTCCATGAATTAAATCGGTTTTACCTGGTTCAAGTCTAGCTCGGCTGGGGTTTCCCGCCCAAACATCGAAACTTTCACATGAACCTTTCCGCTCTCGTGGTCGATGACGTCCACAAGACCAACAAAGCCCTCTAACGGGCCAGTTAGAACCTCTACACTGTCGCCCACATTGTAGTCAACACTGGATTCACCTTCATCCAGCCACAAAGACTCTACCTCTGCCTCAGACAGCGGAACCGGCTTAGAGCTGGGGCCAACAAAGCCCGTCACGCCCCTTGTATTGCGCACAATATACCAACTGTCGTCGGTCATCACCATTTTCACCAGAACATAGCCGGGAAACAGTTTGCGCTCTACTTCTTTTGTTTTGCCGTCTTTGGTTTCTTCCACAATTTCCGTGGGCACTCGAACTTCTTGAATCAGCTCTTGTAGACGCCTATTTTCTACGATGGTAGACAAATTTTGGGCCACTTTTTTTTCGTAGCCGGAATAGGTATGCACTACATACCAGTATGCCTGTTCCATGTCTTCTCCTTCATTTGCATGCTGTGTTATGCCGTTCCCATAAGGGAAATCAAATTTTCAAGAACGAAACTGAAAATGGCATCTAAGCCAAAAATAACCACCGATGCAACGAGAGCAAAGACAACAACTACCAAGAAGTTGTTAAGCACCTGACTACGGCTGGGCCACACAACTTTTTTCATTTCACCTTTCGTATCACGAAAGAAACGAGTAAAGTTTTTACCAAACCGCTTGAAAAAATTCTCGTTTTTCTTTGCTGATTTCTCTGCCATGCAAATGCCCCTTTCCCTACTTTGTTTCTCGGTGGAGTGTCTGCTTGCGGCAGAAACGGCAGTACTTTTTGCGTTCCAGTCTGTCAGGAGTGTTCTTTTTGTTCTTTTTTGTGTCGTAATTACGTTGTTTACACTCCGTGCAGGCCAGGGTGATTTTCACTGTCATACTCTTTTGCACCTCCATTTGGTTCGGTATTGTTAACCTCCCTCACATGCGGCCACCCTGCGGCCATTACACAGGCCCTTTTGTGGCTAAAATCGCACAAAAAAAATAGACCTGCAGTGAGGTACAGTTATCATAACACAATATAGCAATCGCTGTCAATGTTATTTTCTATTTCAGTTTTGAATTTCAAATCAAACCATCGGTTTTTCTTGATGAAAACAACAAATATGGTATAATTAAATGAATTAAGGAATATAGGATGCTAAAACAGATAAAAAATGGAGACAAGATATCATGGAACAGCGAAAGCGCTGGATAAAAAAAATAGCCATTGGCCTTGCCGCTTTGTTTCTGGCGGGTGCGATCTCTTACGTCATTCGAGATGTGCTTGCCATTCAAAACCCGGAAAGTGCCTTGCCTGTGATCGAAATTGAATATAATGACAGAGCGTTGCCCACACAACACTACATGATGGACGCCTACTCTTGGCGCTTTTTATTTACCACTGTGGAATGGACCGAAGAAAACAGAAATGCTGTAAGCGCATTAGAGCCTGCCCCTGTTTTGCCCGGTGTCCCATTAAATATCAGTTTTTCTTTTCCATGCAACAGCATGAAGATAAGCCGTTCTTACGAAAACCGCAATGAATATGAACCTGTAACGGGCGGGCTACAAACACCATTCAGCGGCGGTACCTACACATATCGAATTGAAGCAGAATGGGGTACTCGAGGTTCTGTTTTATACTATATTAAGGTGCGCGTATAATGAAGCCTATCCCCGAAAACAGCAAACACACTATAAAACAGAAAAAGACACTTTTCTTCATTGGGCTTGCCCTTGTTCTATGTACCGCAGGGCTTGCCTGTGCCGCACAGTGGGACCTTGCCATTGATCATTTTCTTTATCATCCACAAACTGTGTGGGCCATTTGCATGGAAGCGTTTGGTTGGTGGGTGCCGTTTGGGCCGGTGCTGCTTTTCTTTTTACTACATGCTGCACAAGCCAAAGCACACGCACGAAAGCACTGGCCTTTTTGGATAGCACTGTCTGCCTTCCTGCTTATTGGCCTATTTGTAGGCAGTGTGCACTACTTACACAAAAGAACCGTTGTACAAGGCCTTTTTTCACTGCAAACATGGCTTTGGTTTTTGCCGGCAGTGTTCTTATTTATCTTCACAACACACTGGTTGTTTCGCCAAACACCGTTTACATGGAAAAAACTTCTGTTTTTCTCGCAGTTTGGCCTTGTGTTTTTACCGTCTACACTTGCCCTTATTCAAATTCTAAAACTCATTTGGCAACGGCCGCGCTACGAAATAATGTTGGCCGAAGGGCGTCTTCGTGATTTCACCGCCTGGTACCAGCCGTTTGGCCCCGGCGGCAGTTCCTTCCCGTCTGGACACACGGCCAACGCCTGCGGCATATTTTTACTGCTCATCCTGTGTGATTTATTTCCTTCTTGGCAGCAAAAAAAACGATGGTTTTTTGTGTTTTGTTGGCTTTATATTTGTCTTATGGCACTTTCTCGCATGATAATGGGGCGCCACTTTTTGTCCGACACTGTGGCGGCAACGACACTCGTTTCTATTTTATTTCTACTGTTGCACCAAAGTTCCCTATACGAAAAAAAACTACAATACATTCTTACACCTAACAAGGAAGGGAGCTAAAACATGGAGTATCAACTGGTGGCCCCGTGCTATTTTGGCCTAGAGCGGGCAGCAGCATTCGATTTTAAACGCATCGGTGCAAAAAACGTTTGTATAAGCGATGGACGCATTGGCTTTTCGGGCAATGAACAAGTGCTGGCGGAGGCCAATTTATGGAGCCGCTGTACAGAGCGCATTCTCATTCGGCTTGGCAATTTCCCCGCAGAGGACTTTGACGCCCTTTTCGATGGCGTTTTCGCCATTCCCTTTGAAGAATTTTTACCAGCAGATGCAAACTTTCCTGTTAAGGGCTCTAGCTTGTCAAGCCAGTTAAGCAGCGTTCCCGCTTGCCAAAAAATTGTAAAAAAAGCGGTGGTAGAGCGCCTCAAAAAAGGCCATGGCGTGCAAGTGTTGCCAGAGGACGGCGCCGAATATCGCCTGCGTTTTTCCATTCGCAAAAACGAGGCTGAGCTGTTTTTAGACACAAGCGGCACCGGCCTACACAAACGCGGATATCGTCGAGTTTCGGGCATGGCCCCATTAAAGGAAACATTGGCCGCCGGCATTGCAGACCTTGCGCATGTTCGTCGAGACAGCCTTGTGCAGGACCCCTTTTGTGGCAGCGGCACATTGCTTATTGAATCTGCGCTAAAAGCAAAAAACATTGCCCCCGGTTTGCAACGCAAATTTGCCGCCGAAGAATTCGCCTTTTTACCAAGCAACTTATTTGAAAAAGCACGGCAAGCAGCACGAGAACAAGAAAAGCCTGATGCAGAGTTTCGTGCTTTTGGCAGTGATATCGACCCAGGTATCATCCAATTGGCCAAAACAAACGCACGGCTTGCCAAAGTGGATCGTCTATGCCACTTTGAACAAAAAGACGCATGCCATTTCAAACCTAAAAAAGAAGCCATTTTATTGGCAAACCCCCCTTACGGCGAGCGTATGATGTCTATTGCCGATGCCACTGCCCTGGAAAAAGCCTTTGGGAATGCTGTTTTAAGCAACAGACCAAACAGTGTTTACATATTAACCTCCAACGAAGAGTTTGAACGAAATTTTGGAGAAAAGGCCACCAAAAGACGCAAAATGTACAATGGCATGATTCCTTGCCAGCTTTATATGTACTATGGCCGCTTCCAAACGAATACGAACGACTAAGATTAATATTCAATAAATATACAAAAAATATGCAAAACAAAGCTACCGTCTGTGTAATCATTCGCCGATTATACAAACAGTAGCTTTGTTTTGTGTTTTTTCTTATATCCCTAAACAGCGGAAAAGCACGATGCGACCCCAAACGTACCGTCACACCTTTACGCCTTTGTGAATAACCCCTGTGTTTCACCGTCCCCCATGAGTCCAAAACCTTCTGTGATAAAATAAAGGGTGTTATCGTCTACGATTTCAAGCTGTTCCATGCTATCGTTTGCACTGGAGGATGTTCCGCCAGTTTCCAAAAATGTCAAAGTTACACCGCGCGCTGCTTCATCTACCATATATGTCCCCGATGACCCGCACACACCTTCCCCCATATCAATGAACATATTGAACGTTCTGTCAGCAAAACGAAAACTACCACCAGTGTAATTATTCGTTAATTATACCAGCAGTAGCTTTGTTTTCATTTTTTCTTATATTCCTACACAGTGGCAACACACTGCGCGCCCCCAAATGTACCGTCGTACCGTTACACCCGCGTGAATAGCCCCTGTGTTTCACCGTACCCCATGAGCCCAAAACCTTCTGTAACAAAATAAAGGGTGTTGTCGTTGACAATTTCAAGCTGTGCAGTGCTATAATTTGCACCTGGAGATGTTCCGTTGATTTCTAAAAATGTCAAAGTTACACCGCGTGCTGCCTCATCTACCGTATATGTCCCCGATGACCCATACACACCTTCCCCCATATTAATGAACATATAAAACGTTCCGTCACCATGAAACTCAATGTAAGGGCGGTATTCGTCGATCATGTCTTCATCCATGCATACATAGGTGGCTGTGGAAATCGCCCCAGCGCTTTCTGCGCCACCTTGCGAAACCAATGTTTCCCCCTCTTCCACCACACCAAGAGGCCCACCAGACGTTAATGTCAAACCGCCCTCGGTTCGTGTAAGCTGAGAATAACCGCTCCAGCCTATCTCTTCCAATCCACCGTCCAATACAATTTCTACTGTGTCGCCTTGCATTGTGTAAGCGGCCTCCAGCGTATATGTACTGCCGCCAAAGTCCAGTTCCATCATAACCAAACCTGGGCTTGGCACATCAAATTGGAGGTTCGCAAACAAACCGGGCCCCACCAGCTCGTAGCTATACGAGCCTAAGTTAGAACTCTCTTGGGGCGCACCATCACTTTCTGTCTCTTCCGTAGCTGAAACACGCATATCCATATCGGGTGTGCCTTGTGTTTCCCTCTCCCCATATTGTATGCGAAACGCATAACCGCTGATTTGTGTTAAGGCAAATGTGCTATTGTAAGAGAAATCCACATCGTAAAACACAATGTTATCTTCTATAATTTCAAAGTTTACATCCTCTATAAGGTGTACGCCACCGTTATCATCCTCCACCATCAAGGAGGCCCTCATATCTTGCGGCCGAACACTTCCCTCACCGCCCGTAGATGAATGATACAACCTCAGCTGAAAATCATCCAAGTACAAATCCCAACTGTATATAACATCCCCCCTTGCAGCCCCCGGCAAGCTCGCCGCGTACTCATCATCAAAAGGCATGTTTTGGATGATAATTTCATTTGCAAACTGTTCACTTTCGGCATCAACCAAAATGTGGATGTCATCTAATTCCGCCGCCGAAGGCAGTGTGTTCACCACTGCTTCCTGCACAGAGACAACTTCCTCGTCCACATCTTCCGGCAAAAAACCAATGGTCCCGGCTGTTACAACCCCCAAAACAAGTAAAACACCCACCACAAGGCCCAAAAAGCCCAGTACCAAGAAGAGAACAATTGCAACGATGCAACCTGTTTTTTTCTTTTTTTCAGGCTGCTGCCTCTCCTCTTGCATATTCACAACCACCTGTGGCTGTGCCGTTTCCAATGGGTACAATACCGTGCGATAGCTACCATTATTTGGATCAAACCAAGTTACCGCGCGCTGCGGCGCTCCACTTATCTTGTCCACCCCGGGATCCTCTCGAAAGTACAACCCCGTGTTTGCATCAAATTGGAAACCTTGTGGTATTTGCATCTGCAACCCCCTTAAGGAATACATAAAAGATGAACGTGCTTATTTTATTAGAAAACAAATGGTCCTATCCTATCAGTTGCTTTAGCATTCATAACAAAACGAAACTTTTGGTTCGCACACTTTAGCCATTCTCTGCGCTGTCATCTTCCGGACGGATTTTTAGAATGCGATAATCGAACCGATATTTTGTGTGGTCGCTATTTTCATAAAAAACTCTTTGAATTCGTCTCATCACCAGTTGGCCATTTTCAAATGTGTTAATGCTGGGCAAAAGCAATGCAAATTGACTAAGACTATAGCGCGAAACCGTGTCGCTTGCACGCAGCTGCTCTTGTAGTAACCCTTTCAAGCCAACCATCGTTTTATCCATTTCCATTGGTTCAATTTCATGCACACCCATTGGCTGAATACTTACCACGCCTAAAAACATTGTAATTTTGAGGCGTTTGAAATTGCGCATATACAAACGATAAATATCTTTAAACAAGCTGTATTCACACACCAAAGCACCTTTAACTTCATGGCGCGCTTGCAATTCCTTCGAAATTTCCTCAATCGTCGCTTCCGGGTGATGCTCGCTTAACAAAAATTGCCGATAAAATTCCGACAACTCTTCATCTGGTTTCGCGCCTAGGTGGATGTAATTTAGCTCGCTTACGTTTTGATACTGTGCCAATGCTTCTTTGCGTTTCCCCATTAGCATCAATGCACGCATCAACTCTAAATTCAGCTTTGTGTCGAACACATCCACTTCCAATGCCGTTTTACATACGCGTATCACTTGCCCATAATCTTGCTCAGATGATAAAAGGCTAATATAATGATAAACGGTTTTAAAGAAAAGATTATGGTAATAATACACCTTTGGTGCAATCCACGTTTCAAGGCCGGAACTTGCCAGCATGTCTCCACCGTACAAAAACAAAACTTCTTCAAACTTCATGTGCACGGCATCGGTCAGCCGCTCTTCCATCATCAATTTATTACAAAGCTCTTCTAAAACAAGAATATCCAGCTGGCATTCTAACTCTGGGTTCCAGCGATACGTGCCTTGCTTTGTAACCACAGCACTTTTAAGCCCATATTCCTTTAAATCCTTACGCAAACGGCTTACCAGTGTTTTTAAGGAATTCTCCAAATTCAAATCTTCGTTTCCGTCCCACAAAATATTTACCAAATCTTCATTTGTGGTTGCACGGTTCACGTTGATAATTAGGTATTCCAACAGACGCATTTTCTGCGGAGAGTGTTTGATGTTTTGCAAGATGTCTTCGCCATCCACAAAGATTTTGAAATCCCCCAATGTGACAATTTTAATGTTACTCACAAAACTCTCCTTTAAGTACAATAAATTAATATAATTCAATATAATTACGACGCACTGCCACCCAAATAAAGTGCATTTAAAATAAAGCAACTTTTATCTATGTGATGAAGAAAATACAAACCTGTTGTACTACTTCCCCAAGTTTGTATATGATATCAGTTCAATTTCTATACTGTCAAGCATTTTTTTTACAATTTATTTACATGTTTTAATAAAGTTACACAGGCCAGTTATATTCCTAATAAAAAAGTATGATTTTGAACCTACTATATTTTCACCATATTTTCTTTATGTTACCACATTTATAGGATATATTATAACATACTAGAACGAATGATTGATTGGTTGTTTTCCACAAAAAATTCTTGTTTGTATTCGTGTTTTTAAACGTTCGCACCGAATCCATAAAAAGATTTAAAAAAAAACAGTATTTTCTATTCGTTTCCGGTTTCATTTGTGATAATATATTGTTAGAAGATTTTGCGGCTTGAAAGGAGTACGAATTGTATCATGAAACGACAAGTTGTAAAGCCTTTTGCATTATTCCTTGCCTCAATCTTTTTGTTTAGTGCCTGTAGCACCAGTGCGGCCGCCGGAGATGGCAATGGTGGCGGTGATGAAGCGCAAACCGCAGGAACACGTGATGCGGTTCCCGTGGTGTTAACGCCTTCGGCCGACGGAACAGAAAGTTATGCTGGCAGCGTATCTGTGCTGGATGTATCTAACAGTTCTGAAGGATATGTGATGCTACAGTATACCGGCAGTGCAGAAAAGGTAAAAATTCAAATTTCCCACAACGGCGGTGAACCCTACACCTATGATGTAACACCGGGCAGCTCTTACGAAGTGTTTCCACTTTCCCTTGGTAGTGGTGCTTACACCGTTACGGTAAATGAAAACATAGAAGGCACAAGCTATGCTGTGGTAGACACTGCGGCATTCCAAGCCACACTAACGGATGATTACACAACGTTCTTATATCCAAATCAATATGTGAATTTTTCTCAAAGCACACAAGCGGTTGTCCTTAGCGAAGAACTGGCCGCAGGGGCCAACACAGATCTAGACGTTGTTGCCTCTGTTTACGACTATGTAGTTGAAACCATCGAATATGATTTTGACCTTGCAGCTAACGTAAGCACATTTTACCTGCCAAATTTAGACACTACACTCACCACAAAAAAAGGCCTTTGTTTTGACTATGCCACACTGATGACCGCCATGTTGCGTGCGCAGCGCATTCCAACACAACTGGTTATCGGCTATGCCGGTGAAGTGTATCACGCATGGATTAGTGTTTACACCGACGAAACCGGCTGGATTCATGATATCATCCAATTTGATGGGGAAAATTGGGTGCGTATGGACCCAACCTTTGCTTCCACCGGAGAAAACAGCCCCGATATGGCGCAATACGTAGGAGATGGCTCCAATTATAACGCCCTATTTTTCTATTAATACAAAAGGAAATGGAGATTGGAGACGAATGAAATCTAAAGAAATGGCCATTCAAGCTTCAAGCACACCCGTTACAGCAAAAAAAGAGCTCTCTGCTCATGATTTGGCTTACTTTTTCGAACAATTATCTATTTTTTCAAAAAGTGGCATTGCCACGTGGGAATGTCTGGCCATTATCAGCGAAAATCTGCAGGTAAAACACAACAAAACTTTGTTTTTCGACCTGTATGATTCTGTTGTAAGTGGTGCTACGCTCTCTCACTCAATGAAACAAGCCAATTGTTTTCCGGCATATGCTATTGGCATGCTGGAAGTGGGCGAGCGCACCGGCCGTATTGAAGAAGCTTCTGCAGCACTGCACAGTTACTATCAAAGCAAAGACCGCTTGTCGCAAAGCATCCGCTCCTCTGTCACATACCCTCTTTGTATGGCCGGCATGATTTTGGTAGTTATCTTTGTTTTACTAGTACAGGTAATGCCTGTTTTCGAGCAGGTGTTCACCCAACTCGGTCTTGCACTAAACAGTGTATCACAATTTTTGCTGGATTTAGGGCAATTGCTTAGCGAGTATACCGTGTATGTTCTCATCGTATTGGCTGTCTTCTTACTAATATTTATTGTAATGAGGCTGGTGCCCGGCGGCAAGAAAGCTTTACTGAAAATGTATGATACATTTCCTCTCACACGCCGTCTATCGCAATCTGAAGGGGCAAACCACTTTGCCTTTTCCATGGCGTTGATGCTTGGCAGTGGCATTGATGCACTCTATGCCTTGGAATTTTCGATGATGATTACAAAAAGCCCCACTGTCCGTAAAAAAATCGCCTTCATCATCAAGCGTATTGAAGATGGCGACAGCTTAACCAATGCCATTATAGACAGCCGCATTTTCTCACCTATGTACAACGGCATGGTGGAAGCCGGCATGCGCAGTGGTACTGTAAGCGAAATGATGATGTCTGTGGCAGAACGTTATTTCGAAGACACACAAAAATTAACACAAAAACTGCTTTCCATCATTGAGCCAACTTTGGTTGCCATTTTGTGCTTAATGGTGGGTATGGTGATGCTGTCTGTTATGTTGCCGTTAACCGGTATTTTAGCAGGCATATAAAGGAGACAGTAGCGTGGGCCAATCTACCTTTTTACACAAAATACTAAGCGTGCTACGCAGTGGAGTTTTTTGGTCACTACTTTTGTTTGCGGTGGTGGTAACCGTTATTATGCTTGGTGTTGATAATATTTCAGGCACTGTTACAGAACAACAGCAACAAATGTTGGCTGATGCTGTGCGACGCAATGCCGTTCAATGTTACTCTTTAGAGGGCAGTTACCCACCCGACCTAGACTATCTTAAGGAAAACTATGGCCTTTATTACGATAGTGAAAAATTTGTAGTGCACTATCAAAGCCTTGGTAGTAACCTTTTGCCACAAATTTCTGTTTTTGTTTTAGAAGAAACAGAATAAACGGCCAATCCAATAAACTTCAAGAGAGGAGATTGTGATGCAGCAACAGAAAAAACAAACAATAGATATATTCTTTGTCCTCACTTTATTTTGCCTGTACACACTGTCTTCTTTATTTTTGGCAATTATCGGCGCCAACATCTACGAACAAAATGTGGCTGCCTCTGAGGCAAATTATAACATCCGCACATCTGCTTTATACGTAACAGAAAAAGCACGCCAAAGTGAACTGCAGGGCAGTGTTCGTATTGATAAATTCGAAGACAATGATGCCCTTGTTCTTTCGCGCACTGTAAGTGAGCAAGTATTTGAGACATGGATTTATGTAGACGACGGCTATCTTAATGAAATCCTTGTACCGGCCGGCACACAGCTTATCCCCGGCATTGGACAAAAAATCATGCCTTTACAAAACATGACACTCGCTCTTGTAGATGTTGCCTTTTTGGAAATTTCTGTAACGGATGTTCGCAACAATAGCTACTCTACACGCATATTTTTAGAGTGTGATACGCAGCCACAGGAAACTGCCCTTGTGGAGCCTGTCCCCACTGAAACTCCAGCTGTAGCTGCCTCTACGGAAATTGCACCAACAGAACCTACGCCAAGCACCGTGGCCATTGAGCCAGCTACTGATACTGTTTCCCTTGCATCTGCGCCGGTGGAACTTGTATCTGATACACCTGCTCCCGCTGAACTCCCCATCCTTAACACGCCTGCACCTGTTGTTACCGAAACGCCAGACGATGACGATGATGATGACGATAACGGCGGCGATGACGATGATCATGGGGAGGGGGAAGAATGAACAATTCGCACTCCAAAACCAGATACTTCCTATTTGAGCTTGTAATCAATTGTCTCATTTTTGCCATCTCGGCAGCAGTTTGTTTGAATTTATTTGCATTTGGATTTATCCAAAACCAAGAAAGCCGCGACCTTTCTATGGCCACCCTTGAATCGCAAAGTATTGCAGAAACATTCAAAGCAAGCGGTGGCAATATTGATCTACTTGGTGAATTATTGCAAAACGACGTACAGCAAAATGGTACCGTCTTATATTATGACCGTGACTGGAATCGTGTATCGGCAGCTGATACGGCGCGCCACAGCATAACACTCTCGCTTTCAAACGATGGGAAGGGACTATACACAGCAAATATTTTAGTAAAAACAGATACCGAGACCATATACGAACTTTTGGTGCAGCAATACCATGCAGAGGAGGGCAGCATATGAATGAGCCCGTCCGGCAACAATCGGCTATCAGCATTGGTATTATCTCACTCATCACGTTTTTTACCGTTCTATTGCTCACGTCCTTTTCTGTTCTTATTTTATCCAGTGCACAAACAGACAGCGAGCTATCTGTGCGTACGGCCGATTCTGTAACGCAGTATTATGCCGCAGATAGCCGTGCAGAGCAACGTTTGCAGCAACTGTATACTATCTTTTTAAACACACCACAAACAGACTTAGAAAGTGCCTTAACAGAAGCCGGTTTTACGCCGGAGGTCAGTGAAACGTATGACGGTTTACTTGTTCACTATGACGAGCCCATCAGTGGCCAAAAAATGCTTTCAATAACCATTGGCTTGCCCAGCGAAGAAGGGGCCTCTTTTGAGCGTCTAAGCTGGCAGGCAGTGACGCTTTTAACCTTGTAAAGAATGGAGTAAACGCATATGGATGTACAAGAATTGTTAGACAAGCTGTCTGTTGAAGAACAGGCTGCCGTTCCTGTGGCCGAAAAGCCTGCACCACAAGTGGTAGAAGCCCCCGTGCAAGAAGAAACAGACGTACAGGTGCTACTGAAAAAAATGGTGGATTTAGGCGCAGCCGACATTTTTATTGTAGCTGGTTGCCCCATCAGTTTCAAAGTACACCAGCGCATTGAAAATTTGAATGATGCACGTATGTTTCCCGATGCAACAGAAAAATTCATTCGTGATATTTACAAGCTAGCACGACGTGAAATGACTGTTTTGTTCGACCGTGGAGACGACGATTTTTCGTTTGCGTTAAAAGGTGTTTCGCGTTTTCGTATCAATACGTATAAGCAACGTGGCTCTTTTGCCGCGGTTATCCGTGTGGTGGCCTTTTCTCTGCCGGATCCACAGCAGCTACACATTCCACAAGAAGTTTTAGATCTTGGAAAAAACCAACGCGGCCTTGTACTTGTTACGGGTTCTTCCTACAGTGGTAAAACCACCACACTTACCTGTGTGCTAGACGAAATCAACCGCTCTCGCCCTGTGCATATCATCACACTAGAAGACCCTATTGAATATTTACATAGCCACAAAAATAGCGTAATTAGCCAGCGTGAAATTTCACTAGACACCGGTAGCTACCCTGTTGCTTTACGTGCTGCTTTGCGGCAAAGCCCTGATGTATTGCTCATCAGCGAATTGCGTGATGCAGAAGCCATCAGTATTTCCTTAACAGCTGCTGAAACAGGCCATTTGGTATTTTCTTCTTTGCATACACTCGGTGCAGCAAACTCCATCGACCGTTTGGTAGACGCTTTTCCGGCAAACCAACAAAAACAAATTCGTATGCAGCTTTCTATGGTATTGCAAACCGTGGTATGCCAACAATTAATTCCCACGATAGATGGTCAAGTTATCCCTGCCTTTGAAATCATGCATTGCAACACAGCCATTCGCACACTGATTCGCGACGGCAGAACACATCAAATCAATTCCATCATCCAATCTTCTGCTGCGGAAGGCATGGTTAGCATGGACACCCACATTGCAAAACTTTGCAAAAACGGCATTATTGATAGAGACGAAGCCATTAAACACAGCTTAACGCCGGTATTTCTACTACGCCAATTGGGCGAAGAAGCCCCTAGTGGCAGATCTTTTAACCCCGGAAAATAACTGCCCTTTATGGTTGACTTACATCAATGTTTTCAGCATGATCATTCTTGTGCATCGTTGCACTGTAAATTCATTTATAAATATCCCCCAGTTTCTGAAGTAACCTTCGGAAATTAGGGGATTTTTTCAATTCACATCAATAAAACGATTCAAAAATATGCCGTATAAGATGATACCCTTCTACCCATTTTCTTTGATAAGTAATGGCAAAATATCGGATAATGACTGTACTTTATAAGACGGGTTTTCTGCAATAAGCAAATTGCTATGTACCAAAATTGTATGAAACCCAGCTTCATTACCACCCAGAATATCATCATTTACACTGTCACCAATGATGTAACACTCAATGGGCGCGCCCGCACGCTCTCTTGCTATTTCAAAAATTTCTCTTCGTGGCTTTGCATATCCAACCTCACCAGAAACAACCACACCATTAAAGTACATCGCAAGCCCTAAATCGGCCACAAGTTGTGCAAGTTCCGGAAAATTATTCGAAAGAATATACTGTGTATATCCTTGTTCTTGTAATGTTTTCAACGTAGGCACTGCATCCGGATACAATGTATAACGATGCGCCTGTAAGATTTTTTCTCGAATGCGAGGAGAAATTTTTTCTGCTTTATCATCAGAAAAACCACAGTTCTTCAGCATAATCACAAACTCTTTTTCGCAATACGCCCACCACGCCTTGCTCCCTTTCATTTGGCGTGTATCGCGGTTTGGCACACTAAACCAAGGCAAACATTTCCCGCCAAAATGCTTCACCAATGTCTCGTTCGAAAGAGGTGTTTCGGGTGCAATTTCTTCCGCCAATTCTTTCACCGCATCAAACCACACAATATCCGGCTGGGTCAGTGTTCCATGAAAATCCCAAAACAAAACCGGTTTCACCATTGCCTCTAGCTCCTTTTTTGTAAATAAGCTCGATAACACCTCGCGCAGCGCTTTTTTAGAAAGCCGATATGGTAACCCCGCTTTTTGCAGTAATGCGCGCCGTTTTTCGGCACTACGAGCACCTCCGGAAATCCCCAGTTCAAACAAATCGTGATAACTAAGCATCTCTTTTCGCTTATATGTTTCGCTTGCTTGCACACCAGCCGTTTGTAACGCTTTGCGCAGTTGCTCTGGTGTCATCCCCTCAACGCCAAGCAGCCCCTCTTTAGAGCCTTCTTTTTTTCGGCTTTCTTTTCCCTTCACACATGGCACATACACATGCGTCACCTTGCAATTCCCCACAATTTTTTCCACGTAATGCCGAATGCGAAACCCTGCCGCATCTGAATCTGTTAAAATGAGCACGCCACGCTCACGCCCCAACTTACGAAGCAAATCTTTTTGCTCCTCATTTGTGAAAATAGAAAACCCATTCGTGGTTATAACGAGCGCATCCACCAACCCCGCCACGGTACTGGCATCATAGCGCCCTTCCACAACCACTACCTCTCGCAAGCTGATTTTTTTTATCATCCTCTTCCTCTCAATAAAAACAATTCAGCCACAGCCGCTTGTACAAATATTGTTTTGTTCGATACAGCGGTGCTCTTTAGTGTTTTATCTAGTTTTGTTAACATACACACCGCTTGCTTTAGCGCCTGTGTTGTGTAAGCCTTTGCATTGTCTTTTGCTTTTTTTAGTCGGTAATCGCTTCCTGTGTAATGCATATCAGAAAACACGGTGGTTGGCCCACACCCATTTTCGGCACCCACACGCACACGAAGCATATCCACAAAGCTGCCTCCCAGCGCCGCTACAATCGCCACCGGCTCACTTTTTAAGGCAAATAATTCTGCCAGCTTCACTTGAACCTCTGCTTTACGCCCATCTGCTATTAGGCGAAGCAACTCGAAAACATCGGCTTCTACATTACGCACACTATAACGCTGCACCATTGCACTATCTATTTGCTGATACCCCGCAATGGCCGCCAGTTTCTCTGTTTCATTTTTAAGAAGCACCCTATTTTCTTTTACACGCTCAAGCAAATCTTCTGCTGCACCGTTTGTAAATGTTGTCCCTCCACAAGCAGCGGCCACCTCACGCAAAAACGCCAAGTTCTCCTGCCTCGTTGGTTCCGTTAACTCCACATAAAAACCGTGTGATTTTGCAGCTTCGGAAAGGCTTTTTGCTTTTTTCGTGCTTGCCAACCGCTTGTCTTTGTGGTGTGCTGTAACCAAAAGCACCGCATTTTCCAAATCGGCAAACAACACTTCCAACTCTTTTGCTTCCTTATCACTCATAGAGGATGGAACCAATTCTCGCAACAAAACATGTCGCACACCGCCGAACAACGAAATAGCGCCTGTTGCTGCTATCAGCTCCCCAAAATCCGGCACCGGCCCATCCAACTGTGTGGGCGTTTCTCGCCTCTGTTCTTTCCATCGCTGCAGCACAAATTTCTCTGCCTCACGAAGCAAAGAAGCATCTGTAGACGAAAGATAAATCACGGGCCCATTATGCCAATCTTTCTGTATTTTATCCCATTTTTGAAAAGAAGAGATCACGGCTTTCCTCCTTGTATGCAACACTCCTGCCCGGACGAATCAAAAATGTAGCACTACCCCCATTTTGCAAAACAGCTTGTTGCGCGCCAGCCCACAAAGGCACCTCGTTTGTAACAATCAAATGATGGAATTCACCTTGCACGGCAGCATTGGAGGCAAGCAGCCCGTCCAAAGTAGGATATTCTTGCACATTCATCGCCCCATTTGCAATCCCCACTTTGTATCCATCGATGTCCACACAGGCCAATATTCCCTCCTCCTGCCTTAAAATGTACACACTTACCTCATCTGTTACAGGCAATATTTCACGATAAAACATGTCTTCTTGTGCAACAAACAATGTATCTGGTGCATACATCTGCTCCGCCTCACTCGTTTGCGTGGTTTTTCGTAAATCTATCCACAGCGTGCAATGGCGTATGCCCTCTCGCTCCCAAATCTGTTCAATTTCATAAAGTGAGTTTCTGCCGCGATACAACACCGTTGCCTGCCCATTTTGACTGACCACCAGCGAAGCCTGTGGCCCTGTGCCGGCCACACTTACTGTAACCGTGCTTGCCGCTTGCCACTGAGCAAATGCCAACGAGCCAACAAGAACCACCACCGCCGACACACGATAAACCACTTTCCATTTTGTGTATACAGAAAGCGCCAACATGATATAACACAGCAATACGGCTGTAAGAGCAAACAACCCACCAATGCTAGGCGACATCCACGGCAACCCACCGCAAAATTCTGTCACCTTTTCTAAAAACACGAGTAAAATCCCCTCAAAAAACGCTACAGGGCGTAACAAGAAATCAAGCGGTGCCAGCCCCACCGGCAAAGCCAAAAGGAAGCCCCCCACCACCAATAGGGTAAGCAAAGGAACCACAAGAATATTGCTGGGCACCGTGAGCAAAGAAAAACTAAGCTGGTTAAAAATAACAACCGGCAATGTAGCAGCCATAGAAAACAATGATATAACTGCCAAACTTAACAAAGAAAACAAGATACGAAAATGCCCCCGGTGCAATACAACATGCCATTTTCTGCGAAGCAAGATAAGCAACCTGCTTCCCACAAGCACCCCGAACGTGGCAAAAAGGGAAAACTGCATCCCTACATCCACCACGGCGTACGGCGTTTGCAAACACAGCACCAATGCGGCAAAACCAAGCGCTGTAAAAGGGTCGGCCTCTCTATTAAAAAGAGGTGCCGATAATACGAGTGTACACGCAATAGCACCACGTATCATCGACGGTGTAAAACCTGTAAACAACACAAAAAAGAGCACACCCAAAACACTGGCAATAACTGCATATTTTTTATGCTTTGTAAACCAAAGCACAACATAATACAGAGCAAAACAAACCAAAGATAAGTGCATTCCAGACACAACAAGCACATGAGAAAGACCAGCCATTCGATAGGCCTGCTTTGTTTCTGAACTTAAAGAGCGAACATCCCCTAGTGAAATGGCCGAAAGTACGGAGGACAAGCGCTGCGGCAAACGGGCCGCTATGTTGTCTCCAGCGCTTTCTCTTAACAAGGTAAACGCACCTAAAATACTATGTTTTTCGCCAAGCAACTGTGGCTGTGAAACGGGCGATGCCAACAGATAAATTCCGTCTGCATATTGGCGCAATGTTTCATCATAGCCAGTACGGCTCTCAAATTGCAGTGTCAGTGCAATAAAATCATTTACCTGCTGCGGCTGCACTCCGTTCACTTTCACGCGGAAATGCCCCAATTGCTCGTACCCTTCCACACTTTGCACATGCAACTGTAACAAAGCCGTTTCCTCTGTATAGCCCGCACTCACACTTTCTACCACAGCCTGCACTGTGGCCGTTTCTCCGTTTAACGATTCCACCGGGCGCAACACAAGCATGTCGTACGAAAACTTGTATACGAAAGAAAGACCGCATGCAATAAGAACAAGTGGAATATACGCGCGCCTGCCTTTCCTGCAGACCCACAGTAATACAATGCCCGCTATTAGCAAACACATCGAAAGTGGTATAAGCCCGTTTGCCGAAAGCCGCGTAGCCACCAACAAACTGAAAAACACACAAGTTCCTGCCACTGCAAGCGGCCGCCGCACGAATCTTCTACGCCTCTTCTACGAAGAAGAAACTGCCGGCCCTTGCCGTATACAGGGTATCCTGCCATAAAAAACCGCAAAAAACTTGTGTGATGGCAACATAGGCATTGTTTCGTGCCCAAAACAATGTATTGCCCATTGCATCACCCACCATTTCCCTCAGCGAGTTTCCTTCTGTTTTCCCTTATTTTTTCCTACGTTCCTTTTTATCTATTCACCCATCCGCAGTGTTTGCATCATATTCATTCCTGCCCTAATTTTAGCCCGGCGGCCAACCAAGCGCCCGCCCTCCAAGTAGATGAAAATGCAAATGCCCCACCGTTTGTCCGCCATTTTCGCCTACATTGCTTACGATACGCCACCCATCTTCCAGGCCCTCTTGCCGCGCCAACTCTGCTGCTGCAGCAAACAATTTTCCAAGCAATGCAGAATCTGATTCACTTAACTGGGCTGCTGAATCGATATGGCGTTTTGGAATTAACAAAATATGTACAGGCGCTTGTGGGCTAATGTCGCGAAAAGCCATCACTTCCTCATTTTCGTATACAATGATGCTTTCGATTTCTTTTTTTGCAATCTTACAAAACAAGCAGTTTCCCATAAATCACACCTCTTTACCTTTTTGCTGTATTTGCAAACAGAAAAACATTTATTTTTTCTTTATTTCTGTAGCGCCTCGCGCACAATGTCTGCTACTGCATTTAACGCCTCATCTACTTTCGTTTCATCCTTAATTCCTGCCATGGCAAAATCTGGCTTTCCACCGCCACTGCCTCCTGCAATCGCTGCGATTTCCTTTATTAAAACCCCTGATTTAAGCCCACGCGCCAACGCATCGGCACCACATACCACAACCATATTCAATTTATCTTCTACTTTACCGCAAAACACACCTACGGAATTGGGACGATTTTCTTTCAGTCTATCACCCATTTTTCGCAAAATATCCGGCGAAGCACCGCCAAGGTATGCTGTCATGATTTTTATACCATCCACATCAATGGCATTATCAAATATGCCGCGTGCTTGGCTTTCTGCCGCACGCTCTTTTTCTTTGTCTAAAGCGCGTTGCAAATCCTTCATTTCTTCCACAAGGCCAATTGCCCGCTTTGGCACTTCTTCCATGCGGCCTGCCTTTAAAACTTTCGCCGTTTTCGTAAGCAACTTTTCACAATGGTCAAGATATTCTAACACACCCGTTCCTGTGGTGCTTTCGATACGACGCACACCAGCCGCCACCGAACCCTCTGACAAAATTTTAAAACACCCCAGTTGCGCGGTGTTTGTAACGTGTGTTCCACCACAAAACTCCGTGGACCAACCACTTGCATCCACCACACGCACGGTATCACCATATTTTTCACCAAACAGTGCCAATGCGCCCAACTTTTTTGCCTCTTCTAAAGGCATATTCATACTGGTTACTTTATGTGCTTCAAAAATAATACGATTTACAAGCTGCTCTGTTTGATGAATTTCTGATTTCGACATGGCTTGTGTATGACTAAAATCGAAACGCATTCTTGCTTCATCCACATAACTACCCGCCTGATGCACATGCGCCCCCAGCACTTCCCGTAATGCTTGTTGCAAAAGGTGGGCCGCTGTATGGTTGCGCATGATGGCATTTCTACGCTCTGGCGCCACTTCTGCCTCCACGATGTCCCCTGTGCTCAATACACCCTTTTCCAAAGTACAGCTATGCACAAAATAACCGCCTTCTATTTTTTGCACATCATTCACTCGTAAACAAACGTTTTTACCTTTTAGATAACCTGTATCCGCCACTTGGCCACCACTTTCGGCATAAAACGGCGTTTTATTTAGCACAATCAGCACGTTGTCTTTTTCGCCTTCATCCGTGGCCACCGCCTGCACAAGCTCATTACCATCTGATAAAGCCAACACCTCTGCTTCTTGCGCAAGACAGTCATAGCCTACAAATTCCGTTTGTGGCACAGAAAGTTCTGCAAACAAGCCTGCTGCCCAGCCGGAAATGGCATGCGACATTCTATCTTTTCGGGCTTTTTCCCTCTGTTTTCCTAGCTCTTGGTTAAAAGCATCCACATCTACATGCACGCCAGCTTCCTCAGCAATTTCACGTGTCAAATCCAGCGGGAAACCAAATGTATCATGCAAACGAAAAGCATCCTCGCCCGAAAGCACACGCTTCGGTTGCAAGTCACTCATTTTATCCACCATATCGAGTAATTCTGTTAAACGCTCAAGCCCTTGGTCCATTGTGCGCACAAACCGTGCCTCTTCTGCCTCAATGTTCTTTTTAATATAAATTTCATTTTCACGCAGCTCAGGGTATGCACACTCATTTTGAGCAATCACCGTCTCACATAGTTCTACCAAGAATGGTTTATGGATACCTAGCATTCTGCCATGACGCGCTGCCCTACGCAAAAGGCGGCGCAACACATAACCACGCCCCTCATTTGAAGGCAACACACCATCCCCCACCAAAAACACCGTGGAGCGAATATGATCGGTTATAACGCGAATGGAAATATCTGTTTTTCGATCTTCCCCATATTTTTTTTGCGAGAGGCTCTCCACATGTTCTAAAATTTTCCGGATGGTGTCTACCTCAAACAAATTGTCTACACCTTGAACCACACAAGCCAAGCGCTCTAAGCCCATGCCTGTGTCAATGTTTGGGTTTTCTAATTTCCCATACTGCCCATTTCCATCTGAATCAAACTCTGTAAACACAAGGTTCCATACTTCCATAAAGCGGTCACACTCACAACCGGGCGCACAAGTGGCCGAACCACAACCATGCGCCTGCCCGCGGTCGAAATAGATCTCACTACAGGGGCCACAGGGGCCACTACCATGCTCCCAGAAGTTATCTGCCTTGCCAAGACGTGTCATATGTTCTTTTGGTACATTCATCTCATTTGTCCAAATATCATATGCATCATCATCTTCTTCATACACAGAGATGAACAGTTTGTCTTTTGGAAGTGCCATCCATGCTTCATCGGTAAAAAATTCCCATGCCCAGCAAATAGCTTCTTTTTTAAAGTAATTTTGAAAACTAAAATTGCCCAGCATTTCAAAATAGGTTCCATGCCGGCTTGTAATCCCTACACTCTCAATATCAGGCGTTCTAATGCATTTTTGGCAAGTTGTAACACGATGACTGGGTGGCTCTTCTGTGCCCAAAAACCAGCTTTTCATTGGCGCCATGCCGCTATTGATCAGCAGAAGGCTTTTATCCCCAGCCGGAACCAGCGGAAAACTTTTTAGTCGCATATGCTGCTTTGATTCGAAAAATGAAAGAAAACTCTCTCTTAACTCATTTAGGCCCGTCCATTGCATCAGTGATATTCTCCTTTTTAAGCCAAAACCAAACGTTTTGGCATATTATTTCCTTATCGTTTATAAAAACAAATTCACCTTTTTAATTCGTTTCATTATGCTATCTATTGTACTATGTTTTTGCAAATTCGTCAAAAGAAACACGCCATACAAATAAATCCAAAACATATTTTCTGGGCACATTTGTAGCAGAATCTTTAATGGATCTTCCTTTTTTGTCATGCCCCACAACGTGTTTCAATAACGGTTGTAAACACCCAAAATACGCCAATCAAAAACACCACCCGGCCAGGTGGTGTTTTATAAGCTATATTCTTTTGGATGAAGTAGAAAACAACCGGTAACCATCTGATTTAAATAGATTGCACTTTACTTGAACACCAACTTTACAGCAATCTTTCTTACTCATCTCATCCTTAAAATTATAATAAAAGCATTCCTTGTGTATTTTGAAAACAACGGTTCTTACTTATATCTTATTCCGTTATTTTTCAACTAGCATGACCATTGGCTTATGTAAACACGTTCTGCACTTATTTAGCCTCTTACTTACCGGCTATTTGTTCTGTAAAAGTGCCATCATTCCTACATGTTCTTTTTCGTTTACACCAACGTGCTGTATTTTAAGGACATCTGCCAGTGGTACCAAATCTATTTCATCAAAAGCAGGTAAATCTTTTGAGCTGTACTTTCAATCATCATCTTTCGGGCTACACTTGCAAAGAATTGGTTCTAATCGTTCTTATGAATCTTTTTGTGTTTCTATCACCCAACGAGCGCATGATGACTGTTTTAAACCATCTTTAAATCTTTGAGCTTAAACTTACAAATACTGTAGAACTTTCGAGCTATATCCATCATGCTTTCTATGGATATTCCTCTTTCGAAAGAACATTTAATTAAATCATCATTCTAATAATCTATAACTCTATTTAGTACTTTCGAACTCTATTTAGTACTTTCGAACTCTATTTAGTACTTTCGAACTCTATCTAGTACTTTTCGAACTCTATCTAGTACTTTTGAACTCTATCTAGTGCTTTTCGAACTCTTTCTAGTACTTTTCGAACTCTATCTAGTACTTTTCGAACTCTTTCTAGTACTTTTCGAACTCTTTTTGTTCTCACAGACTCACTTTTGACTTGCGAAACGTACCCCA
>CAYJIH010000007.1:54428-62994 GCA_964370195.1 uncultured Oscillospiraceae bacterium
TTTCGAACTCTTTTTGTTCTCACAGACTCACTTTTGACTTGCGAAACGTACCCCAGTATTGACTTCTAAACTTTTGCCCATTTTCATGCTATGTCGAACCAATCTCTAACACGATATTCTGTGTTCTGTTGTTTTCCTGTTGGAAAGACGATGATACACCACTATAAATGGCTGTCTGTCCAAAATGGATGATTGATGTGCCAGAAAAACAGTGTTTTCGCATGTTTTAAGGCTTGTTCTTTCCATAACTGGATTGTAGTTTAAGCAATACACTGGGGTGCTACGCCCCGCACATCATGAAAAGGTTCTTCTAGTTCGTACATGGGACTCACCCCTTTCTTTTCTGTGACTTAATCATATCATAGCAATATGGAATTGTCCATCGTGAATGTACACAAAAAAAACTGTGATACTTCATAGTTTCTACCGCTTCTACGTTTAACAAACACAGGTGCGTTAATCTTTTTCGTGGCGAGAAAGGAACTGGCGTGTGCGCTCCTCTTTTGGGTTCTCAATCAGCTCTTTGGCCGGCCCTTGCTCCACAATCACACCGCCATCCATAAAAATGATGTTATCGGCAACCTCTTTTGCAAAGTTCATTTCATGCGTTACAATAATCATCGTTGTATGCTGCTCTGCCAAAGAACGAATCACGCGCAACACTTCCCCCGTTAGCTCCGGATCCAGTGCTGATGTAGGCTCATCAAAACACAAGATATCCGGCTCTAATGCAAGTGCCCTTGCAATGGCCACACGCTGTTGCTGGCCACCGGAAAGCTGGTGTGGATAATGGTCGGCACGGTCCGCAAGCCCCATTTGCGAAAGCAGTTCGTTACCCTTTTTTTGAATATCCGACAAAACTTGTTTTGCATTGGCTTTATAGCCTGGTTTTTCTTTTGCCAAAAGTTCTAGTGCCAGTGTTACATTTTTTAACGCTGTATATTGTGGGAACAAATTGAACGACTGGAAGACAAGCCCAAAGTGCAAGCGTTTTCGGCGAATCTCTGCATCTGAATCGGTTTGTTTTGCATTTGCATCAAACAATGTGTCGCCCGCCACCACAATATTGCCACCACTTGGTATTTCCAAGAAGTTTAAACAGCGTAACAGAGTTGTTTTTCCGCTCCCCGATGAGCCGATAATAGCCAACGCTTGGCCTTTTTCCAAACAAAAGCTCACATCTTCAATTACACGTGTGTTGCCAAAATGTTTTTCCAGACGGTTCACTTCTAATATGGCCATACCTTCTCCTTTACGCTTTAAAGTAATCCAATTTCTTCTCGGTTCGTGCGAGTAAAATTGTAAGCAAGCCATTAAACACTAGGTAGAACACGGCCGTGTAAAAAAGTGGCCAAATTTGCCCCTTTTTAATGTAAGACTCACCCATCCAAATAATTTCATACACCGAAATAACACGCACAAGTGCAGTGTCTTTTACAAGGGTAATCATCTCGTTACCCATGGGCGGCACAATGCGCTTTACCACTTGTAATAACGTGATTTTGAAAAAGATTTGCACCGGTGTCATCCCCAGCACTTGGCCCGCCTCTTGCTGCCCTTTGGGAATGCTTTGAATACCACCACGATATATCTCTGAAAAATAACATGCATAATTGATGACAAACGCAATTAGCGCTGCTAAAAAACGTGGCAACAAATCGGCACCAAAAAGCAAACCCGGGCCATAAAATACCACCAAAATTTGCAATAGCAATGGTGTGCTACGCACAATCCACACAATCATTTGCGTAAAAACACGCAATGGTGTAAACCGGCTCATCGCACCAAAACTCATAAGCAGGCCCAGTGGCAAGGCAAACAACAATGTCAAAAAAAACAACTGTACCGTGGTAACAAAGCCTTCCAGCAGGGTAAGGCTTACCTCGTATAGCTCCATATCGCTTTCCCTCATTATTAAATCAGCAGAAGGGCACAACGGCCCTTCTGCCTGTATTGATCATCCAACTTCATCATCTGTACGAAACACCAACTGTCATGCCACCACTCGTGCGCATTCACCAAATCAATTTCATGCAGAGTGTCTATGTTTTATACTGCATCTCTATGCAAAACTGCAAAACATAAAGTCCTCCTGCTCCCTCATTACAAACAGTATGTTTTGCCTTCTCGCCAGCGAAGCCTTGCCAATTCAATCAGTGTATCATCATCCATTCCCTCAAGATTCTCCACCATGACATCTAAAACAGCCATAGCGTGTTCTGCCGGATTATTCTGAGGGGCAGCCGCTTAAATTAGTATGCAACGATTGACTCTTGCACACCATACACTTCGGCAACTTCCATTACAGTGCCTGCTGTGTAGGCATCCTGCCAGAAAGTGTTAAACTCTTCCGTGAGGTCAGAACCCACGCGAAATGCCGTGCCATACTCTTCGCTGTTCAGCTGCACAGTGTACGTAAGATCCGGATAGCTTGTGCCCTCACCAATCATCGCACCAGCCATCAACAAGTCGATTACACAAGCTTCCGAAGCGCCGGAAGCCACTTCAAGCAGCGCTTTCGCTTGCGTATCAACCGCTAAATACTCTAGGCCCAATTCATCCAATTGCTCTGCGCCAGCCGAGCCATTCTCAGCGGCAAAACTTAAATCTGCAAGGCTTTCTTCGTCTTGGTAGTCTGCAGCCATATCTTGCGGCACCACAACCACTTGGCCGTTATTGCAGTATGGGATGGATGTTGAAGAACCACTCATTACCTCTTCTGTCAATGTCATGCCATTCCAAACCATATCAATGCCTTTTGCTTCAAGCTCCAGTAATTTATTATCCCAGTTGATTTCTAAAAACTCCACTTCCACACCTAGGTGCTCTGCAAAAAGGCGTGCCATGTCAGCATCAAAGCCAACCCACTCATCACTTCCCTCTTCACGGTAGTCCATTGGAGCAAAATCAGTAATACCCACTACCAATGTACCTTTGTCTTGTACGTACGCCATGTCGCTTTCGCCATCTGTAGCAGCAGTACTTTCGGCAGCCATACTTTCTGATGCAGTGCTCTCCGGTGCAGTGCTTTCCGCAGCAACACTCTCATCTGCCGGTGCCGAACAAGCTGCCAACGAAACAGCCAACGATAGTGCAAGCAAAGCGCTAAACAATTTTTTCATGTGTCAATCTCCTCTTTACGAATCTAATTCATTATAATAGTGTAATAAGACAATTACTTTAGAATTTTATCATAATAAAGTCCTGTTGTAAAGACAATATGCATACAAGCCATCTATCCAAAGGAACACAATGCCCCCCTTGGCACCCAATCCTTTCTCGGTCGCTTAATATACATCCCCTTCCATTTTAAGCAATCGAAACACACGCACCACACCACGCCCTGTAAATTCCCTGTAAAAAATAGATAAAATATATTCTCTATTCACAAAAAACTTGTTCGAATTCATTTAATTTGTTATACTTGGACTGTATGAAACGATGCGTAAGTTTTCTATTTGCTTGCTTTAAAGCCGATTGTTTCAATAAAAAGGAGGCCGCCACCATGCCCGCATTGATTGCACATGACCGGTTCGGAAAGGCCGTATATCGAAAATTAGCCCCCAAAACACGCCTTGCCGCAAAGGTAGACACCCGCTTATTTCAGCTCGGCTTTCAAGGGCCGGATGTTTTATTTTACCATCAGCCACTTCAAAAAAACGAAGTATCTACACTTGGAATGCAATTGCACCTAGAGAGTGGAAAAACTTTGTTTTCCCGCATATGCGAGCAATTGCAACAAACAGAGAACAGCGCTTTGCTTTCTTATGCGCTGGGTGTATGTTGCCACTACGCGCTAGACAGAACATGTCATCCTTATGTCAACACTTGGGCCAACGAAGATGGACGTGCCCATCAATGGCTGGAATCCAATTTTGATTATCACATCCTCACACAGCACCATCTTCTACGGCGGAGATATTTATGCTTACCGGAAGAAGTAAACGTGCAGGTACTTTCTTCTTTTTATGGCATCAGCCCAAAACAAGCAGCAGACAGCGTGCGCTCTTTCCGAAAATTTGCCCGCCTACTAGACATGCGCTATCCCGTAAAAATTGCAGAACAACTCATGGGGAAAAGGGGGAAATACTCCACGCTTACCCTGCCGCAAGAAAACCATCTCCCCTGCGAAACCACACAGCTTTATACTTTATTTGAGCAAGCCATCCCCTTAGGAGTAAAACTTGTAGAAGAATTACATCAGGTTGTGCAAGAAAACGGTGTTGATTTGCTTGATTTCGAAGAAAATTTTGAAGGAGTCAAGGAATGAAATCAAAGTTCACAAAAACAGAACGAAGCTGGATTTTATACGACTGGGCAAACTCTGTGTATGCCACCATCATGATGGCCGCTATTTTTCCTGTGTTTTTCACCAGCACGGCAACGGCCGCCGGTGTTAGCGGTGATATGTGGTGGGGCATTGGCACATCCATTGCCACACTGCTTATTGCCGTATGTTCACCCATTTTAGGGGCCATTGGCGATTATCACGGCATGAAAAAGAAATTGCTTGTTGTATTTCTCATTTTAGGCCTTGCTTTTACGTTGTTTTGCGCCATGGCAAACGAATGGCAATTTTTATTGATCGGCTACGTGTTTTCACAAATCGGCTTTACCGGCTCTTGCCTATTTTATGATTCAATGCTTACCGATATCACAACACCCGACCGCATGGATCGCGTATCCTCTTGGGGCTATGCGATGGGGTATATTGGCGGCAGCACCATCCCATTTATATTGGCCGTTGCTCTGTTGTTATTCGGTTCTTCTTTCGGCGTTGATTCTGTTATGGCTGTTCGCTTGTCTCTTGTTATCACCGTTGTGTGGTGGAGCTTTTTCTCCATTCCTTTACTTAAGAACTGCAAACAAATTTACGGAAAAGATGTGCCTGCCTCCTCACTTGTTAAAAGCACAATGCAATCTTTGGGGCGCAGCCTAAAAGATATGGTAAAAACGAAGGGCGTACTGTATTTTTTACTGGCTTACTTTTTCTATATCGATGGCGTAAACACTGTTATCAAAATGTCTACCTCCTATGGCACTGCCCTTGGGCTAGACAGCAACAGTATGATTGTAGCCTTAGTGGTTACGCAGCTTGTTGCCTTCCCTTGCGCCATTTTATTCGGAAAACTTTCTTCTAAAGTGGGAACCATCCGTATGTTACTATTTTCAGTGTCTCTTTATGTATTTATATGCTTATTGGGCTTTATTATGGGCTTCGGCCTTGAAGAAGAATTTTTATCACAAAGCAATGCCCTTGTTCTTTTCTGGATCTTGGCTGTGCTTGTGGGCACTGTACAAGGCGGCATCCAAGCCCTTTCTCGCTCTTTCTTCGGAAAAATCGCTCCCAAAGAACGCTCGAACGAATACTTTGGCGTTTACGATATCTTTGGCAAATTCTCCTCCATTTTAGGCCCTGCCATTTACGCCTTTGTAGTGGGAATCACAGGACGTAGCTCCTTTGCCATTTTGTCTATTGTACTGTTGTTTTTTGTGGGTGGTATCATTTTACTTTTGGGACGCAAACACATGGAAGCACTGCAAACCCAATAAAAAAGCATTGACATTTCGCGTTGTTCAAACTATACTAAATGTGTGAACTTTAAATGTTCGCACCTCAGCACAGTTAGACAGATTTTTCGGTACAGATTGCCCATTGCTTTGTATACTGGCGATATACGATGTGACTGTGTGAAAATTCGGATGGGTTTTAAGAAAACCTGCTCGAAAAAATAAAATATGTTCTCATTTGAAAGGAGTCTTAAAATTATGAAAATTTCAAAATGCAACCATTGCGGGAATATGGCAACATTGCTTGTAGACGCCGGTGTCCCCTTAGTATGTTGTGGCGAAAAAATGGCTGTTCTGCAAGCTGGCGTAACCGACGCAGCACTGGAAAAACACGTACCGGCTGTTTCCGTTGAAAACGGCATGATGCAAGTGGTGGTAGGTGAAGTGGTTCACCCCATGACAGAAGAACATCTTATCCAATGGATTTTACTTGTACAGGGCGGCAAAGTACAATATGCCCAACTAAGTGCAACAGACGAGCCCAAAGCTTCCTTCTCTGTTGAAAGCGGCCCTTACGAAGTATATGAATACTGTAACTTACACGGCCTTTGGAAAACAGAGGGAACCGTGTAAAAATTTAACCAGAAAGAAGGCGGATGATTGTGACAGAAAAAGTAGCCAGTTTGCTCAATAAACAAATCCAAAAAGAGTTGTTTTCAGCCTACCTTTACCTTGAAATGTCGAATTATTACAGCGAAGAGGGTTTAGACGGATTTGCCAATTGGTACTATGTGCAAGCACAAGAAGAGATGAGCCATGCTATGTTGTTCCGCGAGTATTTGCTGAATAATGACGGCAAGGTTACACTGTTTCCGGTGGATGCACCAAACCGGCAATATTCCGATTTTGGCGCCCCGCTTGATATTGCATTTCAGCACGAGAAAGTCGTTTCTGCCAGCATCGACAACATCTATGCGGTTGCACACGAGGACAAAGACTTTCGCGCCATGGAGTTTTTAAACTGGTTTATAAAAGAACAAGGCGAAGAAGAAAAGAACGCCGGTGACCTGTTAAAAAAATACTCCTTATTTGGCAAAGATGCCCAGGTGTTGTATCAAATGGACCAAGAACTGAAACTGCGCGTATTTTCTCCGCCCAGCTTGGTGCTAGATTAAGTCTCTCCCATAAAAATCATCAAAAAGTATCCCTACACAGGGATACTTTTTCTTTTATCACAAACAAATATTCTATATTCTATAAAACAACAGCAACGCTTCCATTGCACTGTTTCGTATAATAGAAGTAGCCTTTTGCATTGATTGTACTAAAATTCATACCGTGGGTATACAATAACACTAAAATACTGTATAGTAATAAAGGTTGTGCACGCGTGGCCATATTGTCAAAATAGAAAATATTTTCCCCAATATCGCCATGTTGCAAACAATTTTTTACCAAATTCATTGTACCTTTGGGGAGGAAGCACACATGTACAGCAAACACCGTGTTTTAAACACTGCCATGGCTGAAAAAATAATGTCGGCCGAGCAAGCAGCTTCACTAATTCAAGATAATATGACCGTTGCCATCAGCGGTTTTTCACCGGCCGGGCATCCAAAAGCCGTGCCCCTTGCTTTAGCAGATCGTGCGAAAAGCGGCGAAGATATTGGCATCACTTTACTTGCCGGGGCCTCTGTGGGCCATGAGGTAGACACCTTATTGACCGAAACCGGTGTATTGCGTCGGCGCTACGCCTATCAAACCGACACAAGTTTACGCAATGCTGTAAACCGCCGCGAGGTTCACTTTTCTGATATGCACTTAAGCCATTTGCCGGTATGGACGAAGAATGGCTACTTTGGCAAAATCGATCTTGCAATTATAGAGGCAACTGCCATTGATGAAAAAGGACATATTTACCCCTCCACTTCCGGCGGGCTTCTCAATGTGGCCATTTCCTCTGCCGAAAAAGTCATCATTGAAGTAAACAGCGCACAGCCGCTTTCTTTGCTCGGTTTCCATGATATGGTTGATATTGAACTGCCACCAAACACCCAGCCCATTCCGTTAACAAAGCCCAATGAGCGCATTGGCACACCCTACCTCACATGCCCGATAGACAAAATTGCCGCCATCGTGCTTACGGATATTCCGGAAAAAACACTGGAAATGGCCCCCATCGATGCCGTGTCGGAGAGAATGGCACAAAACTTAATTGGCTTTTTAAAAAGTGAAGTACAAACAGGGCGCTTGCCCAAAAATTTACTTCCCTTACAGTCCGGCGTGGGAAGTGTGGCCAATGCTGTGCTTGGTGGGCTGCTTCACTCTGACTTTCAGCATTTAAACATTTATACCGAGGTACTACAAGATTCTGTTTTAGATTTACTGGACGCCGGCATCGTGGATTCTGCCTCTACAACCGCCTTAACACTTTCGCCCGCAAAATTGGTGGAATTTTTTGAAAAAATCGAACAATACAAAGGTAAAATTATTATTCGCCCACAAGAAATAAGCAACCACCCAGAAATCATCCGCCGCTTAGGCATCATCGCCATGAACACCGCCATCGAAGCCGATATTTTTGGAAACGTTAACTCCACACACATTGGCGGCACACGTTTGATGAATGGCATTGGCGGTTCCGGAGATTTCACCCGAAACGGTGCACTTTCTATTTTCACCACCGCTTCCACAGCCAAAGGTGGCACCATTTCCAGCATAGTGCCCGCTGTTAGCCACATCGACCACACCGAGCATGATGTAATGGTGCTTGTAACAGAACAAGGCGTTGCCGATTTACGTGGCCTAACACCGGTGGAACGCGCGCATTGCATCGTTGACAATTGTGCGCACCCGCAGTTTAAGCCCATGCTAGAGGAATATATTGAAAATGCAAAAACAGCCTGCTGCCACCACATTCCCCTTCCATAATAAATAAAAAACCCTAAAAACAACCTGTTTTTAGGGTTCAGCGTGTCAAAAAGTCGTTGCACTAGGTAGAGGAAAAACCTTGGGCGCCGCCTTCGGGCTAAAGACCTTGGGGCGCTGCCCCAAA
>CAYJIH010000008.1:0-17266 GCA_964370195.1 uncultured Oscillospiraceae bacterium
TGCCCCTGCTTTTCTCGAAAAGCAGGCGGGGTTTGGGGCGGCGCCCCAAGGTCTTTAGCCCACGGGCAGCGGGCAAATTCAGCCCAAAAGCCGAAGGGTAGTTTTTGACAGTTTGAAGGCCCCCATCTGCAACATCGTTTGCAAGTGGGAGCCTTTTAAAAAACAGATTCCTATTCTACATGAGTAAACAAAACACTCTCTGCCAAATTTAAAATATGAAATACCGCTCGGCCGCAAGCCTCTTCCACAGCTTTTGCGTAAGGGGGCATATTTGTGCACTCAAACAAAATCACGCCCACTTCGGGGTGGTCTTCCACCATTTTTTTCGCCATAGAAACCATCTCACGCTGTGCAAGTTGTGTATCTAACGTTTCGCTATTTCCCACAAACACTTTGCCAAATTGTGTTTCTTGCATTCCATAAACCACCATGGGAATGTGTGAAATGCCAACACCATCAAAATGTTTTTTGGATAAGCTCTCGCTGTTGGCCGTTAAAACACCCACCACTTTTCCCTTTGGTAGCATTGCATATAAAGAAGGTGCCCATAATAGTGCCGATGTAAACACGGGAACATTCACCGCATTTGCCAATTCTTGTTGAAACATTGCCAAAAAACCACAGCTTGTGGTGATGGCAGCGACCCCTTGTGCTTCCAGCTCTTGTGCTGCTGTGATAAACGGTGCCAAAAGTGCTTTATTTCCATCCACAACCACTGCTTTTGGGTCTGCACCTTTGATCACTTTTTTAATAACCGGAAAGGTAAACGAAGCGTCGTTGCCCACATCACCCACAACACGTGGAAATTTTGTATCCAGCATCAAAATGCCAAGTTTTTTCTCCATGCAAAACCCCTTTACAAAAATAAGAAGAAAAGGCCTACCGCCAAGAAACACAAACACATTGGCAGCGAGTAAAACATTGTTTTAATCGGGTCCACTTTTTTACCAAACTGAGCCGACACAATCCCCACCACCACAAATGTAGTCAAATCGGCCGGGGGCAAGCCTTGCCCTGCTGATGCTAAGTTGGCACCGGCCACAGCGGCAAACACCGGGTCTAACCCTGTGCTTACAAGTGCAGGACCAAAGAAAGAGAAAATGATGTTTTGTGTTGTAGATTGTGAACCGGTTAGCATTCCAATCAACATCATGGCTGCCACGCCGCCAATTTTCAGAATGTTGTTATCAAGGCTTTGTGCATATACAGACACTTCCTCAATAGCGCCCGATGTGTAAAAAGACCCCAGCATAAACGCACAAGAGATTTGAAGGATTACTGTGTTTTTTACTTTTCCCATCCCTTGTTTGAAAATATCTTTTGCATTGCGGTTTACCGTGGGAAAGAAAAAAGCAATGCCAATGGCACATATAATAGACAAAACAATGCCGTTTGTAAGCCCTTTCAAAATGGTTACACTTGACATCCAACTTAACAGTGAAACCGCTTCTTCCCCTTCTGCAGAATACACCGTAATACTATCTAATATCGTGGGTCCCAGATCAACCGAAACAAACGGAATTTCTATCGTCCTTAACAAAACGATAACGATAAGTGCCGTCATGGGAATCAATGATTTCCAGTTTTGACGCAATATCACCCCCGCTTTTTGGCCGGTATACTTGATGGTCACATCTTTGTTTGCGCCGGGCACATTCCCTTTTCGAACCAAAAACAGGCTGCAATAGGCTGCCACCACCACAAATACCAAACTCACGGTGATATACCCAATTCTAATAACGGTATCTGCATCTGCCCCTACAAGCGAAGAGGAAAGCGCAAACCCTTGTGTCATAGGTGGCATGATAGAACCAATGCAAGCGCCCATAACAATAATGGAACAAATACGCTCGTACGGAAGATTCATCGATGCCAAAATGCCAATTGTCAGCATTCCAATCACCGTTGCGGCTGCAATGGCATCGCCTAGTAACGAGCCCGCCAATGTAAGTGCAAACAAAATAGAAATGATAAGAATTCTGGGTGAATTACCAAATTTTGCCGTTAGTGTACCAATGATGGTATCAATGGTACCAAGGCGTGTTGAAATTTCCGCAAAAATACTCCCCACAATAGACAATGCAATGATCCATGCAAGCCTATCCAGCCCATCTACCCAAGCCAAAACCCACTCAGCCGGGTTCACCATGCCCGACAAAAGCAATGTTAAAATGCCGGTTGTAATCAATGCAATATTAATTTTTCCACCAATTATCGGTATTTTTTTAAACAGTATAATAATTAGCAGAACCGCCATTGGAATTATAACACGTATCATTTTTTACCCCTTTGTCAAAACGGTTCGTTCATTTAAACCGGTTTGGATTAAATTCTGCCAAATCGTAAGAACTCTTCCCCTCACAAATCAGCTCACAAATCAATTTCCCTGTTATTGGAGATAATGCAATGCCATCTCCCTCATGCCCTGCTGCCATGTAATAATTGTCAAATTCATCTATTTTGCCAAGCAATGGCAGCCCATCCGGTATAAAAGGACGAAACCCCGAAAAAAACCGAACCACACTTACATCTCGCAACAATGGAAAAAACCGAATGGCTCGTTTCATCATCACGGAAAGTGCTTCAAACGTGTTTTCGTCATTAAATCCTTCAAATTCGCGTGTACCACCAATAATCATGCTGCCGTCTTCTGTTTGCTCAATGCTCAAAGATGCGCCAAGCTTTAAAACAGTTTTATCGTCAATCACTTCCGGCTTAAACTTGATCAAATTATAGCGGGCGCATTGTACTGTCGCTTTCATAAATGGGGCAATGGGCTCTGTTACTGCAAGTTGCCCTTTTCGTGGCTGAATGGGAAGCGAAAGCCCTGCAAGTTGTGCCACATTCCCTGCCCAAGCGCCGGCTGCATTCACAATCGTGTCTGCATAAAAATCC
This sequence comes from uncultured Oscillospiraceae bacterium, assembly GCA_964370195.1. Taxonomy (GTDB): domain Bacteria; phylum Bacillota; class Clostridia; order Oscillospirales; family Ruminococcaceae; genus JAAYCI01. Next base: position 2,896 of record CAYJIH010000008.1, read on the forward strand.
CCTTTATTGGTTTGTACACCTTTCACTGTGCGCCCTTCCAAAATGCACGTTAACACCTCCGTGTTCGTGTGCACAACAGCCCCCAGTGCCTTCGCCGCTTTCGAAAATGCCATGGTAAGTGCCAAGGGGTTCACCTTTGCACCTTGTGAAGAATACAATGCACCATAGATATCCGTTGCCATTTGTGGCTCCCTCTCCAGCACTTCCTTTGCCGAAATCATTTGGATATCCACACCACTTTTGCGCTGTTCTTCTACCAGCTGCGAAAGAATGTCCCATTGTTCTTTGTCTTCCACCGGTTGCAACCCACCGCAGTTTTTTTCATATTCAATATCAAAACCCAATTCGTCTGACAATGTATCAAACATTTGAATAGACTGCACGGCCAAATCCAATTGAGGCCCCGGTTTTTTTGTGTGATAGCCTACAACGCCATCTGTTGCACCCGCAGCGCCGGATGCAACGTCTGTTTTTTCCAAAACAACAACGCGTTTTCCCCGCTTTGAAAGTTGCCATGCAATGGAATTACCCATAATCCCACCGCCAATAATTAAAACATCAGTTTTCTCCATCAACATCACCTTCAAAAACACCCATCTTAATTGGCCGCACGGGCATGCGGCTTTTTTGTGGTGGAATTTCAGCCGGTGCTATCCCCGTTTCTTTTGCCACTAAATTTTGCACCAACCTAGAACACGTTTGCCCCTGACATAGCCCCATACAAGCATGTGTGCGCCTTTTTACACCATCCACACTGGTGGCGCCATCTTGTATTGCCTGCAAAATTTCATCTTCGCTTACCTCTTGGCAGCGGCATACAATTAAATTGCCCATTTTTGCTTTCCTCCATGGCTTAAAGCCGCTTCATACTCACCGTTTCATCTGCATACTGCATTGGTACACGCATCGAAATTACCGCCGTACAATCGTATGCTTTGATTTTTTTCACTTTTAAAACTTCGCCTTCACACACCACTGCACCATCACGCCCAACTGCTTGTACTGTGTCGCCTATGTTCGGCAGTGGGAGATACTCGAACGGAAAATCAACACTTGCGTGTGTGTCAGAACTTGCTTTGTCTATCATCGTAATGGCAAGCCCGGGGCAATTGGCCACACAAAGCCCACAACCGGTGCATTTTTCAGCATGCAATACCGGTAAATCTGTTATGTGATCGCCAATAAAAATGGCCCCTGTGGGGCAAATGCCCTCGCACGGATTACATGGAATTTCTTGAACACATTCCACTCTTGGGATTTTTTTGCTGCGCATCACTTCTTCGCTTGGCACACCTGGGCAATGCAGCAGCTCCTCTTTCGAGGGCACACCTGTGATTCGTACACCATCCATTTTCATCGTTTTCCTTTCTGCGTCCATGCCAAAATCACTGTTTTTCTCCATAATTTTGCATATCCTTTAGCTGGGCCTCCTTGGCAATTCGCCGTTTTTCGCCAAACATGCCGGAGCGTAATATCGAAAGCCGTGCGCGAATTTCCGCCTTCTTTTCCTCAGCATTCTCTTTTGTTAAATATCCCAGTGCTTCTGCGGCACACACGCCAGCCAAATTCCCCTCTTCCATGGCAGAAGAAGCCTCTTCAACACCGGTTACATCTCCGGCCACATAAATGCCCTTCACACTTGTTTCCATATTTTCATCGTGCAACGGCACATGCCCACCAAAACTTGGAATAAACGTAAAAGCACAACCGGCCATCCACACAAGTTCCGACATTGGGTTTAGCCCCACAGCCAAACAAACCGTGTCCACTTCATAGCTTTTTTCAGTCCCCTCAATGGGTTGCCATTGATCATCCAGCGCCACAATTTCTACGCCTTCCACCCTATCTTTTCCGGTTACGCGTTTGATAGTATGCCCTACATAAATGGGAACACCGGCACGGCGAATTTTCCCCGCATGAACACCATACCCACCAATTTGTGGTGCTCCTTCCACCAAAGCCACCACATCGGCACCTGCTTGCAATAACTGATAAGACACAATGAGCCCCACATTGCCGCTACCCAGCATCAGCACTTTTTCTCCGGGCAAAACACGGTTTACATTGATCATGGTTTGGGCAGCACCGGCCCCCATAACACCGGGCAACGTGCTGCCCTCAAACGGCATATAGTTTTCTTTGGCACCGGTAGCCATAATGATTTTCTTTGCTTTTACCTCATAATGCTTTCCGTTGTACAGCACACCTAAATCACCATTTTTTTCAATGCCGTACACAAGCGCGTTAAGCCACACCTCAGCCCCGCTTTGCTCTACCTTGGAAAGAAGCTCCTCCCCAATGGTAAAACCACGTGTGCCGGCTCTGTGGGCCCTAGAACCAAAAAATTTATGTATTTGTTTAAACAATTGTCCTCCGGGCAGTGCATTTTCATCAAACACCAACACCTTGGCACCCGCTTCGGCCGCCATGCTGGCAGCACATAGCCCCGCAGAGCCCGCCCCAATAACCGCAACATCCACGAAAAGTTTATTCATAATTATTGACCATCCTTTTTAGAAAAACCACCAAGGCCGTTTTGCGTTTCCACCCGCATACCCTCATGAACTGCTGTTACACATGTTCTTGTGTTTGGAATGCCATTCACAATCATCATGCAATCCGTACATCGGCCAATTGCGCAAAAAATCCCTCTGGGTTCGCCTGTTTTATGTGTTTTTCTAAAAGCAACAACACCAGCATTTACAAGCGCTGCCGAAATTGGCTCGCCCATAAGTGCCTCAATCGGCTTCCCATCAAAATAAATGGTCACTGTATTCGACACATCCAACGTTTCCAAAATTGGGTGTTCTATCACTCTCACGTTTTCCCCTCCACTCTATATCGCTCTGTTTAAATCGCTTCCGTTCCAAGCTCGCGTGTGCGAATTCTCACCGCCTGTTCAATGGGCGATACAAATATTTTTCCATCGCCGCATTTTCCTGTAAAAGCAACTTCACAAATATTTTCAATCAAAGTATCCACTTCCTCATCGTTCACCACCACATCAAAACGCACTTTAGAAGTAAGACGCACATCACGTTTCATATCTGGCGAAAACACAAGACCCTCTGTATCCGGCAATTCCTCATACGTGCCACAGCCAGACACATCATATACAGTCATACCACCGGCACTGTATGCCAATATTGCTTGCTTTACAGCGTCTAATTTTTCTTTTCTCACAATTATATTCAACTGTTTCATTGCATTGCTCCCTCTATGAGATATAAATTTTCTTGCTTATTTTTACATTCCCAACGTACCAATCGTATTAAAAAACGGCCAATATTGCATCAGCAACCAAACACAAACAGACATCAGTGCAATAACAATCACCGTTAATTTAATGCCGTGTTTAAACATATAACTTGGTGCAAGCCCATACCCAACAGGAATGGCTCGAATGGACGTGGGCATGCAGTAAGACAAATTAACACCAATGCTAGCGGCCAGGATATACGGAATGGGGTTCAAGTTCATGCCAAGGGCCAAACTTAACACAATAGGCATAGAAACGGCTGCCGTGGCTGTGTTGCTGGTAAAATCAGACAATATAATGGTTAGCACAATGATAACTAATATCAGAATGAATTCGTTTTGAATTTGCGTAGATGAAAGCAAATCGCCCAGCGCTTCTGCCGCACCACTTTCATTGATAAGCGTTCCGGCAGCAAGCCCACCCGCGTATACATAAATAAGCTCCCAGCCTATTTTTGTTTGCACAACACGCCACACCATCAGTTTTTTGCCGGCCACATCCTTCACAAAAAACGAAAAAATAGCGCAAATGATAAACACGTAGGCCGGTTTCAATCCTGGCAAAAAATCGGCATACAATGTGCGTGTAAACGACAAAGAGGCCGCAGCCACAAACAATAACAAGCACGTCAATTCTGTTTTGTTTATTTTACCAAGTTTTTTGTATTTCTCAATAAAATACGCTTTCGAGCCTTCCAACTGCACACCTTTTGGCTTGATAAACTGAATAAATAGCAAATTGGAAATAATCAAAACCACCATGATGGGCAAAAACTTCATCACCCATTCGATGTACATAAATTCTGTGCCCGTGTATTGCTCAATGTACTCAATAATAACAAGATTCATAGCGCCACCAAGTGGGCTGGCAAGGCCCCCAAGCCCCGCGCCCCATGCAATGGTTAATAATAGCACAGAGCCCACCTTGCTTTGCTTGATGTCCGTAACCCCCACGTATTTAAGCATCGAAACCGCAATGGGTATTACCGTGGCGCAAACAACGGAATTTGGCAACACGGATGACAATACAACCGATAAAAAGAACCAAAAGGTGATTTGGGATGTAAGAGATGAGCCAATCATCACCAAAAAAGTATAGGCGATACGTTTGTCCAGCCCCACAAGTTCCCAAGATGCCGTTAAAATAGAAGCCCCTAAAAGCAACAAAATAATTTCTGATGCATAATTTGCCACCACACTGGACATTGGGCTCATTTCAACCAGCGCATTTACTGCAATGGGCAAAAAACCTGTAATGGCATAGTCAATGCAAGAGCTTACCCACCAATACGCCATCCAAGCCACGGTGCCAATGGCTGCGCGCATTTCAAAGGTTGTAAAAATATCTTGCGGCAACAAAAGTGCACACGCAACCCACAATAAGGGGCCCATGGCAATGTGCAAGCTTGTTTTGTTTATTTTTTTCACCATTGTGTACAACCTTTATTTTAAGCTGTTCACCAAATGCTCAATCGCATCTACTGAATTTAAATTTTCCGGTACCAAGTCCATCACATCAATTTCCACGCCAAAGGCATAATTCAGCTCACTTACTAAGGCAATGATGGATAGAGAATCCAAAATACGAGAATCCACCAACGTGGTTTCTGTGGCGTAATCCACCCCTGGATGAATGTTTTTTAGAATTTCAATAATTTGTTCTCTCATAGTTTATTACTCCTTTTCTGGTATAATATCCACTTTTCTGTCTAATTTATTATTATACGTTCTTGGTACACTCTCTATACGTTGAATGCTACGCGGACGTTTAAAATCCTCCAGCAAATTCATCAAATGATCTCCCAATTTTGCAACATCCAGCGTTTCCTCTGCCACGATGTACAAAACAGGCACGGCCCCAAGCAAGGTATCTTTTTTGCTTTTGCATATGCAATCTTGCACACCAGCAAACTTTCTGGCTGCCTCCTCCACCTCCATCGGTGAGATTTTATTCCCACCACTAATGATGATATCATCGGCACGGCCTAGCATATACACACGCCCTTTGCTGTCTCGATACCCCAAATCGTTTGACATTAAATAACCATTTACAATGGTTTCTTTTGTCAATTCATCATCGTTAAAATACCCTTTCATGGCCATGCCGCCTGTGTACGACAAATAACCCGGATTTTCTGCAGTGGCATTTTGCATGTCGTTGCCGTGCTCATCTACAATGGTAAACACTGCATTTTTAGCGGGGTACCCAATACAGTGCGGGCGGTTATCCTCTGAGTTAAAATTTAAAATACATGCACAACCCATTTCGGTTGACCCATATATATTATACATCCGCAAATTGGGCAATAACTTTAACAAATGTTCCTTGTCTGCTTCGGCCAGCGGGGCCGCCCCAAATTGAATATAATCCAGCTGCTGTGCATACTGCGCCAATTTATCTTGTGTCAATTTAAATATGATGCTCATAGCAGCAGGCGCCATAGCCAATGCGGTTACCTTATATTTCTCCATCATCTCGAACAGAATCTTTACAAAAAACACTCCGTCTATTACCACAACGCTGCTTCCACGTATCATATTGGCAAAATAACGCCGCAAACTGAACGAGTGATTCATCGGCATGGGAATCAACTCTACATTATCTGCCTTCATGTGAACACCGTAGCGCACATTTTCTGCCACTGCAAACTCTGCCCCATAGTCAATTACAATGCCTTTTGATTTACCCGTAGTGCCTGTGGTAAACAGCACCATGGCCTGCTCCTCCACAAGAGGCATGTCAAATTCCATCTCGCCGGCTTCATAACAAAAAGCATCCGCCATACGGTAACTACATACAGCCTCTAAACCCACTTCTCCAAACACCTTTGTGCATCCCGTTTCGTTTACTATTTCCTGCACACGGCCCGGGTTTGCACTTTTTTCCAAGGGAATGCAAATTGCCCCCGCTAACTGCACACCGTGGCACATCACTAAAAACTCCACTGTTTGTGTTGTTTTTATCATGATGTACTCGCCTTTTTTTGTGCCAATAGAACGCAAATACGCTGCAGCGCCACAAATTTTTTGCCAATATTCTTTATAATTTAGGGCCATCTTTGGGTCTGCCACTGCCAATTTTTCAGGATGCTCTATTGCCGATTGTTTGATACATTGCAAAACAGTTTGGAATTTTTCTGTCATAATTCTATTTTACTCCCTATTATCCAGCACTAACCGTTGAGTAGCGCCAATTGCTGCGCGTTAAATTCTTCCCAGCGCGCCCATTGCGCATTCCAATTTTCTATCGTTTCTTCATCATGATTCGGCTCAATATCATACGTTTGTAAAAACCGCTCCATCGCATATGGCGTGTATATCGCTGCGCCCATGGCATTCATATGGCTTACGTTATAAAAATCTGTTGCTGGGTCAGCGCCAATTTCTTCAAACTCGGCTCTAAAATCTGCAAAGGGGAAGCCATTCTCCCTCACCATTTCCCCTATTTCACGCCGGATGTTTTCATCTTGTGGGTTCCTGGCATCTACGTATGGTGTGAATGTAAAATATACATTTAAGTTGTTTTCTTTGCAATACGAAAACAACTCCATCAACCTCGCCTTTGTTTCCTCTGTCAGCTCATATTCGCTTTCTTCCAAGGTGCTAAAATCCACATAATCGGCACTTAAATCTTCTGTTCTGTACAGCATCATCTGGTTGCCTTCAAACGCAAGTGGCTCTTGTTCACGCGAATTTAATCCACCCAAGAAACCTTCGTGATTATACAATATTTTAAATATTTGCTGATACGCAGCATCTCCGTAATAGGGACTACTAAGCACCGGCTGCACACGGCTAAGTGCATTTGGCAACAAATCCAGCGCACTTGCATACGACTCTTGGTACAAGGCGGTCTCATGCTCGCCAAAGTATCGAATGCTAAACTCGTTTTCTAAAACACTTCTTAACTCCACCACATACAGCTGCGGTGTTTGCCTTTGCTGTGCATACTCTATCATGTATGTTGTAAATTCGAATGGTACATCCGGTGAAAAATAAACTGCCGATGTAAGGCCATATTCTTCCCAAATCGACATAAGATCATAATATCGATACGTTGTGCTGCTGCCCACAAAAGCGATGTCGATGGTGTTTTTGTCTGTGCTGTTGTGCAAATTTCTTTCAAGCTTTGTTGCCAAAAATGGCATAGCCACATTGCTGGCTACCGAAAGAAGGCCGGCAACAATGGCTAAAAATAAAAGCGTGCTTACAATTTTATATACCACTGATTTCATTTTCCGTGTTCTCCTTAAAACGCTTCATACAGGAACACGGGTGCAGTACCGGGCCCATAGATACCAAACAATACCGTAATTAAAATCAGCAAAATCCAAATGCTCCAACGCACCACAATGTTCTGTTTTGCTATTTCCTCGCGTACACTGCCTTTGCGCTCTTGAATAATACTAACGGTTAGCAACGCGAGCACACCAAGCAAAGCCAACACAAAATCTGTCCTTCCAAACGGAATATCCGTTCCATTCAGCAACCCATTTGGTGCAGAAAGCCCCACTATTTTCCCAAAAATATCAAACGCTTCCGATACAGAGGACGCCCTAAAAAACACACGTCCAACGGTGCACAAAAGGAACACTCTTCCCATTTGAAACAGTTTATAGTACCACGCCTCAAGCGGAACCCCGCGTTTTTCCAGCCCGCTTTGGATCTGCTGCGAAAACGCCGTACTTAATAAAATCAAACACCCATGGAACAAACCCCACGCCACAAAATTCCACGCTGCTCCGTGCCACAAACCAGTTAACACCCAAACACCCAGCACCGGCGGTGCCGCTGCAAGCACCCTAGACAGATGAACCCCAAATTTTTTGCGTGTCCAAACGTTAAATTTCATCAGCACGCCACTCATCGAGATGGGGTAAAACACATAATCTCGAAACCAAGTGCCCAGTGTAATGTGCCAGCGGCGCCAAAATTCGGGCATCGAAGTGGAAAAATAAGGTCGCATGAAGTTTTCGCTTAATTGAATGCCAAACATTTGGGCCGAACCAATGGCAATTTCCATACTGCTGTAAAAATCGGCATAAATTTGAATTGAATAGCAAAGTGTGGCAATGGTCAACATCAGCCAACTTTGGCTTTCGTATGCATCGTATACACCACTTACCAGCAAACCAAGCCTATCTGCCAGCACTAATTTTATGAAAAAACCCCACAAAATACGCTGGGCCGCTTTACAAAAATTATGGTAGCAAAATGAATGGCCTTTTTGTAGCTGGTTTGATAAATCGTTATATCTGGAGATAGGGCCCTGTGTAACGTGCGGAAAAAAAGAAACGAATAAAAGCAGCTTTAAATACTGTTCCTCTGCGGCATATTTCCCACGATAAACATCCACAAGGTAGGCCACCAAAATAAATGTATAAAAAGACAACCCCAGTGGCATCACCAGCGAAAGCATCGGCAACCCAAGCGAAAAAATTTCATTTAGGTTTTCGGTGGCAAAGGATGTATACTTAATCACAACCATCACACCCAGTGTTGCAATAAGTGCTGTAAACAACAACTGCCTGTTTTCCCTCTGAAGTTGTGTTTTATGCTGTTTTTTTTCTTTTAAGTTTGTAATTTGTTCCAGTACTTCGTTTAACGCGCGATGTTTGCTTGACATGTTTTTCGCAACAAAAAAAGCAATGGCTGAAGAAAACAAAATGAATACTATGTACTGCACACCAGACAACACATAAAACAATAGGCTGGCCAAAAGCAGCACAACCCACTGCTTTTTTTGAGGAACAAGAAAATACAACAAAACAAAAAAAAGCAGAAAAAGAAGATATGCCAACGATACGATATCATCCACACCACGTGCCGTTGAATTGTCTATATTGGTTATGGATGCATTGCTAAGGATAGACTCAATTAAACTACCATCGCTTGCCACAAAAAAGGTGTTGCTGGTATATCGAACACCCTCATGCTCAATAATCGCCTGAAAAGAAAGGCTTTCAAGTGTTTGATAAGAAATTTCAATTACATCATTTTCTGCAAAAGCCAACAGTTCCTCTTCTTCCAAATCCCCGTCACTGTCGCTGTCGGCATTGCTGTAAACAGAAACACCATTTATCGTATTTTCTATAATCCAGCTGTATGCTAAATCATTTCCCTTAATTAAGTTTTCAAGCCGAACTGTTTGCTCGTCTATCACGCTTAAACGAATGTCCTCTTTCGACATATCCGACATTCTTTGCAGTTGTTCTTGCTGAAAAAAAGATGGTTGTACCGCAAAAAAAACACAAAGCACCACCACCACTGCCAACAATATACCATTTATAAAAAATCTTTTTTTCATGTACCTTATAATCCCACGTTCTATACAACTTTAGAATATAGAACATAACAAAATGTATTCATCGCATAATCTATATAATTATATAACATCTTTCTATGTTATGCAACTTATTTTTCGTTCGCCAAAAGCCATTTGTTAATGTTTTAACACAGCAATATAAACCGATTTTGCCCAAAACAAGGTACTGGTGATTTTATCCATCGTTATTGTTTGTCTATGTTGCCCCATAATTTTCATATTGGAAGCCAATTTATAGGTGTTTATTGTGAAATTCAAATTTATTCTATCGTTCTCTCACATTTTGTGGTAAAATATTAAATAAATACAACTTAAATAGAAGTGGAGTGAAAACAATGGCTGAATCAGAAATCAAAAGAATCGGAGTTTTGACCAGTGGCGGAGATGCCCCTGGCATGAATGCGGCCATTCGGGCTGTAGTTCGTGCTGCTTTAAGCAAAAACATGAAAGTATTTGGAGTTCGGCACGGGTACAACGGCCTTATCGAGGATGATATTGAGGAATTGCACATTCGCAGTGTATCCGAAATCATCCATCGTGGTGGCACAATGCTTTACACGGCAAGAAGCCCCGAATTTATGACATTACAAGGACAACAAACAGCCGCTGCCAACTGTAGAAAGCACGGCCTTGATGCAATGGTTGTAATTGGCGGTGACGGATCGTTTCGTGGTGCCATGGATTTATCTGCACAAGAAATTCCATGTGTATGTATCCCCGGAACCATTGATAACGACATTGCATGCACCGATTACACCATTGGCTATGATACGGCAATGAATACGGCGCTGGATATGGTAGATAAATTAAGAGACACCATGTTAAGCCATGATAGATGCAGCGTGGTAGAAGTGATGGGGCATAGCGCCGGTTATATTGCGGCAAATATTGGCCTTGCCGTTGGTGCCTTGGTTGCTGTGGTTCCAGAGCGAGCGGTGGATGTGGATAAAGATATTATAGCCAAAATGAAGTTTACAAAAAAAATGGGCAAACGCCATTTTATTATTGTGGTAGCAGAAGGTGCCGGCGGTGCAGAATCGTTGGCAAAAGAAATTGAACAAAAATCCGGCATAGAGGCAAGGCCCACCGTGCTGGGACATGTGCAACGTGGCGGTGCCCCCACTGTGCGTGATCGTGTTGCAGCCACACGCTTTGGCTATCAAGCGGTGGAGCTTTTATCGAAAGGTATTTCGGACCGTGTGATTGGTATGCGTTCTGATGAACTGATTGATTACGATATCAAAGAGGCCTTGGCGATGAAAAAAGCCTTGGATACTACTTTGCTGAATATCAATGAAGTTTTATCTGTATAAGTTTTTAAGGCAATTCCCCTAGAAGAATCCCCTTCCTCTAAATGCAAAAAAAACGCAAATTGCCTAAGTCCCTTGGCTGAAAAGACAACTGCCATACCCTGTTTAATAGATTGACCGTTTTTCCATCCTATTACAACAAAAAAAGCTACGCTATAATAGCGTAGCTTTTTTATTGCGCAAAAATACGTACTACTGCCCTACACACACGAACCATAAGGCTCCCTTTGCATTGTTAGGTGCAAAATGCCGCCACAGCAACGCATTGCTGTGGCACGCCAATTCAGCTCTTTTTCTTTCGTAACATCTTGCACTTTCGTGTCACCTAAGGATATCAACTTAACCCATCAAACCTCTTATTCTCCGTAAAAAAACGCCTCTACTTTCGAGTACAAATGGGGTTCTGTATAAACATATCCAATGGGCAATTTACCGCCTGTGCACGCAATTAATTCCTTTACATTTTCTTCACTAAAAGCACCACAGCACTCTACAAGGCCCACGCCATCGGCCGAAAGTTGTTCAAAACGTTTTTTGGCTTGCTCCATGTTGCACACTGTCTCAATACGTGTGCGGCCGTCCTTTGTCTCAAACACAGCACAATCTTTTTTTGGCGTATACCCTTCATCCATCATAATCATCATATAATCGCCACGGCTTGCGTCTTTCCCCTCTTGGGCACAGTCTCCTTTCCCAAAATAGCGGTTGAATAAATCATCTTGCTGTGGAAAATGTGTACCACGTGAAATGGGTATTTCATGGCTTGTGGCCTCTTGTAATTCACCAACCAGTTCTGCTGAAAAAGCGCCGCAGCACTCAATCACGCCTACACCTTCATTTTTCCACTGAACAACTGCACGTTTTGCATGCTCACGATCCTTTACGGTTTCCACTCTCGAAATAAATCGTCCCGGCTCAAAACGGCAATTGTGCTTCTCACTTTCATACGCCTCGCCCATCACCATAAATACAAATTGTTTCACATTTCCCTCCAAGTAAAAATTAATTTGTAAAACATCGACACAAATAAAGTCATTGTATGTCTTTTCTACCGCTTATTATCCTATAAAACACATGCAAAATCAATACAATTTATATAATATCAATCAAACAAATTCACTCATTTCTTGTTTTTATTACGCTCACTTACAAAAAACATAATAAAAAACATTCTGTGTAAGCACATTTTTTCTTGACATTTACTATTCTCTTGCTATAATAAGCATATACCCCCTACGGGTATACTGTATAAAAGGAGGACTGGAATATGAAACAATGTATGGATGTTGAAGCCGTTAACAAGCGCCTAAAAAAAATTGAAGGACAAGTGCGCGGCATTCAAAAAATGGTAGATGAAGATAAGGCCTGCGAAGATATCCTCATTCAAATCGGTGCGGTTAAATCTGCTTTGCATAAAACAGGGCAAGTTATTTTAGAAGGCCACATGCATCACTGTGTTTTAGACGGTATCCGCAGTGGCAAAGAGGAAGAAACAATCAAAATGCTTATTTCTGCTCTAAATCAATTTTCTAAAACAATATAGAGGGGTGTATTATGTTCGAGAAGGTGACAAAGTTTTTAAATTCAGTTCCCATGTTGTTTGTGTCTGGCATTTGTTTGGCGGTTAGTTTTATTGGCGAATATCTCATTCCGCTTGCTACCGGTGGCAGCGAACACATCTTCATGGTTCAGTTTGCATGGGCTTCCATTTTAATTTCCGGGTTTCCACTTGTGTATTCTGCTTTTTATCGGCTGATAAAACAGCGTCTCATCAGTTCCGCACTGCTTATCACCATTGCCATGGCTGCAGCCGTTTACATCGGTGATATATTTGCCGCCGGTGAAGTTGCTTTCATTATGGCCATTGGCGAATGGCTTGAAGATCGAACCGTGGAAAAAGCAAAAAAAGGAATAGAAACGCTATTGCATCTCGTGCCAAGTCAAGGGCGTGTGCTAACTACTTCTGCCGATGGCAAAACAATGGAAACGATGGTAGAGGCGAAAGACATCTCTATAGGTGATACCATTCGGGTACTTCCCGGTGAAACTTTCCCCACAGATGGCACCATTGCCACCGGAAATACAACGGTAGACCAAAGCATTATAACCGGCGAATCTTTACCTGTAGATAAATGTGAAAACGACGAAGTGTTTGCTGGCACACTCAATCGTTTTGGATGCGTAGATGTACACGTTACAAAATCTTTTGCAAACTCTTCTTTACAAAAGATGATTAAACTGGTAAAAGATGCCGAAAACAACAAAGCACCCATGCAGAAAACGGTTGATAAGTGGGCTTCTTGGCTTGTGCCCATTGCGTGTGTTATTGCCGTTATCACATACCTTGTATTTGCATACTTGTTGCACGAACCAAACGCAGCACTCATCCGCGCCGTTACTGTTCTTGTTGTATTTTGTCCGTGTGCTTTGGCCCTTGCCACGCCCACATCGATTATGGCAGCCATTGGCCAGGCAACCAAAAAAGGGGTGCTGATAAAATCCGGCGAAGCACTTGAAAGGATGGGCACTGTTTCTACCGTTGCCTTCGACAAAACCGGCACCATCACCTTAGGAAAACTTTCTGTTAGCGATGTTACCGGTTTTAACATTTCAGAGGATGAGCTTATTAAACTGGCTGCTGCTGTAGAAAGCCGCTCTGAACATCCGGTTGGAAAATCAGTGGTTCACTATGCAAACGAGCATACACTCACTTTTCATGATGCAAAGCATTTTGCCATGGAAGTGGGAAAAGGTGTCATGGCAAGTGTGAATGGACAAACCATTTTCTGTGGAAATGAAAAGTTAATTACAGAGCGTGCACACGTAACCATTTCAGATGAAATTCAAAAAATAGTTTATGATTTGCAGGAACAAGGAAAAGCTGTCATCCTTGTTTCTTCAAAAGACGCAGTGCTTGGTGTTATTGGTTTATCCGATAAAATTAAAGACACATCGAAAGAAGCCATTTCACACTTACACACGGCCGGCATCACAAAAACCGTACTTTTAACCGGTGATAATGAGCGCAGTGCCTCTTTTATATCCAAAAACATCGGCATTCAAAACGTATACGCATCCCTTCTACCGGAAGATAAAGTAACTGCCATTCAATCGCTTCTAGAAAAAGGTGAGGGTGTATGCATGGTGGGAGACGGTGTAAATGATGCCCCTGCATTAAAAACAGCAACCGTTGGCATTGCCATGGGCACCATGGGTAGTGATATTGCCATTGATGCTGCGGACATTGCCATTTTAGGCGACGACATTTCCAAAATTTCCTATATCAAAAAACTGTCGAATGCCACAATATCCTCTATTAAATTCAATATAACACTTTCTATGATAATCAACTTTACCGCCATTATTTTATCCATTATGGGTTTGCTAAACCCCGCAACAGGTGCTTTGGTGCACAATGCCGGTTCTGTGCTTGTTGTTTTAAATGCAGCCCGCCTTTACGATAAAAAAATAAGCTGAT
>CAYJIH010000008.1:17366-47622 GCA_964370195.1 uncultured Oscillospiraceae bacterium
TAAGCTGATTTAGATTTATTTCTCTTTCCTTGTATACAGCGCCTCGTGTATGGTATAATGCACGAGGCGCTGCCTGTTTACACAAACGTACAGCCACAAGTGCTTTATTATCTCTTAAAAAAGGAACCCCACCATGACACCGTTATCGCAAACCATTTTCGACAACTTTCAAACACGTAAAAGTGATGCACAAAAAAGTGCTTTCATCGCATTGATGCAAGAGCATTTTCCAAAAATGACCATTGAAGAAAGCGGCCGGTTGCTACGCAACCGCAATTTGGTTGTTGGAGATATAAAAAATGCACAGTATGTTTTTACAGCCCACTATGACACGTGCGCGCAGCTTCCATTCCCCAATTTTATGGCACCACGCAACCCGTTTGCTCTAATTTTGCTGATTTTAGCCTTTTCAATTGCCTTTTTTCTTCTCGGCATGCTTTTGGGTGTTGTGGGCCATGTTGTAAACTTGCCCCCCATCTTTCCCTTCTTTGTTCTTCTTCCTGCTGCCCTTTTGTTTCAGCTACTCATTCTGTTTGGCAAAGCAAACAAGCACACAGCAAACGACAACACCTCCGGCGTAATTACACTGTGCGAAATTCTGCACCTTCTTAGCGACGAAGAAAAAGCAAAAATAGCCGTTGTGTTTTTCGACAATGAAGAAATTGGCCTTGTGGGTTCTTCACGCTTTCAAAAAAAATATCATAAAGAAATGAAGAACAAACTTCTTCTCAACTTCGACTGTGTGTCAGATGGAGACAACATAGCGCTGTGTATCAGCAAAAAAGCCAAAGTGAAAAACCAACAAGAGTTAGAAGCTGCCTTTTGCCCGCACAAGAACAAAACAATTTTATTTTGGAACTCACGCACCACATTTTACCCATCAGACCAAATTCATTTTCCACAAAATGTGGCCGTTGCCAGTTTTAATAAATCACGTATATTCGGCTATTATATGAATAAAATCCACACAAAACACGACACTGTTTTTATGGAAGAAAACATCCTGTACTTAGCTTCCTGCTGTAAAAATCTTATACAGGCAAATAATACAACTTGTCAGCACACGCAAAATCAGGTATGATACAATTAAGAATATTTTAATTAAAAGTGAGGATTAAACACATGATTGATACGCTCTTTACACACGCAACCATCGTAAGCGTAAACGCCGCACGCGATGTCTTCTTTGATGGCGCCCTTGCCATACAAGGTGATAAAATTGTGGATGTGGGGCCCTCTGCCGACCTTGAAGCAAAATATACTGATTGTGCCAATGTGCAAAATATGGAAGGGAAAATTTTATTCCCCGGGTTTGTTAGCACGCATAATCACCTTTTCCAAACTTTACTAAAAGGCCTTGGGGACGATATGGTGCTAAAAGATTGGCTAGAAACCATGACCTTCCCCGCTGCCACGAACTTACGTTATGAAGACTGTTACCAGGCAGCTGTTTTGGGCTGTATGGAAGGCCTGCACAGTGGCATTACAACCAACTTAGACTATATGTATCCACACCCAGCACCCGATCTTTCAGACGCAGTGGTAAAAGCGTTTAAAGACCTTGGTGTTCGTGGTATTTTGGGCCGTGGTTGCATGGACACCGGCGCACAATTTGGTGTGCAACGTGGCATTATGCAAAACACAGCTGAAATTGAAAAGGATGTCTACCGCCTTTTTGATACATATCACAACAGTGAAAACGGACGCATTAAAGTTTGGGTGGCCCCTGCCGCCATCTGGTCGAACACACGGGAAAACCTAGAAATGCTTTGGCGTGTTACCAACGAATACAAATCCGGTTTTACCGTACATATTTCGGAAACACCGTTTGATAGAGATGCTGCAGCCGAACTGCATGGCCGCCCGGATGCCGAGGTTTTGGAAGAACTTGGCATTCTTGGCCCCAACGTTTTAATGGTTCACTGTTGCTATTTAACAGACAAAGACATTGCCCTTGCAAAACAACACGATATTAAAATTTCACACAATGTATGCTCGAACCAATACTTATCTTCCGGCGTTGCCGATGTGCCAAAAATGCTAAAAAATGGTTTAACCGTTTCTCTCGGTGTTGATGGTGCTGCCAGCAACAATGCGCAAGATATGGTAGAACTGATGAAATTCACAGCACTGCAACATAAAGTAAACACACGCAACCCGTTGGCGATGTCTGCAGAAAAAGTATTAGAGATGGCCACCATCGATGGTGCGCGTGCCCTTGGTATGGATGCCGAAATCGGATCGCTAGAGGCCGGCAAAAAAGCTGATATTGTCATTTTTGACCCACTAAAATGCCCAAAAGCAATCCCCATGCACAACCCGGTTTCTACCTTGGTTTATTCTTCTTCTTTGCAAAATATTGTGGGCGTATTGGTAGACGGCAAAACTGTGATTGAAAACGGTGTTGTTGTTACCGTAGAAGACGAAGTGAACGAATATAAAAAAGCACAAAAATGTGCCGAGGACTTATGCCTACGTGGCAACATTACAAACCGACGCGAAGGTCATAAATGGAACAACCCTTACGCATAAATATAAAATCAAGCCCCTTCCTGTGTTATCACAGAAAGGGGCTATTTTCTTGTTACGAAAAGGTTATTCAATTAAATAATCACTTCATTCTATACATCTAGGCCGGTATAATCATCCTGCACCACTAAAAAGGTAAAAGCGAAACAACTTGCAGCACCGGCCGCTTTTACAACAGCTGCACATTCCGACAATGTGCTACCCGTAGTTAACACATCATCGATAAGCAACACGTGTTTTCCACCAAAATTGGCCTGTGGCGAAACACAAAACGCATCTTTTACATTGCTTTGCCTATCTTTGCGGCTCAAAGTTCTTTGTTTTGTTGTTTCCCGTGTTTTTTGTAACCAATCTGTTTGCAAAAGAAGCCCTGATTTTTTACAAAGTTCCCCTGCCAGCAATTCGCTTTGGTTAAACCCACGCTCTTTTTTGGCAAGTGGTGCCATTGGAACCGGCACCACCACATCTATTTTTTGTAAAAACCCTGCTTGTTTTGCAAAGCAAGACATCACCTCACCAATTGGCGAGGCAAGGCTTTGAACTCCTTCATATTTTAAGCGATGGCAAGCCACACTAACCGGTGGCCTATATTCAAAGCAAGCCCACCACTCTTCAATGTGTGCCATCCGAAACCGTACAAGTGGCTTTGCTTCAAGCTGTTGGGCCATCACATCTGCCTCGCAAGTGCACACTTTCACAAACCCCAGCACACGCTCGCACCAAGGACAATGTTTCGGATAAAACAAATCAAGTAAAAAATCTTTCACCTGTATGCTCACAGCCAACCCTCATCCTGCAAAAAAATGTCAAAATGCGAAAAACGTGTATTTTTATTGGCATTTGCCACCATTTGATCTAGCACGGCTTGCTCGCCCACAAGAACACACAAATTTTTGGCTCTTGTTACACCTGTATACAGCAAATTACGATATCTCAGTGGTTTTGGCACCTCTGCCACCGATAACACAACCGCTTCAAACTCACTTCCCTGGCTTTTATGAATTGTAATGGCATACGCGAGTTCCAATTCATGCAAATTTTCTTGTATATACGTCACACGCCTATCTTCACACAGCACCGTCATCGTGCCGGCGCGTGCATCAATGGATTCTATTAAACCGATGTCACCATTGTACGCGCCAGCCCCGGCTTCTCCGTCCAGCCTTGTCCAAGGGATGTCGTAGTTGTTTTTCACCTGCATCACCTTATCACCTTCTCGAAACACAAACCCTTGCCTCTTCAGCTCCTGCTTATTAGGTTTTTTCGGGTTCAGACGTTCTTGCAATGCTGCACTAAGCACCTCGGTGCCCAGCGGCCCTTTTCGCCCTGGGCACAGCACTTGAATGTCTGAAAACGGCGACAGATTGTAAAAAGTAGAAAGGCGTCTTGCCACAAGGTCACAAATCAAATCCTGTGCTTTTAGGCCGGCAGCGCGTAAAAAGAAAAAATCATCGTTTTTTCCGCCCTCCCTCACAGGATTCCCTTGCATAATTTCATGCGCATTGCGCACAATCAAACTGGCCTCAGCCTGGCGAAAAATTTCATTAAGCCGCACAGACGGCACACTGCCAGACTGCAAAATCCCACGCAACACATTGCCGGCCCCCACACTGGGCAGCTGGTCCACATCCCCCACCAAAATCAGGCGGCACGATGGCTTCAAAGCAAGCAGTAAACTTTCAAACAACAACGCATCCACCATACTCACTTCATCCACAATTAAAACATCGCAACGAAGTGGATTTTGCGCATTATGTTTAAACCGTGGCGTGTCCATCCCTGCACGAAAATCCACCTCCAACAACCGATGGATGGTGGAAGCTTTTCGTGCCGTCAACTCACTCATTCGTTTCGCCGCACGGCCTGTGGGTGCCGCCAGTAAAACACGCTCGGCCTGTTGCTCTAAAAGCGAAATCACCGCATTGATGGCTGTGGTTTTGCCCGTTCCGGGGCCACCGGTAATCACCACCACACCACATTGCATGGCCAGCCGAATCGCCTCAATTTGGCGCTCGGCATACTGAACCTCTGCACTTTCCTCTTGCTGCCCAATCAACTTATCGAACTGTTTCGGCATCGGCACATCACAACGAACTTTACTTTGCAATATCGCCGCGGCATTCATCTCTGCACGCATCATCTCTGGCAAAAACACTTTTTTTTCAGAATCTTCTGTTAAACACAGCCGCTCGTCATCGCACAGGCGTTCTAACTCGCGCGTCACAACATCAGGTGGCAGTTTAAAGAAGGTGGTAACCGTTTCTTGTAGCCTTACAGCAGGCAGGCATGTGTGTCCATTTTGCAAATTATGACGCAACGTATACAAAAGAGCCGCCTGCACACGCTCTTCGCATTCTGCCTCGAATGCAAAATGCTGTGCGATAGCATCAACACGCGCAAACCCAAGAAACAACGGGTGCCCACAAAGACGATAAGGGTTACTTTCTACTAGATGTATCGTCTCTTTTTCATAATACCCATACAAAGACACTGCCTCAGACATGCTTAAGCCCAGCCGCATTAAAGACATCATAGCTTCCCGTGTTCCGTATCGCTCTAAAAACACCTGCCCTGCCTTTTTTGCCTTTTTCAGAGAAAAGCCACTCACCTCTGCCAACTTTTCCGGTTCTTGTGCCAAAATGCCCAACGTATCTGCACCAAAACGCTCTACAATACGACGCGCTGTTACCGGCCCAATGCCCGGCAGCACACCACTGGATAAATATTGCAAAATATCATCCGCTTCTTGTGGCAAACGAAATGCACACGCTTCTGCCTGAAATTGTGGCCCATAACTTGCATGTATACTATATTTTCCACGCAAAGTAAGCTCCTCGCCCGGCACACTGCCGGCCAAGGGGCCCACTACAGAGATCAACTCTCCCTCTTCATCCAACAATTGCAGCACAGCAAACCCGTTATCTTCGCTTTCATAGCTCACGTTTTCTACACGACCCACCAAAATTTCGGTTTCTTGCTGCATCATTTGCCCTTCTACCACGGCTTTATTATCCCTGTGATGCCAGCGCTTGTTTCAACGCCTCTACACGGTCTGTTTTTTCCCAGCTCACATTCAAATCCTCACGGCCTAAGTGCCCATAAGCTGCAAGTTGACGATAAATTGGTTTCTTTAGGTCCAACGCTTCAATAATGCCGGCCGGTGTTAAATCAAACACTTTTGACACAGCCTCGGCAATCGTATCATCACTTATTGAGCCGCTTCCAAATGTATCCACACGGATACTTACCGGCTGTGCCACACCAATGGCATAAGCAAGTTGCACTTCGCAACGTGCCGCAAGACCTGCCGCCACAATGTTTTTGGCCACCCAACGTGCCGCATACGCTGCACTACGGTCCACTTTTGTAGGGTCTTTTCCCGAAAAAGCACCTCCACCATGGCGTGCATAACCGCCATACGTATCCACAATAATTTTACGGCCCGTTAAACCGGAATCCCCCTGAGGACCACCCACAACAAATCGTCCTGTTGGGTTGATGAAAAACCGTGTATTTTCATCAAGCATCTCAGCCGGCACCACGGGGCGCACCACTTTCTCAATGATATCCTTCTCAATGGTGGCGTGGTCTACCTCCGGTGCATGCTGTGTTGAAATTACCACTGTATCCACACGCACAGGCTTATCACCGTCATACTCCACGCTCACTTGGCTTTTTCCGTCCGGACGCAAATAAGAAAGTTCTTCACTTTTACGCACATCTGTTAGTTTTTTAGCCAATTTATGTGCCAAACTAATGGGCAATGGCATCAGTTCCGGTGTCTCGTCACACGCATAACCAAACATCATCCCTTGGTCGCCCGCGCCACCCGGATTCACACCCATAGCAATATCAGCACTTTGCTCTTTAATAGAAGTAATCACGGCACACGTTTCGCAATCAAAACCAAATTTAGCGCGTGTATATCCAATGTCTCGCACCACATCACGTACAATGGTTTGAATGTCCACATAGCTGTTTGTTGTCATTTCGCCCATAACATAAATAACACCCGTATTGGCAGTTGTTTCGCATGCCACACGACCTTCCGGATCTACTGCAAGAACCGCGTCCAAAACCGCATCCGATATTTGGTCGCAAATTTTATCGGGATGCCCCTCAGTTACAGATTCCGATGTGAATAATTTCCTCATTTTTTATTCCTTTCTCTTCGTTGCTGTTTTTCACAATAAAAAAGCGTCTGGGAGAAACCCAGACGCATCAAAGCTTATCTTTCGGGTTTTCCCGCAGGAAGGAGCACCTTGTCTTGTAAGACAGGTTGCTGGGCTTCATCGGGCCTGTTCCCTCAGCCACTCTTGATAAGTAACTATTAAATTGTAATGCTTTCTAAACAATTATACCCACCCACTCAACGAATGTCAAGCAGTTTTTTACCTTGGCAGGCCTGGATAATCCAGTGTGGCAAAATAATCCATGGGTGTTTCTGCACGTCGAATCAGCTCTGTATTTCCGTCTTGGCGCAGCAATACTTCAGCACTGCGTAATTTTCCGTTGTAGTTATAACCCATTGCATGCCCATGCGCACCTGTATCGTGTATCACCACAATATCTCCAATATCCACCTCTGGTAACATGCGATCCACAGCAAATTTATCGCTATTCTCGCAAAGTGAACCTGTTACATCATACATTTGTGTTGGTGTTGCATCCTCTTTTCCCGCAATGGTGATATGATGGTAGGCACCATAAATGGCCGGGCGCATGAGGTTTGCAGCACAAGCGTCTAAGCCTACATATTCTTTGTGTGTATGTTTTTGATGCAACACAGTGGCAACAAGCTGACCATTGGGGCCAAGCATAAAGCGCCCAAGTTCTGTGAAAATAGCCACATCACCCATACCGTTTGGAATCAGCACTTCTTCGTATGCCTTTCTCACGCCTTCGCCAATCAATGCGATATCATTTGGCTCATCTTCTGGTTTGTAAGGGATCCCCACCCCACCACTCAGGTTGATGAAACCAATATGGACACCCGTTTCCTCTTTCAGCCACACCGCTGTTTCAAACAAGGTTTTCGCAAGCACTGGGTAATATTCCCCACCCAATGTGTTGCTGGCTAAAAATGCATGAATGCCAAACTCTTCTGCCCCTTTTTCTTTGAGCTTCAAAAAGCCTTCTCGCATTTGATCTTTTGTAAAACCGTATTTAGCATCTTTGGGACTGTCCATGATGCGGTTGTGAATTTTAAAATCACCGCCCGGATTAAAACGGCAGCAAATTGTTTTGGGAATTCCAACATGCTTTTCTAAAAAATCGATGTGCGTAAAATCATCCAAATTGATGATGGCACCCATTTTTGCCGCAAGCACAAACTCCTCAGCCGGTGTTGCGTTCGACGAAAACATAATCTCGTCACCTTTAAAGCCCACAGCTTCACTTAGCATCAGCTCCGTATTGCTTGAACAATCGGCCCCGCATCCCTCTTCGCGCAATATTTCTAGCAGGCGCGGGTTGGGCGTGGCCTTTACAGCAAAATATTCTTTAAAACCAGGATTCCACGCAAATGCCTTTTGTAAAGCACGTGCCGTATTTCGTATGCCCTCCTCACTATATAAGTGAAACGGAGTTGGGTACTCTTTAATAATCTCTTCCAACTTTTCTTTGCAGACAAACGGTGTTTTACTCATGTATTGTATGGCTCCTTTATCAAAACATTCTATAATAACATTCTATATGTAATAATAGTATTTACATTTCACTTTGTCAATTCTTGCATGTAGCGGCTAAATGTTGTATGATATCGGTATTGATAAAAAAATGGTAAAGTAGTGTGCCATACACACCTAGGAGGTGGCCGCACCTGTTCGGATATGTAATGCCTGCAAAACAAGAAATGAAAGTGCGTGATTTCGAGTTATATCGCGCGCTTTATTGTGGTTTATGCAAACAATTGGGGAAAGATTATAAAACGATAAGCCGTTTATTATTGAACTATGACCTTGTTTTGCTAGCCATTTTGGCAGATGCTTTATCCGGAGAAGTTGGCACATTAAAAGCCGAAGGGTGTTTTATCAATCCCATCCAGAAACGGTGGATGCGGCACGATACAGCCGGCCTTGCCCTTGCTTCCGACGCCTTAATTTTGCTTAGTTTCTACCATCTAAAAGACAATTTGCAGGATGAAACCGGCATAAAGAAAATATTGTATGCTTTAGGGCACCCGGCACTTTACTGGAAGCATCGACATGCTGCAAAAAAACACCCTGAACTGGACAAAGCGTTGGCACACCAAATGAACTGCCAACGAAAATTAGAAGCTGCAAACTGTGCCAGCGTGGACGAAGCATGCGACCCAACCGCTCAAATGTGTGCACAATTGTTTGCTACCGCCGGACGAAATAAGCAGGAACAACATATTTTATATCGTTTAGGCCTCTTTGCAGGTCAAATTGTGTATCTTTTAGATGCGGCAGAAGACTTTGAAAAAGACAAAAAACATGGCCGATACAATGTGTTTCTCTGTGCCAAAATGACAAAAAACGAAGCTGTGCTTTCTGCACAAAAACGTTGCCGCATGGCAGCAGGTGAAATTGCACTTTGTTATAATTTGTTGCAGTTTCAACAATATAAAGACATATTAGACAACATTTTCTTTCTAGGACTGCCTATAGGCATCGCTGCTGCAGGACAAAAGAGAACAACAAGGAGAACAGGACATGGACAAATCGAAAGCATATGAGGTACTTGGTATCTCGCAAAACGCCAAAGAAGAAGATGTGAAAGTAGCATATAAAGAACTGGCCAAAAAATATGACGTAGACAATTATGACGCAGGCCCCCTGCGCGATGATGCTGTTCAAAAAATGAACGAAATTAACGAAGCTTTTGATATTTTAATGAGCTATCTGCGCACCGGGCAAGATAACACTTCACAGAATGTAAAGCAAGGGGCCTATGACATGGCCGGAGATTTCCCCGACATTCGGCAGCTTATCAACACTGGACGTGTTGACGAAGCACTTGCCGCTCTGGAATCTCTGCAAAACATGAATGACAACGCTGAGTGGAATTTTTTAATGGGCAGCGTGTACTACTATAAAGGCTGGTTAGAAAAGGCACAATTTTATTTTGAGACGGCTGTTCGTTTGGCGCCGGGAAACCGCGAATATGAAGCTGCGCTGCGCAATTTGCAAAACTCTGCTCAAGGCGAAATGCCCGGCAACCCTTACGCAAATTCCGGCAACGAAGCAGCCGCATTAAACTGCGCTTGTAACACTTGCACCTTGATGTGCTGCCTAGATGCATGTTGCGGCATGGGACGTGGGTGTTAACATTTGACTGAGAAACAACGTCCTCGTTCAACGGCACAGCGCATGGCACTGTGCGGCGTATTGTGTGCTTTATCTTTCCTATTTCTGCTTAGCTCCAGTGTTTTTTCCCTTTCTGTTTTCTCTGGTCCGCTCTTAGCCAGCCTTTGCTTTGTGCCCTTGCTTTGTGAATTTGGCCCAAAACGGACGCTTGTTGCTTACATTGCCGTTTCGCTTCTTGCCCTTTTTTTTATACCAAGCAGAGAAACCAGTTTTTTATTTGTTTTCCTCACTGGATATTACCCATGTTTACGGGTACTCCTCTCTAAAATAAGTTTCCGCATCATACGCATTATTTGCAAATCACTATCCTTTATATGCGGAATAAGTTTGCAATTTCTGCTCTTTTTTTTGATGTCAGGCAATTTCTACTTTACACAAATTATACAGCGGTTTCCCCTACCTCTTTTGCTACTGGGCTGCTTAGCGGCTCTACTTACCTTTTTCTTGTTCGATATTCTACTGGAAAAAACGACCATTGTTTATGTGCGCTATTTTAGAAATCGGTTTTTTCATTAAAACGCTTATATACCATATTGATGAAATTTTGAAAGGAGGTGTTGCTTTATGAACACAGCGGCTGGGCTTGATGGACCTGGCCACACCGATACAGCGCCTGGCTCGACATGTGGGTATACATATCACCCTGATTGATTCGAGTGACGAGGAGGCAGGTTATCGAAATATTCGGCGGATGCCTGTCCCGCTTGCCTGCAGACGGATAATGTTGTTTCAAAAATTGGTGGTAACATCAAAACAACTAAACAGCATAGCAGGAACACATCAGTTTTGTATTTTTTCGCCTCAAATTTTGTTATTAAGTCTTTATCGGAGGATAAACTATGTGTGGAATTGTTGGATATGTTGGAAAAAATGAGAGCCGTGAAGTTTTACTCAGCGGCTTGCGTCGTCTTGAATACCGAGGCTACGACTCGGCTGGAATTGCCCAGTTTGAAGATGACCAAATTCAAATTTATAAGGCTCAAGGCCGTTTACAATTTTTGGAAGATAAGCTAAAGCAAGAAAACCCCAGCCCCAGCCATATAGGCATTGGACACACTCGGTGGGCCACACACGGTGCCCCCAGCGATTTAAACAGCCACCCACACTCTGCTTCTCGTGTAGCATTGGTGCACAACGGCATCATAGAAAATTACGGTAAATTGAAAGAATATCTAATTCATGAAGGGTATACTTTTGATTCACAAACCGATACGGAAGTGCTTGTGAAGTTACTCGATCACCACTACCACGGTGATGCAATTGCAGCAATTTGCACCACGCTCACACATATCCACGGCAGCTATGCTTTGGCCATTCTATTTTCAGATAAACCGGATACAATTTATGCCGTTCGCCACGAAAGCCCTTTGATTGTGGCCTATGGCGAAGAGGAAAATTACCTTGCAAGTGATATACCTGCCATCTTATCACACACACGTGACTATAGTGTTTTGGAAAACGGAGATATCGCTGTTTTAACAAATAATTCAATAGAAATTTATGATGAATTTGCTGTTCCTGTACAACGTGAGCGTATGACTGCTCAATTTTCAGTGGAAGCCGCCGAAAAAGGTGGTTATCCTCATTTTATGTTAAAAGAAATGCATGAGCAGCCTGCCGCCATCCACGCTGCCGTTCGTCCACGTGTAGAAAATGGCCTGCCCAATCTTGGCCTTGAAAATTTAACGGATGATTATTTAAATAGCCTTAAGAGAATTTACATTGTAGCTTGTGGCACCGCTATGTATTCTGGTATGGTTGGAAAGTCGGCAATAGAAAAACTGACGCGAACCCCCGTTGAAGTGGATATTGCCAGCGAGTTTCGCTATCGAGACCCCATTTTAAGCGAAGAAGACCTTGTGATTATCATCAGTCAAAGTGGCGAAACCATCGATACACTGGCTGCCTTGCGCATGGCAAAAGACCGTGGTGCGAAGACATTGGCCATTGTAAACACCGTAGGTAGCAGCATTGCCCGCGCTGCCGATTGGGTTTTATACAGTTATGCCGGCCCAGAAATTGCCGTAGCCAGCACAAAGGCCTATATGGTACAATTATGCTGCTTGTACTTGTTTGCCTTGCACCTTGCCCGTGTGAAAAAAACATTAAGCGACGAAGTTGTAAGCCACTTGCTCAATGATATTTTACGTGTTCCGGATTTAATTCAACCCATTTTAGATAATCCTAAGGAGATTCAGTTTTTAGCAAGCGAAATGATGAACAGCAGTGATTTGTTCTTCTTAGGGCGCAATATTGATTACGCTTTATCCCTAGAAGGCAGTTTAAAATTAAAAGAGATTAGTTATGTGCACAGCGAAGCATATGCTGCCGGCGAGCTTAAGCACGGTACAATCAGTTTGGTTGTAGAGGGCACGCCAATAATTGCCATTGCAACACAAGATGATGTATTTGAAAAAACCATTTCCAATGTGCAAGAAGTAAAAAGCCGCGGTGCTCACGTTGTTCTATTTTGTAAGGAAGATGCACAAGTACCGGAAGGTGCTGCAGATTATGTATACCGCTTACCTAATTTTGAAGGTATCTTGATGCCACTACTTCTTGTCGTTCCTCTGCAAATGTTTTCTTATTATATGAGTGTTTTGCGTGGCTGTGACGTAGATAAACCACGTAACTTAGCAAAATCGGTTACTGTTGAGTAATCTCAACGACGAAAAGCATCCACAGAATTTTGCTTCATATCACATAAAATTGGCATGATTGTTGAGCGAAAATAAAAAGCACAATTCAGCAAATCACTCTGCTTGTTTTAAAAATATTTGCATAAACACGTATTTTCATTACTGTTTTGAATGCATATTCAATCCTAATTAAAAAATGGTATTCTGACCCAAAGAGCCCTCCCAATGATGTGAATGTACATCATTGGGAGGGCTCTTTAAAATTGTATTCTGTTTAACACTACATCTTTTTTGTCAACTTAGGCCCGGTGGATGTATCTTCAACTAAATACCCAAGTGTGTCGATTTGACTGCGTAGTTCGTCTGCCAATGGCCAATTTTTATCTTTTCTCGCTTGCGCACGTTGCTCTGCCAACTGCACTACCTCGGAAGGCACAGCTTCTTCCTTACGTTGGCATAAAATACCCAATACTGCACAAAGTGAATCAAAAATATCAGCCACTTTCTGTAGAGACTCTTTGTTTGTTTTGTTCGCATTTGTATTGATGTCACGCACAAAATCAAAAATCACCGCCAAAGCATCGGCTGTGTTCAAATCATCATCCATCTTCTCACAAAAACGCTTTTCGTAGTTTTGTGCACTTTCCAAAAGAAGCGAATCCCCCGCTTCTTTTGCTTTTTCCAAAACAAAAGCCAAATTTTCACGGCATGTGTACAACCTATCTAAACTGGCTTTGCACTGCTGCAAAATATCCATCGTAAAATTCACGGGGCTACGATAATGGGCACTTAACATAAAATAGCGGATGGGCTCATATCCCATTTCATCCGCCACTTGGCGAACGGTAAAGAAATTACCCAAAGATTTACTCATTTTTCGGTCATCAATATTTAAAAAGCCATTGTGCATCCAGTAGCGTGCAAAGGTTTCCCCGTTGGCACATTCACTTTGTGCAATTTCATTCTCATGGTGTGGAAAAATCAAATCTTGCCCGCCAGCATGGATATCAAACGTGGCTCCTAAGTGTTTTTTTGCCATGGCACTGCACTCAATATGCCATCCTGGGCGCCCCGAACCAAATGGAGACTCCCATGCAGGCTCCCCTGGTTTCGCTGCTTTCCAAACAGCAAAATCCGACGCCTCCTCTTTTAAATCATCTTTCATTTCTGAGCGCAAATCGCGATTGTTCTCAAGATCATCCAACACTTTATGTGACAGCTTCCCATACTCCGGGAATTTTCTGGCTCGAAAATAAACATCTCCATTTTCGGCGCAGTATCCATAGCCACGCTCAATAATATCTTGTATCAACGTGATAATTTCCGTCATATGCTCTGTGGCCCTTGGCATAATGTTTGGACGTAATACTTGCAAGCCGTCTGCATCATGTAGATATTCACGCTCAAATTCTTCGGCCACTTCCTTCACACTTTTACCTAAATCATTCGCCTTGGTTATAAGTTTATCATCAATATCTGTAACATTACTCACAAACAAAACATCATAGCCACGATAAGTTAAATATCGTCTCATCGTATCAAACACACAAAGTGGGCGTGCGTTCCCTACATGAATGAAATTATATACCGTTGGCCCACAAACATAGATGCGCACCTGACCCTCTATTAGTGGAATTAACTCTTCTTTTTTACGGCTCATTGTATTATAAATTTGCATATTCTGCCCCTTCTCTATAGGCGCTTGGCCTTTCTATACACTTGTGGCTCAACAAACAATGTACCATTAACTGCAAAGACACATATCAACCCATGGTTACGCTTTACTTCTTATACTTTAACGTGCACTCTTCTGGTATGTCACCTTCGCCCGAATATTTTGCCGGTGGGATAAAAGAAAGCGAACTTAACTGAACAAGCCAATTCCAATTCCAAATTTTCCATTGATACGCTTGTACCGCACTCCATATTGCTGCTGCAAGAACAAGTGCACTGAGAAAAAAATTGAGCAATTGAAAAAAACTCATCATCCCTAAACTAAAAAGAAATGTAGATTGATGCAAACCAATTAAAACACCTAAACTACCTTCCAGCAAATAAACCACAAACAAAAAAATACTTTCAATAAGCCATAAAACAAATGCAAAACAAGCGCTTTGCTTCACAAGACCACTATTTTTTTCAAGAAGCACCGCAATGATGATAAATACAAGCCCTAAAATATTAACGAACGGTGCCACAAGCAATAGCGCCATAGCAACCAAATTCGCCGAAGCCGAAAAGAAACCAGAGCAATGCGGCT
Organism: uncultured Oscillospiraceae bacterium; assembly: GCA_964370195.1. GTDB lineage: Bacteria > Bacillota > Clostridia > Oscillospirales > Ruminococcaceae > JAAYCI01. The sequence continues at coordinate 32,126 of CAYJIH010000008.1, forward strand.
GGAAACCCTTAACCGTTTTTAAAAATGACATCTTCACCTTCTCCTTATTTGCTAGCAAGTATAAAAGAACGATTTCCCCACACATACTGAACGCCGGATAAAATCGTAACAAGAGCCACCAACCAACACAGTACATGTGTACTGCCTACAACAAATGCATGAGCTGCCTCCGATGTTGCAAATAGCGCCACAAGACCAGCCGCAATATAATAATAAATTATGCACAGCATTTGCAATACAGTTTTTACTTTCCCAAACATATTTGCCGCTATCACTTTTCCCTCTTTAGCACCTGCCGCCACCATTCGCACGCCAGAAACCGCAAACTCACGTGTTAGAATTAACACGATGACAACCGGGTGACACACACCGTCCAACATCATATAAATAAATGCAGTTGTTGTAAGAAGTTTATCGGCCAAAGGATCTGCAAATTTTCCGAAATCCGTAACAAGATTCCGCTTTCTTGCAATGTACCCATCCAGAAAATCCGTAAAACTTGCTATTGCAAAAACTGCCGCCGCAAGTAGATATTGACCCGGCAATTGTGATGCACTGGCAAATATCATAAACACAGGAACAAGCAGTATTCTCAATAATGTTAATTTATTTGGAAGCTCCATTGTTATTTTCTCCGTTTTTTATCGTGTAAAGCCAACTAGCATTACACAGCATTTTCAACAATATCCGCATACAGGCAAAACTGATCTTCACCCGTCACATTCACTTCATAAAAACCGCCCATATGCATGGAAGCTGTTTTAGAAGCCAATACGACAGTATCTATTTCAAATGCATCAGAAGCGCTGCGACACTCGTGATATTCACCTTCATCGTCCAGCCCATCGCACAAAACAGTGATTGTTTTCCCAATTTGTTTTTCCTGCTTTAATTTCAAAATCCTACCTTGTAGCTCCATAAGAATTTCTGCACGTTTTACGCGCTCATCTTCCGGCAACTGGTTTGTCATTTCTGCTGCTTTTGTTCCATCCTCAGCCGAATATGGAAAACATCCCAATCGGTCAAACTCTACTTGTTTTACAAACTCACAAAGTTCTTCAAACTGCTGCTGTGTTTCACCAGGATAGCCCACAATCAAACTGGTTCGCAACGTGCAATTGGGTATGGCCTTACGAATTTTTGAAATCGCATGCCGCACCGCATCTGCGCCCCCTTTTCGTCTCATTGAAAGCAAGATATCATTATTGCAATGTTGAATCGGCAAATCTAAATACGGTACCACCTTTTCATTTCGCTTCATCGCTGCTAAAAAATCATCTGTAATTTTCTCTGGATATGCATATAATATACGGATCCAGCTTATTCCCTCAATTTTGTTCAGTGCATCCAGCAACTCAACAATTTCATTATTTCCACGATCATCACCAAAAGCTGTCACATCTTGTGCCACGAGCACAAGCTCTTTTACCCCTTGTTGTGCCAGCCACGTTGCTTCTTTTATGCAAGAACTTATTGTTCGGCTTCGAAACGGACCGCGAATGGAAGGAATTGCACAATAGGAACAAGCGTTCGAGCAACCTTCTGCAATCTTTAAGTACGCAAAATGGGTGGGTGTTCCAATAACGCGGTGTTCTGAAAAAGGCAAATCAGTTTTTGGACCATACGCCTCATAAGGACATGCATCCTTATGATTCTCACTGCAAATAGCTCGAACAATATGAGGCAATTCATGGTTTTTCCCGATACCAACAATAGCATCCAATTCCGGAATTTCTTTCGCAAGTTCCTCCCGATAACGCTCTGCCAAACAACCGGTCACCATCACTTTTACACCCGGATTTTGCTTTTTAACTGCACAAGCGTCAAAAATATGCTCAATGGCCTCTTCTTTCGCCGCATTTACAAAGCCGCAAGTGTTGATGATAATAAGCTCTGCTTGCGCTATGCTTGCCACTGTTTTATGACCATCCTCTAGCAGTGCACGGCAAAACACATCTGCATCCACCTGATTTTTAGGACATCCCAACGATACGATTGCAATATTCATTCCATTTCCTGTTCTTCCAGCACTGTTTCAAGCGCTTCTTTGATATTTGAATAACAAAACCCACGACGCGCCAGTGCGGCCATCACCGCCTGTTTTTTACCCGCGTTCAGTTTGTCTGTGTAACTTTTTCGCAAAATTTGTATGGCAAGATCCGTCTCATCTAGCTCCAAATCGTGTACTGTTTCCATGGCAAGCTGTGCCTGTATTCCTTGCTCTTGCAACGCTTGTATAATGGCACGTTTGCTTTTCCCTTTGCGCGCCAATGCCTCTGCGCGCTCTTTAGCAAACTGTCCGTCATCCAACAGCTGCATTTCTGCCATGGACGCCACCGCTGCCGCAGCCGAATATTCATCATGTTTACGGCATAATTTTTCGTACAACTCCATTTCACCGTATGGCCGTCGTGCCAAAAAGCGCAAAGCTTGGTCTTTGGCTTTTCGTGTATCACTCATACCTTTTAACACATCATATTCCTGCGCGCTCAATGTGCAACCTTGATGAATATCCATTTTTACTATTGTTTCTGCATCCACAGACAAAAGAAATTCCTCATGTGAAAATAAGGCAAATCTCTCCAGTTTTGTTTTACGAATGTCTGTTATTTTAATCATTCATCTGCACTGATATCCAGCCCACGCTCCGAGCTTGCAGCTTTTGTTTCACTGTCACTCTTCGCCGGCAAATCATCTAAATTGCCACCACCGGCTTTCTTTTTCTTTTTACCGTTCGATGCAATACGATCTGAATGCTGGCGCACTTGATTCTCCACATCTGCGGCAAAATCCGGGTTGTCTGCAAGATATTTCTTCGCATTATCACGCCCTTGCCCCAAACGAACTTCACCAGCGTTAAACCAAGCGCCGCTTTTTTGAACCACACCAAGCTCTACTGCCAAATCTAAAAGTTCGCCTGTATGCGAGATTCCCTCACCAAACATAATATCAAATTCTGCCTCTTTAAACGGTGGTGCCACTTTGTTTTTCACAACTTTCGCACGCGTACGGTTGCCAATAAACTGGCCGTCTGAATTTTTCAAACTTTCACTGCGACGCACATCAATACGCACTGATGAATAATATTTCAGCGCACGTCCTCCGGCTGTTACCTCAGGGTTACCATATGTGATGCCCACTTTTTCACGCAATTGGTTAATAAAGATGCATACTGTACCTGTTTTTCCCACAACACCGGTCAATTTTCGAAGTGCTTGGCTCATCAAGCGTGCTTGAAGACCCACGTGAGAATCGCCCATTTCACCAAGTATTTCTGCACGCGGTACCATGGCTGCCACCGAATCAAGAACAATTACATCAATGGCACCACTACGCACAAGCGCTTCAGTAATTTCTAGCGCCTGCTCGCCTGTATCCGGCTGGCTAACAAGCAAATTATCTACATCCACCCCAAGAGCCCTTGCATATTCCGGGTCCAGTGCATGTTCAACATCGATAAAAGCCACATCCCCACCGCATTTTTGTGCTTGTGCCAACACGTGCAGTGCCAATGTCGTTTTTCCGCTAGATTCCGGCCCATATATTTCAACCACACGCCCTCTTGGAAGCCCCCCTACCCCAAGGGCAGCATCCAGCGAAATGGAACCTGTGGAAATGGCATCAATTTGCATGGCCACATTTTGGCCCATTTTCATTACAGCGCCTTTTCCAAATGTCTTTTCTATATTGGCAAGCGCTGTATCCAGTGCCATTTTTTTATCTTGTGGCGCGGTTCTCTCCGGTTTTGGCGGTGCTTTTTTTTCTGCCATATCTATCTCCTTTTCTATTTACACACTGTATTATGTTCTGCCTCATGGTTTCATACCTGCACTGCACAAGCAAAATTGCACTTTAAAAAGAACTGTAGCACCCTGCTTTGCTGAATAACAAACAAAAGGAGTTATTGAAACGCCCTTCCTGTATAAAACCATCCTTTGTTCTCTGTACATCATTTTATATCTCTATAGATGTCAATTCTGTCCACCATTATCCCCTTGTGCCTCCTGCGACCAAAGAAAAGAGGGACTCATATAATCCACATGTTGCTGTGCCACATCCATTTCGTACTCATGTGTTTCCTTCACCAGCGCATTGTCAACAAGCGCCTCATTTTCCCGGTTTTGTTTTCTTCGTGGAACCATTTCCAAAAAACACAGTAAAAACAAGGGTAGCATGCATATAAAATGCTGTGGCTGCGCCACCCAAACAAGCCCATATAACGCCGAAGCCAAAAGAGCCAACCGCAACACGGTCAACGCACTGTTTTGGTTCAAAAAACTGCGAATGGCAGCCACAATAGCCCAAATTAAAAGCATACCCCACATAGAAAAGGAGCCATAGGCGAAGATGTAATACAAAATACCTGTTGGCAACACAAACATTTGTTGCACACCGGTTGTTTGTATCGAGTAATTACCAAGTAGCACACTGGCGCCAAAACTACCATCACTCACAATCATACTCAGCTTTGTGCCAAGCTGTTGTATCGTTTGAAGTGCATCTCGGCTGTCAAGCCTTGCTTGAATCTCACTCCAAACCAAATCTTGGCGTGCAGCATACCCATCTGCCTGTTGTATCATTTGGCTATCTACAGCATTTTCAACACCAAATTCTGAAAGACCCATCATAAGCCCGGTAGCAAGTGGTATTCTATCGTCCTGCGTGTAGTGAGAAAACATGGGGCTGCTATGCAAAGCCCATATAGCCCCCCACACAACCAAAACCACTACAGCGGCACCTGCCAAAAAAATCCACACCCGGCCACGGCCACACAGCAAACACAACAAATCCACCGCAGCGGCAAACCAAAATAGCAAAACTGTGGCCTGAAACAACCCCCCAACTGCTAGAATGAGCGATAAAATGCAAAAAAGGAGCATTGTCTTTCCATAAGCACCCCCGCGCCAACAATGGCGGATGTGCATCCACAACAAAGTGCCCGCCGAAACAAATAAAAATGCCAATGTGGCCCCTTGCAAAAGTGGTGCTTGCACCAAAAGAAACGGGCAAAACAAACACGCCCATATCAAAAACAAAAGGCTTTGATTGACCCCAAACATTTTTCGTGCCACTCTATATGTGCACAAAATCCCGGCAAAAATCACAATGCAGTTCAGTGCCAAAGCAGGAAGTAAAAAACTGGTACTGCCAAAAAGGTAAAAAATCGAAAAATAACCACACAATAAAGCATACAAAGCCTTCGCCTGTGGATGCATGGCAAGGTAGCTTCCCGGTTGCACACCTTGTGTTACAAAATCGGACGCTGCACGGTACACTTCTCCAAATAGCCAAGAACCATCTGTTCGAACACGCAATTGCCACGCCGTTACAAATAGAAGAGCAAGAATGATAAGCAAAAGTAGCACAGCAAAAACGCGCTCTTGTATACGGCCTGCCGGCTTCGCCTGTGCCATTGCCCACACAATGATAAATGATATTCCAAACGCCATAAACACAGACGGCAACGCCCACTGCCACTCAAGATAATACGGCGTATTTGTGTTGAAAAAAATCCCTAACACCAAACCGCTTGTCATCAATAATGCAAACAACACATTGACTACCCGATAAAGAACCGGTGTATTCAACTGTGCCCGAAGCAAAACGCGTCCATTTTGTTTTTTCAACGAACTTCCCCCAAAATATTCGTTTGCATCAACCAGTAAAAACGACGGAGGTCTCCCCCCGTCGTTTTTCGTCGGCCGGGTGCAAAGCACAACGCTGACACACAGTCTCTTACAGTGAAACCGTTCCGCCCATTTCTAATATCTCTTCTACTTCCGGAATGCCTGTACCGGCTGGAATCAACTTACCAATAATAACATTTTCTTTAAGCCCGGAAAGTGTATCCACTTTTCCTTTGATGGCAGCATCTGTTAAAACGCGTGTTGTTTCTTGGAAAGAAGCCGCCGACAACCACGATTCCGTTGCAAGCGATGCCTTTGTAATACCCAGTAGTTTTGGCTCCATTGTGGCTATCTCCAGCTCTACCTCACCGGCATCAATCCTTTGTTGAATGGCCCTATTTTGCGCTTCTACGTCGCTACGCTCTACCATGGTGCCGCCCACAAAGCTTGTAGAACCCGGGTTCTGCACCACTACTTTACGCATCATTTGACGTACAATTACCTCGATATGCTTGTCGTTGATATCTACGCCCTGTTGGCGGTATACACCTTGAACTTCTTCAATGAGGTAATTTTCCACGGCTGTAACGCCTTTAATGGCCAAAATATCATGCGGATAAGCATGGCCTTCTGTAAGCATATCGCCCAACTCCAGCTCGTCGCCCTCTTGCACTTTAATGCGTTGGCCAAACGGAATCAAGTAACTGCGCTCTGTTGGTGCGCCATTTTCATCCACGCCATTCACCACCACGTGGCGGTTTTTCTTCGTGTCATCAATGTGAACTTTGCCGGCAATCTCCGTCATGATAGCCAAAGCCTTCGGCTTTCTGGCCTCAAACAGTTCCTCAACGTGCGGCAAACCTTGCGTAATATCTTCCGCTGTGATGATACCACCGGTGTGGAACGTACGCATTGTAAGCTGCGTTCCCGGCTCACCAATCGATTGTGCTGCAATGATGCCCACTGCTTCACCAATGCCTACCGGCATGCCATTGGCAAGGTTCGAGCCGTAACAACGAGCACAGCATCCCTCTTCTGCCTTGCACGCCAACACGCTGCGAATGCAAAGTTTTGTAAACCCTGCATCAACAAGACGCATCGCATCATCTTCATCCATCATCTTATCTTGTGGCACCAATAGCTCGCCCGTTTCGGGGTGCACCACATTCTCCACAGGATAGCGGCCAATCAAACGCTCAGAGAATGGTTCGATGTTTGCATTGCCATCCGCCAAAATATCGGCAACTACAATGCCCTCCATGCTCCCACAGTCCTCTTCACGAATGATCACTTCCTGTGATACGTCTACTAGGCGGCGTGTTAAGTATCCGGATTCTGCTGTACGCAAAGCTGTATCGGCAAGGCCTTTACGTGCACCACGCGAAGCAATGAAGTACTCCAGAATGTCTAACCCTTCGCGATAGTTCGAGCGAATTGGAATCTCAATAACATCACCGGATGTATTGGCGATTAGGCCACGCATACCGGCAAGCTGACGAATTTGCTGCATAGAACCACGAGCGCCTGAATTCGCCATCATAAAGATAGGATTGCGTGCATCCAAGTTATCCTCTAGCGCATTCGACACTTTATCCGTTGTGTCTTCCCACACAAAACGAATTTTATCAAGGCGCTCTTTGTTGGAAATAAGACCACGGTTAAATTGTTTTGTAATTTTACTAATGGCCTCGTCTGCCTCGGCAATCAGTTCTTTTTTCTTTGGCGGAATTACAGCATCCGAAACGGCCACTGTCAAACCAGATAACGTAGAATATTTAAAACCTTGTGCCTTAATTTTATCTAGCATTTGTGCCGTAACAGCTGTGCCGTGCTTATAAATACAACGGTCAATAATCGTGCCCAGCTTTTTCTTATTTACAAGGAAATCCACTTCCAAGCGAAATGCTTGTTCTGGGTCATTTCTGTCGATATAGCCTAAATCCTGTGGAATCGGATCGTTAAATAAAATGCGACCCACGGTAACATCCACAATTTTTTGGCGCATTTCGCCCTCAAACTCCATCGTACGACGCACTTTAATGGGTGCATGCAAGGTAATTACCTTGTCATGGTATGCCATAATGGCCTCTGCCTCACTGCAGAATACCTTGCCCTGGCCTTTGTCGCCTTCACTGATCATGGTGAGATAATAGCTACCCAAAACCATATCCTGTGTAGGCACTGTAACCGGTTTTCCGTCACTTGGTTTCAAAAGGTTTTGGCTTGCCAACATCAATTTACGTGCCTCTCGCTGCGCTTCTTCACTCAATGGTACGTGTACCGCCATTTGGTCACCGTCAAAGTCGGCATTGTATGCAGTACAAACAAGTGGATGCAGTTTTAGCGCACGGCCTTCCACCAGCACTGGTTCAAATGCCTGAATACCAAGACGATGCAACGTAGGTGCACGGTTCAAAAGCACCGGATGTCCTTTGATCACAGTTTCAAGCGAATCCCACACTTCGGGACGTGTGCGCTCTACCATTTTGCGGGCGCTCTTAATATTGTTGGCAATTTGGTTGTCAACTAAGTCGCGCATAACAAAGGGTTTAAACAATTCCAGTGCCATTTCTTTCGGCAACCCGCACTGATACATTTTCAGCTCAGGTCCCACAACGATAACCGAACGGCCGGAGTAGTCTACACGTTTACCAAGCAAGTTTTGGCGGAAACGGCCTTGCTTGCCTTTTAACATGTCCGATAAGCTCTTTAAAGGACGGTTGTTCGGCCCGGTCACCGGGCGTCCACGGCGCCCATTATCAATCAAGGCATCAACAGCCTCTTGCAACATTCTTTTTTCGTTGCGCACAATGATATCCGGTGCACCAAGCTCTAAAAGACGTTTCAATCGATTGTTGCGGTTGATAACACGGCGATATAAATCATTTAGGTCACTTGTGGCAAATCGGCCACCATCAAGCTGCACCATTGGGCGGATGTCCGGTGGAATTACGGGCACCGTATTCAAAATCATCCATTCCGGGCGGTTTCCACTGCCACGGAACGACTCCACTGCTTCTAAACGTTTGATAAGACGCAAACGTTTTTGGCCACTTGCATCCACCAATTCTTCATTGATGGTTAGCGAAAGCGCATCTAAATCAATTTTACTTAAAAGAACTTCTACTGCTTCTGCGCCCATGGCAGCCTGAAATTCGTCTTCATAACGCTCACGCATATCGCGATATTCTTTTTCGCTAAGCAACTGTTTTTCTTCAAGTGCTGTAAAGCCTGCATCCGTTACAATGTAAGCGGCAAAATAAAGCACTTTTTCCAGCTGCCGTGGACTAATATCTAAAAGTAGGCCAATGCGGCTGGGGATGCCTTTAAAGTACCAAATGTGGCTTACAGGTGCTGCAAGCTCAATGTGCCCCATGCGTTCTCTACGCACTTTAGCACGGGTTACTTCTACACCACAACGCTCGCACGTTTTGCCTTTATACCGAATGCGTTTGTATTTTCCGCAATGGCACTCCCAATCTTTTGTGGGGCCAAAAATCTTTTCGCAAAACAGGCCGTCTCGCTCTGGTTTTAATGTACGGTAGTTAATGGTTTCGGGCTTTTTGACCTCTCCGAAACTCCATTCCCGAATTTGATCGGGCGATGCAAGTCCGATTCGGATTGAGTCGAATTCATAATAATCCATAAATGGCCCTTTCTTTCACAGCTGTTTTCTATCCTTTTCGCAGGAGCATCCTGCCATTCGTTTTATATTATTCGTCGATAAGTGGGTCGTTTTCGTATAAATCCTCATCAGAGAAAATATCCTCTGGATTCAGCGGTGCCACTTCATCTTCATTCTCGAAGCCGGCATCTGCATCCTCTACATTCTCAATGGCATACTCACCCGCCAGTTCTTCCTCCACCAATACTTCTTCACCCACAGCAAGCTCGCCACGTGGATAACCCTCGTCTTCATCATAGTTTTGCTTTAGGTCAATTTCATTGCCCTCTTTATCTTGCACAACCATTTCAAGCCCAAGGCTTTGAAGCTCTTTAATCAACACACGGAAGCTTTCGGGAATGCCAGCTTCCGGCACTTGCTGGCCTTTCACAATCGATTCATACGTTTTTACACGGCCAACCACATCATCACTTTTAACCGTCAAAATCTCTTGTAAAGTATAGGCCGCACCATACGCCTCCAGTGCCCACACTTCCATCTCACCAAAACGCTGGCCACCAAACTGTGCTTTACCACCTAGTGGTTGCTGTGTAACCAAGCTATATGGCCCTGTGGAACGAGCATGGATTTTATCGTCAACAAGATGATGCAATTTAAGATAGTACATATACCCAACAGTAACACGATTGTCGAATTGCTCGCCTGTTCGGCCATCATACACAACGCTTTTGCCGTCCGATTGCATACCGGCCTGCTCAAAGCATGCGCGAATGTCTTCCTCGTGTGCACCATCAAATACGGGTGTCATCACCTTCCAGCCAAGTGCACTTGCTGCATATCCCAAATGCACTTCCAATACCTGGCCAATATTCATACGGCTAGGCACGCCCAGTGGGTTTAGCACAATATCAAGCGGCGTGCCATCCTCAAGGAACGGCATGTCCTCTTGTGGCAAAATACGCGAAACAACGCCCTTATTGCCATGGCGACCTGCCATTTTGTCTCCCACAGAAATCTTACGTTTTTGTGCGATATAACAACGCACCACTTCACGCACGCCCGGTTGTAATTCATCACTGTTTTCTGGTGTAAACACCTTTACATCCACAATAATGCCATACTCGCCGTGTGGCACACGCAAACTTGTATCACGCACTTCACGCGCTTTTTCTCCAAAGATAGCACGCAACAAACGCTCTTCCGGTGTCAATTCCGTTTCACCTTTCGGTGTCACTTTGCCCACCAAAATATCACCGGCTACCACCTCGGCACCAATGCGGATGATACCGCGTTCGTCTAGGTCTTTTAAGGCATCTTCACTCACATTCGGTATATCGCGTGTGATTTCCTCAGGCCCCAGTTTCGTCTCACGGGCATCTTGTTCATACTCTTCTATATGAATTGATGTATACACATCTTCACGAACAATTTTTTCGTTTATAAGAACAGCATCCTCGTAGTTGTAGCCCTCCCAAGTCATAAATCCAATCAAGGCATTTTTTCCAAGGGAAATTTCACCATTTTTGGTAGCAGGGCCATCAGCCAACACTTGGCCAACTGTCACTTCATCGCCTTTGCTTACAATAGGACGTTGGTTTACGCAAGTTCCTTGGTTGGAACGCATAAACTTAATCAAATCATAATTGTCCACTTCACCTTCCGGTGTGCGCACTACGATGTTGTTCGCTGTTACACGTTGTACCACACCGGCACGGCGTGCCAAGGGGCAAACACCCGAGTCTGTAGCGGCTTTGTACTCCATGCCCGTTGCCACAATTGGCTGCTGTGTCATCAAAAGCGGCACTGCTTGACGCTGCATGTTCGAGCCCATCAAAGCGCGGTTTGCGTCATCATTTTCCAAAAACGGAATCATAGCCGTAGCCACTGAAAGTACCATCTTCGGCGAAACGTCCATGTAATCGGCTTTTTCACGCTCTATTTCAATAATCAAATCCTGATGGCGAGCATGAACACGCTCGCGAATAAAGCGCCCTTGTTCATCCAGCGGCTCATTCGCCTGCACCACGGTGTATTCGTCTTCCACATCGGCTGTCATGTACACAACTTCATTTGTTACAACACCGGTTTCTTTGTTCACTTTACGGTATGGTGCCTCTACAAAGCCGTATTCGTTGATGCGCGCAAAGGTGGCAAGATATGAAATCAAACCAATGTTCGGCCCCTCCGGCGTTTCGATGGGGCACATGCGACCATAATGGCTATAATGCACGTCACGCACTTCAAAGCCGGCGCGATCACGAGATAGACCACCAGGCCCAAGAGCAGATAAACGACGTTTATGCGTCAATTCTTCAAGCGGATTGTTTTGGCCCATAAACTGCGACAATGGCGAAGAACCGAAAAACTCTTTGATAGAGCTCGTCACCGGCCGGATATTGATAAGCGCTTGCGGTGTTACCACATCCATATCTTGCGCCTGCAATGTCATGCGCTCGCGAATCACACGTTCCATACGGGAAAAACCAATACGGAACTGATTTTGCAAAAGCTCGCCCACACTACGAATTCGGCGGTTTCCAAGATGATCGATGTCATCGGTGGTGCCAATGCCGTTCGCAAGGCCATTTAGATAGTTGATGGAAGAGAAGATATCATCCTTTGTTACCGTGCGGCTAATCAAGCTGATATAATCACGTGCGCCTTCATTGCCCAGTTCATACTCACGCTCACGATCGCTGCGGTTCAACTCACGGCGAAGTAATTCTTTGCGCTCCTCGTCGTCATCGGTTTCATCCATAATTTGTTGCAACAGGGCAAAGTTCACTTTTTCTGTGATGCCCAGTTCTTCTCGCACGTCAAAACCAAGGAAGAAACTTGCGTCAACCACGCCATTAGAAATCACTTTCACTTCTTTGTCGTCTACTTTGAGATATACAGAATTAACGCCGTTGCGTTCAATATCTTCAGCCATCTCACGGCTAATTTTATCTCCAGCTGCGCACAACAACTCACCGGTTAAGGGGGCAATCACGTCACGTGCCGCCACTGAACCAGTGATACGCCGGCCAATGGCCAGCTTCTTATTCATTTTATATCGTCCAAAACGAGACAAATCATAACGATGTGGATCGAAAAACAAGTTTTCGATGTGGCTTTTGGCACTGTCTACCGTAGGTGGCTCGCCCGGGCGCAATTTGCGATACGTTTCCAGCAAACCTTCTTCCACGTTTTTAGCAGCATCTTTGGCAATGGTTGCCTCAATGCGTTCGTCTTCGCCAAAAAAATCTCGAATTTGGCTATCTTCGCCAAGGCCAAGTGCACGCAAAAACACAGTTACAGGCAACTTACGTGTTTTATCAATACGTACACTAAATACATCATCGCTGCTGGTTTCATACTCAAGCCAAGCACCCCTATTCGGGTTAAGCGTAGTAGAAAACAACTGCTTGCCGGTTTTGTCATAGCTTTCGCCAAAATAAACGCCGGGAGAACGCACCAACTGGGAAACAATAACACGTTCCGCACCATTGATGATGAACGTGCCACTCTCAGTCATCAGCGGGAAATCTCCCATAAAGATTTCCTGCTCTTTTACTTCACCCGTTTCTTTGTTAAACAAACGAGTGGTAACACGAAGCGGAGCTGCATACGTTACATCTCGGTCTTTACATTCTTTTATGGAATATTTGGGCTGAGAATCGAGCCGATACCCAATAAAATCCAAAACCAAAGACCCCGAGTAGTCCTCTACAGAGCCCACGTCACGAAATATTTCCCGCAGACCTTCCTTCAAAAACCATTGATAGGAATCCTTCTGCACCTCAATCAAGTTTGGCATATCCAACACTTCATTGCTGTGGGAAAAACTCATGCGTTCCGTCGTTCCAAGCTTTACCGGCTTGACATTCACCATGCGCGCAACCACTCCCCATTCTTTTTCTAAAAAACATTCGAAAATTTCATCTTTTTTTATTTTGCCACACAATTTCGATACAGTCATCCTTCTGTGCAACATGTGCTTTTGCAAACAGGTCCTTTTTCACCCTCATTTTTGGTTATTTTTCACAAAAAACAAGGGGTATTTTTCTCTGTTTTTCTCGCACAAACTAAAAAAAGGCTATAGAAAATCCATGATAGTACAACTATCAATTATAACCATCCGCTTTGAACTTGTCAACCCTTTTGTTTCAAGCAATTCCAAGACACGGCACACCCGGCAACGTGTATCTTTTTGGTTTCTCCTACAATACCGCCCTGTTTTTTACCCCGCTTGGCATCTGGAAAATGCCACAAAATCAAAACGTATACAAACGCCTCTCCAGCGCTTATTTAAAAGTGATAAAATCGAAAGCATCTATCGTAAGATGATTTTCTACGTCCTATTCGGCCTCCTTAGAAATCTGAACCGGTTCTTCCTCTACCTTTGGCAATTCACTTTCTTTCCCCTTATCAAACACACCTTTCTTTTTCACAATGGCCAATGCCACCGTAAAAAGTGCCAGCACCCCTATGGAAATGACAAGCCCAAGAGGATTGTCTCGAATGTTGGAGGCACTATACCCTAAATACACATACACCGCACTGCCCGGCAGCATCCCAAAAAATGTTGCAATGGTATAGTCTCGATACCGTATGCCCAAAACACCGGACAAGTAGTTGACACCTGCAAACGGGAACAAAGGAATCAGCCTTGCATACATCATAAATACAAACCCATTATCTTGTGCTTTTTTCTGTGCCGTTTCGATAAAAGACCCGCTTTTGATAAATTTTGTAACAATGTCTTTCCCCAAAAGCTTTGCCAGAAAATAAGAGAGATGACACCCTAAATTTGAGCCAATAATCGTAAGTAGCAACCCACCCCAAAAACCAAAAAGCGGTGCAGAAAGCAATGTAAATGCAGAAGCCGGCACAACAAGTGTTACAGCCAATGCATACACAATTACAAAAATAAGGGGTGCAAATGGGTTGCTTTGTATACTTTCAATTAAATTCACCAATGTATCTAAGTTTAAATATCCACGCAATAAAAACAACACAAGCAACACAAGCAATAAAATGGCAATTTTCTTTTTCATATTTTGCCCTTTCTTCTTTTTAGATGTTATCACTCAGCGTTTACTATGAACAATTTTTTGAATCAAATGCTGTTGCCATGGCTGAACGTGACGCTTAAAATCTTCCACAGCCAATGATTTCACAATTTCCCCTTGCACAGGATATTGATACATCACCGACATTGCCGCTTCAATTTTCATCTTTTGGCTTACCATCAAAGATAAAACAGGCAACATTTCTCCCGCTTTTTCTCCCACGATGGTGGCCCCTATCACATGCCGCTCTTTGTCCAATATCACCTTCACAAATCCACGGCGGTCGTCTTCTGCCTTTGCTCTGTCGTTTTCGTCAATCTGTAAAAACAACTCGCTACCAAAGGTGCCTGCCTCCTCGGCTGCCTGTTTTAACAGCCCCACGTGTGCCACCTCCGGCACGGTATACGTTGTCCAGGCCAAATTATCATAATGTGTTTTAAAATGAGCAGCCACCAGGGCATTTCGCACGGCAATGCCTGCCTCATACGAAGCCGTATGTGTAAATAAGAATTTCCCCCGCACATCTCCACACGCATACACATTGGATACACTCGTTTGAAGCTTTTCATTCACCTCAACAAAACCGCGTTTGTTTGTTTGAATACCCACTTCCTCTAAATTCATATCTTCTGTGTTGGGCACTCGCCCCAGCGCCACAAGCAAAACGTCTCCCTTACATCGCTTGCATTCACCATTTTGTATAAACTCCACCTCAATGCCACCTTCCGGCATTTGGTTCACTTTTTTCAGTTCGCTTTGCAAATGCAGATGAATACCGTCTTGTTTAAATACCTCTTCCATCACCGGTGCAACCTCCGGTTCATCTTTTGAGAACAAACGCGACGAACGGTCGATGATAGATACCTCACTGCCCAAATGAGCAAACCCCTGCCCCAGCTCACATCCAATCGGCCCAGCACCAAGCACAATAAGATGTTTTGGCAACACCTTGCGCTCAAAAATGGATTCGTTTGTGTCATAGGGCACCTCGGAAAGGCCCGGCACCGGTGGCACAAACGCACGCGAACCCGTGGCAATAATGATGCGTTTTGCTTCATACTCCACATCATTCACCTTTATTTTGCGCGCAGAAACAAAAGAAGCTTTCCCCATTACCACATCCACACCAAGCGATTCAAAACGCTCGACCGAGTCATGCGGAGCAATTTCTGCAATCACAGAATGGACACG
>CAYJIH010000008.1:47722-49596 GCA_964370195.1 uncultured Oscillospiraceae bacterium
ATCATACATTTGTTTCATTTCAAAACCACCTTTATTTGACAAATTTTAAAAAATTTCAAACAATCATTGCTTCGTCCACTGCCACTCTAAAACGGTTCTAAGTGTGCTACTCAATATAGCATATGACAAAATGCAAACTCGGTTCATTCAAAATAAGACAACGATATATGTACTACACCCCCACAAACAGGGCCAATAGCCAGTATAAAAAAGTTGCTTTTCCTTTAGCAGACATTGAATAAATGGTACAAAAAAGGCATAAACCCGCTCGCCTTGGTTCTATGCCTTCTTGTTGTCTATTCAGTTTCTGTGGTTTTTATGTTGCATCGGTTTTTCTAGCATGTAGCACCGTTTGCATCAAGGTCACACACAGCAGCTGCTTCGTCTAAAAAATCCTGAAATGTTATCTGAGATAGTTTTTGGTTCATTTCCTCACTTAAACGGCTGAACGTTTTATGAAACACACATTGTTTTGTAAAATTCCGATTACAATTGTTCTCATTCGGCAGGCACCGTGATAAACAATAAGGGCCATCCACCGCTCGCAACACATCTTGCAACGTGATATCACTTGGCTCATGCGCTAGCTCATATCCACCGCGATTCCCTTTAAAACTTTTTACAATACCCGCAGCACTTAGCTTGCCCAATATCTTTAAAGCAAAGCGTAAACTTACACATGTTTCGGCACTGATGCTACGCGCATCACGCCGCACACCAGCCCTTGACAAACAATCTACAATTCTTACAGCATAATCTGCCTCTTGCGTGATATACATCCTTTGTTTCCCCCATTGGCAACCGGGTTAAATTCCTTTTAGCTGCACAAAGTATACTTAGTTACTATACTTTAAATATACCAAATGTTTGCGGTTTTGTCAACGCGTACATTCCCCTCAGCTTATTCTCCAAGGGTATGCCGCATTGTGATATGCGGACATCCTTCTTCTAAGAAAACATCTCCTTCACATGCATAGCCTGCTTTTTCATAAAAAGACATCTTATCATGCTGGGCATTTAGCACCAGCGTTTTCATCTGCATTTTCTTCGCCTCTTTATGTATTTCATCCATCATCAACAGCCCAAGGCCCTTCCCACGGCATTTTTTGTGTATTGCAAAACGCCCCACATGCAATTCGCCCGGTGTGTCCGAAAAAATGCGTGCCGTGCCCACCACTTCACCTTGTAAAAACATCACAATGTGGCGGCTTTGTGCATCCAGTCCATCAAATTCCACCGCTATATCAAATCCTTGCTCGTCTACAAACACAACTTTTCGCACTTCATGTGATTGCTGAAAAAGCGCCTCATCGGCTGTACACCACTTAAATTCCACTTGTTTCATATTAATCTAAAAAGTCCCTCAATTTCTTGCTTCGGCTGGGATGACGCAACTTCCGCAGTGCTTTCGCTTCAATTTGCCGTATACGCTCGCGCGTTACCTTAAATTCTTTGCCCACTTCTTCTAACGTACGCGGGCGCCCGTCCTCTAGGCCAAAACGCAAACGAAGCACTTTTTCCTCGCGCGGTGTTAAGGTTTGCAATACAGTAGACAGTTGCTCTTTTAGCAAAGTATGGCTGGCTGCCTCTGCCGGCACCAACGCATCCTCATCAGGAATAAAATCCCCAAGATGGCTATCTTCTTCCTCACCAATCGGTGTTTCAAGGCTCACCGGTTCTTGTGCCACGCGCATAATTTCACGCACTTTATCCACCGGCATATCCAGTTCCTCGGCAATTTCATCCGCGGTTGCCTCATGGCCGTTTCGGTGAAGCAATTGACTAGATACCTTTTTTACCTTGTTGATGGTTTCCACCATATGCACCGGAATGCGAATGGTACGCGCTTGGTCTGCAATGGCACGTGTAATGGC
>CAYJIH010000009.1:0-45203 GCA_964370195.1 uncultured Oscillospiraceae bacterium
AAAGTTTGTCCACTTTTTAAAGTGGCGGGGTTTGGGGCAGCGCCCCAAGGTCTTTCCTCTATCTGGTGCAACGACTTTTTGATACGCTGAACGCTCGGCCATAAAGGCCGAGCGTTTTTGTTGTTTATTTTATGGTTTTTAAAAAGGCATTTTTTGTATGCGATAAAAGGAATGCTGTTATCGTGGAAAAAATGCTACCAAAGTGCGATTACTTGTTCATACATGGTGCGATATGTTTTGGCAGATTGTTCCCAGCTGTAGTCGCATGACATGCCACGGTGAACAAGCTGTTGCCATGCATCCGCGTTTTCAAACAGTTCTTTTGCGCTTAGGCAGGTGTCTCGCATATCGTGGGCGTTGTAATTTGTGAAAACAAAGCCATTGCTGTTTTCGTTTTCAATGTCAACAATGGTGTCTTGCAGGCCACCGGTGGCACGAACAATGGGCACGGTTCCATATCGAAGAGCCACAAGTTGCGATAGCCCACAAGGCTCTGTTTTGCTGGGCATCAAGAAAAGATCGGCTCCGGCATAAATTTTGCGTGCAAGCTGTGGAATAAAGCCAATGCGCACACCCACAAGGCCGGGATAACGAAGTGCTAATTCCTCAAAGAACTGCTCGTATTGATGCTCGCCAGAGCCCAAAAGAACGATTTGAAAACCGCTTTCCACCAACTCATCGGCCACATGACAAACCAAATCAAAGCCTTTGTGGTCTACAAGGCGGCTTACGATGCCAATTAAAGGACGCTCGTTTTCTAATAAACCAAACTCTTGGCGAAGGTCCTGCTTGCATTGTGCTTTACCGCTAGCGAAAGACTCGATGGTGTAGTTTTGCGCTAGGGCAGTGTCGGTGGCGGGGTTATACACATTGGTGTCAATGCCATTGATGATGCCGGTAAGTTTATATGCTTTTTTTTGTAAAAAGGCGTCCATTCCATGGCCGTACCATGGGTCTAAAATCTCTGTGGCATACGTGGGCGATACCGTGGTAATTCGATCGGCACTTTCCAGTGCGCCCTTTAAAAAGTTGATGTCACGGTCATACTCCAGTAAATGTGCGTCTTTGCGCCCAATGCCAAGGGCGTCCTCTAAAATTTCAAAGCCATAATGCCCTTGATACTGCAAATTGTGAATGGTGAACACCGTTTTGATTCCATAAAATTTGGCGATGCTACGATAATATAAGTTAATATACACAGGAACAAGCGCCGTTTGCCAATCGTGGCAATGGATCACCTCAGGTTCGAAATCGATGTAGAATAGGGCCTCTAAGACGGCACGAGAGAAAAAAGCAAAACGTTCGCCGTCATCGTAAAAGCCATAAAGGCCATGGCGTTTAAAATAATACTCATTGTCAAGGAAATAATGTGTTACGCCATTATGTGTTAATTCAAACAGCCCGCAATATTGGCTGCGCCAACCAACAGAAACTGTAAAATTTGTTATGTAGCGAAGTTTTTTTCTCCAGCTTTCGCTTAAATCGCCATACAGGGGCAAAATAACACGAATATCGGCGCCATCTTTTTTCAAAGTGGCCGGCAAACTGCCGGCTACATCCCCAAGGCCGCCAGAAGCAAAAAATGGATACGCTTCACTTGCTGCGAATAAAATATTCATAGGTTTACTCCCTTTTTTATATGTGGGGTTATGTTGCCAAATAGGATTTAGAAGAACATAGCGCTTCTAAAGGGCTATGTAGAAGCACCCACCACACTGTTTTTCTTAATATAGATGGGGAAATTGGCAGCGCCAATCAGTTTTTGGTTGCAACGCACAATTACTTTTTTATCTGTAATTACATTTTCAAGGTAGGCACCGGGTTCTACCTGGGTACCGTGCATCAAAACACAGTTGTGTATTTTGGCGCCCTTGCCCACCCAAACACCACGAGAAAGAAGGCTGTTTTGCACATCGCCTTCGATAAAGCAACCATCCGCCAACATGCTGTTTTGCACGTGAGAGCCAATGGCATACACCACGGGTGCTTCGTCGTGCACTTTTGTAAGAATAGGAAGGTTTTGTGGGAACAATGCCTCTATACTGCCGGGCTTTAAAAGACGAAGGTTTTCTTTGTAATAGCTGCTCATGTCGTGAATGCGGGCACAATATCCGGTGTGTTCATATCCACGCACACGGTATACATTCAAGTTTGGGGCAAGCATGTCTGACATAAAATTGAATTTGTTTTGTGTCATTGCTTCGCGCACAATGGAGATTAACAATTCGCGCCCTATGACAAAAATCTCCATCCCAACACAGTGGGTGCCTTCACGATATTCATTAACGCGCACTTCATTGATGTAGCCATCATTATCGAGAGAAAATGTGTAGTTGTCGTTTTTAATGCCGCCCTCTATTGTTGTGCGCTCATACACAGCCGTTACATCTGCGCCACTTTCCAAGTGCGTGTGAAGCAAATCCTTCATATCCATGTGGAAAGCATAGTTGCAGTCGCTGATGACAACGAGCGGTTCGGGGCGTTCTTCTAGGTATTGTAAAATAGAGGCAAGCCCCTGGATGCGCCCGCGATAAAAAGAGCCCTCTCGCCCGTAGGGCGGAAAAATAACAAGCCCACCACGTTTGCTCGAAAGGTCCCACTCGCGGCCGTTGCCTAAGTGTGCCATAAGGCTTTGATAGTTTTGGCGCACCACAATTCCAATGTTGCGAATGCCGGCGTTTGTAAAGCAGGACAAAGAAAAGTCAATAAGGCGATAGCGGCCGCCAAACGGAACAGAGGCCATGCAGCGGTGAACAACTAAATCCGGAATGGTATATTCATGCAAGTTTGGAAAAATGATACCCAGTGCTTTTTCTTTGCTCATACCGTTGTCCCCGCTTCTACATTATTTTCCACCATGGATTTAGGAGAAATTAGTGCGCCTGCGCCAATTACCACGCTTTCACCCACCACGGAAATACCCCATTTCGAAATATCATCCATATGTTCCGGCCGCATGCCAACCACAGCACCTTTTTCAATAACAGCATCTTCGGCAATGATGGAATAGCTAACTTGTGCACCACTTTTTACAATGGCACCTGGCATCAAAACAGAATCACGCACCACGGCGCCGGCTTCAATTTGAACACCGGCAAATAAAATGGAGGATTCTACTTCGCCATCTACAATGCAGCCTTCTGTAATCATGGCATTTTCTACATTGGCCGAAATCCCCACGCGGTGTGGCGGGCGTCCGGCAGTACGAGAATAGATTTTCCATGTTTTATCGCGCATATCCAAAGGCTGTTTTGGATCAAGCAAGTCCATGTTGGCTTCCCAAAGGCTTTCAATGGTGCCTACATCCTTCCAGTATCCTTCAAATGGGTAGGCAAATAAATTTTGTTTCACATCCAGCATTTTGGGAATGATATTTTTGCCAAAGTCGTTGTCGGAAGTGTTGTCGTTTTCGTCATTTTCCAGCACTTCTTTTAGTTTGCTCCAAGTGAAAATATAAATACCCATAGAAGCCAAAGTAGATTCGGTTTTCTTTGGTTTTTCTTCAAATTTTGTGATGAGATGCTCTGCGTTTGCTGTCATAATGCCAAAACGATGCGTTTCGGCCGGCGGCACATCCATAACGGCAATGGTGCAGTCGGCTCCTTTTTCCTTATGGTACTGAAGCATCTTGCCATAGTTCATCTTGTAAATATGGTCGCCAGACAAAATAAGAACGTATTTTGGGTTATATCGCTCGATAAAATTGATGTTTTGGTAAATGGCATTCGCTGTGCCGCGGTACCAATCGCTGCCGCTGGCTTTTTGATAAGGAGGCAAAATATGCACACCACCGTAGCTACGGTCCAAATCCCACGGCTGGCCATTTCCGATATAGTCGTTTAAAACCATGGGTAAGTATTGGGTAAGAATGCCCACGGTGTCAATATCGGAATTGACACAATTCGAAAGTGGAAAGTCCACAATGCGGTATTTCCCACCGAAAGGAACCGCCGGTTTTGCTAAATTTTTTGTGAGGGTGTATAGCCGGGACCCCTGCCCTCCGGCCAACAACATGGCAACGCATTCTTTCATCTTCATTCCTCCGTAACGATAAAATCTATAGGACGTGTTCATGGAATAGAAAAACGATATGCAGAGTATCATAGAGCATTTGAGCTGTGAGCGTGGTGTTGTGCATGGTAAAGTGATTTGGGTTGTCATTCGAATTGCAGTAAAATGGGATGTGATAACAAAAAAGTGTTATAAAAAAGAAACAATTATGTGATTACATCCTCTTTTTGGGTGGACGGTGGAACGGCATACATCGTGATGGACAATGGTGGAATGGTGACTTCAATCGATTGTGCATAGCCGTGCATTTCATTTTGAGAGCTGTGCACGGTGCAACTTTGATATCCGGATCCGCCGTATTCGGCTTTGTCGCTACTAAAAACAAGGTGATACTTGCCATTTTCGGGAACACCAAATTGGTATTGTTCCCGTTTCATCGGCGAAAAATTGCATACAACAACCAGTTGGTTGCCCTGTTTATCACGGCGTAAAAACACGATGATGTTTTGATTGTAGTCATCGGGCACAACCCATTGAAAGCCTTCCCAAGTGTTGTCTAGCTCCCAAAGGGGCGATTGTTCTAAGTAAAAGTGGTTCAGTGCTTTTGTGTATCCATGCAGTTGGCTGTGTGTGTCGTATTCTAAAAGCATCCAGTCTAGTTGCCTAGCTTCGCTCCACTCTGTAAACTGGCCAAATTCTTGCCCCATAAAAAGAAGTTTCTTGCCGGGATGTGCAATCATATAACCAAGAAAAACGCGCATTTCTGCAAACTTATCGTGATAAAAGCCTGGCATTTTGCTAATTAAGCTACATTTTCCGTGCACCACCTCGTCGTGGCTGATGGGTAAAATGAAGTTTTCGCTAAAAGCATAAAAGAAACTGAATGTCAATTTTTGGTGAATACTGGAGCGGAAGTAAGGGTCGGTAGACATGTAGCTGAGCATGTCGTTCATCCAGCCCATGTTCCATTTAAAGTTAAAGCCCAGCCCGCCATCGTGCACCGGCGCTGTAACAAGGGGCCATGCCGTGGATTCTTCGGCAATCATCATAACACCCGGGTGGCGCTTAAAGGCAGCTGTGTTTACTTTTCGCAAAAAGTCCATGGCCTCTAGGTTGCCATCTTCGCCGTGTATGTTTGGCTCCCAAGCGCCGTCCTCACGGTTGTAATTGAGGTAAAGCATACTGGCAACGGCATCAAAACGCAGCCCGTCTATGTGGTACATATCCAGCCAAAACAGTGCCGAGGAAATAAGGAAGCATTGCACTTCCATACGTCCAAAATCGAATACCATTGTGCCCCATTCTTTATGCTCTGAACGCAAAGGGTTTTGGTCCTCATAGCAGCGCGTGCCATCAAAATGGTAAAGGCCAAATTCATCTTTGGGGAAGTGGGCGGGAACCCAGTCGATAATTACACCAATGCTTGCTTTGTGGCACTGGTCTACAAAATACATAAAATCGTGCGGTGTGCCATAGCGGCTTGTTGGCGCAAAATAGCCGGTAACTTGATATCCCCAGCTACCGTCAAACGGGTATTCCGTTAGTGGCATTAACTCAATGTGGGTGTAGCCCATTTCTTTAATATAAGGCACAAGCTCTTCGGCTAAATCACGGTAGCTGTAAGGGTCACCGTTTGGATGAACTTTCCAACTGCCCAAATGAAGCTCATAGATATTTATGGGTTGGTTTAACAAATTTCCGCGTTGTTTATTGCGCTCCCATTGTGTATCCTGCCATTCATATCCTTCTATTTCATATAATTTGCTACAACTGGAGGGGCGTGTTTCCGTGTGTAGCGCATAAGGGTCGGCTTTAAAAACGAGGTTGTCATCTGGGGTGGTTACACAATATTTGTAGATGTCATAATTTTCAAGGCCTGGAATAAAGCACTGCCACACACCTGTTTTAGAAAGGTTGTACATAGGGTGTGCACCGGGGGTCCATCGGTTAAAATCGCCCACCACACTCATGGCCTTTGCACGTGGAGCCCATACACGAAATAGCGCGCCGGTTTCGCCACCAACTTCACAAAGACGAGATCCTAAAAACTTCCAACAATCATAATTTTTTCCTGTTTTAAAGTGGTAAAGTTCGGTGTCTACTTTTAAGCTGTTCAGCTTTTGCATAAGGACCTCCGGCGTTTTATTTTAAATGCGTGTTTATAATGGTTGCTACAATAAAAAGTATAGTTGTATTGTGAAATAAAAATGATGAAAAAAAGAAAACGATATAGGATATTTTGGCAAGGATAATTTGTTGTCGTACCATATTATTGTAACCAGTTTTTGACAATAATGCAAGAAATTTTGTTCAAAGTGGCAAAACATCAAAAATCCTAAGCTCGTTTTTGTGCAAAAAAGACAATATTTATTCAAGTGAAATGGTAAAATAGTAAAAAACCCCCATTTGGGCCGTTTGTTGCGGCCTAAATGGGGGTTTTCCCAGTGTTTTAGTCTAAAATATAAACGTCCATCGCACGTTTTCCAAATTGGTTGCATTCGGCATTTGTTTCAAAATAAAGGTCAATGCCAATGGTGCCTTCCATTAAGGCGATGCCGGTATCTGTGGCAATGGCATAGCCATATACAAAGCTTTGATCCGGTGCGGTGATGAACAGGCGTGTGCCGTAAGGAATGACGTTTGGATTAACAGCAACGGTTCCACAGTAAAGCCCAAGGCCAGAGGCACCGCGCCCACCGGAGGAGGAATACGCTGTGGTGGCAGCACCGCTAATAACGCGTGTGGCGTTTGTGGGAAGGCCGTTTTCATCCAGTTCCACATCGGCAAAGGTGTCAATTGTGGAATGTGGCACCCCGGGTGTAAAGGCTTCGCCACCGGGGTCTTGCGGGGTAACAATGGGGGTAAGCGATAAAATATCACTTTCGCTGTGTTCGCCGTTTACAAGTGTGTGGCGATAGGTTACATCGTAAATATCAGAGGCACTTGTTGTTAAAGTGGCATCTGGGTCATTTTCCAATAAATCAGCGTGAAATTCTTCCATTTGTTCGTCGGTTACTTCGGCGCGCAATACTTCTTCTTCATAGTCAACGCGGTGCACCTCTGCAACAAAACCGTCGCTTACAGGGGTGTCTAGGGCGGGCACCACAAAGTCATCGCCTTCCAGCTCTATGTTGTGTACTTCTAATAAATCCGCCACCGTGCCATCTACAACGTTGCTTTCAAATACATCGCCATCGGCATGAATGCCCACCGTAAAGGCGCGGTCAATGTCCACATGTGCTGTGTATGCATTTGGCGAAGCCACCGAAATTTCGTCGTGTACATCCGTAACAGAGCCTGTCATCAGCACCATGTCTCGTTGGCTCATATTGCTTGATAACATGGTGTGGCTTGTGCCGTTAGAGTCGGAAACAACCACAACGTCTTGCGCCAAAACCGTGGTATATAGGCAAGTGCCCAAAACCAATGTGGCAATAATGGAGGCAAGTGGGCGGTTTAAGTGATGGCTTTTTTGCCGGAAACGTTCATACCTTCTGCGAAAGCTCAAACAAATTCTCCTATTCTATAATAAAGATGTTTAACATACATGAATGTGTTTGCAGTTACCGCCATTTTACCAAAAAAGAGGGAAGGGGTCAAATGAACAATTTGTGTACAATGTTTGAAGGCAAAAAAGGGGCAAAACAACAGGAATTATGCGAAGGGGGCGCACAGGAATCTTTATATTTATAATTTAAGAAAAGAGCAATTTGTTGTAAAAACCCATTTTCTTTCGGATGAAAATGTGGTACGATGGACAAAGTTTATAAATAAGAGTAAACACAAATGAGCAATCGTTTTACTGGAGGGACAGGATTGAAAGAAAAAAATATCCGCAATTTTTGCATTATCGCGCATATCGACCACGGAAAATCCACGTTGGCAGATAGAATTTTGGAGCTAACACAGAGCGTGGAGCAGCGCCGCATGAGCAGCCAGCTTTTAGATGATATGGAGCTGGAAAAAGAGCGTGGCATTACGATAAAAGCACGGGCGGTTACGTTGCAGTATAAAGCGAAAGATGGCGAGGAGTATGAGTTAAATTTAATTGACACGCCGGGCCATGTAGATTTTAACTACGAAGTGAGCCGTTCCCTAGCGGCGTGCGAAGGTGCTTTGCTGATTGTGGATTCGACCCAAGGGGTAGAGGCGCAAACATTGGCCAATACTTATTTGGCGTTAGAGCATGACTTAGAAATAGTGCCTGTTTTGAATAAGATGGATTTGCCCAGTGCCGACCCAGAGCGTGTGGCCCAAGAGGTGGAGGATGTAATTGGTTTGCCCGCATTGGAAGCACCGCGCATTTCGGCAAAAGCCGGTATTGGCATTGAAGATGTGCTAGAGCGTATTGTGTGTGATATGCCACAGCCTTCCGGTGATGCACAAGCGCCGCTAAAAGCCCTTATTTTTGACTCGGCCTATGACAGTTATAAAGGCGTTATTGTGTACGTGCGTTTGTTCGATGGTACGCTAAAAGCGGGCGATAGTATCCAAATGATGGCAACGGGGGCTCGTTTCCAGGTGGTGGAAGTAGGGCGCATGGGTCCTCTTTCCATGATGCCAACAGAGCAGCTTTCGGCCGGTGAAGTGGGCTACATTACGGCCAGCATTAAAAACGTGCGCGAAACACGTGTGGGCGATACGGTTACGGGGCAAGAAAACCCGGCTACACAAGCACTCGACGGTTATCGTAAGGTGGTGCCAATGGTGTTCTGTGGCATTTATCCGGCCGATGGCGCGAAATACCCCGATTTACAAGATGCGCTTGATAAACTGCAATTAAATGATGCATCGCTTAGTTTTGAGCCGGAGACGAGTGTTGCGCTTGGGTTTGGCTTCCGCTGTGGATTTTTGGGGCTTTTACACCTTGAAATTATCATCGAGCGCTTAGAGCGTGAATTTGACCTTGATCTTATCACCACAGCGCCAAGCGTAGAATATCATTTTACACTTACCGATGGCACAGAGCTTGCGGTGGAAAACCCCACAAACTACCCAGATCCGGGCCGTATTGCCAAAGCGGAAGAGCCGTTTGTGGATGCGCATATCTACACACCCACAGAATATGTAGGCAGCTTGATGGAATTGTGCCAAGATCGCCGCGGTGTGTTGCGCGATATGAAATATTTAGATGAAGCACGTGTAGATTTGCATTATGAGCTGCCGCTGGGTGAAATTGTGTATGACTTTTTTGATGCCATTAAAAGCCGTAGCCGTGGGTATGCCAGCTATGATTATGAATTAAAAGGTTTTGTGGAATCGAAACTTGTAAAGTTGGATGTTTTGGTGGCAGGCGACGTGGTGGATGCTTTAAGTTTTATTGTTCATACCGATAAAGCGTATGCACGTGGTCGTCGTTTGTGCGAAAAATTAAAAGAAAATATTCCGCGTCAGTTATTTGAAGTGCCCATACAGGCGGCTTTGGGCGGGAAAGTTATTGCGCGCGAAACCGTGCGCGCTGTGCGTAAGGACGTGCTTGCCAAGTGCTATGGCGGTGATATTACGCGTAAAAAGAAATTGCTGGAAAAACAAAAAGAAGGCAAGAAAAAAATGCGTCAAATTGGTAGCGTGCAAGTTCCTAGCGAAGCGTTTACGGCAGTGCTTAAATTGGACGACTAAGATCAAAGTACAAAAACAACATATAAATAATAAAATAAAGGATAAAATATTGTGAAAACACTTATTATTGAAGGGTCGGCCCGTAAAAAGGGGCATACGGCTGAATTGGTGCAATTTATGAAGGAGCATCTGAGTGGCGAGGTGGAAGTGATTCGCTGTTATGAGCAAACAGTGCGGCCTTGCATTGATTGTCGCTACTGCTTAAAACATCCGGCTTGTTCGCAAAAAGATGAGGATATGGCACATATTTATAGCGCCATAGACAATTGCGATAATATTGTAATTGCATCACCCATGTATTTTTATTCGGTGCCCGGGCCGATGAAATGTGTAATCGATCGTCTTCAAGTGTATTGGGCTTCCCATGTACGAAAAGACAGGGAGAGATATCGCTGTAAGAAGGGTGCGCTTGTCCTTGTGGGCGGGGCACCCACGGTAGAAAACCAGTTTACAGCGGCACAAATTTCCTTAAACGGGTTGTTGAGAGATTTGAACGCCAGCTGTGAAGCGGTGGTGACAATGAACAATACCGACCGAGAAAGCCTGGCAGACAACAAAGGTGTGCAAGCAGAGCTTAAAGCATTGGCCGAAACGTTGTGCCAAACGGACGCATAGGGCAGGCGAAACAGGGTTGTTTTCAAGCAAGGGTTATGCACTGGTTTTTGGTGAAATTGATTTTATCAAAAGCGCGCCACTATGGTTTATGGTGGCTAAAAGGTGCGTGTTGGCCGTGTATTATATAACTATATAAAGCAGTATATAAAGAGTGTGAACGGAAGAACCACTGGCTGAAAACGTGTTTTCATGTTTTGGCGGTTGTATGAAGCGAAAAAAGAGCTTGGGCCTGTACCACGAATGTGGTGGGTCAAAGCTCTTTTTGCGTAGTAAAGTGTAGAAATGGCCTGTTTTGCAGCGCACAAAATGCGCCAAAATTTTTTTATAATTGTGACAAATTTGAAAAAGTGAAAAAAATTCTGTTCTTGCCCCTTGACAATTCCCGCAGATGTTGTAGAATGGTATTAGCACTCGAACACATAGAGTGCTAAACAGAAGCGGAGGGAGGGTGAAAAGATGCCAATTGATGATAGGAAAGAACGCATTATGATGGCCATTGTTTCTCTGTATGCAAATGAAGGTGAACCGGTGGGCTCTAACCTATTGCAGCGCTGCATTGATTTCTCGGTATCTTCTGCTACCTTGCGCAACGAAATGGCCGCCCTTACACGGCTTGGACTATTAGAACAGCCACATACATCGGCTGGGCGCATCCCCACGGCAAAAGGGTATCGCTATTATGTAGATAACTTACTACACGTGCAAAACCAGCTGTCGAGTGAGGAGCAAAAGCTCATTCGTAAGCGCGTTGGCACGCTAGACCACGACCCCGAGAAGCTGGCACGTGGTTCGGCAGCGGCCTTGGCAGACTTGCTGGGATATGCTGTTATTGCCACAACACCTCTTGCAAAAGATTTGCACATTGTGCATTATGAGGTGATTCAAGTGGGGCGCTATACGGCGGCGGTTTTGGCTGTAACCGTGGCGGGCGGTGTGCTTACACGTGTGGCTAAGGTGGATTTTGAGCTGGAGAGAGAGGATTGCCTCCGGCTGGCCAACACGCTAAACGTGCATTTGCGTTTTGTAGCAGAGGCGGACGTGACTTCGTCGCTGATACGCAACATGATGGACAGTTTGGAAGAAAATGGGCCGTGCAGTTGGCCTATTTTATCGGCAGCACTTACGTTGCTGGCAGAGGCAGGAAAGTCTTCCCTATATTTTGAAGGACAAAAATATCTGCTTCGATGGCCAGAGCTTGACAAGGGCATGCGTGCCCTACTAGAGCTGGTGGGAACACAAAGCTATGTGGAAAATTTATTAACGCCACAAGCACAGCACACAGAAGTGTTGTTTGGGGATGAGCTAGAGCGGCCCATACCGGGGCTGTGCATTGTGTCTCAGCATTATCCGGCCGGTGGTGGGCTATATGGTGCCTTGGCTGTTTTGGGCCCCACACGCATGCAGTTTGGCAAGGTGATTTCCACATTGGATTATTTTAGCCGCTTGATGGGAAATGCTGTAAGTGGTGGCGCGGCACAACCGCGTGCTTTCTAAAGAATAGATGAGTATTATGGTAAGCTGAGGTTTGCCAAAGGAGGAGACGAGCATAATGAGCAAGACAGAGGAGCCAAAGACAACGAAAGCGGCAAATGAAACAGCCGAAAGTTCGAAGAAAAAAACCAAAAAAGACAGTGCAAAAGAGATAGAGGCACGCATTTCTTCTTTAGAAGAACAAGTGGCGGCCAGCGAAGCAAAGGCCAACGAATTAAACGAGCAACTGCTGCGCACGGCGGCAGAGTATGAAAACCATAGAAAACGCAGCCAGCGTGAAACAGAAACTGCTTTTAGCAACGGTGTTGGCTTTTCGGCGGAAACGTTATTGCCTGTGCTAGACATCTTAAATGCTGCAGCACAAGCGCCCACAAGCGACGAAGAGTACAAAAAAGGCGTTTTGATGACTTTAAAAAAATGCCAAGAGATTTTTGAAAAACTGGGTATTTCCGAAATGGAAGCCGAAGGGCAACCGTTTGACCCACAGCTGCACAATGCCGTGATGCAAAAAGAGGTGGACGGTGTAGAAAGCGGCATCATCACAGAAGTGCTGCAAAAAGGATATATATTAGGTGAAAAAGTGATTCGCCATGCGATGGTGGCGGTTGCCCCGTAGAACGGTTTTGCGTTCTACTATTAGATAGATTTTCTTCTTACAAACAAAATAAATAAAACACAGAACAAAAGGAGACATGGATTATGGGTAAAATTGTAGGTATCGACCTTGGTACAACGAATAGCTGCATTGCTGTTATGGAAGGCGGCGACGCTGTTGTAATTCCAAACGCAGAAGGTGGCCGCACCACACCGTCGGTTGTGGGCTTTACAAAAGAAGGCGAGCGCCTTGTGGGCCAAGTGGCAAAACGCCAGGCCATCACAAACCCAGACCGCACCATTTCCTCGATTAAACGTGCGATGGGCACAAGCGAGAAAGTGGATATCGACGGCAAAAAACACACCCCGCAAGAGATTTCGGCCATGATTTTGGCCAAACTGAAAGCCGATGCAGAAAGCTATCTTGGCGAAAAAGTAACAGACGCCGTTATCACGGTTCCCGCGTACTTTAGCGATAGCCAGCGCCAAGCCACAAAGGATGCAGGCGCCATTGCAGGCCTTACAGTAAAACGCATCATCAACGAGCCAACGGCTGCTGCGCTGGCTTACGGAGCAGACAAACAAGCCGACCAAAAAATTATGGTATATGACCTTGGCGGCGGCACGTTCGACGTTTCGGTTATTGAAATGGGTGAAGGCATTACAGAAGTGCTTTCTACAGCCGGCGATACACGCCTTGGTGGCGACGATTTTGATGAGTGCATCATCACGTATTTAGCAGAAGAGTTTAAACGCGAGAATGGCATTGACCTGCGTCAAGATAAAATGGCAGCACAGCGCTTAAAAGAAGCTGCTGAAAAAGCAAAAATTGAGCTTTCGGGTGTTACAAGCACGCAAATCAACCTGCCGTTTATCACTGCCGATGCTTCGGGCCCAAAACATCTTGATACCAGCCTTACTCGTGCAAAATTCAACGAGCTAACAGCACAATTGGTAGAGCGTACAACACAGCCGATGAAACGTGCCATGAAGGATGCCGGCTTGCAACCATCTGATTTGAACCGTGTACTGCTTGTGGGTGGTTCCACACGTATCCCCGCTGTGCAAGATGCTGTAAAAGAGTATATGAAGCTAGATCCCTCGAAAGATATCAACCCAGACGAGTGCGTGGCATTGGGTGCAGCCATTCAAGGCGGCGTGCTGGGCGGCGATGTGAAAGGATTGCTTCTTTTAGACGTTACACCGCTAAGCCTTGGCATCGAAACCATGGGCGGTGTGTGCACAAAAATTATTGAGCGCAACACCACCATCCCCACAAAGAAAAGCCAAATTTTCTCCACTGCTGCCGATAGCCAACCCAGCGTAGAAGTGAATGTGCTGCAGGGCGAGCGCGAGATGGCGAAAGACAATAAAAAATTGGGCGTGTTCCACCTGGATGGCATTCCGGCTGCACCGCGTGGTGTGCCGCAAATTGAGGTAACATTCGACATCGATGCCAATGGTATTGTGGCTGTTTCTGCAAAAGACCTTGGCACAGGCAAAGAGCAAAGCATCACCATTACAGCTTCTACCAATATGAGCAAAGATGATGTGGAAGCCGCTGTAAAAGACGCCGAGCGCTATGCCGAGGAAGACCGCAAACTGAAAGAGAAAATTGAAATTCGCAATAGTGCCGACCAAATGGTGTATCAAACCGAAAAAACCATTTCCGATTTGGGCGATAAGCTAGAGGATGCAGACAAAGCAAGCCTGGAAGAGAAAAAAGGTGCACTGAAAACAGCGCTGGAAGGCGATAATATCGACGATATCAAAGCAAAACAAGAGGAACTGCAAAAAGTGTTGCATGAAATTAGCAGCAAAGTGTATCAAAATGCACAAGCAGAAGGCCAAGGCCAAGAACAAGAGCAAGCCTCTGCTACCAATGCAGCCGATGATGTTATCGACGCCGATTTTACTGAAGTGGATGAATAAAAATAACGGTTTAACAAAATAAAATGCTATCACGCGGCGGATGCAATGCCATTCGCCGCGTGGTGGTGCAGAAAAAGAATTGGAATAGAAAGGGTGAGGTGATTGGCCGATAAACGGGACTTTTACGAGGTTCTGGGCGTTGCAAAAGACGCCAGTGATGCCGATATTAAGAACGCCTACCGAAAAAAGGCCAAGAAGTACCATCCTGATTTGAACCCGGGAGATAAGGATGCCGAGGCAAACTTTAAGGAAGCAAATGAGGCGTATGAGGTTTTAAGTGACAAGGAGAAAAAACAGCGGTATGACCAATTTGGCCATGCCGGTGTGGACCCAAGCTATGGAGCAGGCCCCGGTGCGGGCGGCTTTGGTGGCGGTGGTTTTGGCGGCGGTGCCGTAGACCTTGGGGATATCTTTGAAACATTTTTCGGTGGCGGTGGTTTTGGTGGTGGTTTTGGACGGCAACAACGAAACCCCAATGCCCCAAGAAAAGGCAGTGACATCCGTGTGAGCTTGGTGCTTAGTTTTATGGAGGCTGTGCACGGGGTAACAAAAACCATCAGTATTACACGGCAGGAGCTGTGCTCGGATTGTGGCGGAAGTGGTGCCGAAAAAGGAACCACGGCCGAAACATGCCCCGATTGCAACGGAAGTGGCGTGATTATTGCAAGCAAGCGCACTGCGTTTGGCACCATGCAAGAAAGCCGCCCGTGCCCACGATGCAGTGGCAAGGGGAAAATTGTTAAATCGCCGTGTCATAGCTGCCATAGTTCTGGCCGTGTGGGTGTACCAAAGAAAATTGAAATGAAAATACCAGCCGGTGTAGACGATGATCAAAACATTGTACAACGCGGCATGGGTGACGCGGGCCTTAACGGTGGGCCGGCAGGCGATTTGATTGTAATTATTACCGTGCGGCCCGACGCGATGTTTGAGCGTGACCGCTACGATGTGTATGTGAACATTCCCATCACATATAGCCAAGCCGTGTTGGGCGCGAAAGTAACGGTGCCCACGATAGATGGCAAGGTAGAGTATACCGTGCCGGAGGGAACACAAAGTGGCAAAACATTCCGTTTGAAAAACAGGGGCATTCCCTATGTAAACGGCCGTGGCCGTGGCGACCAATATGTGCGTGTCACCATTGAAATTCCGAAAAAATTAACAAAGGCACAGCGCGATGCCCTGAACAAGTTTGAAAACACCATGAAAGATGACAATTACGAAAACCGTAAGAGTTTCTTTAAGGGGATGAAAGACCGCTTTAGTCAAGGATCAGATGACTAACGCTATGGAAGTGATGAAAACACCTGCAAATCGCATGATTTGCAGGTGTTTTTAGACTGGCAATAAAGCACCAATTGCGCCGTTAGACGGCAAAATGCTGCGGCAGAACCATATTATATATATGCGCCTTTGCGGCATTTTTTGCTTCCTAGTACTTGGTGCTTTCTTGCCGCTCTGTATTTTTTTGATACACTGAAAACACCTACAAATCGTATGATTTGCAGGTGTTTTTTATATTGTAAATTATGTAAAAACCGATAAATAAGGGCAATGGCGCCACAATGGTAGCATGCAACCCATTTTTACGCAATGCGCTCGATGGCACCTAACGTGTTTTATCGCTTTTGCAGTTTAATTTTCTTCTTTGTCTTTTGTGTTTTTGCGCTTCTTGGCCTTTTCGTCTCCCTCTTCCGGCTGTGGCTGTGGCAGGCGGCTTACAAGTGCAAATTCAATGTAATGTTCCTCAATGGGATCGGTTTCAATGTGTAGCCCCTCTACATCCAAAGAAAGGCGCGTGCCGTCATCTGGCAACACATCCAATTGGCTAAATACCAAGCCCCCAAGAGAATCGTAATCGCGCTCATCCGGCAATTTTATTTGCAAAGCTTCTTCTACATCTTCCAAATCGGTATCACCTTGAATGCGCCAAAGATTTTCGCTTAACTGCAAAATCTCCGGGTCGCTTGGCAAATCAAACTCATCGTAAATGTTCCCCACAATTTCTTCGATGAGGTCCTCCAATGTAACCACGCCGGAAAATCCACCGTATTCGTCCATTACCATAGCCATATGGTCTTTTCGTTGCTGCATATCCCGCAGCAGGCTATCGGCCTTGATGGTTTCGGGCACAAATTGGGCAGGGCGTAGCAAGGCACGCACCGAAGTGGGTTTTCCACTTTGTAAACTCAATAAGTAACTGCGAGCACTTAGCACACCTAAAATGGTATCGTAATTGCTGCTATACACGGGGAATCGAGACATTCCACTTGTTTGAATAAGCCCTAAAACAGTGTTTTGGTCATCGTCTACCTCAATGGCCACCACGTCTACACGGTGTGTCATCACATCTCTTGCCAAGGTATCTCGCAGGTCGAACACATTTTCTATCATTTGTTTTTCTTCTGCTTCAATGGTTCCGCTTTCACTTCCTGCATCCATCATCATGCGAATCTCTTGTTCGGTTATCAAGGCGGTATGGCGTTCATCTCGAATGCCAAACAGCCGTAAAATCAAACGTGTGAAAAAGGATAAAATTGCAATAAAGGGGCGCATCAATGATGAAAAAATACCCACCACACCAACACAAGCGCGTGCCACTTCTCTGGGGCGGTGTAGCGCAATTTGTTTTGGCACCAATTCGCCCAATACAAGTGTAAAAAATGCCAATAGCAAGGTGATGGCGATGATGGCCAAAATACGAACCAAGGGGTATTGATGCTCGCTTAAATTGAGGCTGTTTGCAAACCAATTTGCCAAAGGGCTGGAAAAATGAGCGGCGGCAAAGGCACTGGCCAATAAGGAGGCGGTTGTGATGCCCACTTGTATGGCTGCCAAAAATTGAGAGGGCTTTTGTACAAGATGCAAAAGCCGTTTTGCGCGTGCGTCTCCCTCTTCTGCTTCGTGGCGCAAATGGCCCGGTTTCAGCTGTAAAACCGAAATTTCTGCAGCTGAAAAAAACGCGTTACACAATATAAAAAATAACTGTAGTAACAATACCAAAAATAATTCTGTTCCCATTAAAGTATGCCTCCTATTACCATGAAAAACAAAACAAAGCATAACCTTATGCGGTGGGCACAGGCCATGCTTTGATAATATTCTGTTACGGCGGGCTGTCTACAACTGCCGTCGTCATCCATAATGTTCTATCGTTTCCTTTCCATTGTAAACATGATTTCTATGCTTTACAAGAAACTTGCCTTATTATACGGGAGAGACCGCGCTTCTGTCAAGAGGGGTTTTGCATGCGCCGGCTGCATGCTATTCATTGCTTGCATGAGCGCCCAGCTTTTCGGAAAAAAACGTACACAGCGATTCTGCCGGAACAATGGGTTCTTTTTGGCCAAAGGCCTCCCGCACAAACCGCAGGCAAATTTTTGCCGGGTCATCTGCGTCAAATGTAAGCAAATACAGGGTGTCAAGCACTTGGCCGGTGGGGCGGTGTTCTTTTAGTTGAAAATACCAGCCGCCTTGTGCAGTGGCTTCCAACGTGTATAAAAAAAGGTCTTGCTCACTTGTTTTTTGCAGTGCTTCACGGCATGCAGCCGCGCTTTTTCCGGGCACGATGAAATGAAGTTGCCGCCCTGGCTTTGCAGTTCGGTCTCGTTTGTTTTTTTCGCTTAAATAGGCGAACAACAAAACCAAGCCAATCAGCAACAAAATACCACCAACAAGTGGCCAATTGAACACAGCGGAAAATAAGGATGAGATACTCATGGGTTTTCCTTTGCTAAGCAGGTGTTGATGCAGGGGCGGGGTCCGGTGTTGTCGGCGCCGGTTCCGGCGCTGGATCTACAGGTGCTGGATCCGGTGTTACGGGTGCTGGGTCCGGCGTTACGGGTGCCGTTGATACTACGGGTGGCGCTGGGGTTTGTTCCGATACAGGGGGTGTTGGTTCTGGGGTTGGTGTGGATGGTGTGGGCTGTGGGCTGGAGGCCGGCGCCGGTGTGGAAGCCGGTGCCGGTGTAGAAGTTTGTGTGGGTGCCGTAGACACAGGGGTTGCCACAGAAGTTGCCTGTGTTTCTTGTTGCCTGCTAGAGGACGTGACAGGTGCCGGTGTTTGAATGTGGTTTGGCACAGGGTCCAATGGTTTTGGGCGTGTGTCCTCTGTGATGTAACTGTGCGTGCGGAAATATTCCATCATTAAATCGGCCGCCTGCCGTGTAATATGATAGCCATCGCTTTCCATAAGGCCATCTTTTGCAAAGCCGGTATCCTCGTCTTTTAAGACTTCACTCCAGTTTAAAAATTTGTAATCATTTTCTTCGGCAAGCTCGGCAAGCTCGAAATTGTATTCGTCTATTTCGCTTTGGCTAAGGCTTTGGCTTGCCGGGTTTCTGGAAATAGGTGGCACGGCCGCAATGATGATATCTGCATACGAGTAGCTATCTTCAATTAGTTCTAAAAATGTTTCGTAAGAGTCTATAAAACTTTCTGTTGATGTGTAGCCAACGTTGTTTGTGCCAAACATCACCACCACACGGCGTGGCTGCACAATGGCAACACTGTCGGCCATGGTAACGTTCGATAAGCCGGAAAACATGATGTTTCGGTTTGCAACAGCCCCTTCGATGCTTTGGCCCACCACACCAATGCCGTTTTGTAAGGTAAGCCCATGGTCATTGCAAAACTCAGACAAACGCACAGTGTTTGAGTCACCTAAAAACAGGGTTTCTTCCACATATTCTTCGCCCGCATCTTCTGTTTCGGTTAAAAGGGTGCCTTGTAATAATGTTGTGGGCAACCTGTGTGCATCTTGGTCATAACTTTCATCGGCCAAAACAAGTGGCTGCTGAGAAACAGAGGTGACGGTGGTTGTTTGCTGGCAACTGGGCAGCAATATTGCCATTAAAATAAGCACGATAAGCAGCGCAATACAGCTAATTAGTATACCAAACAACGTCATGTTTTTTACATCTAACTTTCCGTTTGAATGATATAAAAAACCGAAAAACCCATTTCTTTTTTGGGCGGAAGCCCCTTTGGTAGTTGTGTGCTTTGCAGAAGGCGCTGAAAGTGGCACCTCTGTTTGTTGCACAGAAGGCGCTTGTGTTTTATTGGTATTCTGAGGTGCCTTTGCGTCTGGACGAGTGTTTTTATCGTTTTTCTTTTGCTTGGATTTTCCCATCTTTTCAAACTGCACGTTTTATATACCTCGTATTTATGGGCCACGTAAGGCCAAAATGAACGAAAAATATCGTATTATATAGAAGCACTTTTGTAGCAACGCGGCATGACATATGACTTCGTTTTGTGTAAAATTAGGTTTTCATGGTATTTTTGTTTTTTCTTTGGTAAAATGGAAGTGGGTTCCCTTTACAAAACAAAAACAGCATTGTTCCTATACGAAATTGCAATCTTACACATTATACTTTATAAATAAAAAAAAGTCTACCACCTGCAGCTCACATAAAAACAAAGGTGTTTTCGAAAAAGATGCCACCATGGAAAAGAGAAAATAATGGACAACAATAAACGGGATGCTGTAAAAATAATAGCGTTGGTATTTGCATTTTTGGCGGCCATGGGCCTTGTTAGTTTTTTGGTATGGCCCTATCTTTCTTTGTTAAACGATCCGGACACTTTGGCCCAATTCGAAGACTTTGTAAATTCCTTGGGCGTTTTAGGGGTTTTGCTCGTGTTTGGGATTCAGGTGCTGCAAATTATTGTGGCCTTTTTGCCGGGCGAGGCCATTGAGCTACTTGCAGGTATTCTTTATGGTGGTTTTTGGGGGTTTGCTATATGTCTGGTTGGCTGCCTTGCAGCCAGCAGTTTTGTATTTTGGCTTTCACGGCGTTTTGGTGTGCGCCTGGTAAACCGTTTTTTTTCAAAAAAGAAGCTTGAAAACTTCCGTTTTCTACAGGAATCGAACAAGCTGGATATCACTGTATTTTTGCTGTTTTTATTGCCCGGCACCCCGAAAGATTTGCTGACGTATGTGGTGGGGTTAAGCCGCATGCATATGGTGCGTTTTTTGGTGCTTTCTACCTTGGCACGCGTGCCCAGCATTGCAAGTTCCACATTTTTAGGTTCTGCAGTGATGCAAGGGCAATGGGTGCAAGCTGCCGTGCTGTTTGGCCTTACAGCAGTGGTGGGGCTTTTGGGCATTTTAATGCGCGAGAAAATTTTACATTTGGCAAAAAATGCTTCGCTGCGATGGAAAAAGTAGCATCAATGCCAAAATGCTGTACCAAGAAAACGCTTTATGGTATACTAAACCCAACATCACAAAAAAGGGGAGAAACCACATGACAAGTGTATACGTTTCTTTAACAAGTGCTGCAGATGTGCAGGTATTTGTTGGCTGCCTTACGAAATTAGATGGCCAATTCGATTTTGTGGAAAACGATTTTATTTTGGACGCAAAAAGCATCATGGGTGTGCTTGCATTGGATAGAAGCAAACCATTGCGCTTAGATGTGCAAAATAATTCCCAATATGTTTTAGATGCATTGATGCCCTTTGTTGTGAAAGAACCACACTAAATATACCGGAGGCAAAACATGGCCATCGAAATTGAGTATGTTACCCTTACCATTGGAAAGCAAAAAAACATTGCTTTAATTGCACACGACGGAAAAAAACAAGAGCTTCTTGCCTGGTGTGCTGAAAACAAAGAGATTTTACAACAACATTTTTTAAGCGGAACCGGCACAACTGCCCGCATGATTACCGAGAAAACGGGCCTTCCTGTGCGTGGTTATAACAGTGGCCCCCTTGGTGGCGACCAACAAATTGGCGCCAAAATTGTAGAGGGGCAAATTGATTGTGTTGTTTTCTTTTCCGACCCGCTTACGGCCCAGCCGCACGACCCGGATATTAAGGCTTTGCTGCGCATTGCTCTTGTGTACGATATTCCCATTGCCACAAATCGTGCTTCGGCCGATTTTATGATTACGTCCTCGCGCATGGGCGAAGAATATTCACATCAGGTAGAAAATTTTCATCAAACAGTAAAAAATAGGGCCGAAAGCCTGTAAGGCGCTTTTTACAAAGGGGCGCGTTTTGTGTGCTGTTTTGCAAAAAGGCAACCGCCCCGCCACAAAACATGTGGTGGGGCGGTTTTTTTATTCGTTTTCTATGTGCTAAATGGCACACAAGCTTTGTTTTGTGTTTTGTGCCACCACAGCTCCGCGTTTTACCACATAGCGGCGCACGGCTTGGCCCACAATGGCATCCGGCACATTTTTGGCCTCAAGGATATTAAAATCAGCCCAGCAACCTTTTTCAAGTCCATAATTTTTAAGGCCCAGTGCTTTGGCCGGGTTCACTGTTCCCATGGTAAACACGCGCTCTAGTTCCGATTTTGTTACCATTTGCGCTACTTGTGCGGTTAGCAGTGCTTCTTCAAGCATGTCGCCATTGCCAATGGGGCGGAATGGATCTCGGATGTTGTCGGAAGCAAACGAGATATTTACGCCGGCATCCAAAAATTCGCGAATGCGTGTTACGCCGCGGCGAATGGGCTGCTTATCTGTGCGCCCCATCAAATATAAATTGCACGATGGCAAGGTGATGATGTGAAGTTGTGCATCTTTTGCTGCCATAATGGCCTCTTCTGCTGTTTTGTCGTCCACAGCGCAAAGTGCTGTTACATGGCCGCAGCTTACACGTCCTTCATAGCCATACTTTTTTGTCAGTTTTGCCACTTGCATAAAATTACTCACGTCGGCATGGTCAGATTCGTCCACGTGAAAATCAATTGGCAAATCGTGTTTTACAGCAAGCGAAAACAGTTCGTCTGTAAGTTCTTCCCAATTGTCGTGTAAGTGCATGGCGCCGCCCATATAATCTAAAAGCCCTGCGCCTGCGGCTTCGTCTAACAGCTTCATTCTGTTTTTTTGCATTTCCGGTCCGTCGTAAAAACTGGGTAAAGATGTGATTTGTATATCAATTACATCACGCAACTCTTCTTTTAATTCAAAAAGAGCCTCTGCCCCTTGCAGGCCAGACCCAGCCTCTACATTGACATGGGTGCGCAGCGCAGTTGTGCCACCAATGCAGCACATCCGTGCCACTTTGCGTGCTCGGCGCTGAATATCTTGCTTCAATTCCCCTTGAGGCACTGCTTTTAAGTATTTCGTAAAATTTGAAACAGCTTCTTGCAAGGTGGGTGATTCTGTGTTGCCCAAAGATAACACTTTGTCAAAATGCATATGGCTGTCTACAAAGCCCGGTGCCACCAAGTTGCCGTCTGCTTGCAATACATTTTTGGCTAGGTTTTCATCGATTGTTGGTTCTATTGCCACAATCTTTTTGTTTTCCACGGCGATATCCATGGTTTTTCCTTCGTTCCAAATACATGCGTTTTTAACCAATAAATCGTACATTTTTTTGCCCCCTCAGTTTTTACAGTAAAAATAATCGTGTTTTTTCTTATTATTACAACCAAAAGATACATTTTTTTGTATCTTTTGTAGTATATCATTTACAAACGAGAGATGTAAAGATGCAAAAATTAGTATGGAAATTATTATATAACGGTACTTTTTAAATTTTCCCATATGTTTTTGTGCGGTGGCTTTTTAAAACAACACTTTAACGGAAAGAAGGGTGGTTTTATGCGGCTGGAAAATGCTTTTGTGTTCGACCTTGAAAAAGGTTTTGTACAACGAGATGTTTGCCTTACCGGCAACACCATTTCTGAAACGGATGCGGGAGAAAAATACTCTTTGCCGGGTTGCTATCTTTTGCCATCTCTTACAGACATACACATTCATGGCTGTGCCGGTGCCGATGTGTGCGATGCTTCTGTAGAGGGGTTATCTGTGATGGCGCAGTATCTGCTTTCGCGCGGTATTGGGCAATTTTGTGCCACAAGCATGTCGCTTCCGGTGGACCAAATGAAAAAAATATGTACAGCCACGCTTGCGTATCAACAAAGGAACTGTGGTGGGGCGCAATTGCTGGGCCTGTATTTAGAAGGGCCTTTCCTTAGCGCAGAAAAGGCCGGTGCACACAATCCCTTGTTTTTGCACGCACCGGATAAAACGTTGGTACAGCAATGGCAGGCAGAAGCAGAAGGTCTGATTAAAATTGTGGCGGTATCACCCGAGTTGCCCGGGGCATTGGATTTTATTCGCACGTTTCAGGAAAACACCATTCTTACTTTGGCACACAGCGCCTGCACATATGAGCAGGCAACTGCTGCCTTTGAGGCCGGTGCACGCCAGGTAACACACTTATTCAATGCAATGGGCGCTTTTTCTCATCGTGAACCGGGCCTTGTGGGTGCCGCGGCAGATTCTTCCTGCTACGCAGAGCTTATTTGCGACGGCCTACACTTGCACCCGGCTATGGTGCGTGCCGCGTTTCGTTTGTTTGGGGCAAAGCGTGTGCTTTTGATAAGCGATGCCATGCGGGCCACAGGGCTTGCAAATGGTGTCTATCCTTTGGGCGAGCAGACGGTGTATGTAAAAAACAAGCGTGCTACTTTAAGGGATGGAACGCTTGCCGGCGCCGCTACCGATTTAATGGAGGGCATGCTGAATGCAGTATCTTATGGTATTTCTTTACACGATGCAGTAACAGCTGCTGCCGTAACACCTATTATGGCCCTTGGCTTATATGAGACACACGGCAGCCTTTGCCCGGGGAAGATGGCAAACATCACAGTGCTTGGCCCCGATTTATCTTTGCGTGGCGTTTTGCATTGTGGGCGCTGGGTGGTTCATGTGTGAAACTTAAATAGGTGATTTGGGTGCTGCAACACACATAGTGAGCTGTTTTACCAAACACCATTTGATATTTATAAGAACATAAAAGACGTTTAGCAATTGTACCAAAGCGGTTTGACATTTTTTGGCGATAAAGGTATAATAGAAGTCACAAATGTATTTTATTTTTTTATTTTTTAGGGGGTATTTAAGTTATGGAACAAAGAAGCATTTCTACATGTATCATTCTTTCCATTGTAACTTGCGGCATTTATGCATGGTACTGGATTTACAAGCTGAATGAAGCAGCCGTGGAAAACAATCCGAATGTATGGAATAAAAGCGGTGGCATGGTTATTTTGCTAAGCGTCGTAACATGCGGCATTTTCTCGCTCTACTGGTTCTACAGCATGGGTAAAGCATATGAGCCTCTGCTGGGCGAAGACAAAAGCACCACTTTCTTGCTGTTCTGCTTCATTCCTTACGTAGGTTTTTACTTGAACTTGGCTGCAATCCAAGGTGCTATCAACGCACGCGTAGGCGGCTAGTTTTACATTTTTATTTGTAAACCAAATAAGCAGTTTAAAACCACAGGTGTATACCTGTGGTTTTTTTATGGGCGATTATGCCTGCGGCAGAAAAATTCAACAAAAGTGCCTGTGGTGACTTGAAATGCTCCCCTTCAAAGTGGTATGATAAGAATAGTTATAATAGTGCATTTATATAATGGTAACAGCCCGTACATAAAGGTAACTGAAGAGAGGTAAGAACATGCGTTTGGTAACAAGATCTGATTTTGATGGTTTGGCTTGTGCCGTTTTTTTGAAGGAAGCTGGGATTGTGGATAGCTATCAATTTGTGCATCCGAAAGATTTACAAGATGGCCTGTTTGAAGTGAATGAAAATGATTGCTTGGCAAACGTGCCGTTTGTGGAAGGGTGTGGCCTTTGGTTCGACCATCACTCGAGCGAAAAAGAGCGTGACTTACACAAAGGAAAATATAAAGGCGACAGCCGCCCTTGTCCCAGTGCTGCCCACATTGTATACGATTATTACGGTGGGAAAGAGCGCTTCCCCAATTTCGACAGCTTGCTTGACGCTGTAGATAAGGTGGACTCTGCCAATTTAAAGGCTGACGAAATTTTAAACCCAACAGATTGGGTTTTGCTTGGCTTTTTGATGGACCCGCGCACCGGGCTTGGTCGTTTCCGCAATTTCCGCATTAGCAATTATCAGCTGATGATGGAGTTGATTGACTGGTGCCGCACCATGAGCATTGAAGAAATTTTGGCTTTGCCTGACGTAAAAGAACGTGTAGACCTTTATGAGGAACAAACGGCACTGTTTAAAGAAATGGTAGAATCGCACACAGAAGTGCGTGGCCCTGTAATTGTATCGGATCTGCGTGGGCTTGAAACCATTTACACGGGCAACCGTTTTATGATTTACAGCTTGTACCCAGAGCAAAATATTTCTGCATGGATTGTATCCGGCCGTGGTGGGCAAGGTTGCTCTGTTGCGGTGGGGCATAGCGTGCTAAACCGTACAAGCCCTGTAAACGTGGGTGCTTTGATGCTGAAATATGGTGGTGGTGGCCATGATGTTGTGGGCACATGCCAGTTTGCAGACGACGTGATGAACGAACAAGTGCCACAATTGTTAGATGAGCTTGTTGCCTTAAGCAACGCATAATAGTATTCATATAAAATCTGCCCTTTTGCAGAAAAGTTGTGTGCACAGCTTTTCTGCAAAAGGGCAGATTTTTGTATTTATGAAAAAACCGGTTCTTGTACGTCTTCTTCTAAAAGGCTGTCCTCGTACTCATCTAAAATGTCTTGTAAGCTTAAATTATCAAGATAGTCACTCATCACTTTTCCAAGGCCTTGCCATGCCTTGCGCGCTGCACATTGCTGGGCACGCCCACAGTCATCGTCCTCCCCGTCGGGGCAAATCAGTGGCTCGATGCCGCCTTCTGTGAGGCGTAAAAGTGCACCCAAAGTGTAATTTTTTGGCTCTTTTGCCAATTTATAGCCGCCTTGTGCCCCACGCGCCGTTTCTAAATAATCGCCTCGATTTAAAATCATCATAATTTGGTCTAAGTAATTTTTAGAAATTCCTTGGCGTTCAGCAATCTCTTTAAGTGGAACGTAGCTTCCGTCTCGGTGCTGTGCCAAATCCAACAAAATGCGCAGTGAATAACGGCCTTTTGCGGAAATTTTCATGTTGCCTCACGCTCCAATTAATAAGATATATTCCAAATGCTTAGTGTTTTGGTAATGATTTAATGCTATCACACTTTCGATAAAAAAACAAGAAGAATACTTCGGTTGACAAGCGATGTAAGAAGCGTTATACTAAGGA
Source organism: uncultured Oscillospiraceae bacterium (assembly GCA_964370195.1). GTDB lineage: Bacteria > Bacillota > Clostridia > Oscillospirales > Ruminococcaceae > JAAYCI01. The sequence goes on from CAYJIH010000009.1 coordinate 26,283, forward strand.
TATTGAATGCTTACTTATTTAATAAGTATTATGATAGCTACGAGGTGAAAGCATGAACATTTATATGGACAATGCCGCTACAAGCAAGGTGTCTAAGGTGGCAGTGGCCGCCATGATGCCTTGTTTTGAAGAGGCTTACGGCAACCCTTCCAGCGTCCACGACGTTGGCGAAGCGGCGGCAAGTTTAATACAAGAAGCAAGAGAATCGGTGGCCGGTTGTTTAGGTGCCGATGCACGAGAAATTTATTTTACTTCAGGTGGCACAGAAGCCGATAACTGGGCCATTCATGCGGCGGTGGCTGCTGGGGCAAAAAAGAACAAAAAGCATATTATTTCCAGTGCCTTTGAACATCACGCCGTGCTTCACACGCTGGAAAGCCTAGAAAAAAAGGGCTTTGAAGTAACGTTATTGCCTGTACATAGCAATGGGGTTGTGAGCGTACAAGAACTACGCGATGCCTTGCGTGAGGATACTGCCCTTGTTACCATTATGTATGCAAATAATGAAATCGGTACGGTTCAACCCATTGCAGAAATTGGTGCCGTTTGCCGCGAAAAAGGTGTTTTGTTTCACACAGATGCCGTGCAAGCAGTGGGCCATTTGCCAGTGGATGTGGTGGCCGACAATGTAGATCTTTTGTCTCTTTCGGCTCACAAATTTCATGGGCCCAAAGGTGTGGGTGCTTTGTATTGTCGCAAAGGGATTCCCCTTTCGGTTTTCATTGAGGGTGGCGCACAAGAGCGTGGGAAACGCGGCGGAACCGAAAATGTGCCGGGCATTGCAGGGCTTGCTGCCGCATTGAAAGAAAGCGTTTCTCATATGCAGAAAAACACGGCGCACGTTTCTGCCCTAAGAGACGATTTGATTGCTTCTCTTTCTACCATAAGAAGAAGCCACCACAATGGACACGGGCAGCCGCAGCTGCCGGGTATTGTTAATTTTTGCTTTGAAGGTGTGGAAGGCGAGGCGTTATTGCTGCTGTTAAATATGGCCGGTATTGCGGCTTCCTCCGGTTCTGCGTGCACTTCCGGTAGCTTAGATCCAAGCCATGTTCTTTTGGCCCTTGGCTTGCCCCATGCAATTGCACACGGCTCGTTGCGGCTTTCGCTTAGCGAGTATAACACCGAAGATGAAATAAAGTACGTTATAGAGAAATTGCCTCCCATTATTGAACGTTTGCGTGATATGTCGCCAGTGTGGGAGAAGCTAGAAAAAGGAGAAACAAATGGCTTACAGTGAACAAGTGATGGAACACTTCTCAAACCCGCGTAATGTGGGAAAAATGGAAAACGCAAGTGGTGTGGGTGAAGTGGGAAATGCCAAATGCGGCGATATTATGAAAGTGTATCTGCAAATTGAAGACGATGTGATTGTAGATGTGAAATTTAATACTTTTGGTTGCGGGGCTGCCATTGCTACAAGTTCCATGGCCACCGAAATGATTAAGGGAAAACATGTGGATGAGGCACTTAAAGTAACAAACAAGGCTGTTATGAATGCACTGGGTGGGCTTCCCCCGGCGAAGGTGCATTGTTCTGTGCTTGCCGAAGAGGCAGTGCAAGCTGCCATTGAAGACTATATCAAAAACAAAAAAAGTGAAACATAGTACGCGTTGGCTTTTGCACAAGTGGCTCAACGTTTGATGTGAGCAGTTTCCGGTTGTATCATTGGGGAAAACATGCTCAAAATCGTTTCAATTTAATTTGAGTGTTACAGCTTAAAATGTGCTGAAAACAGAGGTTTTGCTAGCATTTCTCTTTGGTTATTTTAAGATTTTTTGATTATTTAAAGCCACCTTAAATCTTCTTGATTTAAGGTGGCTTTTTTGTTATCTGTTCTATTTTAAAATAACAGGCAAAATGCGGCTGTACAAAAGAGAAATCTTACATCTACACATTGTGTGCAAAAGGCATGTTTATAGTGGTAAACGGATGGTGAATTCGCTTCCTTTTCCCGGTGCACTTTGTAAATAGACTTGTCCATTGTGAAACAAAGTTCCTCTTTTTACAATGGCAAGCCCTAAGCCGGTTCCGCCACTTTGACGCGAATGGCTTTTATCCACACGGTAAAAACGCTCAAACACGTGTGCTTGCTGGGCGGTGTCAATGCCAATCCCTGTGTCTTTTACACGCAAAACGGCTTCACCCTCCGTTTTTTCCACGGAAATATGCACGTCTCCACCGTCTTGATTATAGCGAATGGCATTATCTGCCAAATTGTAAATCATCTCGTGCAAAATACTGGTTACACCCTGCACCATTACAGCTTGGCCATCCACGGTGATGCGCACTTGTTTTTCTTCAGCCTTCCCTTGCAAGGCGCGGGCTACTTCTCGGCTTACAGACAATAAGTCTACATTTTCGGATGTTTGCTGGGCTTCTTTTTCGTCTAAGCGAGAAAGCTGAATGATGTCTTCGATTAAGTCAATTAGCCTTGCCGCTTCTGTATAAATTTTGCCTGCAAATTCTGCAACATCGTTTGGCTGCACTAGCCCGTTTCGAATGATTTCCGCATAGCCTGAAATGGATGTGAGGGGTGTTTTTAATTCGTGTGACACATTGGCCGAAAATTCCCGGCGGTTTTGTTCGGCTTCCAGCCGCTCTGTGTCATCCATCAACAACAGCACGGCTCCGGTTTTTTCTGCTTCATTGCGTGCAGGGCTTGCCACCACACGATACCGGCGTCCTTGCATGCTTATTTCTTGCACCGTGCGCTCTCCACCTGTTGCTAAGCGTGCTGCCTGCTGCAAAGCTAAATCACGATTTAAAGTTAAAAGTGGTTTATGCAAAGAATCTTGCGGTATGTTTAAAATTTGGCAGGCGCTTTGGTTTAGCATGTGCACGATGCCTTCATGGTCAATCAGTATCAAGCCTTCGTCCATATTTTGCACAACACTGCGGAACTCTTCTTGTTGCCTCGAAAGTTCCTCTGCTTTGTGTTGCAACTGTTCTTTTTGGGCCGAAATACGGCGCACAAGGGGCGAAAGCTCTTCGTATACATCCGCATCCATGGGTGCATCTAAATTGATTTGATTTAAAGGGTTTAAAATGCTTTTGCTGATACTTTTTGCAATAAAACTGGCTAAAATAAGCACGACAATCAGTGCCAAAATAAGCCAAGGGACAAGGGAGAGTGTGTTGCTTAAAATGCTGTCTACATTCATAGATAATCGCAGCACATCGCCATTATCAAGAAGCGTTGCATAGTAAAGGGTGCTTTCTCCTATTGTGTCGCTGTGTCGCTGTGCTTGCCCGGTTCCGTTTGCTTGTGCGGCCATTACCTCAGGGCGATCGCCGTGGTTTTCCATTTCCGATGGCTCACTGCGATTGTCGAACAAAACAACACCTTCGCTGTTTATGTATGTAATGCGTCCTTGATATCCGCGTATTTTTTCAAGGTAGGCAAACCCATCTTCTTCGCACCCAACAGACAACACACTTGCGTACGACTGCAAATTATTTCGCACCGATGATGTTTCTTGGTTGTATACAGCCGCTACCGTGCCCACGGCAAAAAGCACTATACATAACAGTGACGTTAAGAAAATGCCAATAAATATTTTTCTTTTCATTTCGTATCCTCACAAAGTCGATATCCAATGCCACGCATTGTTTCAATTCGAACTGCCTCACTGCCTAATTTTTGGCGTAGCGAGCGGATGTGAACGTCTACAGTGCGGGTTTCGCCTTCATAGTCGTAGCCCCACACTTGCTGCAGCAAGTGGTCTCGAGAGAACACAATGCCCGGATTCTCCATAAAAAACTGCAACAGTTCAAATTCTTTGCGTGTAAGCGTTAGTTGTTCTTCGCCCACATGCACACTTCGTTTTTCGCGTTTTAATACAATTTCGCCAGCCTGCAAGGCGTGTTCGGCCTGTTGTGCTTGCCCACTGCGCCGCAGCAAAGCGCGCACGCGCGAAACAAGCTCCATCATACCAAACGGTTTCGATACATAATCGTCTGCACCTGCATCTAGGCCAACCACTTTATCATATTCTGTATTTTTGGCTGTAAGCAATATTACGGGCAATGCTTTTGTTTTCCCTTCGGTGCGTAGATGGCGCAAAATAGAAAGGCCATCCTCTTCGGGTAACATAATATCCAGCAAAATAAGATGTGGTTTTTCTTCTTGCATAGCGGCATAAAACTCTTTGGCACAAGAAAACCCGCGCGCCTCAAACCCGCTGGCGCATAAAGTATACACCACAAGTTCGCGGATATTTTCCTCGTCTTCAACCAAATAAATCATCATGCTTACGCTCTCGCTTCCTCTTGAAAATCATAATATTCGCCGGTAGACGAAAAATATACCCATTTTGCAATGTTTACCGCATGGTCTGCCATACGTTCAAAATGTTTCGATACCATAAGTAAATCAATAATTCCTTCGGCTCGGTGTGGCGTGTTTAAAAGGCAATCGGATAAATATTGTTTTTGTTGGTCGAATAATTCATCTACCACATCATCACGTTCCACCACTTGCACGGCAAGCTCTACGTTCGATTGCACGTATGCATCGATACAGTCGGTTACCATGCCGATGGTTTCAATGGCCATTTTTTTCGTAACGGCGCTTTCCAGTTGGCTGTCCACATTTCCTAAAGATGCGATTTCGGCAATATCGGCCGCCTGATCGCCGATGCGTTCCATATCGGTAATAATTTTAAGCGATGCAGATACTTGGCGTAAATCTTTTGCTACGGGCTGTTGGCGCAAAAGTAATTTGTAGCACATGCCTTCAATATGATGTTGTTGGTTGCGAATTTCTTCTTGCGCTGCCACAGCATTTTCGGCATTTTCTGCCCGGTGCTCTAAAAGGGCTTTTGTAGAGTTGGCAATGGCCGATTCGCATAATGCTCCCAGCTCTATAATTGCCGTGTGAAGACGTGAAATTTCCATATCGAAGCGGTTTCTCATTAGCCAAACCTCCCTGTGATGTAATCCTCTGTGCGTTTGTCTTTTGGCACAGAAAAGATGGTTTCCGTTTCGTCGTATTCCACCATTTCACCCAAAAGGAAAAAGGCGGTTTTGTCTGAAATACGCGCAGCTTGCTGCATGTTGTGCGTTACAATCACAATTGTATATTGTTTCTTTAATTCTACCGCAAGATCCTCAATTTTTAAAGTGGAAATTGGATCAAGTGCACTGGTTGGCTCGTCCATTAGCAAAACTTCCGGCTCTACAGCCAGTGCGCGGGCAATACAAAGGCGTTGTTGCTGGCCGCCAGATAATCCGAGTGCGCTTTTTTTCAAACGATCTTTCGTTTCATCCCAAATGGCGGCACTGCGCAAAGATTTTTCTACAATTTCATCCAGTTGAGAGCGATTGCGCACGCCGTGTGTGCGTGGGCCAAAGGCGATGTTGTCGTAAATGCTCATGGGAAATGGGTTTGGCTTTTGAAACACCATGCCCACGCGTTTGCGCAGCACATTCACATCGGTTTGTGAGCTGTAAATATCTTGCCCATCCAGCAAAACAGAGCCATCGATGCGGCAACCTTCCACAAGGTCGTTCATGCGGTTTAAGCATTTTAAAAGCGTGGATTTTCCACAGCCGGACGGCCCGATGAAGGCCGTGATTTCGGCAGGCTTTACGTTCATTGTTACACCGTGTAGTGCCTTGAAATCTTTGTAATATAAATCAAGGTTTTTAATTTCAAATTTAGACATCACTGCCTCCTGCACTTTTTCGAATTTTCTTGGCAATCCAAGCGGATAAGATGTTGATGATGAGTACCAAAATGAGCAATACAACCGCAGTGGCATACGCTTCATCCACATGCAGGCCCTCGCTGGAAAGCATGTACATATGCACACTAAGCGTGCGCCCAGAGCCCATGATAGAGCTTGGCACACCGGCTACGGTGCCTGCTGTGTAAATAAGGGCTGCTGTTTCGCCCACAATGCGCCCAATGGAAAGAATGATGCCGGACAAAATGCCGGGGATGGCTGCAGGCAGCACAATGCGAAAAATGGTGCGCAATTTTCCGGCGCCCAGCCCATAGCTGCCTTCGCGGAAAGAATCTGGCACACTTTTTAATGCCTCTTCTGTGGTGCGCATAATGAGCGGTAAAATCATAATGCCTACGGTGAAAGCGCCGGCCGCAAGGGAAAAGCTCCAGCCCAGTGCTGTTACAAAAAACAAAAGACCAAACAAGCCATATACAATGGATGGAATGCCGGAAAGTGTTTCGGCTGCTGCACGCACCACCGAAACGAATTTGTTTCCACGCCCGGCATACTCCACAAGGTAAATGGCAGAAAAAACGCCAAGGGGAACAGCGAGCAACAAGGCAAAAAGTGTCATTAGCAATGTGTTCAAAAGTGCCGGCATCAGAGATACATTTTCCGAAGTGTATTCAAGTGCAAACAACGAAGGGGTGATGTGCGGCACACCTTGCACCAAGATATAACCCACTAAGATGACGAAAGAACCTATTGTAAAAATTGCGCCGAGACGGATGAGTATATACATGATTTTTGATGCCAAAGGAAGCCTGAAAAACCGCGCCTTGTTCAAGATTTATCCCCCCTTCTAAGCAAGCTAACTGTAAGGTTGATGAGCAAAATAAATACGAACAACACAACACCGGTTGCGATGAGGGCTTCGCGGTGTAAATCTGCCGCATAGCCCATTTCCAAAACGATATTGGCTGTAAGGCTTCTGGCGCCTTGCAATATGCTGGTGGGGATACGTGGTTGGTTGCCCAAAACCATTACCACCGCCATAGCCTCACCAATGGCACGCCCAATGCCCAGCACAACGGCCGCAATGATGCCACTGCGGGCTGCAGGTAAGAGGACAAAAAACACGCTGCGTTCTTCTGTGGCGCCCAAGGCCAATGCACCTTCAAAGTAGTGATTTGGCACGGCACGCAAAGCGCTTTCGCTTACGGTAATTACGGTAGGTAAAATCATGATGCCCAGCAAAATAGAAGCTGTTAAAATAGAGAGCCCGTTGCTTTGGTTGTTGCTTAACTGTCGAATAAGCGGAACGAGCATGACAAGACCAAAAAAACCATATACAACCGAGGGAATACCTGCCAGCAGTTCTACCATGGGGCGAAGAAACCGATACAGTTTGGCAGGGCAAAAGCGCGCTAAATACACCGCGGTAAAAATTCCGGCCGGCACGCCCACCACCAATGCGCCCACTGTAACGTAAATGCTGCCAAGAATCATGGGGAAAATGCCATATAAGTTGTTTCCGGGGCGCCACTGCGTGCCAAGCAGGAAGTCGAACAAACCAATCTCCAGCATAGCGGGAACACCGCCGGCAAACAGGAAAACGCAAATTAAGGCAATGGCCAAAATGCAAACGCAAGCCGCAATGAGAAACACGAGGTGCATTCCTTTTTCGCGCGTTTTATTCATGTGACGTAACTCCTTTAAATCAGTTTACAATATGTATACAGAAAAATTTCGGGCGGGCAGTAGCCCGCCCGATGGAAAGGCGAAGGGGTTTATGCTGCAAGGCCGTCCCAGTTTGTGGTTTCGCCCATGTAAATGGCACGAATTTGGTCTGGCGTGATATCGGTAAGTGGGTTTGCGCTGTTTACCACCATGGCAATGCCGTCAAGGGCGATTACAGTGGGGGTAAGGCCTGCTTCAATTTCACTGTCTTTCAATTCACGGGAAGCCATGCCGATGTCGCAAACACCATCGATGGCAGCGGTCATGCCGGCAGAGGAACCGGTGGATTGAATTTCAACTTCTGCATTTGGGTTTAAAGCGATGTATGCTTCTTGGATTTTTTCCATTACAGGTGTAACCGAGGTGGAGCCGGCAATTACAATTTTGCCTTCTGTATCGCCAGCACCGGCATAAGCGCCTGTGCTTTCGGTGGCAATAAAGCCGTTTTCTTCTACAATGGCTTGGCCTTCGTCAGACAAAATGAAATCGATAAAATCTTGTGTTGCAGGGGACACGTCACCGTTTGTGGCAATATTGAACGGACGGCTGATTGTGTAGGAACCGTTTGCGATGTTTTCGGCTGTGGCGTCTACACCGTCCACTTGCAATGCTTTTACAGTGTCGTCTAAAGAACCGAGCGAGATGTAACCAATGGCGTGTGGGTCGCCGGCTACGGTGGTCATTACAACCGAGGTGCCGTTTACGGTAACAGCATCTAATGTTGTCATGTCCATCATGCTGCCGTCTGCTTGTTCTTCTTCAATGCCCAAAAGCTCTACAAAAGCACCACGTGTGCCGCTTCCTTCTTCGCGGGAAACCACTGTAACCAAAGCGGCTTCGTCAAAATCACCGGCCGGTGCAGCTTCGGCAGTTCCTTCGGCAGCACCTTCGGAACCGGCAGCCTCTGCGGTGGATTCAGCGGCAGTGCCGCCGCAGCCGGCTAGCAAAGCCAATGTCAATGCGGAAACTGTTAAAAGGCTTAGAAATTTTTTCATAATTGTAAACTCCTTGTTGCATCACATGCAAATGTTTTAGATTTCGTTGCAAGATGAATTGTAACAAGCGAGTATAAAAACAAAAACAGGTTTATGTAAAATTCATGTAAAATAAATAAAATTCGTTACTATGTATATTTTTTAAATATTTTACACAGATTTAATAAAAGGGGAAAGAAAAGCAGCCTTTTTGTAAAGAAAAAAGGCTGCTTTTTATACATTTATATCGTGGTTTTGTTTTCGCAAATGCGTACACAAGGGCTTTGTTATCTCGCTTTACGTGTGTAGATACTGCTTAAATGGAAGCAAATGCGTTTTGTAAATCCTCTAGGATATCATCTACGTGTTCAAGGCCAACAGACAGGCGAATGAGCCCGCTATCTACCCCGGCATTTTCCAGTTGCTCTTCACTGAGTTGGCGGTGTGTTGTGCTGGCCGGATGCAACACACACGTGCGAATGTCTGCCACATGAACCTCTTTTGAGGCCAGTTTTAGCGCATTCATAAACGGAACGGCTTTTTCTTGCCCGCCTTTGATGATAAGCGAAATAACACCACTACACCCTTTTAAGTATTTTTGGGCACGTTCGTATTCACTGTCTTTTGCAAGGCCGGGATAATGTACAGAGGCTACAAGGTCGTGCTTTTGCAAGAACTCGGCCACTGTTTGTGCGTTTTGACAATAGCGCTCCATACGCAGCGACAATGTTTCCAGCCCCAAATTGAGCAAAAAGGCCGAATGTGCCGCAGGATACGCACCAAAATCTCTCATGAGCTGCATCCGTGCTTTTAAAATAAAGGCAACACTGCCGTATGTTTCTGTGTAGGTAATACCATGGTACGATTCGTCCGGTGTGCATAGATCGGGGAATTTCCCACTGGCGGCCCAATCGAAACGGCCGCTGTCCACCACAACGCCACCCACCTGCACAGCATGGCCATCCATATATTTAGAGGTAGAATGGATGATGATATCGGCACCATATTCAATTGGTTTACAAAGAATGGGTGTTGCAAATGTGTTGTCGATAACAAGGGGCACACCATGTTCGTGGGCAAAATCGGCAAAGCGGCGTAGGTCTAGCACGGCAAGGGATGGGTTTGCCAGTGTTTCGCCAAACACAAGTTTTGTATTGGGTTTTATAGCTGCTTTCAGTTCTTCGTTTGTGGCATTCGAGTCTACAAAAATGCACTCGATTCCATATTTTTTTAATGTATAAGAGAACAAGTTTACGGTACCACCGTATACTTGCCCGGTGCTGATAAAGCTGTCTCCCGCTTTACACAAGGTTAAAATGGCCATTAAGGTGGCCGCCTGGCCAGACGAGGTGCACATGGCTGCTGCGCCGCCCTCCAGTTCGGCAATTTTGGCCTCCACGGCCATCACTGTGGGGTTTGCAAAACGAGAATATATTAAATTTTTTGTTGGGTCGTCGAATACGGCGCTAATATCCTCGGCAGAGTCGAACACGTATGTTGTGCTTTGAACAATGGGAACCACACGCGGTTCTGTGTTGCTTGGTGTATATCCGGCATGCAGGCATTTTGTTTCATCTCTCATTTGTTCGTTCTCCTTTCTAGGTTGCTTTTATTATAGCGGAAAACAGCGCCATAGAAAAGAACATATTTTCTATGGTTTGATATAGGAAAAAGAAATATCAAAGTTGTTGCTCTTTTTCCACAACAGCGGCAATGCGGCGCAAAGCTTCCCAATAGATGCTGCCAAGGCGCGAGGGAAGATAATCTTTGCGCACCACCACGCCTACTTGCATGTGCTCATCGCATTGCAGTGGAACAGAGATAATGCGCTCGCCGTGCAAAAACGAAGGAAATACCCCCGTGGCAATGGTGTAGGCGTTTACTCCAATAAGCAAGTTGATGATGGCGGCGCGGTCGCTTACTTGGATTTTCTTTTTATGGTGCCATGTGCTTAGCACCTCTTCGGAAAAATAAAACGAATTATTTTCGCCCTGCTCAAACGAAAGGCATGGATACTCTTCCAGTTCTTCTAATGAAAGAAAATCTTTACTTGCCAAAGGGTGGTGACGGCTTAAAAACACATGCGGTTGCACTGTAAAAAGTGGATGAAATAGCAAATTGCTCTCTTTAATCAGTTTTATAAGAACTTGCTCGTTAAAATGGCTGAGATACAAAACGCCCATTTCGCTGCGGGCATTTTTTACATCTTCGATAATAGCAGCCGTTGTGGTTTCTCTTAATGTAAAATCGTATTCATCGCCGCCAAATTCTTTAATAAGGTCTACAAAGGCATTTGCCGTAAATGCATAGTGCTGGCACGAAACACAAAACCGTTGCTTTGTGCGATGCTCTTGCAAGTAGCGCTCTTCTAGCAAATCCATCTGCTGCAGCACCTGCCGTGCATATCCTAAAAAATCGGCGCCATCCGGCGTTGTTTGTATGCCTCGGTTTGTGCGTGTAAACATGCTAAAGCCCAGTTCTTTTTCCAAATCCCGTACAGAGGCCGACAAACTGGGCTGTGCTAAAAATAAAGTTTGGGCCGCCTCGGTTATGGACCCACAATCGGCAATATGCACAGCGTAGCGCAGTTGTTGCAGTGTCAAAGTGTTCTCCCTTCCTTATACATATTCCTATATAAAAGCCAAAGCGGGTTACAGCTCTTTGTTTACAATGGAAAAAAGCTCGGCGCAGGGGCTGTCGGCCGATGTGGCAACGGCCAAAAACGCTTCCATAGAGCGGCTGAGGTATTTGTTGTATTTGTAGTGAAAATAGTTGTCGCGTTCTGTGATGGGCCCGTTGAGTTTAAAATACACAAGCTCTTCCTGTGGCAAAATTTCTTTTACCAATGTATCGCTGGCAAATGTAACACCAAGGCCGCGGTAGGCCACGTGAAACGCTGTAGCCAGCTGGTCTAGCTCTAAAATTACTGTTGGCGAAAAGTTGTTTTCGGAAAATATTTTGTCAGAGCGCGTGCGTGTATCGTTGCCACGGCGTAAAAGAATGAATGGTAAATTTGAAAATAGAGAAAGCGGTGGCGCTTTTGTTTCTTGTTTTAAATGCAAGCCTTGCACCACATCTTTTGTGCTTAAGGCATATGGCTTTAGCCCTGCGTGCATCCACTTTTTTTGCATAGCCAAAATGATTTTTTCGGCAAAAAAGAACTTCTTTTTATATAAAGTGTCGTCGAATTCGTTGTTGTCTACAATTAAATCTAAACTGCCATCAAACAGTTGGCGCTCTAAGTCCGGTGTGTTTGCCTCCACCAAAACCACGTCTACTTGCGGATAATTTGTTTTAAACTGTGTAAGCAGCGGCGGCAAAATATACGAAGTAAAGAAATTGCTGGCCCCAAGTACCAGTGTGCCTGTGTGCAATGTCTGAAAATCGCCAAGATAAGTTTCAAACGAGCTTTGGATATCCATAATGCGCTCGGCACAGCGGATGTATTCCTCGCCGCATTCTGTAGGACGAATGGGGTTTGTGCTGCGATCGAACAAGGGCGAGCCAATGCGGGTTTCTACTTTTTTAATTGTAAGGCTAAGAGAAGGCTGAGAAATATACATGCTCTCAGCTGCTTTTGAAAAACTTCGGTGTTTGTAAACGGCATACACGTATTCCATGTTGTCGAACATGGCAAATCGTTCCATTTGAATGGCTCCTTCCAGGCTGTGAGCAAAATTCTCTTTACAGAAGATATACCATATAGTATAGTGGAGTTGCCTTTTTATTACAAGAATAAATATAAATAAATATAAATACTATTTATATCATTATTTATATTTGTAAAAATGTGCGCAATGCGATATACTAAATACAACATAACAAATGAAATATGGAAAAAGAGGTTCATGATGAAAACAGAAAATTACAATGTAAGTATACAAAGTTTTATTGAAAATTCAAGCGAAAAAACAATAAAAAACGCCCAAGTGGACAAAGAGATTTATGAGCTGCACGATATTAAACGTGGCTTGCGCAATGCAGACGGAACCGGCGTGTTGGCCGGTGTGTCGCGCATTGGCTCTGTGCAGGGTTATGCCATGGTGGACGATGACCGTGTGCCGGCTCCCGGTAAATTATATTACCGTGGCATTAGCGTGGAAGACATTGCCGCCGGGTTTTGGGGCGAAAATCGCCAGGGTATGGCCGAAACTGCCTATTTGCTTTTATTTGGCGAGCTGCCAAGCAAAGAAGAGCTTGCACAGTTCTCTGATGTGCTGAATGCTTCTTCTGATTTGCCAGATGGCTGGGCTGAAGATATTTTCAAAAAAGTGCCTAGCGACAATATGATGAACATGCTTGCACGCAGTGTGCTGGCTTTGTATGCTTTAGATGAAAACCCCAACGACACAAGCTTAGAAAATGTGCTTCGCCAATGCATCCGCCTCATTGCGGTGTTCCCTTCGATTGTATCCAGCGCTTATGCTGCTGTGAACGGCTATTATTGTGAGGATTCGGTGAATGAGGGGTGCAAAAACTTATCCCTTGCCGAAAACTTCCTCTATCGTTTGCGCAAAGACCATAAGTATACGCAGGAAGAAGCAAGACTGTTGGATTTATGCCTTGTTTTGCATGCGGAGCATGGCGGTGGCAACAACTCCACGTTTACTTGCCGTGTGCTTTCCTCTTCCGGCACCGACACATATTCGGCCATAGCCGGCGGTCTTAGCTCCCTAAAAGGGCCTTTGCACGGCGGTGCCAACGAGCGTGTGTGCAGCATGATGCGTGATATCAAAGAAAATGTGTCTTGCTATGAGGACGAGGCTGAAGTGGCTTCCTATCTAGAAAAAATCCTTAAAAAAGAAGCCGGCGACAAAAGCGGGAAAATTTACGGCATGGGCCACGCCATTTACACGCAAAGCGACCCGCGCGCCGTGCTTTTAAAACAATATGCACGCGACCTTGTGGCTACACAAAGCGCTGAATTGCAACGCGAGTTTGCTCTTATGGAGCTTGTAGAGAAACTTTCCCCACAAGTATTTGCCCGTTGCACCGGCAAAGATAAAGTGATTTCGGCCAATGTAGACTTTTATTCCGGGTTTATTTACAGCATTTTGGGCATACCGGAGGCATTGTTTACCCCATTGTTTGCTATGGCGCGCATCAGCGGATGGGCTGCCCACCGCATTGAGGAAGGAATTCTTGGCGGACGCATCATTCGTCCGGCATACAAGGCCATTGAGCTAGAAAAAGATTATTGCCCCATGGCAAACCGCTAATAGCGGTGGAAAAAAATACGCTGTTGCTTCGCCATATGGAAGATCTTGTGCGGCGAGCGCAAAAAACAGGCGTTAGCCATAGCAAGTTTCTTACCGAAGCAGAGGCGGCAGCCGTGCAAGAGGCATACACCCATAGAACCGATGTATGCTTACAATGGGAAGGTGGATGTAAAAACGCCGAGCGCACTGTTGCCGTGTTCTTAGAGCCCAATTGGGGCCAATATGAACAAGAAGAAATTGTGTCAGCACTGGCTTTGCAGTATCGGAAACAAGATACACTGCAGCATCGAGATATTTTAGGTGCTGCCTTGGCGTTGGGCCTTGAAAGGGACGTGCTGGGCGATATCCTTGTGCAAGAGGAATGCAGCTATCTTATTTGCCTTGCATCGATGGCAGATTACCTTGAGCAAGAACTGAACAAAGCCGCACGCGTTGGCATTAAAACACAGCTTGTGCCTTTGCAGAAGCTTCCTGTTGTGGAAAAAGAACTTACAGAAAGCCGTGTAACAGTTGCCTCTTTGCGGCTTGATGCCATTATCGCTGCAGCGCTGAACTGGCCGCGAACAAAAGCGGCTGCCTGCATTGCCGCAGGAGATGTGCAAGTGAACCACAGTGAGTGCACAAATGCGGCGAAAATGCTGGAAAAAAATTGCCTTGTGTCTGTTCGAAAACAAGGGCGTTTTCGCCTTTTAGAGGCAGACGGCTTTTCGCGAAAAGGGCGGCAGTGGATTGTGCTTGGCTTTTATTAAAAAACAAAATCCCATCTGTTTTTGTTAAGAAAACAGATGGGATTTTTACGGTTGTTGTTCGCTGTGGAATGAAGGCGTGTTAATTGAGCATCATGCGATCGTTTGCAAATTCGCCTCCACTTACCAGTCCAAACTTATCCAGTAAGTCTTGCGTTTGTAGTTTCTTTTTTTCCTCACCCTGCACATCGTATACAACGCGGCCGTCATACATCATAATCAAACGGTTTCCCATTCGAATGGCGTCTTTCATGTTGTGGGTAATCATCAAAGCGGTTAATTGGTCGGCCTCCACAAGGGTTTCGGTTAAGTCCAGCACTTTGCGTGCTGTTTTGGGGTCAAGAGCCGCCGTATGTTCATCAAGCAAAAGAAGCTTTGGTGTTTGCAGCGTAGCCATTAGCAAGGTAAGCGCTTGCCGCTGCCCGCCACTTAAAAGGCCCACTCTGTCGCCAAGGCGGTTTTCTAGCCCCAGGCCAAGCTGTGCAAGTTCTTTTCGAAAGCTTTCCTTTTCTTCGCGTGTAATCTCCCAGCGCAAACTGCGGGTTTTGCCGCGGCGGTTGGCCATGGCTAAATTTTCAGCAATGCTCATGCCGGCAGCGGTGCCTAGCATGGGGTCTTGAAACACACGGCCTAAAAAAGCGGCGCGGCGATGCTCTGGCATTCTTGTAACATCTGTATCGTCCAGATGAATGCGCCCTTTTTCATTGAAGTAAACACCGGCAACCACGTTGAGCATGGTGGATTTTCCGGCGCCATTTCCACCAATCACCGTGATGAAATCTCCACGGTTGATTTGCAAATCCACGCCACGCAAAGCCTGTTTTTCGTTTACAGAACCGGGGTTAAACGTCATGCTTACATTTTGTAGTTTTAGCATTCTGTTCCCTCCCCGCTTATTTTACGTGCCTTGATGCGCTCGCGCAGTAGCGGCACAGACAGTGCTGCCGCCACAAGAACCGCCGAAAACAGTTTTAAATCGTTTGTGTTCAGGCCAAGTTGCAACACAACTGCAATGATGAGGCGGTATAAAACGGAACCCAGCACCACGGCCACCAGCTTAAGTGCAAAATTTGCCTTTAAGAAGCGGAACACCACTTCGCCTATGATGATGGAGGCAAGACCAATAACAATGGTGCCCGTGCCCATGCCCACATCAGCGTAGCCTTGGCTTTGTGCCACAAGGCCCCCGGAAAGGGCGACAAACCCGTTTGATAAAAGTAGCCCCAGCACAATCATCTTGTTTGTGTTGATGCCAAGCGCCCTTGCCATGTTGGCGTTGTTTCCCGTGGCGCGCAAAGAAGCGCCAATCTCCGTGCCAAAAAACCAATACATCACGGCGATAAGCACCGCACAAAATATCACACCGATGATTAAGTTGAGATAGCTGTTGTCCAAAGGCAAAAAGCTTTCTAGCGCTTTAATCATGGTGGTTTCCCCTAAAAGGGGCGTGTTGCTTTTGTCCATGATGCGAATATTAACAGAGTATAGCCCAAGCATGGTTAAAATGCCTGCCAGCAAGCTGGGAATGCGTAAAACTGTGTTCATCAATGCTGTGGCCGTGCCTGCAATCATGCCGGCAAACAGCGAAAAAATTAAGGCGAAGTAAGGGTTCATTCCGGCCACAATCAGTGTGGCCGACACCGCGCCGCCCAGTGCAAATGTGCCGTCTACCGAAAGGTCGGCAATATCGAGCACTTTGTAGCTGATGTAGGTGCCCAGTGCCATTACGGCCCATAAAAGCCCTTGAGACAAAGCATCCTGCATCGCCAGCAATACGTTCATTCACATTCCCCTTTTCAAATCCTGGTTTTTAGCAAGGCTGGTTTAAATTGTTTCTAAATCTTCCGGCACGGTGATGCCCACAAGGTCTGCTGTTTCTTGGTTTGCCACAGCGCGCACATCTTCCGGGTTTTGGAATGCAATGGGCATTTCGGCCGGTGTAGAGGTGCCGTTTAAAATGTCAACCGCTTGTTGGCCGGCCATCATGCCAAGATCGTAGTAGTTGATTGATACGGTGGCCAAAGCACCGCCTTCTACCATGCCCTCTTCGCCTGCAATGAACGGAATTTGATTGTCGCGCGCAATGCTTGCCACAGTGCTTACTGAGTTTGCGATGAGGTTATCTGTGGGCGCATAGATGGCATCCACATTGCCTATCATCGAAGTAACTACAGATTGAATTTCATTTGTGCTGGACACAGTGTACTCCACTGCTTCCAGGCCAAGTGCTGTAGCGGCTTCTTGGGCCATTTCTGCTTGAATCAGTGAATTTGCCTCACTGGAGTTATACAAAATACCCACTGTTTGCGCATCTGGTGCAAGCTCTTGTAAAAGAGCCATTTGCTCTGCTACCGGTGTTAAGTCTGACGCACCGGTAACATTGCCGCCGGGCGCTTCGTTGCTTTCTACCAATTGCCCTTCCACAAAATCGGTAACGGCGGTGGCAACCACGGGAATATCGGTGGTTGCGTTGGCTACAGCTTGTGCTGCAGGGGTGGCGATGGCAAAAATTAAGTCGTTGCCATCGTTTACAAGTTTAGAAGCGATGGTGGGGCAGTTCGAAATTTCCCCTTGTGCATTTTGTAGATCTAGTGTTAAATTTTCTCCTTCAACATAGCCGTTTTCGGCCAAAGCGTCTACAAAGCCTTCGTAAGCAGAATCCAGCGCCGGATGCGGTGCCAATTGAATCACACCCACCATTACACTGTCTGCTGCGGCCGGTGCATCGGATGTTGCTTGCGAAGCTGCCGGGGCTTCCGAAGTGGATGGTGCTGCCTCACTGCTTGCCGTGCCTCCACACGCAGCAAGCCCTACCACCAATAGCGAGCTGATGGCCAATGAAATAACCTTTTTCATACTTCCTCCTCAACAAAATGTTTGGTTTAAAATCTCCCATAATGTGTAAAATACCTACACTATATTACTATAATGTAAAAGTAGTACAAACGTCAAGCATTGTTCTATAAGCTTTTCACTCAAGTGTTGTAAAAATATTTTTATAATGTACCAACTACGGTAACATATTCACCGCTTACCCAGCCGGCTGTGGTACAAAGCCATTCGCCATTGTTTGTATACCCCACCACATAGAGCTCATAGCCTTCCTCTAACAAGCCGAAAGATTCGTAGTCTGTGCCGGGCCCTTGCCGAATGTTCAGCTCATCCACATTCACTTCCACCACAATGGTGGCATCGTAAAGGTCGCTTGGGGGCACAATGTTATCGGGATATAAAGGATATGTGGTGGCAACTTCCTGCACAGTTACAACACGAAACGGCATGTAAGAGCCTGCGGGGTTTGCCTCGAATGTGTGTAGCAATGTGATGGTATTGGTTTGCGCATCCTCGCCATAACTGTCAAAAGTGGTAATGAGTGTTTGTATTGAAAATGTGTTGCCTTCTGCTGTAAGTGTGTCTAAAAGCAGTTCTGCTGAGTGCATGGGGCCATGCGCCGGAATGCGATATCCAGTGGCCTCTGTTCCAAAGGCGTCATTTTCCACATAATAATTTTCTATACCGTAAAAAGAGGACACTGTGTTTTGAATGCTTTGCTGTGATACTGGGTGCATATCAAGGGATACTGTGCTTTCGGCATGAACGCCTTCTGCCCACAGGGTCATTGTAAGCACGCCACACGTTGTGTACCAATTGCTCGAGCGGATGAGTGTTTCTTTTATCTCTTGGTCTGCCGGTAAAGCGGTTACATTCCACATGGCGTATTCCGATTGTTGCAACATGGCAATAAGAGTCTCTGCGTCGGCTGCAGGCGGTTCTTCTGCCGGTGCATCAGGGGCAGGCTCTGATACAGTAGGCGGTGCAACTTCTTCGCTGGATGGCGCTATAGAAGCGGCCACATATGGTGTTTGTGGCACTTGTGGTTTGTCTTCCTTTATAAAAAAGTATAAGCCCACGCCCACGGCCCCAACGGCAAGCACGATGAAAAAGAGCACAAGAAGACATATTATAATAATAATGGGTGCTTTTGATTTCTTTTTATCTTGCGGCGCTTGTGCCACCGGTGCAGCCGGTGCTGAAAAAATGGGTTGCTGTTGCAGCATTGGTTGTGTTGGCGGTGCAGCATTTTGTTCAAACGGTGATTGCACAATTTGTGTCGGTTGCAATAAATTTTCTGATGATGACACGGTGCTGGTGTGGCCATTTGGGCACACACCGTTCACTAGTTCACTTCCGCAATTTCGGCAATATGGCACAGTAACATCCCTCCTTGGTGTAGCTTGTGTTTTGTTTGAAATAAAAAGACCATGCTGTTCATGAGGCAGTTCATTTTATTGGGAACACAGTATATAAAGTGCTTTACTTACGTTTTATAGTATCATATCTTTTGCAACAAAGTAAGTGTTTTTTATCAGATGGATTGGTAGGGCAAAGAAAAAATCGCAAACCAAAGAGGGCCTGCGATGACATTATGAGGGTGACATTGTAAGAAATTATTAAAGAAACATTTGAAAACAAAAAAAGCATCAAGCTTTGCTCGATGCTTTTTTGTTTGTAGCGTGCTGCTACTGGAGCTGGTGAACGGACTCGAACCCCTGACCTGCTGATTACAAAT
>CAYJIH010000010.1:0-43543 GCA_964370195.1 uncultured Oscillospiraceae bacterium
AGAAAAGCAGGGTGTGTGTAATCTACCATGTGGGAAGATGGGTTGTAACGAAACAGGCGGAGAGGCCTCCGCTTGTTTTTGCGTATGCGCAAGGGTTGTTTTAGGCGATGGGAAGAGAAAAGAAATGCCTTTTTGGCGCGTGCAAAAGGGCTGCGTTTTGGGGTGGATGACAAAGTGGATTTTTTAAAAAGATACATCCATGCACACCGCATTGTTTGCCCTTTTTGTTTGATAGAACAATAATTTCGCCTTTGTTTTAGCAAAGCCCTTGCTCATCAACCACTGCATTTTACTTTTTACAAAAACGAAACGCTCACCGCACAAACGAGCGCCCAAACACACCAAACGTAAAATTTAACCCGAGAGAGCTGAGCTCTCTCGGGTTCGTTTTTTGCCATGTTGCCACTTTTTGCACGCGGCTCTTTTATTTTAAAAAGCCCATCGTTATCAGTTCCGTTTGGAAGGGAACCTTTCAAACATTCTTCGCGCGTTTTTTTGCGCGAAGAAAACGGCCCACCTGCAATCGCCCATGTGAAACGTGCCCTTATACAAAAGTTTTACTCAATTTTTTCTAAAAAATTGCGGGGTGCGGGGCGGCGCCCTGCGGCCTTCAGGCTAAGTGCAAAGCGAAGGCAAAGCAATTGCACCGGCCAGTGCGGTGGCTGCGGCCACTGCGGGGGAAGCGAGGTAAATTTTGGCAGATTTATCGCCCATACGCCCTAAAAAGTTACGGTTGTTTGTGGCAAGCACCACTTCGTTGGCTGCCACAATGCCGCCACCGCGGCCGCAACATAGGCCGCAACCGGGCATGGTAACAAGCGCGCCGGCTTCGGTAAGCACTTGTAAAATACCTTCGCGTGCGGCGGCGTTGTATACATCGCGCGATGCCGGTGTTACGATAAAACGTGTGAAATTGGAAATTTTCTTCCCTTTTAGTAAATCGGCAGCGATGCGCAAATCCTCTAGGCGCCCATTGGTGCAACTACCAAGAAAAACTTCGTCCACCGGCGTGCCAACAAGCTCGCGAATGGGGCGGATGTCATCCACCTGCGACGGGCACGCGGCCACGGGTTCTAATTCTTCCGCGGTGTAACATATTTTTTTGGCATACTGTGCATCGGCATCAGGGCGCAGTTCCTCTAAATCAAACGACACATCGCCGCAATATGTAAGAGAGGCGGTGTTTGGCGCGAACACAGCGCATTTGGCGCCGGCTTCAATGGCCATGTTGGCAAGCGTCATGCGCTCGGAAAGTGTCATATTATCAATCGTGTTACCGCAAAATTCAAGCGCTTGATACGTGCTGCCGTCGGCACCGAGGTCGCCGATGAGACGCAAAATAAGGTCTTTGGCGTACACGTGGTTTGCAAATTTTCCGTTCACTTCGATGCGGATGGTTGCGGGCACGCGCACCCACATTTCACCCGTGCCCAGCACGGCCGCCATTTCGGTGTAGCCGATGCCCGTAGAAAACGCGCCCACAGCGCCGTATGTGGTGGTGTGGCTGTCTGTGCCAAACGCGATGTCGCCCGGTTTCACATACCCTTGCTCCACCATCAGCTGATGACAGATGCCGTCGGCACGATGAACATGCGTTAAACCGTATTTTTCTGCAAAAGCATCGCCGGCTTTATGGTGCCGCACGTCGTCGAATTCGGCCGCGGGAACGAGGTGATCGTAAATTAAAACGGCGCTTTCGGCGTTGTGAAGTTTTGTAAAGCCCATTTGTTCAAATTTTTCTGCCACAAATGGAATGAAAATATCGTGTATCATCAGGCGATTGGGCCGCACCGTAACAATGTCGCCCGGCGCGGTGTTGCGAAGGCCTGCGTTGCGTGCAATAATTTTTTCAATTAGCGTCATGCCCATTTAATCCACCCCGTTTCGTTTGCGCATGGCGGCCACCAGCCCGCCACTTTCTAAGATGCTGCGTACATTTTCTGCCATAGGGTTGAGCGGATAACGCGTGCCATCGTGCTGTATATATTCGCCCGGCACCACATGCAGTGTGTCGCCTTCTTTTACGTGTGCGGCAAGGTTGTTGCATTCCAGCACGGGCAAACCGTTGTTGATGGCATTGCGGAAAAAAATGCGCGCAAAACTGCTGGCGATGATGGCCGAAACACCCAGCGCTTTGATGACTTCCGGCGCTTGCTCGCGCGAGGAACCGCATCCAAAATTGCGCCCCGCCACCAAAATATCGCCCGGCTGAATGGCAGACGCAAGGTCGCTGCGAAGAGGCGAAAACGCATACGGCGCCATTTCTTTTACACTGGGCAATGCTAAATATTCGGTTGGGATGATGATGTCTGTGTCAATGTCGTCTGATAGCAACCATACACGGCCGCTGAACTGCTTTTGCATCGATGGTTTCTCCTTGTTGCATGCGGGGCGCGGCTTTCGGCCTCGGCCGTAGCTTCCGGTCAAGGTCGTGGGGCTCGGCCCCACACCCCGCGATTTTTTATAAAAAATCGAGTAAAATTTTATCTTAAAATAAGTTGGGGAAGGCACCGCCAAATGGAAACAGGCACAGGCGGCTGTGCCTGTTTGGCGATATTTGTATTTTTTTGTGGGAAGAAAAGAGGGGTTTTAATTACAAATTGTATATTTATGAAGACAATATACCGCTTGGCTGTAATTGTTTTGTTTGTTGCCTTTCGGTAGGCCTTTCGCTTTTTGCAAAGCAAAGCCCAAAGGTTAAAAAGGCGAGGGTAGGAAGAAAGTGTCAAAGGCCGGAAAGGGAAACGTCAAAGGCCGGAAAGGGAAACGTCAAAGGCCGGAAAGGGGAACACCAAAGGCCGGAAAGGAAACGCTGTAAGGGTGCTTTGAGGTGGTTTAAAATGCCTTTGAACGGTTCGGCAGTTGTGAAACAAAAAAGCCGAGATAGGCGTTGCCAATGGTAAAATGACGTTTGCCGAAAAATACGAAAAAATAGGTTGAAAATATAAAATGATTTACATATTGTATTTTTATTTAACAAATATACAATATGGGTGTTTGTTTTTTGGCGGAACGTCCGTGTATTTAGTGTGAAAAAGCCACAGCGCTTGCGTGGGTTTCTTGTTGCCTTTGGCGCCTCGTGCGGAGGTCTTTTTCGATGTGGGGCCACTGCAAGCCGGCAGAAAATTTTCTGCAAGAAAGGCGCCAAGGGGTTCGCCTTAAAAATCGGTTACGGGGCAAGCGAAATTTTGCCTTGCAGGGCCGAGGCGGTGACGGTGGCGGCGCTGGCAAGGTACACCTTAGAGGACGGATGTCCACTGCGTCCTTTAAAGTTGCGCGTGCCGGTGGACACAAGAACTTCGTCTGGGCCCAAAACGCCTTGGCAACTGCCCCAACATACAGAACAGTTCGCGTTTACCACCATGGCGCCGGCCTCGTTTAACGTTGTGATGATGCCTTCGGAAAGGGCTTCGGCATACACTTCGTTTGAGGCAGGTGCAACAATAAAACGCACACTTGGGTGGATTTTTTTGCCTTTCACCAAGGCGGCGGCAAGGCGAAGCTCCTCAAGGCGGCCGCTGTTGCAACTGCCAAGGAAGGCCTCGTCAATCGGTGTGCCCACCACTTCGCGTGCAGGCACAATATCGTCGATGTTATCCGGGCGTGCCACAACGGGCTCCAGCGTGGAAAGATCGTACGTATAGGTGGCTTCAAACTCAGCGTCCTCATCGCTTTCAAAACACGCAAGAGGTTCGCGCCCGCGTTTTGCAAGATAGTCAAGCACCTTGTCGTCGCATGGCATCAGCGCCGTTTTGGCGCCGGCTTCCACGGCAAGGTTCGAAAGCACCAGCCGCTCGCCAATGCTCATGGCGGCAAGGCCGTCGCCGCAGAATTCCATAATTTTATAATTGGCACCGTCGGCCCCAATATCGCCGATGATACGCAGCATTAAATCGCGCGAGCTAACACCGTTTGGCAAGGTGCCACGCAGCTCGAACCGCAAGGTTTTTGGCACCAAAAGCCACGTGGTGCCCGTTACCATGCCAAATAGAAAATCGGTGCTGCCAACGCCGGTGCCAAACGCGCCCAGCGCGCCATACGTGCAGGTGTGGCTGTCGGCCCCGATGATAACCTCGCCACAGCGCACGTGGTTTTCAACCATGAGCTGATGGCAAACGCCTTTGCCCTCGTAAAACGTGATGTCGTTCTTTTTGGCAAATTCACGCATGATGCGATGCGCCGCCGCCGTTTTGGGGCTGTCGGCCGGGGCGTTGTGGTCTATAACAAACACAAGTTTTGAAGCATCGGCAAGGCGTGGGTTTTTCAGTTTGTTTTCGTACATACCCAGCGTGATGTGGGTGGTGCCGTCGTTGCTCATAAGTTTATCAAGCTGCACGGTGTGGATTTCGCCCGGTTTTACCTGCGGCACACCGGCGGCACGCGCAATAATTTTTTCGCCCATGGTCATGCCCATTTTATTGCACCTCCCGTGCGTTTAGCCAAGAGAGCAGGCCACCGCTTTCTAAAATTTCTTGCATGTGTACGGGCAATTTTGTACATTCAAAATGCTGTGTGCCACTTTGTAACAGGCCGTCTGTTAAGGTAAGCGTGGCCTCGTCGCCATCGTTTAGCGTGCCGGGCACAGTTTCGCATTCTAAAACGGGCAAGCCAATGTTGATGGCGTTGCGGAAAAAAATGCGCGCAAAACTTTGTGCAATCACAGCAGAAACACCGAGTGCTTTTAATACGCTTGGCGCTTGCTCGCGCGAGGAACCACAACCGAAATTGCGGCCCGCTACAATAAAATCGCCCGGTTGTACGTCGTTTGCAAAATCGGCACGAAGAGATTCAAACGCGTGGGTTTTCATTTCCTCGATGCTGGGCAAAATGAGGTACTGGCTGGCGAGAATTTGGTCTGTGTCGACATTGTCTGCAAATAAAAAAATTCGGGACAAGATAGGGCCTCCTTTTTTTGGAAAACACCGAAAACCAAAATTACTTAAAAAACCGGCTTAAAGGGCCGCCCGAATACCAAAAAACAGTGAAAAACAAACGCATATTTTTGTGTGAAAATAGGCTGGAATAACAAGGGGATCCCCCCGTGTTGGGCTGCCAAAAAAGTGCCCATTGCGCGGCGTTACAGCGGCGGACGATGCAAAAGTATAGCGTAAATACGCATTTTTGCGTCGCTGTGTGTTGGCGCTTTGCACTATTTGCTGCCCGGATGTTTTTTGCTACTTCGAAACGCGGCAAACCGCACGTTTGCCATGCGGGGCGTTTTGCCGTGTTTCGTTTGGTATACGCATAAGGTGCGGTGTTTGTTGACATTTATCATACACCATCTGCCAAAAACAGGCAAGAGGGCGCTGCATACTATACACTATATAATGGGCAATTATGACAATACGGTGAAAAGCATGGAAAAAGACTTGAAAAATGTTTGGTTTCAAGGTAGGCTATTAGAAGAAGGTGGATAGCTGCCCTTTTAAATTTGCTTTATGGGAAGCGAAACGCCAAGTGTGTATAACCGCAATGTGGTGTTACACTTTTTTTACTGCGGCCTTGTTAGGCTCATGGAGAGGATACAACATTTTGAAATTTGATGCAAATAATAGCAAGCACGGCCCTGTTTCAAATGGCCGCCCCATGCGCCGGGCAGTTCCGGTGCCGGCAGGGGCGCAAGGTGCCCAATATGGGGACACACGCCCAATGATGGCCATACAAGAAGAGCGCCCGCCGGCAAATGCAAACGCAGGCACAAGCCAAAACGCCACACGTGTGATGAACCAGCCCCAGCCACCTCGGCCACCGCGTGGCAGAAAACCGAAGCGAAAACCGAATGCCGCCAAAACGGCAAAAGTGGTGATTGCAAATATCTTCAAAAGCCTTCTGGTGCTGATGTGTGTGGGCCTGATGGTGGTGGCCATCATTGGTGTGCAAGTTACAGCGTATGTGATGGAAACAACAGCCGATGACGATGTGACGCTGGATTTGGAGCTCTTGCAACTGCCTCAAACGGGCTATATTTTGGCAAAGGACCCCGATACAGACGAATGGATAGAGTATCAGCAGCTCACAAGGGAATCGAACAGTGAGTGGGTGGCGCTGGATAGAATTCCCGATTATGTGGTGGATGCCGTTGTGGCCACCGAAGACAGGGAGTTTTACGAGCATGCGGGTGTTTCGTTCGAGCGCACCGTGTACGCCATGCTCAATGAGGTGTTCCAGTTCCAGTCGACATTTGGTGGCTCTACCATCGACCAACAGCTGGTGAAAAACATTACGGATGACCGCGCGGTGGAGGGCGAGGCCGGCTATCAGCGCAAAATTCGCGAAATTTTCCGTGCGTGGGGTCTAAACACACGCTACTCCAAAGATATGATTATGGAGGCCTACCTCAACACCTTGCCGCTTTCGGGCACGATTGTGGGTGTGCAGGCAGGCGCCAAAGAATATTTTGACAAAGACGTGAGCGAACTGACGCTGGCCGAATGTGCTTTGATTGCCGGCATCACGCGTGCACCCACGTACTACAGCCCCATTCAAAACCCAGACAATGCGCTGGAGCGCCGAAACGACGTGCTTTACTTCATGCTTGAAACGGGCAGCATTACACAGGCCGAGTTTGATGAAGCCGTGGCACAGCCGCTGGGGCTCAACCAAGGTCAGCTGGAAGAGGCGCTTTCGGCCGAGCAACAAGTAACAACCTATTTTACCGATGCTGTGTTTGAGCAAGTGGTAAATGATTTGGTGGAGCAAGGCATCTGCGCTTCGCGCGAGGCTGCCGTGGACTATTATTACACCGAGGGCTTGCATATTGAATCCACCGTGGATTTGCGTTTGCAAGAAGAAATGGAACGCTTGTATTCGCTGGAAGTGGGCGAAGAAGGCAGCCCGTTCCCCGAGGCGGTGAGCGTCACCGATGACGCAGGCAACACCATTTATCCGCAAAGCGCCATGGCCGTGGTGCGCTACGATGGCTCTTTGGCAGGCGTTGTGGGTGGCATTGGCGAAAAAGAGGAAAGCCTTGGCTTAAACCGTGCCACACAGTCGGTGCGGCAGGTGGGCTCTACCATGAAACCGATTGCGGCATATGCCTTGGGCATTGATTTGGGCGTGGTAAGCTATGCCACGCGCGTGCCCGACACGTATGTAATTCCTTCGCAAAACTGGCCTGTAAACTATGGGCCTTCGGCGCCGTCGAACACCACAGTGCCCGTGTACAGCGCACTGGCACAGAGCTTGAACACCATCCCCGCGCACATTGGCGAGTGGATTGGCGTGCCGGTGTTGTATGACTTTTTAGAGAACACGCTGGAAGTATCTACCTTGGTGGGCGAAGGCGATGTGAACGATTATGGCTTGTCTCCGCTGGTTTTGGGCGGTATGACCGAGGGGATGATTCCTGCCGAATTGGCCGCAGCGTACACAATGTTTGGCGGGGAAGACACGTATGGTGTGCACAACACCTTGCATTGCTACGAGCGTGTAACGGATGCAAGTGGCAATGTGGTGCTAGAGCCGGAGATTGCTTCGATGCAAGCCATTTCACCGGAAAGCGGTTATATTATGAATCGTCTTTTAAGCGGTGTTTTAAACTCTGCAGGGGGCACGGCATATGGTATGACTTTGCAAACAAGCGATGCTGTGGGAAAAACGGGTACCACAAGCGATGACAAAGACCGTTGGTTCGTGGGCCTTACACCAAACTACGTTTCGGCTGTGTGGTGGGGCTACGACGAAAACGAGGTAATCAACTGGTCGCCGTCGGCCTCTACAAACCCACCGCCGAACGTGTGGCGCGAGGTGATGGACAACGTGCAGGCCGAAATGCCGGAGGCCACATTCCCAGAGATTCCTTCCGGTGTGGTAGAGCGTGCCTACTGTGTAGATACCGGCCTTTTGGCAGGTGACGCATGCGCCAGCCGTGGCGTTGGATATTACAACGAAACAAGCTTGCCTGCTGTTTGTTTGGGGAACCATCCGGCACCGGCAGAAGCATAAAAACATTTTCTAATAAATAGATGCGCCGTGGTGCGCCACCAAAAGGCTTTTGAGCCAAGCGGAAGGCAAACCACGGCGCTTTTTTGTAAAAAAAGGAAGAAACAGGGGGAGACAATGGAATACGTAATGTTGGGGTTGCTAGCGGTAAGCGTGGCCGTGAATGTGGTGGTGCTGGTGAAGCTGTTTCAAAAAAACGACCGTGCGCAAATGGCAGAACTGAAAAGAGAGATGCAGGCGCTTGTGGAGAAAGAGAACAAGCAAACGCGCGATTTTTTGCATAAAATTACAGAAAATCAAAACACCGCACAGGCCACCTTTCAGCGCCAGTTGGCGGAAATGGAAGCCCAGCGGTTTCGCGAATTTAGCGCCGGCACACAGCACAACATTGCCACACTGCGCGAAACAGTGGCTGCCATGTCGAACAGTTTAGACAAACGCTTCGACCGTTTTCAGGTAAGCTTTGAAACGCGCGTTTTGGCCATGCAACAAAGCAACGAAAAAAAACTGGAACAAATGCGCATGACCGTAGACGAAAAACTGCAAAAAACCTTAGAAGACAGCCTCAGCCGCAGTTTTAAACTGGTAAGCGAGCGTTTAGAGCAGGTGTACCAGTCTCTTGGCGAGATGCAAAAACTGTCCGGCGGTGTGGACGAGCTAAAAAAAGTGCTTTCGAACGTTAAAACAAGAGGCATTTTGGGCGAGGTGCAGCTGGGGGCCATCTTAGAGCAAATTTTAAGCCCCGAACAGTACGAAATGAATGTTGCAACGAAAAAAGATTCGGCCGAGCGTGTGGAATTTGCCGTGAAGTTGCCCGGCGAGCACGGCGAGTGCGTTTATTTGCCCATCGACGCGAAATTTCCGCTGGATGCGTATCAAAACTTGCTGGACGCGTACGATACAGCCGATGCCACCCTTGTAGAGGAAGCGGCAAAAGTGCTGATAACACGCATTAAAGGCTTTGCGAAAGACATCCACACAAAATACATTGACGTGCCCTACACCACAGAGTTTGCGATTTTGTTTTTGCCGGTGGAAGGGCTGTATGCCGAGGTAGTGCGCCGGGGCATGGTGGAAGAGTTGCAAAAGTTGAAAATCAACATTGCGGGGCCCACCACGATGGCGGCGCTTTTAAATTCGCTTCAAATGGGCTTTAAAACGTTGGCCATTCAAAAGCATTCTAGCGAAGTATGGGCCGTTTTAGAAGGTGTGAAGCAGGAATTTGCACGGTTTGGTGAGGCGCTGGAAAAAACACAGTCACGCATGCGGCAGGCATCGGAAGAGCTTGATAAGCTCGTTGGTGTGCGCACGCGCGCCATCAACCGCCGCTTAAAAACAGTGGCGGCCGAGGATAATACCGGCGTTGATTTGCTAGACGAATGAGGCAACCAATGGCTAGGACGCAGTGGATTCGTCGTCATCCGGCTTCTGTTTTGTAAACAAGTGTTTGCGCAAGGCAGCCAAAAACTCCTTTAAAAATGGGGGGAACTGTGCCCCTAGTTTTTCGGCATTTTCAAAGATGCTGCCCACTTCGGTAAGGATATACCAGCCAAGCACCAAAGAGCAAACGGGCATGGTGTAAGCGAAGGGCAGGTGCAGGGCGGCCACGTGTTCCAGCAAAATACCCAGTAAAATATCAAGCGCAGCAGCGCCAAAAACGAACAAAATCATGCCGCCTTTTCCGGCAAGGCCTTGGCGCGCGGCATAGCTGTTCCACTGTTTTGTTTTGTGTGCCACAAAACTGCCCGAGGCGTAATCCAGCGCCATGCACAGCGCCCACAGCAGTGTCATCCATCCAAGGTACCCCTGTGAAGCGCTAAAAATGGCTGCCACACCGGAGAGTGTGGCCTTTACTGCAAATGCATATTCTTGCATGATGAACCCCCTTTTTATGGTTCTTTATACGAAAATGGTTTGATAAAGGAAAAGATACAGGCTGACATCACCCAAAACAAGGCAGGGGCATCAGCCTGTATTTTGATGTCTGAAAATGGGTGTTCTAGGTGAACTGTTGGCGCTTTGGGAAGGCGATGCGCATTTTTGCTGTGGTTACGTTGTTTCGAAAGGAAGCGCGAGCTTTTGTGCGTGTGTGCGTAAGGTGTGTACATCGCCACCGGAAGCGGGCCCGATGGTAAGTGTCCAAAGCGTTTGCGACACTGTTTGTACAGTGCATGGCAGTTGCAGCGAAGCGGCCAGCTGTTCAAAAAAGGCTTTGTCGCCTTTGCTCGCAGGGCCGATTTTTACGGTTTCGCACGCGGTAGATGTTGGGTTTTCAGCGTCAAAACGGTCGTTTCCGGCATGCGTGCCGATGCTGTTTGGCACTTCTGTATACATGGCAGGCGGAACAGCACTCCATTTATTGTTTGTAAAACGTTGCACTTCAATGTGCAAATGCGCGCCGGTGCTGTCGCCCGTATTGCCCATGGTGCCAATGTTTTGCCCTTGCTTCACGGCTTGGCCTTGTTTTACAAACACGTCGTCTAAATGCTGGCAAAGAACACGCAAAGTGCTTGAATAATACAGTGTTACGTAGTTTCCTCTTCCGCCGTTGTAGCCAAGAGCCACTTCGCAACGCGTGGCATCCCAAATGGCGCGTACATTGCGGTTGTCGTCGCCCACAATATCTTGCCCTGCATGCCACTGGCGCGTGCCAAAAAGTGTGCGCCATCCGTACAAACTTGTAACGCGGTTTCGTCCTTTAAATGGTGTCATAATTTCCTCCTTTTTATAAGGGCAGCGGCAGGCTGTTGTCTATGCCTACAAGATACCCAAAATAACCACCCATCGTTTGATTTTCCGGCAATTCTGAATCAGAAAACCCTTGTTCCTCGTTGTAAACATCGTCGGTTTCGGCAAAGCAAAACGTGCCTTCGAAGTTGTTCATTTCAAGGCCCACGCCGGTGCTAAATAGCTCTTTTAAAATTTCCTCTGTTTGCTCGCCGGTAAACCCTGCACGTTGCAGCGCCGAAAATGGAAGACGTGTTACGTGCACCATGCCGGATGTTTCGCTGTCGGCCAAGGCCACTTCATTTGGCTGAAGTGAGAAAATATTCTCGATACTTCGAATGATGCCGGTGTGCGTGCTTTTGGAAAAATTACGCTCGATGCGGCACTTAAGTAAAAATCGATACTGTGTGTCGTCTAAGTTGCTGCGCGGCAAATGAAACGATTCACCGTATAAATCAAGGCTGTGGCTGTGGGCGTGCTCAATGTCTAAACTTGCTTCCAAAGCCCGTAAATCAGCCGATGCGGTGCGCAGTGCTTCTGCGGGAATTCGCAAAAGACGCTCGCAAGTGCTACCGGTTGTTCGGGCAAAACCGCCGGGCAGCCGGCTTGCGTCATTGGCCTCAGGCGTCATGCTGGCTCACCTCCACGCTCACGTTTTCGGCGTTCAGCCAAAGCACTTCAGATGGCCCTGCAAACAATTTGCTCGTGTGGTAAGTGGCGCCGTTGTCTTCGGAAAGCGCCAAGGCAACGGCTTCTGTTACACCGGGTACGCCGTACAAAACAGTGTATAAACTTGTTTGCGATAAATCCTCGCCCGGCATGCGGGCACACACGTAGTCGCTTAGCAAGCTTTTTATCATATCTATGCCATTTTGTGGGAAGTATGTATTGGTGTGCAAGGTGGCACGGGCGTGCAATTCTTTTTTGGCAACGCGAGAAAATCGCAAGGTGTGCATTTCGCCGTCTGCACCAAGAATTTCAGTTTCTACCTCGCCATGGCATCGTACACCAAGTGGTTTTTTTTCGTAGATGGCATGTGCAATTTCAGTATCACTGGCGCCGCTTTCCAGCACGTGGCACATAAAACTATGCGCGGGAAGGGTGGCGGAATCTGCCGATGTATCGTTTTCTGTAACAATACATGCACGCACGCCCGGCACGCGCAGCACCGCCCCGCGCACGGCATCTGCTGTGGAGCACGCCGTGCCCAAAACAGCTTCATCAAATCGGCGTCTTAGGCTGTCGTCGCTCTCTACATCTTGTCCGGCTTGCTCAAGAGAGAGCCCCAAAACACGAAGCACACCCGCTTGTGGCTGGCTTAGCACACAGATGGCATCACTGCTTACGTTCCCCACTGTGCCCAGTTCTGTGCACGATGCATTGCATAGGGCGTGGCCAGTTTCATCCAGTGTTGCCTCTTGTTCCGTTCGAAAAGAAACACCTAGCGGAGTGCTTATGAGTGTGCCAAAAGACACAACAGATCCCGCCTGCCCACTGAACTGCACACGGTGTACGGCCGCAGCTGCATTATTGCGCCGCAAGCCGGCAAACGGCGTTAGGCGGTCTAAATGAACACCCGTGGCCATATGTGGGAACCGAGAAAGGTACACTTCTTCCATGTCTTCGTACAAAACGCTTAAATCATATACACCTAGGCGTATAAATTTTCCAAGTGCGCTTTGTTCTGATACATCGGTGTCTACCCCAAACAATTCTTGTGCACGGGCCAGTTGTGTTTGTAAAATTTCTGCGTAAATAGGCCGTTTAAATCCGGCATTTGTCATCGCGAGCATCTGCTTCCTCCTTTTGCTTGTATGTTTTGTGGAAACGGGTGAAATGAATGTGCATCCGCTATTTAGCACGCTTCCTATACGAGTGCTTATGCATTGGTCGCTGGTTTTTGCATCGCAATGGAAGTGTTAGCCAAGCACTTGCTGCAATGCCAACGATTGTCCGGCGCTGGCAAGTTCAAAATCCACCATCAGTGTGCGGCCGTTTTTGTGCATGGAAAAGCGGCTAAACTGAACACTTAAATCAAGCGGCAGCAATGCTCGGCCCACTTCGTCGCGCACAGCCTCTTCACTTGGGTTTTTTTGTAGTACAACATCTAAGTCAAGCCCTTCGTTGACATTTAAGAACCAATCACCGCGCGTGGAAGACAATAACAGCCTCATTTTCTGGCGCAAAAGGGCTTCTCCATCCACTTGTGCAAAGGCTGTATCTTGTAGTACTAAGTCGCCGTCATCGCCGATTAAAAAGTCTATCATTTTTGCACCACCCCCACAATAATGCTGCCGGTTGGCGGGTGTGCCCCAGGCCTAGGCAGGCACATTTCGCCGTAAACTGCGGCACCAAGTTCACGGTCGCACACTTGGCACAACACCACATCACCGTTTTGTAAGGCAAGCCCTTGCAAAAGGGGCACGCCAAAAATGGGCTGTGGTACCTCTGTTTCACCGTTTTGTTTTTTACGAATAAACAGCGGTTGTATGTCGGCGAATGTTGTTTCGCACCGCAACACACGTGCTAAAAAAGACGATTGTTGGCATAATAATGCTTGTTCAATTTCTTGCCGAATAAAGCGAAGCCACAATTCACGCATGTGTATCCTCCTTGTGTTGTAAAAGTGTAGTAGATGTTTTATTATGCAAGCAGAACAGCCTCAGTATATCCGCCACAGCCGTTGTACACATGGCGGCACTCTTTTACAGTAAAATATCCCTTTGCATAGCGTGCATCTAAGTGTACGCCGGCGCCCGGTGTTAAGCGGTGGTTCAGCAGTGTTCGCACACGATATCCTTGTAGTACTTCGGGTGGTTCATCTTGTGGTGAATAACGAGAATGCCGTGTTTCACACCAAACCTCAGGTGTTTCAATAAGGCCGCTTATTTCATTAAGAACAAAGATATTTCGGCGTGGGTCGCGGCGTAAATCTCTAACAAAAAGCCCGCCTTGTACCACAAAAGCCCAAACGCCACACAGGGTGGCCATTTCGTCTATTAAATCACCAATTTCGCCTTCTAACGTTAGTGTTTGTGTAAATATGTGGTCGCCCCTCAACGAAAATTCGCCCAGTGGCAGGCCACTTTGTGCGCACAGCTGCCCCAAAATAAAACTGGCGGCAACGGGGGCGGTAAACGTTTGCTGCACACGCGATGTGCCAATATTGTGGCTAAGATTTGTGGCAGAAATCTCCGTGCATTTATCACTGCCGTCCCATGATGTTAAAACATTTGTGATAATGCCAGTCATATAGGCACCTTGGTCGCTTTGTGTATGCATGCCATACCCGCCGCGAACCATGGTTATCATGCCGGGCTGAATTTTTTGAATGGTGCTATCGCTAAGGTTATACACACAAATTTGCCCACCGCATGGCTCTAAACTGTCGTGAAAATTACATTCAAACGTGAAATCATATCCTGTGCTCTCCCAATCGGCAACGCGCACGGTTCCCTCGGCGTTCAGCACGGTTACACTCGTGTATAGCCACCAAAGCCCTTGCGGTGCTTGCGCTGCTGCAGGGTGCCAAATTGGTTTAGTTTTTTGTAGTACAACTCCTGCGTTATACATGGTGTTCCTCCGGTATTTTCGCTTTTCAGAGCAATCTGTTTCATGTTTATTGTTTTTAAATTGGTTACGCTACAGTGATTTATATTGGGCCGAAAACTTGAAAATTCACTGTATTTCATAGAAAAATAATGTATTGTAATTGTTTATTGCTGTGAACATTTGAGATGTAACTTACGAATCGTCAACACATAAAAACACGGTTTTCCCAATATTGTCTTTAGATGCTTCTGTTTCTGTGTGGCTGTTATTTTGTACGACAAGACGAAGGGGAGGATACACACGAGCAAGGAATGAGTTTTCAAACAACTGCCGATTTAACACCATGGGCTCGCCGGCACAAAGGCAGACATCACCCTGGTAGAGGCTAATACAAATACGATTTGACGTGCTATTTTTGTGGAATTCCAAATCGTACATTGTGCTGCCAAGATAGATACCCACGCGGTATGGCATTTTATCTACATGTACATCAATTTTGTCCAGCATCACCACACCCCCAGTAAAAGTTTTGCACCGATACGCAGCTTCGAAAAATCACCCTGTGCATCTGTTAAAAATACATCTCGATGTGTGTTTTGGGCGATAAGGCTGGCGGTGCTTACACCAAATACGCGATATTGTGTGGCAAGGTACCACAATGTGTCACCGGCGCTGATTACATGATATCGTTCTTTTCTTTGAGACAAATTCAAAATTTGTGTAACACCATTTCCGTTTGTAAATGTCACTTCCATGCTACCGGTATATCCAAGGCCAATATCATAAATGGTACGTGCTACACGTAATTGACGTAATGACATTGAAAATCTACACCCATTTTTAACGCTTGAATCGAACTCAAATGAAAAGGTCTCGATTTGCACGCTGCGCAACAGATAACATCCAACATAATCCAACACCCAGCCTTGGCTTTGCCATCCGCGCAGGGTCTCGATGGAATTCAAAAACCCACTTCCCACAATAAGCCCTTCCAGGTGCACGCTAAGGGCATCTGCGCGCACATGGTCACTTAAAGGAACACCGGTTTCAACACTGTGTCGGCTAATTTCTACAGGGCACTCCACGCTTTCGTTCTCTACAAACAAATATACACCGGAAAGTAATGCCATCGCTTACACCTCCCACTGTACGGTTGCATCGTGGGCAGATAGCACTTCTTCAAAGCTTTTTCGAACCCAAGTACGCACTTTTTGTGCCAGTTCACGATCGTTTGTGGTGGTGTTATGCGTAAGATGAAGTGAAAACTGCGGCGCATATTGGCTTTGTGATACAACGCTGCTCCTGCTTACAGTGGGAGCCAAGGTGGGTGCGCTGTGTGTCGTTTGTTGTGCATTGTCGAACGGCGCGCGTATGGCTTGCTGTAATTGGGCAGATTCACGCTCTATTTCAGGCATAGCTACGTGAAACCCTTCCGGTAAACCAAGCGCGATGAACCGCCCAAGTTTTGCCATTTCTTTTGAGGGAGATGCGATGCGCATGGCGGAAGAAATGGTGTCTTTGATGCTTTGTGCAATGGCAGAAACAGATGATATAATGGTTTTTTTCTGGCTCAAAATCCCCGCATGAAGACCTTGCATTATCTGGCTGCCAATGGCGTTGAGCTGCACACTTTGCAAGCTTGTGTACATAGCTTGTGCCATGTTCCAAAAAGTTGTACTTACAACAGTATGCATGGTTTGTACAGAGAAAACTCCCTCAAAAATTTTTTGCTGAAGCGTGCTCATGGCCAAGGCCGAAACCTGCTGAAATTGACCTATCAACGTATTTGCTTGCGATAAAGACGACTCGAATCCACTTAAGTCTATACGTGGGATTTGCAAGGGTGCCATCGCGCCGAGCCCGCTGTTTTGAAACAATCCCCCCACGCTTTGGGTTAGCTGTTGTTGCATTGGTGCCAATGCAGAGAATACGCGGCTCATTTCGTTTGCCAGTAGCCGTGCAGGGTCATTTTCAACTTCAAAGCGTAGTCCCACAACATCTTCGCGTAACATTGCCATAATAAACCTCCTAACATCGTTCGAATATGTAAGAATACACAGGCGAAATTTGCATTATCTATGCTGCTGACCTGTGTTGTGTTGTACATCGAGTGCATGGTTTGCAAGCTCGATTTCAAACGGTGTCATAATAGAAAATACATCACTGTAGGAAAAACCGCTTAAAACAAGGCGCCATGCAGGCCAATCACGAAGAACCATTTGGCGCATATGTGCTCGCGTTTTTTTGTTCTGTGCGAAATCGGCCCTGCATCACCTCACGTCCAAATCGAACCACTTCAGACAAAGTGTCCATATCATCAAAGTCATCCATAGAAAGACCGCTGGGACGCACAATAATATGTTGCAAAATGTAACCCATAAATTTTTCCATATTCACACCATCGCCCGAGGCGCATTCGTCCATGCAACGAATGGCCTCGCGTAAGCCGCAAAATTGCGCCACATATCGCTCGCCTGCAATTTCATGCTCCACGGTGTATGGTTTTAAATTAGACATAGAAACGTCTCCTTTTGCTTTGTATCCGTTCGCCATATGAATAGTCACATATCTATCCATATGGCGATGGATTTAAATATTTTGCATAACACCGCCAAACACGGAAAATACAAATTCTCTGTCACTGGCCAAGGCGCCCATTTCAAGTTCCGGCATCGCCTTTACAGCGGCTTCATTTCCGCCAAAACGCTCGCCAATGCTCTTGTTTGTTACCCAAACGGGTACAATCGCACCGCTGTTGGCAAGTTGAAGCAAAAAGCCTTTTTGCGGGCAGGTTGCTTGCACGCGAAGTGTAAGCGTGAACAAGTTGTCGTTTACACGGTTGACGCAAACATCACCTTGGGCCCCTGTACGTGGCTCTAAATTTTCTTTGTCTTTTGAAAAGCTCACCATGTCCTCTCCAAGCCCGGTGATGGTAATACCGTCCACCAAAACTGTGCACTCACGTGCATCATAAACAGTACGAGCCATATTAATCTCTCCTTTTTAGAAAATAATGTTAAAACTGCAAATTTTGTTTTCTCTATATTGTGAATTCGACTGCATTAATCTGCTAAATAATCAGCGTACCGGTTATTTCAACAGAATGCACAGCACCGGCCAAGGCGAAGGTGAATTTCCCCTCCACATAACGTCGTTGTGCGCGATCCTCGGCTTTTGTTTGGCTGCGTGGTGCATAGTAAACGGTATAATCTGGCAGTAAATCGTCGTTTTGGGCAATCAAACCATTGTCATAGGCCTCGCTAAGTACACCGAGGCAAACGGCCTCCAGTTGTGCAATTCCACGGTTGTCGTAAGGGATTTTGCTGGCTTGATTCAACAACTTCTGCGTACGTACAACGATTTCATTGATGATGTAGTCGCGTGCATCGATTACATCTAAGTACTCGCCGGAGTTTGTAAGGCCTTCACTTGTCACCACATCGCCTGCTTTTTCTAAAAGAACCACACAGCCGGCTTCGTGTGCTCGGTTTTGTTCTTCTAGGGATAAATTTTGTGGATAAATTTCGTTCAAACGAATGTTTTTATAGCTAAAACTACCCATGCTTAAGTCGGCAGTGGCGCCCACAACAGCGGCGGCCGCGCCTTGCATATCGGGGTCAAGAACGAGAAAGATGCGGTCAGAGGCAGGAACAAGGGCAGCTTCGTCAATGGACGGCACAGAGGCGAATAGCACTTTATCATCATGACTTTGCAAAACCTGCGCAATTTCAGCAAGGGTACTTTCTTCCGCACTTTCGCTGCATACAATAAGATGTCTCCAAGATTCGTTTAAATCTTGATCTAGGCTGGTAACAGCATTGGTAAGGGAGCATCGAATTGCAATTTTTTCAGGTGCATTATCCTGCAGAAATAACATATTGGCCCATTGTAAAAGTCGGCTGTCGCTTGTAACCAGTGCCGAAACATCCTTCATTCCGTGGCAAACCGTGTAGGGGATGTTGCTATCTGCCATGCCGCAAAACAAAAGTGGAATATGCCCTTCTGACAATATGATGCTGCTCGTTTGTTCAATTTTCACACTTACGTCATTTTTCATGCTTTTCATCCTTTCAAATTTTCATTTACTGAAATTGTACATCTTCAATCCATTCTGTTTCTTGTAAGCTGTCAATTTGACGTAGAAACAACAAGTCTACCTCAAACATAGCACGGTATTCATGCGCATTGCCAAAAAGGTGGGCGCGCAGCTGCAAACTGGAAATTTTTCCAACGCATAAGTGGGCGTTTTTCGTAATATCGTACCCATCAAACAATAGCCACTGCTGCGCTTTGGAAGCAAGCGATGCCGCAGAATCATTCGTATCTGCGAAAAATTGCAGGCTTATCTTTCGGCTGTCCTGCCAAAAGGGGCCTTCATCATCAACACAATTTGTGCCTGCCGGCACGCCTTGCTCTGCAAGAAAGGAATAGGCCGCATAGGGGCGAGGTGGTGGCAAGTCGCTTCTTTGCATATCCACAAGAGGACAGCCAAGAAAAGATTGCATTTCCTGCATCCAATTTGAAATGTCTAAACTCATGGTCCCTCCTATTTCATCACACATACGCTTGGAGTCGATACAAAAAAATATTTGATAATTCATCGAAATTGCGTTCTTCAACCACATCGTAATGGCGGTTGTTTAACTGCACATGTAAAGAAGCGAGGGGGGCGTTGCCACAAAGGGCGCGCAGGTTTTGCATACTAACAAGATCACGTGATTCGATAACTCTCAATCCGCCTTCCGCCTCTTCGTATGTAATGTTCACTGGCAATATGGCGCCTTTAAAAACGTGTTGTGTATCACCGCAAATCAAAACCAAATTTTTTGCGTAACGGCTGTATTTTCGAACAATCCTCGAAAAAGAATACAATGTCGACATTTTTATCCCTCCAATCTCTCTTTATCGCACCTCATATTGAATGCCATCTATCAATGCACCGCTGCTGATAAGAGGGGTTGTTCCGCGCGAAAGTGGGAAATCTTTCTTAGGTGGTGCAATGCCGGCGCGGATGTACTCTTGAATTCCTTCTTGCAAAATTTGGCCAAGTGCAGAAAGTTCATCGTGTGCTGGTCGTTTGCTCAACCACATTCTTGACATATGTCTAGTCAATTTATCGCGTGTTGCATCGTATCCGCTTCGTAAAAATGAACGCTCCGGTATAAGCAAGAATCGCGTATTTTTTTTCAAATGGACACCATTTCCATGTAAAAAGCGCCTCATTTTTTCAGTGACAGGCACACGGCATCCAAATTCATGGATACGTGCCAAGAAAGCATGCTTGCCACTAGGCCCGGCGAGGACACGTTTTTTATCAAAACTTTTGTCACGCATCCATTGAGATTTATCCCAGTGTACTGTTTTGATATTCATTCTTACATTCAATAAAATCACCTCGGTTCGTCCGTTTTCATCACATATATCGTGTTTGCGACACAATCACATCAACCGGTTCGTACCAGGGCCGAAGCAGCTCACACGCCAACTGACGAATGAGGCCATCCAAACCATGGGATACGGCAAATGCTTGGCTTAGCCCTGCCTGGCTTAGGCCGGCCATGCGTTCGCTCAAAACGCCGCAAGCAAGCCCGGAATGCAGCACATCTCTAAAGCGAAGCAAAAATATTTTCACCGTTGCCGGCACTGTGGGGTGCTCATCAAATCGAAATTTTGTGTTTTGCTCAGCCCAATGGCAACCGGCTAAAATTTCCAGTTGTTCCTCTTCGTCAAAGCTTTCTTGGTTTGGTAAAGCCAGTGTTTGCACAAATTCCAATGTATACTCCATTTTTTCACTCCTCCTTTGTTAAAATATCTTCATTTTCGTCGTGTAATAGATAGTTGAGGTCGTCGGCAAAAGGCAATTGTGCAAAGGCCGAGCGCCGCGGAACACCGGCATCCACCAGCGTTTTCACTGCTTGTGCGTCTTGCATTAAATCTAACGGGAAATTTCTGTGGAATTCCACCGTACACTGTAAGGGATCTGCGCAGATGCCTCTTTTCTGCCACACACCACACAACAGACGGAACATATACGTTGATGCTGCGCTCATTTTCGCTTGCCACATGCCACATTTTGTTTCAAGTCCACTCAGCTTGAATTTTAAAGCCACCCCGGAGCTGTTGCCAGAAAAATGTTCTTCTTGTAAGTTGGGTGTTTTCGAAAACCGATAAATATTTTCCTGCAAACGGTTGAGATGATGCTCTAAAAATTCATCATTCACATTTTTGGTAACAAAATATATTTTGCCAGAGGACGATGGTCCGTTGAAAAAGCGAATGGCGCCACTGTGCTGAGCCAACTGCAACTGCTCGTCAGAAATGTCTACATTTTCAAACACCATATATGCCGAGGCGAAACTCTCACACTCGTTATTCGCATCCGAAAGGGCTCTATCATACGCGTCAATGAGAGGCAATTGTTTTTCCGCATCCGACACGAGCTCGCTATTGTTTGCAATGATTTGTAGCGGGCATATGTCGAACAAATGTGGCTGAGGTGCTTCGAGCAAGGATAGTTTGTCAAGCTTTTCTCCAAAAAATCGCCATCGGTACGTTGTATCAAACACCTCTGCATAATATCCTTCTTTATTGCCCACTTTTTTGCGAAAATAACGCACAGCGGCGGCCGGCTCGCTCACGTCCAAAGCAGACACCACAGCAACCTCAAACGGAAGAATCGAAAGGCAGCGCTCCATCCCATCGTTGTCAAAATAAAACATACGAGCGGCATAACCGCAGCATGCAGCCATTTTTGTGCACTGCATATCAATGTCAAACATATTGCTTCGAACCACAAAATCGCCCAATGCTTTTTCTACCAAAGCAGGCTGGTGCTCGTCTTGGCCTGGCGCATAGCTGTAAGAAAATGCCCTGCCTGAAAAATATCCGGTTTTCACATCTACAATTTCACCAAAAAAATCATTGGAGAGTCGATTGTTAATGGGATTTGCCTCTGCATGAAATCGTGGCGAGCGCGTGTAAATGGGTGCACCGTTGCCGCGGTATCGATGATATAAAGAGCGGTCAAATTCGGCACGTGGCTGATGTTTTCTAATAACATTGTGTACCCAATCTGCCGTGATGCCTTCCTCGTACAATTGTGTCAATTCCTCGTTGTAATCGGGATACAGCTGCTGTGCACTTCGCACAATTGGTTCTGCCATGTCAGCACCTCCAATTCAAATTTTACGTATAATAGCAAGTATAAACCTCAATTTCAATACAATATATGTCATTATTGCTTTATATTCGCATGGCGGCTGTGGCACGCGCACCGTGGCATAAATCCTCCACGGCATAGCGTAGGGCATCCATCAGATGGTTGTCATTTTCTGTGGGACGTGGCAACAAATTTCCGTGTTTATCCTCTTGCCAGCGATATGTTGTCATTTCACGAGCCGTTTGTGGGCAGTTTGGGCTTACAATGATTTCAAAACCTTGCAGAAAACGCAATCCAAACCGAATGCTATCCGGCCCTTTAACAGCCGGTGTTGCACAAATTCCACGGCGGCATAAGTCGCTAATTGCCTTCGGATCGGCCGAGTCACATACCACCACGTCGCGTCCTACAAAACGCTGAACTTCATCGGCCAATTCATCATCATGTAGTCCATTTCTTAAAAATTCTGCAAAAATGTACAATCGTTTTTG
The DNA here is from genome assembly GCA_964370195.1 of uncultured Oscillospiraceae bacterium. Classification (GTDB taxonomy): domain Bacteria; phylum Bacillota; class Clostridia; order Oscillospirales; family Ruminococcaceae; genus JAAYCI01. The sequence goes on from CAYJIH010000010.1 coordinate 21,871, forward strand.
TGCCATATCTACCCAGCAACCCAGCAATGCATTTGGGTCACTGGCAAAGCCGAAGTCTAAGCCCCACCTCGTCGAAAGGTGCCATTGGGCCGAAAATTCTTCTGTGCGCCAGTTTGTGAAAACAGCACCCACCAAGCTAGCCCAATGGCCCTTTGTGTACACTGCGTAGTACCAAGGGTCATTTTCTTGCTCTAAGGCCGTGCGGTCGGTTTCAGCTAGGCATAAATTGTCTAAATAGGTTGTTCTAAGGATCAATTTTTGCTTTTCCTGCAAAATCCCATTGGCCTCATCGAATCCTTCAAAAAACTCTCTCCAAATCCAATGGTCTTTTCCCAAAGGGTTAAAGCTAAGAATCATCCGTTTTTGCAAATCGTGCACTGCGGTCTGACTCATGCTGTTTTCTACACAGTACGGACGCGATGCGGTTTTAACACTCTCCTTATCCTGTGATTTTTTTTGCCTCGATGTCTTGCGAGTAACGTTTTTATGCTTATTTTCGTATAAATCACGCACTTGCATTGCAGAAATACCGCGCAGTCGTTTTGTTAAAAGTTTATAAGCGCGGTAGCTTATTTCGGTTGCTTCCTCCATCCAGATATCTGTCAATACACCGGATTTTGGTACAATGCTCTTTAATTTTTCAACATCATCCAGGCCGGCAAAGAGCACTTGGCATCCGGTGGGCAAGCAAGTTAGTACGAAATCGGATGAGTGAAAACTGAAAAAATTCGTCAATTCGGCGTCTTCTATCACTTTCCAAATCTGATTACATACGCTGTTGCGTAATGTTCGCGCAACATTACGCACAACAAGATAGTTTCGCTTTCCATACAAAAGATCTAGCACGCAGCGCTGGGAAAGAAAGGTAGATTTTCCGCTGGAGGACCCGCCGAAAAATATTTGCACAGCCTGCTCGGCCTGCACAAAGGGTGCGTATACCTCGTTGATAAACATTTCACCCATACTATTTATCATCCTTTCGTTTTTTTTCAAGAAGATACACATATAGGCGTTGAGGCGCTTTCTGTGTCTGATCCATTTGCGTGTAGCGGCATAAAAATTCAAGCGCGCGCACTTGTTCACTTACTTTTGGCGGGCATTCCCAGTCATATTCCTCGGGAAATGCAATGCGTTTCATTTCTTCGAGGATACGCTCTTCCAATTCGTTTTTCCTTGACATATACAGCCCTCCTTTACACCGAAGCAATTTTAACAAATGTTCACATCAATCAACCTCAAATTCAATACTATCCTGCGTTATATTTGGGGTTGACATCTTTTTCCATTGTTCCCACTTCCAGTGTACCCAGGTAAGGCTCATGTCAAGTTTTTCGGCACACTGTTCCCAGGTAAGGCCGTCTATAAAGCGTGCGTATAACAGTTTCTGCAGTTTTAGGTCCGATTCATCGTGCAGTTTTTGCATTGCATAAAGTGCGTTTTTGATACAATTTTGTTTTTTTGATGTTAATTGGCATATTTCTTTTTCTAAAAAGGATAGATCCATCTGCGGTGGAGCGGTGCGATGCAAACGTGCTAAGAGTTCATATTCTTTTTCAATAGCGCGCAAACGCCAGCTATTTTGCTTGAAATCTTGTAGTGTTTTCGCATACATACAGTGCCTCTCTTCTCATAAAAACCGCTGATTTTTCTTCGTGTCGCGCACAACTTCCAGACGAAAGCTCCCACAACGCTCATAAATTCGTCCAGCCATGCCGGAATCAAATGTCGTTAACTCATGAAGATACCACTCGCTTGAAAAAATGGTTATTGATTTTTCATTGATATATCGAGAATTGATGAGCCGTATCGCGGCTTGTAATTCTGCCGCTGAAGGCAAGGCATCGCCTCGCGTGCGTCCATTGGGGCATTTCAAAAAATCGTCTAAATACAAAACGGGAACTTCAGCCAACTTCGTTAAACGCGCCTGGAAGCCGTCGCAATTTGCCTTTAGCTGTTCGGCTTCATTGGGCCAAACCACGTAGCGTGCAGCAATGCCATTGCTTAACAGTTCGAATAAAATAGACGCACATAGGTGTGTTTTGCCGCATCCGACTTGGCCGCCTAAATATAGCCAGCCTTGTTCATCGTTGCGATGTGTAAGGCATTGTGCTGCGAATTGTTTTGCTTGTTGCAACAGGCCTTCTTGCCATGGTTCTTTTGTAAGAAATGTGTTGAAACTGTGCTTTTGAAGGCGCGGTGTTAGGCCGGATGCATTCAGTTGCGCCTCCGCTTTTCGTATTTTTCGGCAATCACAATGGCGCGCCATTAACTCACCATCTTGCACGAAAAATATATTTCCCTTATCTAAACAAACAGAACAACGCGCATTGTCCTTACCTTGTTCATTCAAATATTGTGCCTGTGCTTTTGCCAATGTATCAAAATCGTTGCATCCCTGCCAAAAATTCTCCATGGACATCTCCTTCAGGCGTTTCATCGCTTTGTGCAGCTTTAACATATTGCTCAAATTTTTCACCAAAGAGCGTTTGTGGGCGTAAATACGGCCTCATTTTGTCAGAGGGCATCCAGTCTTGGCATTTTTTTTGCACAACCAACATCAAATCTTCTTGCCGATACCCCTCTTGCCACCGTTTGTTTAATAAAGCTCGAATCGGCTCGCTAAGGGTGTATTTTATTTTTGTGCTTTTTGAAAGTTCGCCCAGCACTCTCTCGCATACTTCGCTTGGAATACAGTCTGGCTGTTCTTGTTCATCTTTGGCATTTACTTTGGGAAAAGGGGTCTTTTCTTTCTTGTCTTGTATTGTCTCTTCTTTCTTTATAAGGCCTTTCGTTGTAGATACGGCACCTTGGGCAGTGCTTTGGGTATTGGCTTGGCAGGGGGATGTACATTCAGATTTTTGTGCATTTGATTGTTCAGAAAATTGACTGTCCGTGTTTTTCGTAAAGTATAAATTTGTTAGACGATATTGTGATGTACGCCCCGGTCTGCGTTCTTTTTCCAATAGACCACACGATACAAGCGCCCCGATGCCCTTATGAACACCGCTTTCGCTCAATGCCGACAGCGCCACAATACTTTTCGTGTCTGCGTAAAATTTTTGTGGCCAACCAAGCCGGTTGCACATATGCATCAAAGCGTGCCATAAGGCAATTTGGCCAGGGCTTAACGAAAGGCTTGGTAAGCGATCATAAAAAGCGCGTACCTGATTAAAATAATTCATTCTAGTGTCCTTTCTCCCGTGGGGCAGTGGCAGCATACATGGCACCACTGGCCATGTGTTTTCAAAACGTCAACACAGAAACCCAGCCCTTTTTCAGTGTAATTACGTATAAAATATGGCAAAATATCGCGCCGCACCCATACAAGCCGTGTAAATTTATTTGTGCTACTCATTTGCATCCTCCCTCACAGGTCATTCCCATTCCAGCGGATGTTGCCAATATTCGGCCCATTCAGCTGGATCCACATTTTTCAAACAATGGCTGCATCCGGCCACACATTCGCTTTTTTCAAACAAAAAAATTTCGTCCCTCCAACCAAGATGTTGCCCACAAGTAGGGCAATATAGAGCATTTTGCATACATCGCCTCCCTTGACATGTTCAATATGCTGTACTATCATGGACGTTAGAACCAACAAATTTGTTCAAGAATGTTCAGAAATTTGTTCATAACAAATACTAGTACAAAATTCTGAACTTGTCAAGCGTCTTTTTGTACATAAAAATAGATTCCGGAGGGACATATGTCAGAATTATATGAAAAAATTGATGAACTTTGCCGAAAAAAAGGGGTCAGTGGCGCGAAAATGGCGGCTGAACTTGGGCTCAGCCGCAGCAGTTTGTCAGAATTGCGCAGTGGGCGCAGTCAGTCTTTTCGAATGGAAACAATGCGAAAAATTGCGCAATATTTCGATGTCACGCTGGATGAACTTCTGGGTGAACCGGGTGCGCCGCCGGCAAACGCTAGCCACCAATTGGCCACTTTTCTAAAAAAAGTGAATGCACAGGGCATGGATATAGCCCAGTTTGATGACGACGAATTAGATGATATTGTTGATTTTATGAAATTGTTAAAGAGGAAAAAAGAACGATAAAAAGAAGTTATGTTGCCATGGCTGGCTAAAAAATGTTTGTCTTTTTTTAGCGATGGCTTTTAAAAGTGTCTGCATACGGGCATAGATTCTTTTGTGCTACAAGCAGGCTTTTTGCACAAGCTTTTGCGCGTGTTTAATGTACAAAATAAGTTTCTATATCCCTTTGTAGAACAAAAATTCACACTTGCAGGAGGTAGTGCTGTGTGCTATAATGCACGTATGTGGAAGAGAAATGATTTAACAAAGCTGGCCAAAGCGCAGCTAAAGTCGAACTATGTAAAATCCATCAGTGTGTCACTTTTGATCCTATTCACCGTGGGGGGATTTAGCCTCCCGCGTTTTTCTGATGCAGTAACCGAGCTTGGCTCGCTCAACTATCGCAACATGACACACACACAAATTGTAAACGAACTGGTGAACAGCCTCTTTGTAAACGACCAAAGTCTCTTAGAAGGTGTGTTGAACCCAAGCTTTGGGGACGCTGGTGCTTTAGCAAACATATTTAATAACGTAACAGCGTCGGGTTCATTCGTTTTTGGGCTGCTGAATGCAATGAACCAGTTCCTATTTCAGGATGATATTTTACCCGGTGTTATTTTAACAATAGGTGCTATTGTTATGTTTTTATACTATGCGTTTGGTAAAAACATTTTACTTGTGGGCAAATATCGCTTCTTTTTAGAAAATCAAAACTACACAAAAACATCTGTTCATCGTCTTTTATACATTTACGAAATTGGCCGCACACGCCATGTGGCCGGGGTGATGTTTTTGCGCGCGCTTTATACAGTGCTGTGGTTTTTTACAATTGCAGGTGGCTTTATCAAGCTATATTCTTATCGTATGGTGCCGTTCATTGTGGCCGAAAACCCGGATGTCTCAGCGCAAGAAGCACTGAGTTTATCAAGAAGAATGATGCATGGACACAAGTGGCATTGCTTTTTATTCGATTTAAGCTTCAGCGGTTGGTATCTGTTGTCCTATGTCACACTAATGGTTGCAGATGTGCTTTTTGTAGACCCATACTACAGTGCTGCCAATGCAGGGCTTTATATGCGGCTTAGGGAAAATATACTTCAGCAAGATCCCACGTTGTCTCGCGTGTTTAACGATCGTCTGTTAACACCGGAAACAAAAATGGAAAGCGAATATCCAACGGCCGATTTTCATATTCCCTCTTTGCTTTCTCGCAATTGGATCCATAGTGATTATCATCGCCGCTACCGAATTGAGGACCTTGTGTTTCTGTTTTTGGCATTTGCGTTCATCGGTTATGCATGGGAGGTTTTGTACTACTTAGTAGAGACAGGCACGTTCATCAACCGTGGCACTTTGCATGGGCCATGGCTTCCCATCTATGGTTTTGGTGGTGCGGGTGTTGTTGTGCTACTACAGCGGTTTGTAGATAAGCCTGTAAGATTGTTTTTCATGTCAATTCTTGTATGTGGCACATTAGAGTACACAACTGCGTGGTTTTTAGAAACATTTTTGCACACCAAATGGTGGGACTATACAGGGTTCTTCCTGAATTTGCAAGGGCGTATTTGTTTAGAGGGGCTGCTGGTTTTTGGTGTGGGGTGCATGTTTGGTGTGTATTTGCTTGCGCCAATGTTTTCCGAATTTTATGAAAAATTTCCTAAAAAATATCGTAGAATCGTTTTAGTGCTTCTATCATGTGCGTTTATAATTGATGCACTATATTCATTCCAGCATCCCAATATGGCCGCTGGAACCAGTATCTAACATTGTCTTTTGCATCAGATAGGCGCTATGGGCGCTGATGGCTTGTACTACAAAGGAGGAGCGGACGGATGAATACACGCACTGCTACTGTTGAAAGGAAAACACGTGAGACAGATATTTCGCTCACGCTTGCGCTAGACGGTGATGGAACTTGTGATTGTCGTACAGGCATTGGTTTTTTCGACCATATGCTAGAGGCATTTACAAAACACGGCTTGTTTGAGCTTACATTGCGTTGCCGTGGCGATTTGGATGTGGACAGCCACCACACGGTGGAAGATGTTGCTTTGGTGTTGGGGCAAGCGCTGCGCGAGGCACTTGGTACAAAAGAAGGCATTTGCCGGTACGGCCATTTTGTGTTGCCGATGGATGAGGCCCTTGTACTTTGTGCCGTTGATTTATCGGGCCGCTCGGCTTATGTTAGCGATGTAACGTATACGCAGGCCAGCCTTGGCGCCCTCGATTGTGAGTGTTTTGACGAATTTTTTCGCGCTGTATCGATGGCAGCTGGCATGAATATCCACTTGCGCCAACTGAGCGCACCGGGGAATAATCACCACCTTGCAGAGGCTTCCTTTAAAGCGTTTGCAAAAGCCCTCGACATGGCAACGTCTCCGGAAGATCGTCTTAGCGGTGTTTTTTCAACAAAGGGGAGCTTGTAATACAACGGTGTGAAGAAGGACAAACATCACATAAGTTTTTGTAATACAACGAGCAAAAGTCTGTACAATAAGCACATACCTTCTGTTTAAAATACATAATGAAGTCATTTTTATACGATGGAAGAGACGGTGCGCCCTTAAGGGCTAAGATAGATATATTTTCACACAAAAAAACAAACCCATAAGAGAGGTCTCTCGTGGGTTTGTTTTTATTTTACAATGGAAATGCCAGACGTGTAAGCCGGCTCTCTTCTTCATAAAATTAAATTCATGAGGGGGAGAAGGCGTAGGTGGGGCAAATCAAAAATACGATATATCGTTTTATATTATGAAAATCAGTTTAATTCTTCGATATACAAAACTCCTGGGGCTTGTGAGAATAACTCCAATACATCGTTGTGGCGTATATGTCCGGGCAGTGTGGCCGTGAACGTGATGCTACGTGCAGTAGAAAGCGTTGATGAAAATTGCTGAATCATTAGGCCGGATATTTCTATTTCATGTTGATTTACAAATTTTGAAAATTCAGAAAATTGCATATTAAGGTCGAATTCCATGAAAATATCCATCACACGAGAGCGATGTCGCAGCATGCGATCCAGCCGCTCAAGTAGGGTGAGAACAAGCAAAGAGAGCAGGCCGGTTGCCAGAGCGCCAGAGTAAAATCCAATGCCAACAGCGAGCCCGCAACATGCCGAGCACCAAATACCTGCCGCCGTTGTAAGGCCACGAAGCTGTTGTTTTCCTGTAACAATTATCGTTCCAGCGCCCAAAAATCCAATTCCGGAAACCACTTGCGCCCCCATACGAACCGGGTCAGAAACATCCCATAACTCGAACGCAAATTGGCCTGTCATCATGATAAGAGCGGCACCAAGGCACACCAAAATATAAGTGCGCATGCCCGCTGGCCTGTTTTTTAACCCTCGCTCAAACCCCAAAATCCCACCGAGGAGAATGGCCAGCACCAAGCGAAGTGCAACCGAGAGCAAATTCAATTCGTAAAAAACATGCATAGTTGCGCCTTTCTTTTTGATGGGAATGGCTGTAAGGCTTTTTGAATATTTAAAATAGAATGGGTGTGTTTCGATAAGGTAGCAAAAATTTTACCTTCAATTGCAAATAATACGTGGCGTTAAATATATCAATTAGGAGGGCGCATTGCCTTGAATAAATTTATTGCACATTAAACAGTGTTTGGCCATTTTTACAGGTAAGCTCTGCAATATAGGCGGCCGATTCGCCACGCACTTCGCCAAGTTTTTGTGCTACAAAAGACAAAAGACCGCTGTGATTTTGTCGTCCTCGGAACGGTTCTGGCGTGAGATAAGGGCAATCTGTTTCCAAAAGTAATTGTGAAGCAGGCACAACGGCGGCGGCTTCTAGTGCACGGCGCGCATTTTTAAATGTGCATGTACCCGTAAAACTTAGATAAAGCCCTTGCTCACAAAGCCACACCGCGTCATCGGCAGAACCAGAATACGCATGAAGCACACCGCGCGGCTTATAAAGTTTCATACATTCGTATATTTCTTCATGGGCCTCACGGTCGTGTATACACACGGGAAGCCCATGTTGCTGCGCTAGCTGCAATTGTGCCTCAAATAATTCACGTTGCGGTTTTTTTGGCACCGGCCAATGGTTGTCAAGCCCAATCTCCCCAATTGCAACAACTTTGTTGTGGGACAACAGCCCCTCTAGTTCGCGTAGCTCAAGCTTCCAGTCTCCGGCAAATTTTTTCAGGGTGCTTCCGTCTTCTTCAATCAGGCTCTGTGGATGAATCCCCACTGCTACGAACAAAAATGGATATTTTTCAGCCAAACGGAGGCTTTCTTCAGCCGTTTCATAATCGGTGGCACAATCTAGCACATAGTGCACACCAAGTTCGGGCAATTTGTCTAAAAGTGCTTCTCTATTTTGGTTAAATTGCGAGGAGGTATAATGTGCGTGTGTGTCAAAAATTGGCGATATAATGTTATTTGAAATGCTGTCTATGCCTGTGATGCGTTCACGCATGGCTCACCTCACACTGCTGCCGGGAACTGCTGCGTCAGGCAGGAATAGCACTTGTGCATCCCCTTCGGGGCCGTCGGCCGCAAGTAGCATGCCTTCACTCATTTGGCCGCAAAGCTTAGCCGGTGCCAGGTTTGCAACCAAAACAACTTTTCGTCCAATTAAGTCCTCTGGTTTGTACCACAAAGCAATCCCAGACACAACCTGCCGTTCACGTGTGCCATCAAAAACAGTGAGCAGCAGTAACTTTTTACTTTTCTTTACAGGCTCACAGTGGCGAATTTCTGCAACCAATAGCTGTGTTTTCATAAAATCATCATAGGTGATTTCCGGAACGAGCGGCGCTGCAATGCTAGGAGCCTCGCCTCCCTCTTTGGGGGTCTCCGCCAAAGCTTTTGCTTCAATTTCCGCTTCAATTTCAGCCAAAAGAGCCTCAGTATCCAGGCGTGCAAACAAGGGTTGAGGTTTTAGAACACTGCCCTCATAGGATGTGAACGTTGTAGTACTATCCAGCGTTTGCATCTCGGGTGGGCAAGCAATCTGGCGGAAAATTTCCTCGGAAGTGCTGGGTAAAAATGGATAAAACAGTACACCAAGGTGACGGATACATTCAAGTAAAGTGCCTAAAACAGCCGCTAAACGGTCCTTTTGTGTTTCATCTTTACCCAAAACCCATGGCTCGCATTCGTCGATGTACTTATTTGCATGCTTTGCTAGTTGCAACACTTGTTCGCATGCATCAGCACAGTGGAAAACATCCATAAGACGTTGCATTTCTTGCCTTGCAAAATGTGCTTTCTCGCTTAGTGCTACATCGGCCTGTGCCGAGAGGCGGGCCGTTGGCAAAGTGCCACCAAAGTATTTATGTGTCATGGCCAACGTGCGCTGCACCAAATTTCCCAACACATTCGCCAAATCTGCGTTGTAACGGTCAAAAATTCTGGAATAGCTCACCGTTCCATCTTGCGCATACGGCATCTCACTTAAAAGGTACCAGCGCACACCGTCCACGCCAATTCGGTTTGCCAATTCGTCTGCATATATAACGTTGCCACGGCTTTTACTCATCTTGTCTTCGCCGGAAAGTAGCCACGGATGGCCATAAATTTGTTTTGGTAATTCAAGGCCAAGGGCCATTAACAAAATGGGCCAGTAAATGGTGTGGAAGCGCAAAATGTCTTTCCCAATGATGTGTGCTTCGGCTGGCCAATAGCGCAAAAAGAGTTCTCCGGGATTTTCTGGGTCATAATCTAACGCACTTATGTAATTTGTCAAGGCATCAATCCACACATAAATCACATGGTTATCATCAAACGAAACAGGAATTCCCCAACGGAAACTTGAGCGTGATACACATAAATCTTGCAAACCGGGCTTCAAAAAATTGTTTACCATCTCACGTTTTCGGCTTTCGGGAACAATAAAATCAGCGTTGGCATCTAAATGTGCCTGCAACCGCTCTTGGTAATTGGACATCTTGAAGAAGTATGCCTCTTCACTTGCGCGTTTCACCTCGCGTCCGCACTCCGGGCATTTGCCGTCAACAAGCTGTGCATCTGTAAAAAAACTTTCGTCTGGCACGCAATACCAACCTTCGTACGCCGATTTATAGATGTCACCTTGGTCGTACAATTTTTGGAAGATGGTTTGCACGATGCGCTTATGTCGGGCATCTGTTGTGCGGATAAAATCGTCGTAAGCAATGTTGAGTTTGTCGCATATGTCACGAACTTGCCCTGCAACGCGATCCACAAGCTGTTGTGGGTCAATGCCTTCTTCTTTGGCAAGCTCCTCAATTTTTTGGCCGTGTTCATCGGTTCCGGTAAGAAAGTGAACATCGCGTCCCTCTAGGCGTTTAAGGCGAGAAATTGCATCTGTAAGTACAATTTCATAGCTATTGCCAATGTGTGGCTTGCGCGATGTATACGCAATGGCTGTTGTGATATAGTATTTATTTTGTTGTTCGGTGTGCATAGTAATTACCTCGGTTTATGGGATGATAGGCGTTTTGTGGGACAAAGATGAAGTGTTGCGGTAAAGCCGAATGTATCGATATGTTGTATTACAAGGAGTGTCATATCATACATGGATAGGCATAATATTGCCGATTTTGTGTTGCTTATAATGCGTTTTTTTCTTCTTCTAGTATAAAAAACCGCTCGTACCAAATTAGAAAACACAACACGGTCCAAATTCGTCGCCCGCGGTTCGCGCGCTTTTCATAATGTTCATTAAGTAGCTGCATCAACTTATCTTTGTGAAAAAATGCTGCTGCAAAGTCGCTTTCAAAGTAACGGCGCACAAATTCATAGTATTCTTTTTGGCGCAGCCAGCTGCGAATGGGCACCGGAAAGCCTTTTTTGGGGCGCGTGGCCCATTCATCGGGCAGGGTGCGGTTTGCAGCATGACGAAATACAACTTTGTTTTCACTTCCTCGAATGCGATATCGGCTGGGAATACGTCGTGCTAGCGCCATTATTTCCTTATCGAGGAAGGGGACGCGCAATTCAAGCGAATGCGCCATGCACATCTTATCTGCTTTAAGTAAGATATCACCGGGCAACCATAGGTGCAAGTCAAGGTATTGTTTTTTACTTACCTCATCTAAATCGGCGGCTTTACGATAAAAAGGGTGGCATAGGTCGTGTGGGGAAGGCCCACCTTGGTAAGCGGGTTGCAAAATATCGTGTGCTTCACGCTCAGAAAACACCACAGCTTGGCCAATGAACCAATTTTCCGGTTTTTCGGCACTTTTTAGCAAAAAATTCCGTCCTTTTATCGCGGGAAGCCCTTTTGCTACGCCACCAAGCAGGCGTCGAAACTTACGCGGCGTTTTTTTGAAACGCTCCATAGTGGGCGTATCTGCGTACAATTCATAACCTGCAAATAATTCGTCTGCGCCTTCCCCGCTTAAAACTACGGTAACTTTTTGTGCGGCCAACTTCGCTAAAAACCACAGGGGCACACTGGATGGATTCGATTGTGGTTGGTCCATGTGGTACTGGATGTCCGACAAGGCGGCAAAACATTCATTGGGTGTTAGAAGTTGGCGCACATTGTTTACATTCAGATGCTTGCTAAGTTCTTCTGCGTGGTGAGATTCATCAAAGTTTGCTTCGGCAAAACCCACAGAAAAACTGTGTTCCGGGTGCAGGCAAGCTGTGATATAACTGGAATCAACACCGCCGGATAAAAAAGCGCCCACTTTTACGTCACTGATGCGATGCGCTTGAACACTTTCGTGCACAGCAGCATCAATTTCATCGACATATTGTTCAAAAGTAAGGCTTTCATCTGGGCAGAACTCTGTGTCGAAATAGCATTCAGTGCGTAAGTTTCCATCTTGATATACACAGTAATGCCCTTGAGGAAGGCAGGAAACACCATCAAAAAATGTGCTGTTGCCAGCGGGATATTGAAAACTTAGATAAGCACGAAGTGCGTTTGGATTCACACGTTTTTCAAAATTTGGGTGTTCTAAAAAGCTCTTAATTTCACTGCCAAACATCCAAGAACCGTCTTCCAAATGGCAGTGATAAAATGGCTTAATTCCAAATGGATCGCGTGCGGCAAGCAGTTTTTTGTTGTCCTTGTCCCACAAAACAAAGGCAAACATACCACGCAATTTGGCCACCATTTTCTCACCATACTCTTCGTAGGCGTACAATAGAACCTCGCTATCTGTGTTGGAATGGAATGTGTGGCCTTTTTTCTGCAATTCTTCGCGCAAACTTTGAAAGTTGTAAATTTCACCATTGAAAACAAGTATAAGGTTTCCGTTTTCGTTTTTCATTGGTTGTGCGCCATTTTCAGATAAATCCAATATCGATAGCCGGCGAAAGCCAAGTGCGATGGACTCGTCGGCATAATGGCCGCCCATATCGGGCCCGCGATGAACAATACGTTGCATCATAGGCGCGATTATACGTTCTTTCTCGGCAATTGTTTGGCCGCCGGTAAAGCCAATAAAACCACACACGGTGTAGTCCCTCCCTTAATAAAAGTGGGTTATAATTTAGATTCAAGAAGCCTAAATGGAAACAGGTGGCTTGAATGATTCATTTGTACTACGTAGGACAAGGTTAAAAATCGAACAAGATAGGTGATTTACCACACGTTAAAATAGCCGTTTTTGCAAGAACTTCCATGCTATCAATATACCGGTTTCTATCTAATTTATCGCGTTTCAGCAAAGAAAGTTCCGTGCATCCTAAAAGTAAGTGTGTACAGCCGTTGGCTAGCAGTTCATCAGTAGCCATAGAAAATAATTCCATGCGCGGAGGACGACCTGCTTTGATGTCCTCATAAATCAATTGCATAATGGCGCTTTGTGCTACATCACTTGGAATGGCATACGCCAAGCCCGCTTTTTCGCATTCTGCTTGGTATAAACCACTTTGCACGGTGCCGCGTGTGGCCAAAATGCCAACCTTTGTGCCGCCCTGTGCTAAAATTTCTATTATCGTAAGGCGTGGCATATGAAGGATGGGGATAGACACAGCATCGCGCAATTCGCCATAAAAATAATGCGCTGTATTGCAGGCAATTGCCAGAATATTGGCACCACAACGTTCTAATTTTTGTGCTTGGGCACATAGCGCAGGGATGGGGCTGGTGGTGCTTGTTCCAATGATAAAGGATGTACGATCGGGCGTTCTTGGGTGCGAAGAAAGTAGAATATCCAAGTGATCTTGATCGCAACTGGCCTTTGTATGCATTGTAAGTAGCTCGTAAAAATAAACCGAGGCCATGGGCCCCATGCCGCCAAGTATGCCAAGTGTTTTGTTTTGCTGCATGTAGGCCTCCTTTAGCGTGACCTATGGGATGATGGATTATTAACGTTGACGCGTGCAGTAGGTGGCATATTTATTTTTGTGGCGACGCGCATGCTCGAATAGGTAAAGGCAGCGTAGGGGGTTCATACGCGTGTCAAATTTATAGCCAAAAGTGGAAGATTCCTGCCCGATGCTAACTAAAGTTTGTGCTTTCTGCACCATTTCTTCATCTTCTGTATAGGCCCATACAATATCGTTCGGAACGCTGTGCCAATAGTGCTCAGTTTGCACATACTGCACTGGTTTATCATTCTGTTCTAAAATCCAGTCGTCAACCAGAAGCTGTGCCAAATTCACGCCAGAGCCCGTTACATAAAAATGGCTGCGCCCTTGACGCAAGTTGATCTCAAATACTTTAAATTCGCCGGTGCGACGGTCGCGCTTGATGTCGAAATTTGCAAATCCAACATACGAAATCGCTTCTAAAAAGCGTGCAAAAGTATCCATTAATTCTCGATCATACGCCGTTACAATGGCGGCGTGGTTGCCAATGGCGGTGGGGGTGTGTTCTTCCAATAAAACATGGCCCAAACACATCATTTGCACGCGGCTGTTTTTGTCGCAATAGGCGGTAAGAACACGCATTTCACTGTCGCCACCGGGTAAAAATTCCTGCAAAATCAGTTGTTCATTATAGCCGGAATTGAAAATTTGTTTCGCTATTTCAATGGTTTTATCAATATCATCCGGGAAATACACTTTTTTCATTCCATCAAATGGGTTCTTCCAATATTCAATGCTAGAGGCTGGTTTTAGTACAATAGGATATGAAAATGGAAGGTTTTGCAGGCGTTTTGTAAGTGCAAGCTCATCTTCAAGGTCTAAAGAACAAAGGAGCTCTGTATCCGGAAACGGCAGTTTGTGCAAGGAACAAAGCTCGTAGAAGCTATCTTTTGTTACAAGCTGCTCCATTTTTTGGTGATCAATATAGGGGATAATGAACCCCATATCACGCAATGCGTCTCTGTTGCGAATTAAAAGGGCGGCATAATCATCGGTGCAACCCACAAGCAACAAGCGTTCATTGTTGTGTTGGTGTGCATAGTCGCCCATCACACGCAGCAATTCATCATCGTTATCAATTTTATTATTTTCGTTAAAACGTATAAATTTTGAATATTTCGTGTCGCCCATGGGCCACCTGCCAAAAACATCGGTTTTAAGCCCATAAGCTTCGTGGATATTGCGCGCCATGCCGTAGCAGTTCATATCGGCACCAAGAAGCACAAAACGGAATGTTGGTTGCTGCATGTTTTGTATCCTTTACATATGTATTGTTAATATCAATTGTAGTGTAATTTTTGCACACCGCCAAAAATACGGAGGCAATCTATCAAAATATGGTGCAGAAATCACAATGTGAAGAAAATCCTTACGGCAACTCGGTGATGGGCAATTGTTTTGCGCGTATTTCAGGGGAATCACTTTGTGTTGCAATTGAAAGAGAGGTGCAAGCGGCACATATTCCCAAAATGGCAAGGCAAATGCTTTCCATCAAGCTGGGTAATGAGATGGGATGTGGGCCGAAAAAGTAGTTGTGCATTTGGTATGGAAGCGACAAACAAGTGGCTGTTAGGAAGAGAAAAAGCCCCAGTATGTATAAGAGGCACATGCGTGGCAGTGGAAGCGCCACATAAAAACCTCTAAGCAATGTTAAAAACCATAGAAGGGAGAACAGCGAGGCGAAGGCTGAAATGGTGGCGCCAAAATTTGAGAGAGAGAAAGGCGAAAATAAAATGCGCTGTATTGATAAAAGTAATAAAGGAAACACCGCCACGATCCCGAACAGTACATTCTGTGTGGGGCAAGGCGCCCTTTGCACAAGAAGTTGAAACCCGCAGAATAGGAAAAACAATCCAAACAGGCCGTATAGCAACCCGGAAAGCAGCATCTGTGTTGAGAAGGAAAATAAAATAAGAATGATTTTGTAAACACAAAGAAAAAAACCGGCGAAAGAACATAAAAAATATGGAAATGCCAAAGGCTTGCTGCGCATTCGAAGTGTGGAAATGCCCTGTGGCCCTGTGGTCGAAACGCCAAAAATCACCATCAGTACGGGCAGTGCCAACGCTGCATATCGCATCCAAACTTCGCCAAGCAGTGGGTATCCCGTTTGCAGCGAACTGAAGTACGACAAATCCATCCAATAAAGGGCGCCATAAAGCACCATTACAAGCACCACCAATAGTGTGGGCATAACGCGTTTCATTTAACAATCTCCTTTATCAAGCCAGTAAAGTATAGCGGTAATAACATAAAAAGTTCCATACAAAAAAGAAAATATGTTGTGTTGGTTGTTCGTGGAATATTGTGATGTAGCGCCTGTGTTTTTACAAATGCGCATACATCGCCTTATAACACAGAAAGCGAAATAGTGAGGCGCCGTATTTTGCCAAATTAGCAAAAATTTCATGCTGCCTACACAGATGCATACAGGTTTCATTTGTACGTTACAACGCTTATAAATGGAAAATATTTTCCTAAAAGCAGTTAGGGTGTACCCTTTTCATTGTACAGCATTTCAAAAAAAAACACAAGGTGGTAAATCATAGTTGACAAGTTCGCTTCAAGGGGCTATAATAACAGTAATCTGCTAGGGCAATTGCTTAGGCAGATATTATGGTACATGCAATGACGGGAAACAAGGCATGCAATTGTTGCGGGCACAGAGAGCCGCCGGGTGGTGTGAGGCGGTGCCAAGGCAGTGTGTGTAGTCCTTCCCAGAGCAGTTGCCCGAAGAAGGCTTTGCCTTTGTGTAGGCGCAAACGGAGACACCTCGTTATCGGTGTGCGGCATTTTTACATTAACACATGGATTTGTATCGACGATGCGTTCTTTTTTAAGTTGCGTAAGACGGTGTGGTTCAATGTATGTTGTTTCGATGCCGGCTAAGTGGTTGTATTTTATGTACAACAAGTAGAGTGGTACCGCAGGCTATGCCTGTCTCTTCATAAAGAGACGGGCTTTTTTGTTTTTTCTCGCATAAACAGCGGTTTTTGCAATCAATTTCACATTTGAGGAAAAAACCATACTAGGTTGCCGTATTTGGCGGAACGGAGGAGATATACTATGAAAATGAGCGGTGCAGAAATTTTGGCTCATGTGCTTATGGAACAGGAAGTAGACACGATTTTTGGATACCCGGGTGGCTCGGTCATTCATATTTATGATGCGCTGTATCGTCATCGAGATAAAATTTCCCATGTGCTAACAGCGCACGAACAGGGTGCTGCTCACGCGGCCGATGGATACGCGCGTCTTTCCGGAAAAACGGGCGTTGTGCTGGCCACAAGTGGGCCCGGTGCCACAAACTTGGTTACGGGCATTGCCACAGCTCAAATGGATTCGGTTCCGATGGTGGCCATCACAGGTAACGTATCATCGAACCTTATTGGCAAGGACAGCTTCCAAGAGGTGTACACAGTGGGCATCACAATGCCGGTTACAAAGCACAACTTTATGGTGCAAGACATTTCGGAACTGGCAGATACACTGCGCGAAGCGTTTCGCATTGCGGGCACCGGCCGAAAAGGCCCTGTGCTTGTAGACATTACAAAAGACGTTACAACGGACGAATATGAGTATACACCGGCACCTCCTGTTGTATGTGAGGCCCCGGAATTTAACGACAAAGCAGGCGTTTGGGAAACAGCGCGTCTGCTTTCGGCCAGCAAGCGGCCGCTTGTGTGTTTTGGCGGTGGCGTTGTGTCCAGCGGTGCCAGCGAAGTGCTTCATGAGGTTTTGCACAAGGGTGGGATACCGGCGGTGCATAGCTTAATGGGAACGGGCGTATTAGGCTGGAACGACCCGCTGAACATGGGCCTTGTGGGCATGCATGGAAATTATAGCGGAAATATGGCGTTGGATCATGCAGATTTAATTTTGGCTGTCGGCTTCCGTTTTTCCGACCGTGTGGCACTTGCCCCCGGGAAGTGGGCGCCCAAAGCCACCATCGTGCAAATTGACATCGACCCAAGTGAAGTGAACAAAAATGTAAGCACCCATCATGCGGTGGTGGGCGATTTGAAACTGGTGCTAGAGAAGTTGCTGCCCCATGTGGAAAGCGGAAAACATGACGGATGGTTGTCTGAAATTTCCGATTGGAAGAAACAAGACTATGCGCCGCAAGACGCGTTCGACTGTTTGCGTCCCCATCAGGTGATCGAAGCCATCAATGAGGTGGTGGGCGAAGATGCCATCATTGTAACCGATGTAGGCCAGCATCAGATGTGGGCAGCACAATTCTGCAAAAGAACATGGCCACGCAGCTTTTTAACTAGCGGTGGGCTTGGAACAATGGGCTTTGGGTATGGCGCAGCCATGGGCGCGCAGTTGGCGGCACCGAAACGTCGCGTCATCCATATCACGGGAGACAGCAGTTTTCACATGAATTTCAATGAATGTAGCACTGCCGTTAGTCATAATCTCCCTATTATAAGTGTGGTTTTGAACAATTCCGTGCTTGGAATGGTGCGCCAGTGGCAGCATGTTTTTTACGAAGACAGGTATTCGCAAACAGCGCCGGAGCGTCACACAGATTATGTGAAACTTGCGGAGGCGTTTGGGGCTAAAGGATATCGCGCTACTACGCCGGAAAATTTCAAACAAATGTTGCGCGAGGCGCTGGATGCCAATTGTGCTGCATTCATTGAATGCCCCATCGACAAAGATGAAATGGTGTTGCCCATGATACCGGCGGGCAAAACAGTGGCGGACGTTATTTTAGAGTAGTTTAAGCGTTGGCGGAATCGACAAATAATGCCAATAAACGAGATTTTAATAGGACAAACCTGCCTTTATTTGGCAAAATAATGATGAAATTGAAAGGAGTGGGCGTATGAGTGACATGAGAGCTCAGGTGGTGTCAATGCTGGTGGCCAATAATGCCGGTGTTTTGGCGCGTATCTCCAGCCTTTTTGCAAGGAAGGGGTTTAATATCGATAGCCTCACGGTGTCGGCAACGGATGTGATTGGCATTTCGCGCATCACCATTACAACAAGTGGCGATGAAAACACGTTGCATCAAATATTAAGCCAAAGCGCAAAATTACATGAGGTGCGCAATGTGGTGGACTTAGAGGCCGATAGCAGCATTCAGCGAGAGTTGCTTTTGGTAAAACTTCGCACAGACGAGGATAAACGCAGTGTTCTTCGCGAAGTGGCGGAAATATACAAGGCCAATATTGTGGATTTATCTGTGGATAGCATGGTGGTGGAACTTACCGGTAGGCCGGGCAAAATTGACGCATTTTTGTCTGTTATTGAGCAATATGAGGTGCTGGAAATGTGCCGCACAGGCGTAACAGCCCTAGAGCGTGGCAGCCGCGTGCTGGGGGCAATCTCTGCAGATGACGAAGACTGATTTGCCAAAAAGCAACAGGCGGTGCAGCGTCTTCTAAACTTGCCCGAAAGCCTACAGTATGATACAATAAAGTGTAAGCGTCAATGTGGCGTTTCGCAATATAAATAAAACGGTGTAAATACCGAAAGGAGCAAAATATGATTCCAAAGTACTATGATAAAGATTGTAACCTCCAATTGTTGAGCGACAAAACAGTTGCCATCATTGGTTTTGGTAGCCAAGGTCACGCACATGCGTTGAATTTGCACGAAAGTGGTGCGAATGTTGTGGTGGGCGCACGGGAAGGTGGCGCTGGCTGGAAAGACGCACAAGAGGCTGGTTTGCCTGTGATGTCTGCAGCAGAAGCCGCCAAAAAAGGCGACTTAATTATGCTTAGCCTGCCGGATGAATCTGCACCGGAAATCTATAAAAACGACATTGAGCCGAACCTTTCTAAGGGCAACATGCTGATGTTTGCACACGGCTTTAACATCCATTTCAACCAAATTCAGCCGTCTGCCGATGTGGACGTTGTGATGGTGGCACCAAAAGGCCCGGGCCACACCGTGCGTAGCCAGTATCAAGAAGGCGCAGGCGTGCCGTGCCTCATCGCTATTTATCAAGATGCAAGCGGCAATGCGCGCGATCTTGCACTCGCTTATGCAAGCGGCATTGGCGGTGGTCGTGCCGGCATTTTGGAAACCACATTCAAAGAGGAAACAGAAACCGATTTGTTCGGTGAGCAAGCTGTGTTGTGCGGTGGCGTAACTGCATTGATGCAAGCCGGTTTTGAAACATTGGTAGAGGCCGGATACGAGCCGGAAATGGCATATTTTGAGTGTGTGCACGAGATGAAACTCATTGTTGATCTCATCATTCAAGGTGGTTTTGGCCGCATGCGTTACTCGATTTCGAACACAGCAGAGTATGGCGATTATCGCGTAGGCCCGCGTATTATCACAGAAGAAACACGCAAAGAAATGCGCAAAGTGCTGCACGAAATTCAAACAGGCGAATTTGCAAGCGAATACATCCAAGAGATGGGCGCCGGCGGCAAAGCACGCTTCCTTGCCACACGTCGTAAAGAAGCCGATCAACCGCTTGAGGATGTGGGCGCTGACCTGCGCGATATGATGAGCTGGCTTAAAAAAGACTAAAACGTGCTTTAACATGGCCGTGCGCAAGTAAGTGCTGTGGCCAAAAGCGGATGCGTTTTTATGATGTTAAGGGGGAGGCAACTTTATTTGTGTTGCCTTCCCAATTTTTATTTGTTTTTGTTAAGGAGGGTTTTTGATGCAAAAAGAGCAAAGCGTGCGTGTTACTTCCGGTGTAGAGCGCGCGCCCAATCGCAGCCTATTTTATGCAATGGGGTATACCGAAGAAGAATTGAACCGCCCGCTTGTGGGTGTGGTAAGCGCGTTTAGTGAAATTGTGCCCGGGCACATTCATTTAGATAAATTGGCCGACGCGGCAAAAGCCGGTGTAAGAATGGCTGGTGGAACGCCAATTTTAGTGCCGTCTATTGGCGTGTGCGACGGCATTGCCATGGGCCATGAAGGAATGCGGTATAGTTTGCCAAGCCGCGAGCTCATTGCCGATAGCGTGGAAACCATGGCAAAAAGCCATGCGTTTGATGCATTGGTGTTGTTGCCCAACTGCGACAAAATTGTGCCGGGGATGCTGATGGGTGCCGCACGATTGAATTTGCCAACGGTGCTGGTAAGCGGTGGGCCAATGATGGCAGGGGAAGCGCGCGGGCGTGAAGTGAGCTTGTCGAATATTTTTGAGGCTGTGGGTGCACGTAAGGCGAACCAAATAGATGACGCACAGCTGACAGAAATGGAGCAAAATTGTTGCCCCGGGTGCGGAAGTTGCGCCGGCATGTACACGGCCAATAGCATGAACTGCCTTAGTGAAGCAGTGGGGATTGCGCTGAAAGGCAATGGAACCGTGGCCGCCGTAAGCGCTGCACGTACACGGCTTGCAAAACAGGCCGGCATGAGCGTGATGGCTTTGCTGGAAAAAGGCGTGCGTTTTCGTGATATTGTGAACGAAAAATCACTGCAAAATGCATTGTGTTGCGATATGGCACTTGGTTGTAGCACAAATACAGTGTTGCATTTGCTTGCCATCGCACATGAATCCGGCGTGCCAATGTCACTGGAAAAAATCAATGAATTGAGCGCAAAAACACCGAATTTATGTCATTTAGCACCAGCAGGGCCGGCGCATATACAAGATTTGGATGCCGCAGGTGGTATTTCGGCTGTGATGGCGGAATTGGCGAAATTGGGGTTATTGGATGTGACGTTGCCCACAGTGTCGGGCGAGACAGTAAGCGAGAAAATTTCCCTTGTTACGAATAAAAACACAGAAGTTGTGCGCCCTGCCGAGGATCCGTATTCGAAAACAGGTGGCATAGCTGTGCTCTGGGGCAATCTTGCGCAAGAAGGGGCTGTGGTGAAGCAGTCGGCCGTGGCGCCGGAGATGTTGTCTCACAAAGGGCCTGCGCGCGTGTTCAATAGTGAAGAAGAGGCGATTGCAGCCATTTATGCCAAAGAAATTGTGGCGGGCGACGTGGTGGTGATTCGATACGAGGGGCCGAAAGGTGGCCCGGGAATGCGCGAAATGCTTAATCCAACAAGCGCACTGGCAGGCATGGGTCTCGCGTCGTCGGTGGCACTCATCACAGACGGACGGTTTTCCGGCGCGTCTCGTGGCGCGTCGATTGGGCACGTGTGCCCTGAAGCCGCTGCCGGTGGCCTGATTGGGCTTGTGCAAGAAGGCGATTTAATTGAAATTGATATCCCGGCACGAAAGCTGAACGTGTGTGTGCCCGATGCCGAACTCGATAGCCGACGCGCGAATTTTGTGCCAATAGAAAAAGAAGCGTCCGGCTGGCTTCGCCGTTATCGTCGTCTCGTACAAGCCGCGGCAAAAGGCGCAGTGCTTGAATAGCACATACGCTTAAGGCCGCAGGGCGCTGCCCCGCACCCCGCAATTTTTTAAAAAAAATTGAGTA
>CAYJIH010000011.1:0-19950 GCA_964370195.1 uncultured Oscillospiraceae bacterium
AAAACGGTAGTTACCCAGCTATAAAATCGACCATACAATGATGCTCATTTTATGCCTTACCCAAGTCCACAAGCCCATGGTATAGCTAGCTACACCATGGGCACTTTATTGTTAACATAAAACAGCCCCTGCGAGATGCTTCGGCTTTATTAAAGTCTAGCCTGTATAAACACTATACGCCACACGAATTTTGGCAACGCCCTCATCCACGTTGTATCCACCTGTGTTTGCCATAATTTCGTCCCCTTCAACAATATTTTCAACCAATACAGAAATGGCATCCGCCATACCTTGTGCATCCTGCATAATCGTGCCGGTCATCATCCCATCAGCAATCAATGCTTTTGCAAAATCAGTTGCATCTACACCGAACACCGGGATAGTAGGGGCGCCTTCCTCTCCGGTATTATAACCCACTTCATTCAAAGCAGAGATAGCACCTTCTGCCATGCCATCGTTATTGGCAATCACAAGCTCTACCATGTTGTTGTTTGCTTCTGAATAAACAGTTAAAATAGGTCCCATATAATCATATGCTGCCTGCGCAGACCAATTGCCTCCTTGGTCTGCTAAATATTGTTCTGTATTGCTTTCATCATAATACACAAGTGGTGGGTGCCCTGATTCTTTTAAAATCTCGTTGGCATCTTCCACTGCAAACTGCGTGCGTGCTTCGGCCTCTGCATTGCCCTCTTGTCCTTTAAACAATACATAAGAGATTCGTCCATCTCCGTTCAAATCCACAGCCTCATAATTTTCTGTAAGAAAATCACCAATCATTTGGCCTTGTAAATGGCCGGCTTCCGGTGCATCTGTGCCCACAAACGCTGTCTTTTCATAACTTTGAAGCACTGTATCATCCACCTCACGGTTGAAAAAGATGATGGGGATATCTGCTGTTTTTGCAGCGTCCACAGCATTTTGTGCCGCATCGGTAGAAGAAGTCTCTATGATATTGATGATTAACAAATTCACACCGCTTTCAATGGCTGTTGTAATTTGCTCAGACTGAAATGTTTGGTTGGATGCGCCATCGTAATTTTGATGTGTAATGCCCAAAGCGTCTAAATTTGCATCCAATGCACTTCGCACACTAAAAATATACTCATCCGAAAAATTATAATAGAACACACCTGCATTAATGCCACTTTCCGCACCCGTTATTCCTTCTGCTTCGCTTCCCACAAAACTTGCAGCCCCTGTGGCAGATTCTCCTGCCACGGTAGAATTCGCCACACTCGACGAGCACCCAGCAACAAGTGCCATCGAAAACAGAAGTGCCATCGTTAAAGCCAGTTTCATCTTCATATAACAACACCCTTTTATCAACGATAATTTTTATATACCAAACGTATGTTAAAAAGAACCAGCACATAGAATCCTATTATTATTGTACTGGAAATTTTCGCAAATTTCGATAGATAATTTTTGAACTTTTATTTTTTTCTTATTTATAGCACTCTTTTAATGGCACACCACTTCAAAATATGTTATGTAAATGCTTTTTACACCGCTTACAATCTACATAATATACTTAGTGATTGCATTTTTTCATCACTTTCTTCACTGTACGCCCATACGAATAATACATCACAATAAGTAACATGCCAATAAATATTGGGTATACATGAAATCCAATGGTTTTCCCTATCACACCATACAACGCCGGCATAACCAAGGTTCCTGTGTAGGCAGATGCCATTTCTACCCCTGTTATCGCCTGCGAATTTTCTACACCGAAATTGTACGGGGTAGAATGAATGATACATGGAAAAATAGGCGCCGAACCCAAACCGATCAGTGCAATTCCCACAAAGGCCGCCGCTTCCCCCATGGGTAAACACAACACCGCCACACCACCTGCCATCACATATGAGCCCGCTCGTATCATTTGCCCATCGTTGTATTTCATAGCAATAAACCCACACACACCTCGGCCCAGTGTAATTCCAAGATAAAACAACGCTGAAAACCCCGCCGCCAGTTCTGGTGCAACGCCACGATTATACACAAGGTAGCTGCTTGCCCATAACCCTGTCGTTTGCTCAATTGCGCTAAAACAAAAGAAAGCCAATGCAATTTCTTTTACGCCGCGGATGCGCACAATTTGCACAAGTGACAACGCTTTTTTTCCCGCTTCTCCTTCTTTTTTCACACCTGGCACAAACGGATTTTTTTTCCACACCGGTACACTAACAAAAATAACAACCGATAGAACCGCTTGAATGATGAACAAAATAAAATATCCTGCCCTAAATGTTAACCCGTTTGTAAGTGCCATGCCCATCATATAGGGCCCTAAGGTAGCGCCCACACCCCACATGCAGTGCAACCAGCTCATATGCTTGCTTTCAAAATGCACAGCCACATAATTATTTAGCGCTGCATCAACGCTACCTGCACCCAGCCCATACGGAACGGCCCATAAGCACAAAACAAAAAAAGACGGGCTGCTTGAAAAACCAAACAATGAAATTGCGGTTAGCACAATGCTCCATGCAGTTACTTTATGTACATCCAATTTCCGAATCAATTTGTCGCTATTTAAACTGGAAACAACCGTGCCCGCCGAAATGATGATGGTTACAACCCCCATACTCGAAATTGGCACCGCATACGTTTCACTTATCAAAGGCCATGCCGAGCCCAATACAGCATCTGGCAAACCAAGGCTGATAAAAGAAATATAAATTAACGCTAATAACAAGCCAACCATATTGTCTCCTTTTAAGAATTATGGTACATTATATCGTAAAGCGTATCTATAAAAACCATCGACGAAAGCACGCTACGTCTTTACGAAAAAACATTATAACAAAATATATCGACCTGCGCAAAAAAATGAAAACAAACCACTTTAATTGAAAGAAGGTCATTCCATGTATTTCATCTGCTACCCAAAATGTTCCACCTGTCAAAAAGCAAAAAAATTTTTAACGGAGCACCAGATAGACTTTACAGAAAGGCACATCAAAGAAAACAACCCCACGTTTGACGAGCTAAAAGAATGGCACGCCAAAAGCAACTTGCCACTGAAACGATTTTTTAACACAAGTGGCCTTTTGTATAAATCACTTGGTTTAAAAGACAAGCTGCCTACCATGAGCGAGGAGGAACAGCTACACCTGCTTGCATCAGATGGCATGCTTGTAAAGCGCCCACTTTTTATATCAAACACAGCCACTCTCGTTGGGTTTAAAGAAGTAGAATGGGAACAAGCTCTTATTTAAGGCTTTCATTCAAAAAAACACGGCAACCTTTAAAAGTATAATACCCCTAGCGTGCATGATTCCGATATTGCCTTTTCCGTTTTGCACGCCGCTTTCTATGCACCTCTGCCGGTTTTGGCCGCTGCACCTTCTGGGCGGCCACCGGCCTTTTTTTATGTATATTTATTTCATTTATATTTGTTCTGTTTCTACTTTTTTGCCCCTGCTGCAGTGCAAGCAGCGCTTCTCTTCTTTTGCTGTGCTGCTCTTGCATTTCCTCCACATACCCTGCACCAATAATGCCCGTTGGCACAGCAATTAGCCCCACGCCCAAAATTGCCACAACAGAAGCCAAAAGCTTACCCGCTGCTGTTATAGGATAAATGTCCCCATAACCAATGGTAAGCAGCGTGGAGATTGCCCACCAAAAACCCGAAAAGATCGTGCGAAATTTATCTGGCTGAACAGGATTTTCAATTGCATATATGATTGCCGACGAAACAAGCATCAACGACCCCACTGCCAAAAGCGAACTCACAAGTTCCCAGCGTTTTCGTTTCATCACCACCAAAATATTATCAAGTGTATGAAAATAACGATTGAATTTTAAAAGCACAAACAAACGTAAAATCCAAAGGGTTCGCAAGCTTGTAATATCTAAATCTGTTAGTACCATTAAATAAAAGGGCAATACTGCCACAAGGTCAATAATGGCCGACGGTTTTCGTAAATAACGCAGCCTGGCCCGCCAAGGGCGCAGTGCCGGGAACTGCAATGGCGCCACCCAAACACGCAAGATATATTCTATTGTAAATAAGCCCGTGATAAGCAGGTTTAGCAAAATAGAAACCACCCACCACCAGTATGGCAAAATTGGGAAGCTATCAAGCACCACCACACTAACTGCCACAATAGTTAAAATCGCCAAAAAAAGTTTAATTCGAAAATTAGCCATGTTTTTATGCTCTTCACGATCTAGCAATATGTAAATCGTTTTTTGTAGCTGCCTATATTTGTTACGCATCGCCAAAACACCTCTCCTTTCTTGACTGCCTCTTTCATCATAACAAGACACTTATAAAACCGCAAGTGAAAGCGATACAAGGACAGTATTTTCTTAAATATAATTTTTTATGTCAATCTGCGCCAAACTGTGGTATAATGAAATGTATGCAACAATTTGATTGAAGGAGTTTTTATCATACATGCAAAGAGATGATCTTCGTAACATTGCCATTATTGCCCACGTAGACCACGGCAAAACCACCTTGGTGGATGAAATGCTGGCACAAAGTGGCACTTTTCGTGAAAACCAACAAGTAGCAGAGCGCGTTTTGGATTCCGGCGACATTGAGCGCGAGCGCGGCATCACTATTTTAGCCAAAAACGCAGGGCTATATTATAACGATGTGAAGGTAAATATTGTAGACACCCCCGGCCATGCCGATTTTGGTGGTGAAGTAGAACGCGTTTTAAAAATGGTAAATGGGGTGCTTTTGCTGGTAGATGCGGCCGAAGGCTGCATGCCACAAACCCGTTTTGTGCTACAAAAAGCTTTGGCACAAAACCTTTCCCTTGTTATCGTCGTAAACAAAATCGACCGCCCGGATGCACGTATCAAAGAAGTAATTGATGAAATTTTGCAATTGCTTTTAGACCTTGGCGCTACAGATGAACAATTCGACGCGCCCATGGTATTTACGTCTGGCCGCCATGGCACCGCCAGCTACTCGCCTGATGTACCCGGGGAGGATTTGCGCCCGCTTTTCGAAACCATTTTAGAATATGTAAAGCCACCACAAGGCGACGATTCGGCATCGCTTTCCATGCTGGCTTCAAGCATTGACTACAATGATTACGTGGGCCGCATTGGCATTGGCCGTGTTGAAAATGGCACCATCCGACAAAACATGGATGTGCTTGTGGTAGATGCCAACAATAAATCCCTTCAGCAAAAAGGGCGTATCACAGCCTTATACAGCTTTGAAGGTGTGGGCCGCAGTGCTGTAGAAGAAGCAAAGGCCGGCGACATTGTGGCCTTTTCCGGCCTCACAGACATTCAAATTGGCAACACGGTTACGGCGCCCGATGCCCCCGTTGCATTGCCATTCCTTAAGATTAGTGAACCAACCGTAGAGATGATTTTTTCTGTCAACGATTCCCCCTATGCCGGAAAAGAAGGAAAAATGCTAACAAGCCGCCAAATTGGCGACCGTTTACAGCGCGAAACCTTAAAAGACGTGGCTTTACGCGTGCGTGAGGGCGACACCACAGAGAGTTTCCGTGTAATGGGCCGTGGTGAAATGCATCTATCCATTTTAATTGAGACCATGCGCCGCGAAGGGTTTGAGTTTTTGGTGGGCCCACCTCGTGTGCTTACACATGAAGAAGACGGCGTGATGATGGAGCCTGTAGAGCAGCTTGTTATCGATGTACCGCTTGATTACCAAGGTGCTGTGATGCAAAAAGTGAGCCAGCGCCAAGGGGAGCTGCTACAAATGGCACCGTTGAACCAACGCATGCGCTTAGAGTTTCTCATTCCAAGCCGTGGCCTTTTTGGATATCGCAGCGAATTTTTAACCGATACGCACGGCGAAGGTGTGCTAAACACCATCAGCGCCGGCCATGCCCCCTGGAAAGGCGACATTCCCACACGTCAAACAGGCAGTTTGATAAGCTACGAAACAGGCGATGCCGTGGCGTATGGGCTAAACTCTGCCCAGCAACGTGGGCGTATGTTTGTAGGCCCCGGCGAAGCTGTTTATGCCGGCATGGTTGTGGGTGTTTCCCCAAAAGCAGGCGACATTACCGTAAATGTATGTAAACGAAAACAGCAAACAAACATTCGCGCTTCCGGCAGTGATGACTCTTTGCGATTGACCCCCAAAACCATCATGGGGCTGGAAGACGCCCTAGAGTTTTTGGCACCGGATGAACTGGTAGAAGTAACGCCACAAAACATTCGCATTCGCAAACGTATTTTAAACCACGAAACACGTTTGAAAGCACAGAAAAAAGAAGAAAAGAACCGCCAAGGCCAGTAATAAATCATATTTTTAAACAGGCATGGCGGGCCACTTTCCCAGAATATACTGTTGATACAAAAAAGCACAAAACACCTATTCTTTGGTGTTTTGTGCTTTTTAAATACCGTTATACAACATATACTAAACAAAACAAGTGAAACAACATGTTAAACAAGTAAAGGTTGTTTGTAAATCACAAGGCAAGCCCCAATTCCACACAAAGCTCTTGCTGAATACACATCTTAAAGGGCAAACCCATATATTCAGCAATAACCAAATCAGCGTTGTCGACTTAGGGCAGCTGATGACACACGAAGCGCTTTCTTTCTGAATTTGTGGAAAATTCAGTGCATCCTTATTCTAATGCTGTTTGAATGTCTTTTGGAATGGTTCAAATTATATAATTTTCAAAGTAGCTTTTGCTCAGTAGCCACTACATCTATTTTTAACCGCTCTACTCTTTTTCTCCTGTAATCAGTTTGTATAATGGCTCTTTATACGCCTCATTCCTCATAGCATCTGCCACTTGTTCTGCTTTCCTTTTGTATTTTTCATTTCCAACAAAATCCGAAAGCAGTTCTTGTAGTTTGTGTTGCTGTATTTTCGATATAGGCACCCCCTTGGGGCCCACACCCAGTTTGTATAAAATATCGTTCCACAAAGGTTGATCGGCCGTGTGTGGCACGGCCATAACGGCACAGCCCATTTTTAAAGCACTGTGTATCGTGCCCGCTCCACCATGGCACACAACACCGTACATCCGCTGAAACGCCCAATCGTATGGAACGCTTTGTGTAAACATGAATTGTTTTTTATCATACTTTTTCGGTTCTATCAGCCCACCCCCCGAAATATTAAGCACGGCCGGTATCCCCAAATTTTTTAGTGCACTTAAAAACAACAGTGTTGTTTTTTCAGGATATTTATTCACCATGCTACCGAATGTAACCAATAACACACGCTCATGAGCCTGTAGAAAATCCTCAAGTTTTCGTGGTGCATGCCAATGTTTTTGTTTGTCCCTCTCCCAAAAACCAGCCATCATCACTTGTTTTCCCCAGCTCCTTGGCTGTGGCACAACACTCGGTGAAACTGTGTAAAATACCGGCAATGCTTCTAACCCTGTGCGGATATTCCTTTTTGAAATTCTGCCTGCAAACATTGTTTTTGAGCCAAAGTAAAACGCCGACACCAACGCCTTTTTCACAACACGATACCCTATAGAATTTCCGGTACGGCCTAAATTTTTATTAATTCCCACCGGGGGATACCCTTCTATTTCGTGCAAAAAACATGGGATGGGCGAAAGCATTACCGTTTTCCCACCGCCAGATAAACTCCAAAGCAATGGGTATGTGATTTTGGGATGACAAATAACACAGTCCGGTTTCACCTCTTCGATAACATCTCGTTGAGAGTATAACAACTTTTTTTGAATCGGCAATGATTTTTTCGCCAATTGCACTGTGGCAAACATTTTTTCTGCCCCATTCCCACTCATTGCTTTGCGGCCGTTGTCACTATCAATCAAGCCCAAAAATTCACTGCCAAGCGAATAAAAAGGAAACCCCGCTTCTTCTGTAAAACACCGGTGCTGCTCTTCAAATGCACACACAACTTCATCGCCCATTTGTCGCAGCCATTCTCCAACACCCAAAAAAGGCTCACAATCTCCACGTGTCCCTAAAGACATCAGCAAAATCCTCATTGTACAACCACTCCTTTGCATGTCGTTTATTCTTTGGATGCAGCAGGCTTTGCTTTACACCAAATTTTATATCTTCTACATCACTTTTGCCACTTTTGCCTCTTCTCGAAGCAAGGCAATTTCCGCCTTATAGCCTTCCAAATCATTCGGTGTTTCAAGATAAAACGGAAGATGACAAAGCTTTGGATGTGTTACAATTCTCACAATCGCTTCAAGGCCCAGCTTCCCTTCCCCTATACAAGCGTGCCTATCTTTATGACTCCCCAGCACATTCATACTATCATTTAAATGAATGGCCTTCAATCTTTCCAGGCCCAATACAGCTTCAAACTCTGCCAGCACATCGTCCAAATGATGCACAATATCATAGCCTGCATCAAACACATGGCACGTGTCTAAACAAACACCCATCTTTTCAGGCATGTTTACCTTGCTTATAATGGCTGCCAGCTCCTCAAAACGCCCGCCCACCTCTGTGCCTTTCCCGGCCATTGTTTCTAGTAGCACCGTTGTTGTATGTTCCGGCTTTAAAACAATGTTTAGCTGCTGTGCTATTTGCTCGATGCCAGTTTCCACCCCCTGCCCTGTGTGACACCCCGGGTGAAAATTATATAACTGGTGCGGTGTATATTCCATTCGACACAAATCGTCTTCCATTGTCAACTTTGCAAATTCGCGTGTATCTTCATTTGCAGAACACGCATTCATTGTATAAGGTGCATGCGCCAAGATGTAAGAAAACTGGTGTTCCTCCATCAATTGGCGTAAAGCCGCCACATCTTTCTCCTTAATTTCCTTCGCTTTGCTTCCGCGCGGATTTCGTGTAAAAAACTGAAATGTGTTGGCATTGATTTTCAGCGCCTCTCTCCCCATTGCAGCATAACCTTTTGCCGATGATAAATGGCAACCCAATTGTAACACGTATTCTCACCCTTACTTTCCGCACATCTTTTTATGTGCTGTTTGATGACACCCTGCTTTTGTAATATGTTCTACCCACAACCCATAAAACCCAGAGATACCAAAGACCCCCTGCTTTGGCGTATTGTGCTATTGTTCCCCGGATACAAAAAGACGCTTTAAAGGCTTCCCTCTAAAGCGGCTCTTATCATATTCCTAAATAATCAACACAAAAGCAAATTCTGTATTACATTTCAATATAGGCATCTCGATCCGGCCCTACAGATACCATGGTGATGGGGGTTCCCAAAACAGATTCGATGTACTCAATGTACACACGTGCTTCTTTCGGCAAATCCTCTTTCTTGCGAATGTTTGAGATGTCTTTGCTCCATCCCTTCATTGTTTTAATAACCGGCTTTGCCTTTTCCAAATCTGCCCCATAGGGGAAATCTTCTGTAGGTGTACCATCAATGGTGTATGTGGTGCACACAGGGATATCGCCCATATAACTCAACACATCCAACATGGTCAATACCACTTCTGTAGCACCCTGCATGCGGCAACCATAACGGCTAGCCACAACATCAAATGCACCAACACGGCGTGGACGCCCTGTAGCTGCACCAAATTCATTGCCCTCTGTACGCAGCCTTTCTGCCTCGTCACCATGCATTTCTGCCACAAAAGGCCCTTCGCCCACACAAGTGGAGTACGCCTTTGTTACACCAATGCTTTTATCTAAATGACGGCCCGGCACACCGGCACCAATCGGCGCATATGCCGCAATGGTGTTGGAAGAAGATGTAAACGGAATGATTCCGAAATCAATATCGCGCAAAGCACCAAGCTGTGCTTCAAACAAAACATCTTTCCCCTCATCTGCCATTTTTTCAATTAAAAGGCCTGTGTCGCAAATATACGAAGAGAATTCGGCCGCATAGCATTGCAACCACCCAAAAATCTCCTCAAACTCATATGGTTTTCCACCATACACGTTTTCAATCATTTTATTTCTTAATTCCACCGTGTCACGCAGGCGTTCTTTGTTTGCATCAAGATGCAATAAATCGCCTATGCGCAATGTTTTTTTCAAATATTTATCACTATAGCATGGGGCAATTCCCCTGCGTGTAGAACCATAGGCATTTTTGCCAAGGCGTTCCTCCTCCAGCACATCAAGCGCTGGGTGGTATGGCAAACAAATGGCTGCCCGTTCGCTTATTTTCAAGTTATCGGATGTTAATACAATGCCACGGCTTCGCAATTTTGCCACCTCTTTGGAAAGGTGATCCAAATCAATTACCATGCCGGTACCCATCACATTTACAACCTCTTCACGCAAAATACCACTTGGTAAAAGGTTCAAAACAAATTTACCGCGCTCGTTAATAACCGTGTGGCCTGCATTGTTGCCCCCTTGATATCGAACAACTACATCGTATTTTGCACTAAGCAAATCCACCATACGGCCTTTGCCTTCGTCTCCCCAATTGATTCCACTTATGGCTGTAAGCATACTAACTCCTTTGTCTCATGGACATATGAATTCTAGGGAATATTGCGTATAAGTAAGACAAAATATGCCCTCCTCATTGTAACATATTCTATTTTCATGAACAAGCTACCCATAAAAAAACTGATACATTCTACTTTTCAAACAAGAAATATGTATAATAGGAAAAATTATTGTGCCATAGCCACACATACAAAAAGTCTCTCTTAAAATATAGCTAACCATTTCAAGAGAGACTTTATTTTATTATTTTTCCCGGCCGTACATTCGTGTTAAAATGCCAATTTGTTCTGCCAAATATTCGTTTAAATGCGCTTGAGACAATCTCCATTGCCAATTGGCACCCAAAGTGGAGGGGGTGTTGATACGCGCTTCCTTTCCAAGCCCCAGCCAGTCTGCCATTGGAATGATACACAAACTAGACATACTTCCCAGCGCCGAGCGAATCACACTACGTGTAAAATCTCTATCTGGTGTAATGTCTAAATAACGCCGGCAAAACGCCACATCTGCCTTCGGTGCACTGTATTGCCAGTCCTCCGTAGTGGTGTTGTCATGCGTTCCGGTGTATACCACACTGTTTGGCGTGTAATTGTGTGGCAAATAATCACTGTCTTCTCTGGAATCGAAGGCAAATTGTAGCACCTTTGTGCCCGGAAACCCTGCATATTCCAAAAGAGCGTGCACTTCCGGCGTAAGATAACCAAGATCTTCTGCAATGATTCGCATGTTTGGTATTGCTTCTTTCAGCGCATCTATAAACGCCTCGCCGGGCCCTATTTTCCAGCGGCCCTCTTTTGCCGTTTCACTATCTGCCTGTATCGCATAATAATCGGCAAACCCACGAAAATGATCCACACGAACCACATCATACACTGTGCACGCATGCTGCATACGGCTTTGCCACCATGCGTATTTACTTTCAGCATGATACTTCCAATCATACAAGGGGTTGCCCCACAGTTGTCCGTCTTCCGAAAATGCATCTGGTGGGCATCCGGCCACCTCTGTGGGAAGGTTCTTCTCATCCACTTGAAACAACATGGGGTTCGCCCATAAATCGGCCGAATCGGGCGACACATAAATGGGGATATCACCAATAATTTGAACACCACATTCATTCGCATACGACTTCAAACGTGTCCATTGCTGATAAAACCAAAACTGAACCGCTTGCCAAAACAAAATCTCTTCTGCCAATTGCTCTCTTTTTTCCGACAATACGTTGGCATCACGCATGCGCACATCATCTTCCCATACAGTAAACGCCTGCATGCTGTGCTCGCCTTTAAGAGCCATAAACAACGCATAATCCCAAAGCCAGTGGGCTTCTTCATCGCGAAACTGCATAAAATCGCTACGATGCCGATCAAAACGGGCCACCGCTTTTTGCAAAAGAGGCTTTCGGTTCATATAAAGTTTATAGTAATCAATGCCGTTTTCGGCATCACCAAAATCCGCCTCATCTATTTCCTCTTGGTATAAAAGACCTTCGTCGCGCAATACATTCAAATCCACATAATAAGGGCTTGCGGCAAAAGCAGAAAAGCTTTGGTATGGGCTATCTCCATACCCGGTAGGCCCAATGGGCAATATTTGCCAATACTGTTGCTTTGCCTTCACAAGAAAATCCACAAAATCATACGCTTCCCGGCCCAAAGCACCAATTCCATACGGTGATGGCAAAGAAGATAGCGGCAACAAAACACCCGCCGCCCGGCTCATTTGTTCACCACACAAGTCGCAATATCATTTGTGGTCTGTTTTGAAAAAAGCAGGCTAAAAAAAATAATGGGCTTCATATTGGGAAGCACCTCCTGAAAATGCACTTATGCTGCGTTATGAATTCGGCAATCATTTCTAAAATTTTCATCATATTATCTTTGTTTCTGGTGAAATTATGGTATCATTTTTGAGACAAATTGTCAACCATACCACTTCTCCATTTTGGTTGCCACCCCACTTTACTACATCATGCATCATTGTTTACACACACCAAATTTGAAATTCCCACTCATTTTTGATACACTAGTAGAAAACAAATTTATGTCTCGTTTCACGTTGTCGCATTTCCTATTTTCCACCATCACGTAAAACACCGTTATGTCGAAAAGGAAGGGAAGTTCACAATGATACTTTTGCAGGGAGTGGGTGTTTCCCCGGGCATCGTGTTTGGCAAACTATGTTGTTGTGCACAGCGTGCCACTGTTGTGCACGAAGGCCCTGCACAAAGCAGCGAGCTGGAAAAACAGCGGTTTCAAAACAGTGTACAAATTGCCAAAACACAGCTAGAGCAACTGGCGCACGACACAAAAGACAAACTGGGAGAAAGCAACGCACAAATTTTCAACATACACAAAATGATGCTAGATGATATTTATTTTCAGCAATCTGTTCATCGTCATATTGAACAGCATCATTTAAGTGCCGAAAATGCAGTGAACCAAGCCACGCAGGAATTTGCTGTATTGTTTTCCGAGATTGAGGACGAATACCTTCGTGCACGCTCTGCCGATATATTTGACGCTGCAAACCGTGTTACAGATGTACTGCGTGGAAAACATGAACAGCTTGGCTCGCTATGTCAATCTAGAATCTTTGTTGGCGATGACTTTTCGCCCAGTGAGACGGCACAGTTTGACCAGCGCCGTGTTTTGGCTCTTGCGATGAGAAACGGCCATGTAAGTTCTCATGCCACCATTTTCGCCAGAACCATCGGCATCCCGGCCGTCATCGGCTTAAAAGACGCCTTAAAAGAAGAGTATGACGGATTTGATGCAATTTTAGATGGTACAAGTGGGCAGCTTGTGCTAGATCCAACCGAAGAGGTTCGCGCCCAGTTTTTACAAAAACAATTGCAACAAGATATAAAATCTGAAGAATTACGCCGTTTTTTCGGAAAACCCACACGCACAAAAAACGGGCGAACGGTAGAGCTGATTGCCAACATTGGTTCTGTTGCCGACGTTGGCACAGCGCTTGCGCACGATGCACAGGGCATCGGCTTATTTCGCAGCGAATTTTTATATCTTAGCCGCCCCAATTTACCCACGGAAGAAGAACAGTTTCAGGTGTACCGCGAGGTTTTAGAAAAAATGGATGGGCGCGAAGTTACCATTCGCACCTTGGACATTGGCGCCGATAAACAACTGCCCAATTTGCAACTTCTAAAAGAGGAAAACCCAGCCCTTGGAACGCGTGGCATCCGCCTATGTTTACAGCATCCAACCCTATTTAAAACACAATTACGCGCATTATATCGTGCATCTTTCTACGGAAAGCTCTCTGTGCTCATTCCAATGATTACAAGCACAAACGAAATTTTACAAACAAAAAAAATCATTGCACAAGTGTGCAATGAACTGCAACAAGCCGGCATACCTTTTGATAAAGCCGTACCCCTTGGCATTATGATTGAAACACCGGCTGCCGCTATCATCAGCGACCAATTGGCAGAACACGCGGATTTTTTCAGTATTGGATCAAACGATTTAACGCAGTACACACTTGCGATCGATCGCCAAAGCCCCGATTTTGACGCCATGCATTCGCCGCCACAACGCGCCATTTTACGGCTTATTGAGCAAATTTGCCACAATGCACACAGCGCCGGCATACAAGTGGGCATCTGCGGCGAACTTGGTGCCGATTACAGCCTTACACCATTTTTCATCAGCCTTGGCATGCATAAATTTTCAGTAGCTCCCACTTCCATTTTACCACTGCGTAAACGCATTGGAGAATGCGAGGGGTAACACGCTATTTCTACAATGCAGCATTTTGTTCCACAAAAAAACAGGCACCCGCATATTTTAGGGTGCCTGTTTTTGGTTTATTCTTCTGTCACGTCTCCACGGTTGTTCAGCAAGTTTAGGATGTCATCATAATACTTGTTGTCATCATTGTCGTTTACCGTTTCTTGCTCTTGTGGAGCTTTTTGTGTTTCTGCCGCAAAGGTTACATTCATGCCGTACCCTTTCGGTGTTGCTACAGCCGCTTGCCCATGACTACTGTTGCTTGTGTCAAAGCCCGTGGCCACCACTGTGATACGCATCGAATCGCTAAGCTCTTCATTGAATGTAGCACCCCAAATGATATTTGCATCCGGATGTGCTGCATCTGTAATGTTTGTAGCGGCAATTTCCACATCTTCCAGTGCAACGTCTGGCGACGCTGTGATGTTGATGATAACGCCACGAGCACCTGCGATACTTGTTTCCAAAAGCGGGCTTGTAACAGCCGCCATCGCCGCATCCACAGCCATATTGCCACCGTGTGCTTCGCCCACGCCCATATGGGCATAGCCGGCATCACGCATAACATTGCGTACATCGGCAAAATCCAAGTTGATGAAACTTGGAATATTTACGAGAGAAGAAATACTCTCTACACCTTGTCGTAGCACATTGTCTGCCGCTGCAAACGCATTGGCCATTGTGATTTTTTCTTGGCTAATCAATTTTAAACGTTCGTTCGGAATTACAATCAAACTATCCACGCGCTCTAATAATGCACGGATACCCTCTTCAGCCTTATTCATTTTCATGCGGCCTTCAAATGCAAAGGGCTTTGTTACAATTCCAACCGTTAAAATACCCATCTCTTTCGCAATTTCTGCCACCACAGGTGCTGCACCGGTACCGGTGCCACCGCCCATGCCCGCTGTTAGGAACGCCATTTGGCTGCCTTTTAGCGCACTGGCAATTTCATCGCGGCTTTCCTCTGCACTACGCTGGCCAATTTCTGGGTCACCACCGGCACCACGCCCACGCGTTAGCTTAGAGCCCAGCTGCACTTTTTGTGTTGATTTCGACGTAAACAACACCTGTTGGTCGGTGTTCATTGTAATGAACTCCACACCCTGCAGGCCATATTCAATCATTCGGTTCACAGCGTTTCCGCCGCCGCCACCAATGCCAACAACCTTAATATTGGTTACATTTTGCATCTCTTCGTCGAGAACAAAAGCCATATTGTATCCTCCCGATAAAATTACTCTATACTACAATAACAGAATCACGTTACGAATTCAAGGGGTTTGGCTTGGATTCTTACGAAATATTTCCAAAGCTCGCATAAATGTGGTGCGAACTCAGTCTGGCGTAAACCAAACCCGGTCTGTCGACACCGGATAACCACTTGCATCCAGCACACCACGATCGCCCGCTGTAATTTGGCCGGATTCCCCGTCTAACAGCAGTGTGCCCACAAAATCCAACTTTTCTTGTATATGATTATACGCACCCAGTTTCACTGTAATGCGGTCTTCCCAGCGAAACCGAATATCCAGCGGATCGCTGATATCCACCCATGTAACATTGGAAAAGCCGGCGTTCGTCAGCTCATTAAGCAACATTTCCAATTGCACAAGGTCTGTAACAAGTTCTTCCTGCGGCTGTGAAGAATCATCCACAGCTGCTTCACTGTCAGGTGCCTGCGTGGCCTGCACTGACGCCGACGACACCACCACCGCACTTGATGCTATCGATGATGCAGGTACCTCTGCCGGCACGCTTGAAGATACAGGCACCTCTGCCGGCACACTTGAAGACACGGGTACTTCAGCCACAATCGCCACCGACTCAGACGATTCTGCAACCACTTCTGATGACACTGGCAACACTTCAGCCGGTGGTTCAGGCGGTGGTGCTGTCATCGCCAAATATTCCTCATATGAATAGGGAAACCCATTCCCCTCTTCTCCCTGTGCCAGCTTCTGCCCAACTTCCACTTGGATGCCCGTCACGCCAAAAAGGGCCGTAATGCCTTCCGGCTGCGCCTCGTCCACACGCAATACACGCTGGCTTTCACTCAAAATCGCCCATCCGTCTTCCCATGGCAAACAAAATGCCTCTACGGCCGGTGTCAAACGAATCAGCACTGTGTCCGGCAGTTTTCTGCGCACCTCCGCTT
This sequence comes from uncultured Oscillospiraceae bacterium, assembly GCA_964370195.1. Taxonomy (GTDB): domain Bacteria; phylum Bacillota; class Clostridia; order Oscillospirales; family Ruminococcaceae; genus JAAYCI01. The sequence goes on from CAYJIH010000011.1 coordinate 16,273, forward strand.
GTTCGATATACGGAAGTTTTTCCACAATACTTGTCTGTGCATCCGAAAGAGAAAATGACAGCAAATTCTCCCCTTCCGAAAGCCCTGCCGCCTGTAAAATTTCCGCTTCAGAATACTGTGTTTCGCCTTGTATTGTAAATGTTTGAATGGGAAACAATGCGTTAAAAGAAAATATCACACCTGCAATAATCAAAAAAAGCACTGTCACTGCCAAGAACATACGACGATTTTTACGTTGTTTTGCCGGGTTTACACGTCTTTTCCTTCGTTTTTTTACTTTTTCCGGCTTGCGCCTATCCACACTTTCCCCTTGCGGCCGCTCTTCCAACGGTCGTTTGGGCGATGGCACCGAGCGATTCGCCTCCAAATGCGTGGGTGCCTTTCGCTTAGGTAAGTGCTGAAACGCGTCTTGCTTTGGCACAGACGATCTTCCCTGTTGCCCCAGCTGTGTTTGACTTGGTGCCGCGGTGCCACGCCTAGCCAAACGATCCTTTTTTTCACTCTCTTGTTTTTCTTTTGGGCTCATTTGCTTCTTTTGGGCCACCGTGTCACCTCCCTTTTCACAACACGCTTTCCCGCAATGCCGCTTGCCCTTTTACACGTTTCACTCCATCAAATTCTTTAGGTCTTGTACAATCATATCAAGCGAATTAGGCTGTGCCAAACCCTTTGCATTCTCCCCCATCTGTTGCAACTGTGCCGGATTCTCTGTCATTTCTTTCACAGCTTCAATGAGCACAGTGCCACTGATATCCTTTTCTTCAAACACACGCGCAGCACCTGCTTTTTGAAGCTCCATTGCATTGTAATACTGATGATTTTCGGCCACATTGGGCGATGGGATAAGAATCGATGCACACCCCACAGCTTCAAGCTCGGCCAATGTAAGTGCCCCTGCACGGCAGATGACCAAATCAGCCGCCGAAAGCATCGCCGGCATATCATGAATATATTCTTGTATCATAAAACGGTCGTTTTGTGCTATGCCCAATTTTTGGGATAACACAGCAAAATCATCTTTTTCAATTTTTCCTGTAGCATGAATATGCAAAAAATCGCGATGGGAAAGATGCCACGCCGCCAGCTCTGCCACCACTTCATTCACACGCTGTGCACCTAGGCTACCACCAAAACTCAAAAGCACGATACGCTCGCCTGCGCCCAGTTTTTCACGCGCTGCCTGCCTATTTTGGCAAAACAACTCTTTTGGCACCGGGTTTCCTGTTACAAGGCATTTTTCCGGATGCCCAAGACGTTCAAGCGCCGCTTGCGAAGGTGCATAAATACGGCTCACTTCTTTTGCAAGCAACCGGTTCGTAATGCCAGGAAACGCATTTTGTTCATGCAAAGCCGTTTTAATGCCCATGCGTGCCGCCATGCGCACAACCGGCCCGCTCACATACCCACCTGTGCCCAATACAAGATCGGGCTGCACGGCGCTCAGTATGCGCTTGGCTGCGCGGCCAGACTGCGCCAAACGCCACGCCGCTTTTACATTGCGCATGATGCTTTTGGGGCGCAAACTGCGCTGAATTCCGTGCACCTCAATGGGATGAAACGGGTATCCTTTTTTTGTTACCAAGCCATATTCCATCCCACCTGCACGCCCTGCAAAATGTATATCGGCAGATGGCCAGCATTCTTTCAAACCACTTGCAATGGCAAGTGCCGGGTTTACATGGCCGGCTGTGCCGCCGGCAGCTATCAAAATGCGCATCACGCCTCCTCTGCCATTGGCTCGCTGTTTTGTTTTGGCGCCCCACCATTTTCTTGCGCTTCTCGCGCTTGGGCAATTGTTTCATATGCTTGGCGAGACACACTTAACAAAATACCAATTTGGCCCATCAGCATCACAAGAGACGTGCCACCGGATGAAAAAAATGGCAAGCTGATGCCCGTAGGTGGAATGGTGTTTGTGTTTACACCAATATGTAAAAACGTTTGTAGCGCAATTTGTGTAGCCACACCCACACAAATCATCGATCCAAATTTGTCTTTCGCACGCAGTGCAATGTGCAGCCCTCGAAGAAGCAACAATAAAAACAACACAATCAAACACAAGGCACCAAAAAAGCCAAGTTCTTCGCAAACGATGGCAAAAATATAGTCGTTATACATCTCGGGCAAATACAAAAATTTTTGCACACTGCCACCAATGCCATTGCCCGTTAACCCACCCGAGCCCACAGCAATCAAACTTTGAATCGTTTGATGAGACAAATCCGGGTCCACACTATAAGGGTCGAGCCAAATTTCAATACGTCCCATTGCATACGGAACCAAATCGGGAATGGTGACAAGCAAAAACACCAATGCCGCCCCGCCCAAAATGCCCGTTAACGCAAACCACCGAATGGCCACGCCACCGGCAAACATCATGGTAACCCCGATACTCAAAATTAAAATTGTACCAGACAAATGTGGTTGTTGCAGCATCAGCGCCGCCACAAGCCCCAATATCATTACAAAAGGCAAAAAGCCATACGTAAATGTTTTAATGTGCCTTTGGTTTGCTGCAATCAAAGCAGAAAATAATAAAATAACAGCAAATTTTGCAATTTCGCTTGGCTGAATGCTTTGTGTTTGTGCACTGTTCAACCATATCCAACGCTGTGCGCCATTTTTGGCATCCATAAACAGCACCACCACCAATAAAACAAGTGTCACAATCATCAAAGGCCAAGCAAAATTACGTAAAATATGATAATCCACAAGTGCTGCACCGGCCATTACTACAAGGCCCATCAAAGCATATCGTATTTGTGGCAAAATAAACGAGTAGCTATCTCCGTAGCGCATATAACCAGATGGATAGGAAGCAGAAAACAGCATCACAAGGCCAAATACCAAAATAACTAAAACGAGCGTTAAAAATGGAACATCAATGCGCCCAAGCGCCCGCACAAACCCAAGCTTTTTCGAAAGAGAAGACCCTGTTTTTTGAGGCTTCTTCTTAGGGGTAACACGGATGTTATCTCTGCTCGTATATTCCCGCCCTGCCATACGCTTCGGTTGCCCCATTGTCACCCTCCTCTCTTTCACTGTGCCACCACACGTTCATTATCCTAACAAAAAGGCATACAAATATGCCACCGCCACACAGCCAATTGTAACCACGCTAAATACAACGTCAATTTTCACTTCACTCCAACCAGACATCTCAAAATGATGGTGAAGCGGAGACATTTTAAAGATCCGTCTACCCTTGCCATATTTCTTTTTGGTGTATTTAAACCAGCCCACTTGAAGCATCACGCTAACAGCCTCTGTGATATAAAGCACCGAAAGAATCACCAGTATGTCGGGCCGCCCCATGCAGTAACCAATGGCCACCACACTCCCCCCTAAAAACATACTGCCTGTATCTCCCATAAACACTTTTGCCGGAAAAAAATTCCAAAACAAAAAACCCACGCAAGCCCCTGCCAAAGCAGCCGCCCATAAGGAAAGCTGAAACCGCCCAAACAAAGTTAACAGCAACGTGTAACCACACATCACCCACAAGGTAGACAACGTGGCCAGCCCATCAATCCCGTCTGTAAGGTTTACAGCGTTCACAATCCCCACAATCAGCACCACGCTAATGGGGTAAAAAAAGAGCCCAAAATCCACCGTGCCTGCAAACGGCAAGCGAACCACGGTAGAAAGCCGCCCCATCAAAGTAAGTGTAACCAAAAA
>CAYJIH010000011.1:20050-41477 GCA_964370195.1 uncultured Oscillospiraceae bacterium
CCCTGCTTTCCTTTGTGCCATTTCGGGCCTTCATCATTGATGGTTTGCCCAAATTTTAAACGATGCAATAACGGAACCACAAATATGCCCGCCACCGCAGTGATGAGCAATGCGGCCCCAGCTGCCACCAAAATTGCATATTGTGCCATATCGTTTCCCCTGTTCATCTACACAAAATGCTTTTTTACGCCCTTTTTGCACCTGTGTATTTCTCTATTGTACCATCTTTCTCTAAATAAAAATTATACCATATTCTCCTTTTTAAAAAAAGGGCTCTTACTAAAACACAACGCAAATACAAGGGCGGCTCTATTCATATAATACAAACACAAAACAACGCTCACACCACGCAGCAGCTTTTCTGTATTGTGTTATTTCGAAGTTTCTAACATGCCCTGCACAATTTCTTCAAAACGCATCCCTCTGCTGGCTTTCACCAGCACAGCGTCACCCTCTGCCAACGCATCTTGTAAAAAAGCAGCCGCTTGCTCATTTGTGTCGAATGCACGCACTTCCACGCCCATCTTTTGCGCTTGTGACGCTGTTAATGTAGCCAATTTCCCCACGGTTACAAGTAACGACACACCGCATTTTGCCGCATGCTCGCCAATTTCTAAATGCGTTGGCTCAGAAGCCACACCAAGCTCCAGCATATCCCCCAGCACAGCCACCTTACGCACCGAATCCATGCCAGACAGTAAATTCAAAGCTGCTTTCATCGAATCCGGGTTTGCGTTATAGTAGTCCTCCACAAGTGTAAGCCCTTGTACAGTGCGAATGTGTTGACGCATCCAGGCCGGCTCGTACGTACCTAGGCCCTGCACCGCCGTTTGTGCGTTTAATCCAAGGCGTGTAGCCGCAGCGTACGCCAAAAGTGCATCCATCACCATATGTTTGCCCAATGCCGGGATGTATGCTTCAAATGTGCCAAACTGCCTATCCACAATTTGAAACGTTTGGCCTGCTTGCTCTTGGCACAACACTTCCCCATACACTTCACAGCTTTTGTCTTCCACCGAAACATACACCGCATGTACATCTTGTGGCACGTCCACACTTCTTAGCATTGCATCATCACCATTTAAAATCAATGGTCCGCCGGGCTGCAGGCCTGCACAAATTTCCATTTTAGCAGCCAAAATACCCTCCTGGCTACCAAGACGGTCCATGTGCACATGCCCAATTTTTGTAATGATGGCTGCATTCGGTTTTGCCGCCAGCGTAAGTTTACGAATTTCACCCGGCCCCTGCATACCCATTTCCACCACAGCATATCGCGTTTCCGGCACAAGGCGAAACAAGGTGTTTGGCATGCCAATTTCATTATTTTGGTTTCCTTCTGTTTTCAAGGTGTCTCCAAATGCCGAAAAAACAGCCGCACAAAATTCTTTTGTTGTTGTTTTTCCCACACTGCCGGTTACACCTAAAACAAGCGGGGAATATCGTGCCCTATAATTTGCACCCATGGCAATCATCGCATCCAGCACATCTGCCACAAGCACAGTTCTATCTAAAGGCACATCCTCCATGGTATGTTGTGCCACCACCAAAACCGCGCCATTTTCGCATGCTTCACGCGCAAAATCATGGCCATCCACACGTTCGCCCTTAATGGCAACAAATACACAACCCGGTGTTACATTTCGGCTATCTGTTACCACAGAATTGATGCTTAGCCCTGCCGGAGCTGTGGGCCAAAGATCTTTAAATAATTCTTTTGCAGTAATTGTCTGCATTGGTTTGTTCTCCTTCCTAAATCGGAACATTCTAAGCTTGCACATTCATCTTACGGCAAGCACAAAATTTCTTCCACTAGCTGTTTTTCATCAAGATAAATGGTGTGTTCATACAACACCTGATAATCCTCATGCCCTTTCCCACAAAGCGCCAGCACATCCCCTTTTTGTAATGCCTTTAGCGCAGTGCGCACCGCTTCCTCTCTGTTTGCCATTGCTACAAACGGTATATCGGCTTGTTCCAGCGGCTTTAAGGCATATTCGAAAATTTCTTCCTCCGCTTCTTCTCTTGGGTTATCACTGGTGAGGTAAATTTCATCTGCAAAGCGCAGCACCGCCTCGCTCATCTCGGCGCGTTTAGAGCTTTCACGCTCACCTGCACAACCAAAAAGCACAACAAGCCGCCCCTCTACAAACGGTTTTATGGCCGATAGCAATTTTTCAAGGCCATCTGCTGTGTGTGCATAATCTCGCAAAACCGTGTATTCTTTGTTGTAAATAATTTCACATCGTCCTGCCACACCTTGCACATCAGACATTGCCTGCATCACAGATTGTGCCGGAAGACCCAGCAATACGGCGGCACCGCCAGCTGCCAAAGCATTATACACACTATATGCGCCGGGCATGGGGAATGCCAACGGATACAGTTGTCCACCGGCAAGAAACCCAAACTGCACTTCGCCTGCTTTTAACTTAATGCGGTGCGCCACAAAATCGGCTGCATTGTTTTGGCATGCATAACTGTGTTTTACCGGCGTATTCGCCTCTTGTAACAATCGGCAGCCATATTCGTCATCCAAATTGCTCAACATGGCATCACTGCAGGCAAACAAGCTTTTTTTAGCCTCAAAATACTGCTCCATGCTTTTATGCCAATCAAGGTGATCTTTGCTTAAATTTGTAAATATGGAAAGTTTAAACTGCAGCCCCAACAAACGTCCTTGATCGAGCGCTTGGCTGCTGGCTTCCAGCACAAGGTGCGTGCAACCTGCCTGCACCATGCGATGCATAAGAGCCGCCATATCCCACGCCTCGGGCGTTGTGTATTGCGCCGGCACCACATGCTCTCCAATTTCGCTTTGAATGGTTCCAATCAGTCCGCAGGAAATTCCCTGTGCACACAACACTTGCTTTATAAGGCTGCTCACCGTTGTTTTGCCGTTGGTGCCGGTGACAGCTATCAATTGCAATTTTTCTGCCGGGTTCCCAAAAAACCGCTGGCACAGCAACGCATACAAAAGGCGCGTATCCTCTGCCACCACTTCGTTTTCCAGCCCGAGAAGCTTGCAGCTCACAATCACTGCCGCCCCTTTTTCCTGCGCCATTTTGGCAAACTGATGGCCATCGCTGCCGCGCCCTTCAATACACACAAACACATAACCTGTGTCAATTCGGCGGCTATCTTGCGAAACGCCACACACTTCACCTTGTGGCAGGGTACCACGATACGTCAAACCTGCAAACAATTCTTCAAAGCGCATTCCCTGCCCCTTTCCCGCATCAAAACGTCTCTTATTCTGTTACCACACTTACATCTTGTAATGTCAATGTAATGGTGCTGCCCCTTGGAACCATTGTGCCAGACGCCGGCTCTTGCAATTGCACCTGTACATTCGCACCATCGTCCGGCGCGCCGGTTGTCATTACATTCAGGCCAAGTGCTTCAATTTCGGCAATCACCTCATCCGGTGGTCGGCCCATCACAGCAGGCACTTGCACCGTTTCTGCCGCAAGGGCTGCATCTGTATACAACACAATTTGGCCACCTGCCGGCACCTGCGCGTACGCCTCTGGAGATTGAACCACAACCGTGGTTCCTTCCCCAACCACCATAGCACCAAGCCCTTGCTGGCTTAATGTCTCTGTGGCTGCGGCAAGTTCCATGCCAGCCACCGCCGGCGCTGATATTGTAGAACGCGTGGCGCTTTCCTCTAGCCCAAACGTTGGCTCCACACCCAGTATCGGCAAAGTTTCCTCAATAATGCCCCCTACGTAAGGGCCTGCAAGGCGTGTACCAAACCATGTTCTTTCCACCGGCGCATGTGGGTCGGTAGATTCATCAAGCGCCACGAGCACGGCAATTTCCGGGTCACTGGCCGGTGCAAAACCAAGAAAAGAAGAAATATACGCCTCTCGATTTTCAGAGGTAAGCACTTCTAATTTTTGCGAAGTACCACTTTTCCCCCCCACTTCGTAACCGGCTACGTATGCATTTTGGCCGTTTGGCGTGGTGCTAACAAGATCCTCCAGTGTAGAGGCCAAAAACGAACTTGTTTCCTCAGAAATTACTTGGCGGCGCAAGTTCGGTTCAATTTCTTCTACAACATTGCCCTCTGAATCAAGCACTTGCCCCACAATATACGGCTGCATCAAATTGCCACCATTTACAGCAGCTGAAACCGCTGTAATCATTTGCAAAGCTGTATATTTATTACTTTGGCCAAACGATGAACTTGCCAGCTCCACCGGGCCCATCTCTTCTTCCGAATACATGATGTTATCGATCGCTTGTTCACTTGGCTCACCAGGCAAATCCACACCCGTTGGCTCTGTTAATCCAAATGCATTTAGATAATCATAAAAAACACCCGCACCAAGCTGCGTTGCAATTTGTACACTGGCCACATTACAAGAATTAATCAGCACATCACCCAGTTGCTGCGCGCCGTGAACAGCATCTTGTGCACAGCCAAACTCTCGGTCTTCTATTGTAATGCCACCACTACAGTTAAGAATAGAGTCTTGTGTATATACGCCAGAATCCATAGCAGCGGCCACCGTAAGCACCTTCAGCACCGAGCCCGGCTCATACGTATCGGCCAAAGCTTTATTTCGCCACTGCAATGTACGCGCCTCACCTTGCGCCGATACCCGCTCGTCTCCTTGTGGCATGGCCTCCACTTCCAAGCGCGCCGCTTCATCAAATATTTCATAAGGATCGTTTGGGTTATACGCCGGGCTTGTGGCCATGGCCAAGATCGCGCCGGTATCCACATCCATCACAATCACCATGCCGCGCTCTTGCACCTCATTGTACGCCACGGTTTCGGCAAGGTACCTCTCGGCGATCTGTTGAATATCAGCATCTACGGTAAGTACAATACTGTTGCCATCTTGCGCAGGATATATATCTTCTTCTTCACCCATAGGCACTTCGCCACCCCAGGCATTGCGCACTGCCAAAGTGCGCCCCTCTGTGCCGGATAGCTGCTCATTGTAATAACTTTCCAGCCCCTCAATTCCATCACCATCATCGTTTGTAAAGCCTAAAATTGTGGCACCCAGCTCTTCATATGGGTAATACCGCCTCGTGTCTTGCCGAAGATAAATCCCTTTAATCCCCAGCTCATCACAGATCGCCTCCACCTCATCGGCCACCGGCTTTTCCACTTTTGCTTTCACTTCATAATAGTTTGTATCTTCCAGCTTCAAATTGTCGTACAATTCCACTTCATCAAGTTCTAAAATCGCCGCCAATTCTCGTGCTGCCACATGTGCCGGCTCGTCTATATCACTTTGTGCCAAAACATCCGGCGCTGCTTCAATTGTCCAAACGGTGGCGCTTTGTGCAAGCACTTGCATATTGCTATCATAAATAAGGCCGCGCACCGGTTCGATTGTTAGATTTGCCAGCTGTTGATTCGAAGCTTCCGCCTGCCAAAAATCGGCTTCTACCACCTGTAATTGGAACAAGCGCATTCCCAAAACACCTGCCGCCATTAAAAAAACGGTTCCAATAGCTATGCAGCGCAAAAGCATGGGCCTTTGCACATTTTTCTTTGTATTTTTTTTATTCATAATGGTAACATCCCGTTTGTTTTATGTATTCCGGCAGGCCGCATATGCCATTGTTTTATTTACAATTCAAATTTTACTGTGGATTTACATGGTCTAGCATGGTTTTTAAACCCAAATCCAAATTTGCACCAAATTGCTCTAAAAAGCTGGGTGCCACTTCTATTTCATTTTCCTCTTGCACCTGCACATAAGCAATTTGGTTACTGCTTAAAGGTACAAGCCCCAATTCTGCTGCACGCTGCTCCACCGCTTTGGGCGTGGTCATGCTTTCAAGCTCGAAACTAAGGTATGCATTCAGCGCCTCTTGCTCCACTAGCTCTTGATTTTTTTGCGATATCTGTGTTTGCAATTCTGTTACAACCGTTTGTGTATAAAGTACGCTACACGTAAGGCACACAAACATACTAAACACAAGCCAATTTCGAAATGCACGCAACACACCGCCCACACGGCTTGGTTTTTTTTGAACAACTTTGAGCTGTGGCCTGTTCTGTTTCGTCTCTTTGTTCGATGCAAAATATTGCAAGTCGTATGCAGTTTCAGGCATTGTTCACAGCACCTTTCTTTTATAATTTTTCAATACAACGTAACTTTGCACTGCGGCTACGTCTATTTAGCTCCAATTCCGCCGCCGAAGGCAAGCGTGGGTTTTTGCCAACAAGCACCCCTTTGGCCGCACCACCACACACACACACCGGTAGCTGTGGTGGGCAAGTGCACGCTGTGGCAAACTCTTTGAAGCGATGTTTTACAATACGGTCTTCCAAAGAATGGAATGTCAGCACCGCAAACCTTCCACCCGGATTTAATAGATCGAACAAATGGTCCAGTCCCTCACTCAAGGCATCCAATTCACCGTTTACGGCAATACGCAAAGCCTGAAAGCTTTTTCGGGCCGGATTTTTTGCTTTACGCCGTTCGGCCGGCGGCATGGCGAATGCAATAATTTCTGCCAGTTGACCCGTTGTGGTAATGTTTTGTTTTTCGCGCTCTATTACAATTTTCCCTGCAATTTTCCACGCATATTTTTCCTCTCCATACTCGCGCAACACACGTGCAAGTTCCTCTCGTGTTAAGGAGTTGACAAGGTCGGCCGCTGTTTCCCCCTTTTGGCTCATACGCATGTCTAGAGCCGCATCTTGGTGATAAGAAAAACCCCTCTGTGCACTGTCGAGTTGGTGCGAGGACACGCCAAGGTCAAGCAACACACCATCAATTCCTTCAATACCCTGTTCTTTTAGCCACTGCGCTGCATTTCGAAAGTTTTCCTGCACAACAGAAGCAGGAAGGCCTTGCAACATATTTGTTGCTTTCTGAATGGCCGCCGGGTCTTGATCGAACGCATACAACCGCCCAGTTGTAAGCCGTGATGCAATGGCATGGCTATGCCCGCCGCCACCGGCTGTGCCGTCAACGTAAATGCCATCTTCGCGAACTGCCAGTGCCTCTAAGCACTCTTGCCACATCACAGAAACGTGCACAAATGTCTCACTCATTAAAATCCAAGCTCCTCCATGGCCGCTTCCATACTTTCGCTATCAAAATCATCACTTTCGTTTGCCCATGCCTGTGCACTCCAAATTTCAGCATAGCGCCCTACGCCAATTACCACTGCCTCTCGCTCAAGGTCAATGGCATTGCGCAATGCCGGCACAACCAGCACACGCCCTTGCTTGTCCGGTTTCACTTCACTTGCACCCGAATACATTTGCCGTTTTAGTTTACGGCTTTTTACAAGGCTTTTATCTTCAAAAAGGGCTGCTATGTTTTCCCATTCTTTCTCGGGAAATGCAACAAGGCACCCATCCAGCCAGCGGGTTATCCAAAAAGTTTCTCCCATTTCCTCCCGCAACTTTGCCGGAAAGCTAAGGCGGCCTTTCTCGTCCAATGCACAGTTGTATTCACCGTACAGCACGGCACGCCCCCTTCCCTTTTCGAAAAAAGGAGGAAACTAAATTTACCACTTTCCCCCACTTTTCACCACTTTTTACCTATTATACAGATTTTACTTTAAATTGCAAGCCGTTTACGCAGAGAATTGCATATCATAAATATTAAATTTTTCGTTTTTATGTTATTTTTTATTTCATGGTGTTTTTTTCACATTTTGCCCTATTTTTTCGCTTTCAAAATTTTTGCCCGCCGTATAAAAATAAATATCCCCCGGCATAGCCGGGGGTTTTGTTCATACAATAAAAAAACACCATTCGTTTAAAACGAACGGTGTTTTTATCTGAAATATACGGCTATTTACTTTTGTCCCGGTGCCGAATGGAAGAGCGCACACTCTTCACTTCATTCACGCTTTTCACAAGTTGCTCTTCTGCTTGATGCAAAATGTTTTCGCAATAATGGTTCACAGAGCTGCGCATTTCTTTTGCCCCTTGGGTTGCCTGGCGCATAATTTCCGCCGCGCGTTGCTCGCTTGCTTTTACAATTTGTTGCTCGCTTACAATTGCCTTTGCACGCTCTTCTGCTTTGCGTATAATCCCCTCTGCCTCTTTGCGTGCCCCTTCCACAATCTCGGCACGGTCTTGCACAATGGCCTTCGCTTGACGAATTTCCGTGGGCATGTTTAAGCGAATATCATCAATGATATCCCGCATTTTTTCAGCATCCACCATTCGCTTGCCCGAAAGGGGCACAGTAAATGCATCTTCTAACGTTTCATCCATCATATCCAACAAATCATCAATGTTCATGCCTATCTCCTTTTCATCTATGTTTTATCAATTGCTTTTTCCTTCGCACCTACCTGTTCATACAATCGTTCATGAATCACCGCTTCAATTTCCGGCGGCACAAACCCCTCTAAAGAACGCCCATAGCGTGCCAATTCCCGCACCATACTGGACGATAAAAACATATTGTCCGCCTCTGTGGCAACAAACACAGTTTCAAGCTCCGAATTCAGTTTTTTATTCACCAAAGCCATTTGAAACTCATACTCAAAATCAGACATAGCACGCAAACCTTTCACAAGGGCACAAGCACCTTTCTCTTTTGCGTATTCTGCCACCAAACGATCGCACTCATCCACCTCTACATTTGGCATATTACAAAGCACTGTTTCTAGCAGAGACACCCTCTCTTTTCTTGAAAAAACAGTTTGCTTTGCCGGGTTTGCCAGCACCACCACAATCACTTTATCAAACAGCCTGCAAGCGCGTTCGATAATCTTAATGTGTCCACACGTCACAGGGTCATAACTACCTGGACAAATTGCAATTCGCATGGCACTCTCCTATTCATTTTCTTTTTAAAAATACTGTTTTATACACATTTACTATATCGCCACACACGCACCGTACCATATCGATACTGTTTTTGTAACGTCAACTCACCCACTGCCTGCGGCAAAACCGCCTGTGCATCGGTTTCGCAAAGCAATTGTGCCCCCTCTTTACACAAGGTGGACAATGTTTCCAGCAGCTCTTGCCATTGCGAAAACCGAAAGGGCGGATCTAGCAAAACCAAATCGAACTGCTGATTGCATGTGGCCAAAAAACGCTGCGCATCTGCACAGTTCACGTGGCATTTCGAGGAAAAACCCAAGGCATCCACATTGCTGCGAACCACACGTACTGCTGCCGGTGCACTATCTACAAACTGGCAAAACGTTGCCCCTCTCGACAAAGCCTCCAGCCCAAGCTGCCCACTGCCTGCAAACAAATCCAAAACTTGCGCCCCTGGCACAAAAGCCTGAACAGCACTGAACATGCCCTCTTTTACACGATTCAATGTAGGGCGTGTATCTTCTCCCGGCAAACTTTGTAATGCCTGCTTGCGGCATCCCCCCGCTATAATCCGCATCTTATTCCTCCTAAGGCACAAAAACCACACCTTGCAAGCATTCACAAGGTGTTATTATTATGCGGATTTTATGGCAATTTGTCAATCAAAATAAAGCATTTTTACACAAAACAAAAACAGCACAACTTAAGCATAGGCATTTGCCGCCTTCACATGCCGGCCTTGCCACAAACGCTTCATCAAGATAGCTACCGATCGAAATTTTAATACAATGTCTCTTGTTTTACAGCACACTCTGTAATATCAAGATAGCCCTCTTTTAAAATGGTAAAGCGTGCACTGTACATGTCATACCCATTTGGCACTTCAACAAGAAGGCGCTTACCGCCTTTATTACGAAAAATGTGCACCACAAGGCAAGGCCCCTGCACAAGGTCACTGCGCTCTGCGTTTGAATCTGTGCTTTGGAAACCGTCTTCAAGAAACTTAATGCGTGTTGCTTTGGCAACGCGTATGCGTCCATCCATTCCGGTGTACATAATCCTCATTTCTTGTGATCCTCCCTGTTTGCTATGGTTTCATTTTGTTTCTATATGGTAATACGCCCACACGGCTTTTGCCGTGCTTCGGTTTACACCTTTCACCTGTGCCAGTTCCTCTTCACTTGCTTGCGAAATCGACTTAAGTGTTTTAAATCGGCCCATCAATGCTTTTGCAGTGCTTGGCCCCACCCCGTTAATAGACAACAAAACCGGTGAAAGAGCTTTGTTTTTCGCACGCTGACGCTGGTACGAAATAGCAAACCGATGCACTTCGTCTTGCACCCCACTAACAAAGTGAAAAACACCGCGATGCATAGACAATGCAATTTCGTCCCCCGCCGCAGAAACAATTCCTCTTGTGCGGTGACGCGCATCTTTTACCAGCCCAAACAAGGGAACATCGGCTAGTGCTGTGCCCGCAAGGCTTTTTTGCGCTGCGTGCACCTGCCCAAGACCACCATCAAGCAAAATCAAATCCGGCTTAATGCCAAACTGACCTTTTGCCCCTTTTTCATATTCAGCTGCACGGCGCAAAACAGCCTCGGCCATACTGGCATAATCATCTGTAGTGGCAACACTTTGTATTTTGAACCGTCGATATCCGGATTTTTTGGGTTTCCCATCCTCAAATACCACCATACCACACACGCTCGTTCCTTCGCCCCAGTTCGAAATGTCATAACTTTCGATCACAGACGGTGGTGTTTGTAACCCCAAAAGGCCAGCGAGCTCATCAATTGCTTTTTCTTCGCGGCGTGTTCGTCCGCTTTCCTGCGCCAAACGCTCCACAGCATTGACATAAGCCATTTCTGCAAGACGTTTATTGTCGCCTCTTTCCGGTGTATAAATACGCACTTTGTTGCCACGCTCTTCGGTTAACAGTGCTTGCAATAACGCCTTGTCCGGCAAAGCGCCTTCTACCGCAATCACAGCAGGAATTTCTTCCCCGTCTTCTAAATAATACTGCGGTAAAAACGCCTCTTTTAACGCCAACATTTCATCTTGTTCTTCGAAAAGAAATTCTCGTTTATCCGAAAGCAGGCCATCACGAAAGCGCAATATGGCCACACACGCCGCCTTGGCCCCCTTGGCAAATGCGATTACATCTTGATTTTTTTCTCCTTCTCTCACCACATTTTGCCCTGTGTTCACCTTTTCCAGCGCCCGAATTTGGTTCCGAAGCAAGGCCGCACGTTCGAACTGCAATTGTTCTGATGCTTCATACATTCTTTCTTCAAGTAGCGTTGCAATCGCACCTTGCCCGTTGCGAATCATTTGCAAAGCATTTTCTATCGCCTCGTTGTAATCTTCTTGTGAAATTTTCCCGGTGCACACCGCCATACACTTTCCAATATGGCTATACAAACAAGGGCGCGCCTTGCCAAAATCTTGTGGAAATTTACGCGTGCAACGTGGCAACAAAAAAGCATCTTGCACCGTTTGCACCATCTGCCGCACTGCAAAGCTAGACAAATAGGGCCCTATGTATTCCGCATCATCTTCTGTTTTTTGCAGTGCAGCACTTACACGCGGCCAGCAGCCATTTTCCACACGTACATAACTATAGCCCTTATCATCTTTTAATAAGATATTGTATTTAGGCCTGTGCTTTTTTATTTGGGCACACTCTAACACCAGCGCTTCATACTCGCTGCCCGTAACGATGGTGTCAAAATCAAAAGCCGATGCAATCATCCGGTCCGTTTTTTGATCGTGCGGCACCCCTGCACGAAAATACTGCCCCACACGGGAAAACAGGCTTTTTGCTTTCCCAATATAAATAATGTTCTGATTTTTATCTTGTATTAAATAAACCCCGGGCAATTTGGGCAGTTTCAACGCCTTTTTATGCAACTGTGCTTTTGTCAAACGCCCGCTCCTTTATTCTCTGTTAAACTAAAAAGCGCTACCCTAAAAAAGGTAGCGCTTTCACTCACTTTTCTTACTCGCTGAAGCCTGAAGTAACCAGTTTTACCAAGCTGTCTACCGCTGCTTGCTCGTCGGCCCCATCTGCAATTACGCGAATTGTGGTGCCACCTACTATACCTAACGAAAGCACACCAAGTAAACTTTTTGCATTCACTCTGCGCTCTTCTTTTTCCACCCAAATAGAAGACTTAAATTCATTCGCCTTCTGAATAAAAAAGGTGGCCGGACGGGCGTGCAATCCCACCTGATTTTCCACCGTAACTTCTTTCACATACATAAACGCCACTCCTTCAGATTGTCCTCTTCGGAGTATTCTCATACCCCATTCCACGTGCTTCTTATGTATCTATTTTAAGTGTTTATGAAGCAAAGGTCAACTGATTTACTGGGTTTTGGCGTTTTTGCCGTATGAAAAGATGATTTCTATTTAATTTTAGAGCATTTGACTAGCATTTGCTTGTTTTTTTGCCCATTATCACCAATCTATCACCACAGCACCCGCTCGTAACCGTGTGCCACATCCACTGCCAACACACCTTTTTTCGCAGCTCATTTCAATAGGTTTTTCAAAACATTTGCTTTTACGCCTTATTATCCTTTGCAACATATTGCAAGTACAAATCTGGCCGGCGCTTTTTTGTACGTTCCAGCTGTTGCTCTTTTCTCCATGCCTCAATATTGGCCGCATGCCCGCTTAATAAAACAGGCGGCACCTCCATGTTCCGCCAATTTTGTGGGCGGCTATATTGCGGATATTCAAGAAGCCCATCGTAGTGGCTTTCTCCTTCATACCCTTTCGGGCTTTTTAAAACGCCCATTTGCAGCCGCAGCACACTATCTGCCACTGCCAGCGCTGCCAACTCCCCTCCCGACAACACGAAGTCGCCAAGGCTTATTTCCTCATCCGCATATTGCTCTATCACGCGCTCATCAATGCCTTCGTAATGCCCACACACCAACACAAGCCCAGGCAAACGCGCCAAGGCTTTTGCTTTTTCCTGGGTATAAGGCGCACCTGCCGGTGTCATAAAGCAAATATGCGGCCTGCTTTTCCCGCTTATTTCATGCTGCTTTATAACACCATCTAGGCAACGTGCAATGGGGTCGGCTTGCATCACCATGCCATGGCCACCCCCATACGTGTAATCATCCACACGTTTTTGCTTCGAAAGCGTAAAATCGCGTATATTATGACAATATAAAGTAAATTTCCCCTCGCGGCGTGCACGGCCGATGATGCTTTCGTCCATCACACGTTCACACATTTCCGGAAATAGAGTTGCAATGTCAATTCGTATCATGGTCTGTCCTTTTTCCTGCTTTTTTATGTGGTTTTTTCTTTTTTGGCACTTCTGCCTCAAACATTCCTTCAATTGGGCGCACAAAAGCCACTTCTTTCTCTATATCCAGTTCCACCAAAAACGGCTCAACTGCCGGAAACCAATACTCACTCTCACCGTCTTTCACACGCCACACATCATGGCGCCCCGGGTGTGTTACCTCCTCAATATAGCCATAACAATGGCTTGTATCGGCATGCTCCACACGCGCGCCCAAAATATCCTGCACAAAGTAACGCCCGTCTTCTAGGCCGGCATCCTCTCTGGCTATATATATGGTTTTACCAATCAGGCAACGCGCCTCTTCCACACTGTCTACACCATCCACTTTCACAACACACACATTTTTGTGAGGGCGCACTGACATAAGCTTCAATACGCCCTCACCGCGCTCACTTAAGAAAAACCGGTCAAAACCTGTTAAAAAATCTACTGAATCACACCATGGATACAAACGCAGTTCCCCGCCAATTCCATGGGTTGTTACAAATTCCCCCGCTTCCAAATATTGCTTCTTCATCCACTGCCTCCCGCCTGCTAGTCCCTGGTTTCTTCTTCCTGCTCGTCATTGATGGGTGTCCAAACAGGCCTTTCCTCCACATCGTACGCCTCTATCCTCTCGTACTTTGCTTTGGCCATTTTTGCACCGGCACAAAAAGCACAAACCAATGCAAGCATATTGCAAACACAAATTATCAAAGCCAGCAAAACACCTTTTCGTACCACCGCATTCATATGGTCGTGCAATTGCTCCACATGTGTCAAATTCATTCCAAACATACTCAATCCTCCATTTTCAATTTTTTAAAAAACACGTGCACCTTACTATACCACGCCCATATCTCAAAAAAAATCAAACCATGCCGAATGAAGGAATGCATATAAAAAAACCCACCATATCCGTGTATCGTCACGTCAACGGCAGGCTATCTTTCAAATGTCTGGCCAAACCGCATTGCCACAAGCACAAAATTCGCTTGTTCCTATTTGTGGCAACACCTTACCATAGGGTGTTGCACAAACAACATCTGCAGTTTTTGGGCAACACCGCACAAAGCAGCACTGCACTCAGTCAATTTCCACCCGGGCCCGTTTGCCCTGTTTTGCGGCAACGGCACTCATGACAGTTCGGATAGCACGGGCTTTGCTTCCTTTTTGCCCAATCACCCGCCCTTTGTCTTCTTCTGCCACGATGAGGTGAAAAACGACTTCTCTTGGGTTAGAGTCGTCCACCTGAACCTCAACGGCCTCCGGCTTATCCACCAACCCACGAACAATCGCGATTAGCACCTCTTGCATAGGTATCTCCTTTTGTTACAGGACCTCTTTCTTTTTTAGCAATGCACGCACAGTATCTGTGGGTTGTGCACCATTGGAAATCCATTTTTTTGCTTTTTCAGCATCCACTTCTACAACACTTGGATTTTTTGTGGGATCATAGTAACCAATTTCCTCAATGAAACGTCCGTCACGCGGGAAACGAGAATCTGCCACCACAATGCGGTAAAACGGTGCTTTTTTTGCACCCATACGACGCAGCCTAATTTTTACTGACATAGTTTTGTACACCTCCGGTATATTTAAAAAATATTTCTTATATTAAGCGGTTGCCCGGCTAATATCACACTGATTAAAATCCACCAAGCCCGCGCAACATGCGCCCCATCTTTTTCGGATTCTTGTTCATTTTCTTCATCAATTTGCTCATTTGTTCGTACATTTTCAGCAAACGATTCACATCCTCCACACGCGTTCCACTGCCAGTTGCAATGCGCCGTTTACGCGGTGGCTTTATAATGGATGGCTTCTCTCTCTCTTGTTTTGTCATACTTTGAATCATCGCTTCGATGCGCACAAGTTCACGCTCGTCAAACTCCGGTGTTGCACCACCCATGTTGGGCATCATTCCCATTAAAGCAGAAGCGCCACCCATTTTTTTAAGTTGCTGCAACTGCCCAAGCAGATCATTCATATCAAACTTATTTTCTAAAAAGCGTTTTGTGGCTTCTTCGGCCTCTTTTTCATCAGCCGTTTCCTGCGCTTTTTCTATCAAGGTAAGCACATCGCCCATGCCCAAAATGCGCGACGCCATTCGGTCTGGGTAAAAACTCTCTAAGTCGTCAATTTTTTCGCCCACACCGGCAAACTTAATCGGTTTCCCCGTCACAGCCCGCACGCTTAGCGCCGCACCGCCACGTGTGTCACCATCCAATTTTGTGATGATCACTCCGTCTACACCGATTTTTTCATTGAAGTTTTTGGCCACATTCACTGCATCTTGGCCCACCATGGCATCCACCACAAGCAAGGTTTCATCCACTACCACCGCTTCTTTTATGCGCAACAATTCGCCCATCAGCTCTTCGTCCACATGCAAACGGCCGGCCGTATCTAAAATCACTATATCGTTGCCATGATCTTTTGCGTGCAAATACGCCTTTTTGGCAATTTCTTCTGGCTTTGCACCCGGCAATGTAAACACAGCAGCGCCGGCGGTTTCCCCCACCTTCTGCAACTGGTCAACAGCAGCTGGGCGGTAAATATCGGCTGCAACCAACAACGGCCGATGCCCCTGTTTTTGAAAGAAACGTGCCAGTTTGGCCGTATGTGTTGTTTTACCACTACCTTGCAAGCCACACATCATCAGCACCGTGGGCGGTGTGGATTTTAAATGCACGTATACATTTTCTGTGCCCATCAAGGCCGTCATTTCTTCATTTACAATTTTAACCACCTGCTGGGCAGGCGTTAAACTGTCCATCACCTCTTGGCCAATGGCACGCTCGGTAACAGAATCTATAAAATCTTTCGCTACTTTATAGTTTACGTCGGCTTCTAACAGTGCCATGCGCACTTCACGCATAGCCGCTTTTATGTCACTTTCATTCAGTTTTCCTTTGCCGCGCAATTTTTTAAAAACTTGCCCCAGCCGTTCGCTTAAAGACTCAAACGCCATGTATGAAATCCTTTCCCACTTAATTTTGGCCTGCTATTCGCTCAATCTATCAATCACAGCCTGCATTGCACCCACATGTCCTTGCACAAACTCCACCGTTGCCGTACCAGCACAGCTGTGCTCCTCCAGTGCTTGTAACAATCCACTCAGCTCTTCCAGCCCATCTTGCATGCTACGGTAGCGGCCAGCAAACCCCACTTTTTCCTCAAGATCCAGCAAAATGGTTTCGCCACGCTTAATAGAGTCGCGCACACCTTGACGCGTAATTCCAAAGTTTTCGGCAATCTCCGACAAAGAAAGGTCTGCGTTGTAATATTGTTCCATCACATCCCGCTGCTTTTCCGTCAGCACATCACCGTAAAAATCGATTAAATAAGACAATTCCAGATTTTTGGCCACCGCTTTTTCCTTCCTCATTCCCGCTTGCATGTAAAGCATATCACTTTACAGAACTATCTCATTATACTCTGCCACCTCTTCTTTGTCAAGGTAAAATATTCCCTTTTCCTATCGCGGCTTGACGCATGTTCTTTTTCCTTCTATACTTTAGTCAACCCCGACAAGACACGAAAGCGAGGCTTTACACGATGAGAAATTTGCCGGCTACCGAAATTACTGCCGCTGTACGCGCCCTTTGTATCCAAGCATGCGAAGTTTTACCAGAAGACGTGGCCCAATGTCTTAGCGATTGCAAAGAACATGAGCCCTGGCCTGCTGCCGCAGATGCCTTAGCGCGTTTGCAAGAAAACGCGCGCCTTGCCAGCGAAGAACACCGCCCTCTTTGCCAAGATACTGGCATGTGTTGTGTTTTCGCCTCACTCGGGCAAGATGTTCACATTACAGGCGGAGATTTTTATGACGCGATTAACGAGGGGGTTCGGCAAGGATACCAAGATGGTTTTTTGCGTAAATCCATTGTAAAAGATCCCCTGCGCCGTAAAAACACTGGCGATAATACCCCTGCCTTTGTCTCGTTAGAGCTTGTGCCAGGCGATCGTCTTTCCCTCACTGTCGCCCCAAAAGGCATTGGCTCTGAAAACATGAGCCGTTTGGCGATGTTGCCCCCTTCTGCCGGTGAAAGCGGTGTTTTGGATTTTGTGGTAGATTGTGTACGCCGTGCCGGTGGAAATCCATGCCCACCCGTTATTGTGGGGGTTGGGCTAGGAGGCAATTTTGACAAAGCACCTGCACTTGCCAAAAAAGCCTTACTTCGTCCTTTAAACAAACCCCACCAAGACGCTTACTACCAAGCTCTTGAAGCCGAGCTTTTACGGCGAATCAATTCGCTTGGCATTGGCCCGCAAGGGTTTGGTGGCAAAACCACCGCGCTTGCCGTTGCCATAGAAACCGCACCCACACATATTGCCGGCTTGCCTGTGGCTGTTAATTTAAACTGTCATGCGGCACGCCATGCCTGCACCACCTTATAACTCAAAAAAGGAGCTTGTTGTATGGAGCAAACACTTTTTACACCATTTTCAAAAGAAACCGCCGTAAGCTTGCGCGCAGGCGAACAATGCCTGCTTAGCGGCACAATTTACACGGCACGCGATGCTGCACACGCGCGCCTTGCCGCCTTACTGGAGGAAGGAAAGCCCCTGCCCTTTCCCATTCAAAACGCCATTATCTTTTATGTGGGGCCCACTCCAGCGAAACCAGGCGACGCCATTGGCTCTGCCGGCCCCACCACAAGTTACCGCATGGATCGCTATACGCCCGCTCTGCTTTCAGCCGGCCTGCGCGGCATGATCGGAAAAGGCGCCCGCAATGAAGATGTTGTGCAAAGTATGCAAAAAAACAACGCCGTTTACTTTGGTGCACTTGGCGGTGCCGGCGCTTTGCTCAGCAGCTGTATCAAAACATGCCGTGTGCTTTGCTACGAAGACCTTGGCCCCGAAGCCATTCACGAGCTTTCCGTGGTCAATTTCCCTCTCACCGTTGCCATAGACTGCCACGGAAACAACCTCTACGAAACCGGCCCCAAAGCGTATCTTAACAGTTTATAACACAAGAAAACACCCCTAAAGCCATGGCTTTAGGGGTGTTTTTATCGGCATAAAACAATCAACGTGTGCCCTTTATCGAGCAAATTTTAAATACAAACCGCTTTTTCATAACACAAAACCAAAGGGCTTCACAAAACGCTCAACATGTTTACACTAGTTTTCTTCAAGTCGCCCAAAGTACTGTAAATTATACTGAACTCTCAACGCATTGTCGTGCGCTTGCGCTTGTACTTGTAGCTCTTTGTGTAACGCATGCACATCATTGTATTCACTTTTGGCACATAAAGCACGCGTAGCAATATTAGAACAATGGTCTGAAATACGCTCGTAATCGGCCAATACCGACAAGAACACAATCCCCGCTTCTATGCTACACTTGCCATCTTTCAAACGTGTCACATGGCGCTCTCGCAAATATTGACAAATGGCGTCTATCGTTTCCTCCAGCGGCTCCACCCTTCTGGCCACCTCATCATTTTCACCGGTAAACACTTGCGAGGCCATTACCAAAATTTCGCCAACCGCTTCATTTAAAACCAGCAGTTCCTCCTGTGCTTTAGCCGAAAAACGAATTTCTTTGTCGTACACCTCGCCACCACGCTCCATGATATTCACAAGGTGGTCGCCAATTCGCTCAAAATCTGTTACATAGCCAAGCAAGCTTGTCACCTCTTGGCTTTCCTCATCACTTAAATCCCGTTTATTCATTTCAATAAGATAATTCGACACCTTCACTTCCAGCTTGTCCATCACGCCTTCGCGCCGCATCATCAGTTCCGACTTTTCTTCGCTATAATTTACAAGGCTTTGCACGGAATCCGTTTGCATCAAACACCCTACTTGAGCCATTTGGCCCACGGCTCTTTCCGCCTGTGCCAAAGCCAAGGAAGGGCTGGTGTAAAGGCGTGCGTCCAGCGGTGTTGTTTCTAGTTCCGGATAACTCTCGCCCGGTTTGTCGCGCACTGTAAATTCTGACAATTTCACAAGTTGCTTTGTGAACGGCAAGAACATCAACGTTGCTACAACATTGAATAACAAATGGAAATTCGCCACATCACCACGGCCAATAGAATCGTTCCAACTTGGGAAGCCAAAAATGCTTTCTATCGCATAAATAGCGACAATGAAAATAGTGGTGCCGATAATGTTGAAATACAGGTGGAAAAAAGCCACACGTTTTGCCGCTTTTGTAGCACCAATCGACGCCAACAACCCTGTAACACATGTACCAATATTTTGCCCTAAAATAATGGGCACTGCACTGCTCCAAGTTACAATTCCTGTTACTGTTAGCGCTTGCAAAATACCCACAGAAGCAGAGGACGATTGAATGGCTGCTGTTACAAGTGCGCCAGCTAAAATACCAAAAAGAGGGTTTTGCAAACTCGAAAACATTTCTTCAAACAGTGGGCTTTCCCTTAGCGGACGCACAGCATCTTCCATGGCAAACATCCCACTAAACAACACACCAAACCCCAACATAATTTGGCCAATGTTCTTCTTTTTCCCATTTTTAACAAACAGGTATAAAATCATGCCTGCAAATGCCACCGCCGGCGCCAAGGTAGACGGTTTCAACATTGTTAAAAACACATTATCGCTCGAAATATCAGTAAGGCGCAACAACTGCGATGTCATCGTGGTTCCAATATTCGCACCCATCACCACACCTGCAGCTTGTTGCAACTGCATAATGCCACTATTTACAAGTCCAATCACAATTACCGTAGTTCCGGAAGAAGACTGAAGCAACGCTGTTGCTATTGCCCCAAAAAGAACGCCTTTTGTTGTGGAAGATGTTAATTTCTGTAAAACACTTTCCGTGCGTCCACCTGCAATTTTTTCAAGGCCATTGCCCATTACATTCATTCCGTATAAGAACAGTGCCAGCCCACCAATTAAGGTGATAAAACTGAATATGGTCACCTAAAAATACCCCCGTGCATTTTGATTTTGTACATAACTATTTTCAAAGAGCACAGCTGTGCCCTGTTCTATTATACAGATAGACCCACTTTGTTTCAATTTATTTTTACAAATATTTAACATTATTTTTACGGATTTTTTTCACACCTATCAAAAACCATATTTTTGCATACAAAATTAAACAAATTATCGTTTTATTTTTTACTCATTGACAAATCGCCCATCTAAAGATACGATAGAACTATCTACATAAAAAGGAGACTTGCCCTTATGTTAGACTTTAACAATGCAACATTTTTAAAACTTCGGAAAGTTCCCGACGATGATTTTTCGCAATTACTACAGCCACTGCTTTGTAACAACGAACACATCCTTTGCTCCTATCGCAGTGTTCGCGATGGAGTTGTTTTCACCAACAAGCGCGCCATCGCCATCAATGTGCAAGGTTTAACCGGAAAGAAAAAAGATTTCACTTCCATGCCATACTCCAAAATCCAAGTATATTCTGTAGAAAGCGCCGGTCTTTTCGACATCGACAGTGAACTGGAACTTTGGTTTTCATCTCTTGGTAAGGTGCGTTTTGAATTTACCGGTCAAGTGGATATCGCCGAAATTTGCAGGGCAATTTCCGAAAACGTGCTATAAACCCCAATACACTATATTCCTTTTAATAGGGTATTAAAAGAAAGGGATCTTCACTATGAAAAAAATTGCTTTTATCTGTGTACACAATTCTTGCCGCAGCCAAATTGCAGAAGCCTTAGGCAAACATCTGGCAAGCGACACCTTCGAAAGCTACTCTGCCGGCACAGAAACGAAACCTCAAATCAATGCCGATGCTGTGCGATTAATGAAGCAACAATACAACATTGATATGGAGAAAACCCAACAAAGCAAATTGCTGGAAAATATTCCACCCGTTGATATTGTAGTAACCATGGGTTGCAACGCTGCCTGCCCATTTCTTCCTTGCAAACACCGCGAAGACTGGGGCCTAAACGACCCAAGCGGCCAAGATGACGCCACCTTTTTAAATGTCATTGAAACCATCCACAAAAATATTTTAGATTTGCGCGAGCGCATTCAAAATGGCACTATATAAGTCTTCTCATTTACCTTATACTTTTCATTGTCTAAAGCGCTTCACACACCAAAAGGGCCATTCCTTGTGGAATGGCCCTCAGCATGTCAAAAAAGTCGTTGCACCAGGTAGAGGAAAGACCTTGGGGCGCCGTCTTCGGGCTGAAGGTCTTGGGGGCGCTGCCCCAAACCCCGCCACTTTAAAAAGTGGACAAACTTTTTTCTAAAGGACACGCACAGCGCGAGCGGACTCAAACCAAAAGCCAAAGGGCAATATTTTATTAAAATCACACGCCGTAGGGCAGCGAGGCTTCGCGCCGCACCCCCGTTTGCGCCGCTATGGTCACACTAAAATAGA
>CAYJIH010000012.1:0-3794 GCA_964370195.1 uncultured Oscillospiraceae bacterium
CGCGATAGGCGGTGGGGCTGAATAAACTCTGCAGGGGTTTATTCAGCAGGCATTAATTATAATTTAAATTACAAACTATGGGAAGAGTGCACACGATGATATTGAAAAAAAACCAAATCATACAGCTTTCTATCGAGCGCTTAAGCAACGACGGAAATGGCCTTGGGCGGCACGAAGGGCAGGTTGTTTTTGTAGCAAATACAGCGCCGGGTGATGTAGCAGAAGTTCAAATTGTTCGCCTTGCAAAAACGCATGCATTTGGAAAGTTGTTGTTTTTACACGAAGAAAGCCCCTTAAGAGCAAAACCTGATTGCCCCGTTGGCACAATGTGTGGGGGATGTTGTTTTCGCCATCTTCAATATGCGGCAGAACTTTCGGCTAAAGAACAGTTTGTGGCCGATGCATTCGATAGAATTTTAAAAAAACAGGTAACTCTCTTGCCCATTTTGCCGTCCCCCACTGTGTTGCATTACCGAAATAAAGTACAATATCCGGTGGCGCAAGAAGATGAAAATTCGCTTGTGTATGGTTTTTATGCAAATCGTAGCCATCGCCCGGTTCCCTGCGATAATTGCCTTTTGCAGCCCCCGCTTTTAAATAACATTGTAAAAGCGGCTGTTCAGCTAGCAGAAAACGCTGGAATACAGGCCTATAACGAAACAACACAAAAAGGGCTGCTGCGGCATATTTGTTTGCGTCAAAGCAACAAAACAAAAAATGTTTTGCTCACCTTTGTTATTAACGGAAATAGTTTGCCGCATTCAAAAGAAATAGTAGACGGCCTTTGCAAACAGTTCCCGGAAATTTCCGGCATGTATGTAAACACAAACACATCTCATGGAAATGTAATTTTCGGGCCACATTTCAAGTTGCTGTATGGTCAAAGTACGTTAGATGACACCTTATGCGATGTGCCACAAATGCTGGGGCCAAATTCGTTTTCACAAGTGAACTCATTGGCTGCCGAACAGTTATTTCAAACCGCTCGGCAATTTGCCGGCTTAAAACCCGAACACAGCCTTTTGGATCTATACTGTGGCACGGGCGTTATCGGCCTTTCAATGGCAAAGGACTGCAAGGAACTGGTTGGCATTGAAATTGTATCGGAAGCTGTGGAAAGTGCCCGCCAAAGCGCCTTAAAAATGGGCTTAAAGGACGTACGTTTTTTATGTATGGATGCCGCACAAGCCACAGAGCAATTGTTGCAAGAAGGTTTTTGCCCGGACGTTGCATTGCTGGACCCTCCGCGAAAAGGATGTGGAGAAGCCGCCTTGCAACCGCTTTTAAAAATGTCCCCCAAAAAAATTGTAATGATTAGTTGCAACCCAGCCACAATGGCACGAGATTTAGCAATATTAACACAAAGTGACTATGAGATAGAAAAAGTACAAGCTGTGGATATGTTCCCCAGAACGCGCCATGTTGAATGCATCACTTTACTGAAATATTGCGGTGAAAAGCACAAAAAGTAAAGTTGCACATAGGGTGTATTTATAGGATACAGAACAAAGCTGTGTTGAATGGAACCTCGTTCATTTGGTTATTATATAATTTACTTGTTTAATATAAAAGCAAAACGCCCTCCATCACGGAGGGCGTTTTGCTTTTATATATTGATGCTAAATTTTTGAAATGTTTTATTATTCTGCGGTATATTCGAACTCCGGACCTGTATAATCGGTGTTAATGGTAATTTCGCCACTAGCAAGTTGTTCGCGAATTGCATCTACCTCATCCACAACTTCTTGCGGAACATAGTCGGCCATGATTACATCAATGGCACCTTCTGTTTCAATGCCAATGGGGCGAACTACGCCGGGCTCATATGTGCCGTCTACAAAATCAGAAGCAGCAGTAAAAGCACCAAGGCTTACGTTACTAACGGCCGAGATGATGTATGTTTCCGGGTCGGTTGCTGTATGGTTTTTCGAGTCTGCCACCTGATAGATACCGGCATTTTGAACGGCTCTTGTTACACCAGGCATGCCTTCATTTAACATAGCAAAGATAATGTCAGCGCCTTGCTCGATTTCCGCATTGGCAATTTCTTCTGCAAGCATGTCATCATCTAAATCACCGGAGAAGTTTGTAACGAAAGTAGCTTCTGGGTTTGTGATTTGCAAACCATGAGCAAAAGCACCACGTGCTCTTACGCCAGCTGGCACACGCAAACCAGACATATGGCCCACTACATTGCTTTCTGTTAAAAGCCCAGCAGCTGCGCCGGCAAGGAATGTAGCTTGCTCTTGAACCACACCATAGCTAGACAGATTGTCGCCGGTTACATCTCCGTGCATCACAACAAATTGGATGTCTGGATATTCGGCGCTCATTTGCTGCATGGCACTTGAGCATTGGCCACCATGTGCCATTAGCATATCGGGTTCATCCGCCGCTAGCTCAGCAATGGCTTCCATAAGGATTTCATCTTCTGCCTCTAAATCGGCAATATAATCTATTTCAGCACCAAGCTCATCTTGAATCATTACAAGCCCTTCGTAACCACCTTGCATAAAACCATCATCTTCAATATTGCCGGGGATAATCATGGATACTTTCAAACCGGTTGCGGAAGCATCTTCTTCACTGGCTTGTGAAGAGGCCGGGGCTTCTTCTGCTGCTGCGGATGATACAGGCGCTTCCTCTGCCTCTGTTGCTTCACTGGCGGCTGGCTGCGAACAAGCTGCAAACAATAGAAAACTCATACCTAAGGCCAAAATCATTGCAATTAACTTTTTCATGTAAAATCTCCCTCTTCATTGTTTTTTTGTAGTTGCCTTCCCCTCTTCAATAAACTCCTTTCCTAAAATGATGAACATGAATCTCGGATGATTAAAGTGGGTTCTACCACATCCGTTTGAACATATGTTTTATCCTGTATTTGAGAAAGTAGGTGCTGTGCACCTTTTTCCCCTAAAAGGCTATTGTGTAAATCCAGTGTTGTCATGGTTGGGGTGGTAATTGTCCCTAAAAATGAATTGCCATAACCAAGAATACCAAGCTGTTTTGGAATAGAGATGCCCCGTGAGTTTAACATTTTTATTAGGTAGGCTGCAGTTTTTTCTTCTGTTACAAACAATGCATCCAACCTGTTGTTTTCAATTTCTTCTTGAAGTGTATCCACAAGATTTGGCGCTTCACTTTGCTTATAGTACTGATGATCTTCTGTTATATCACAATGGCTGTTTTGCCGTATCGTTTCTACATAGCGGGTTAAATGTTCATTAGGAGAATCAAAACGGCCTACTGCCGTTACAAACCCGAAGTGACGATATCCACCTGCCAGAAGTTGCTGCGCTGCTAGCTCTCCGCATTTTGCATAATTGGGATGTACCAACGAAAAATACGAAGCAATGCCACCGCGATTAATCCACACAAGAGGAACGTTAGCACGCATAAAATGGTTGATACAAAGCAGCGGTGTGTCTTGTAAATCATAAGAAATGACAATAACTCCATCGGTACGCTGTGCGTATATTTTTTTGAAAAATAATTCTTGTGATTCTGATTTTTTCGGTAATTCGCATAAAAAGATGGAGTAGTCTTCTTTTTCCAATACGTTGCTGATGCCGGCTGTAATTTCTGTATAATAAAGACTGTTTATTTTAGGCAACAAAATGGCAATCGTTTGCGTTTTTGATGTTTTTAAAGAACGTGCGGCGCGGCTGGGAACATAAGAAAGCTCTTCAATTGCTTTTTGAACACGTTGTTCCGTTTCATAGCTTAAGTTTAATTTTCCATTTAGATAGCGCGATATAGCACAGGTGCTTACCCCTGCATATTCTGCAATTTGC
>CAYJIH010000012.1:3894-13811 GCA_964370195.1 uncultured Oscillospiraceae bacterium
TTTTTGTCAAGAAAATAAAGTGGTGTTGTTAGAAATGTTCAGAAAACGCACCTATATATGAATTTTTTACACGTTGTTTTTTGAAAAATAGTTTTATAGCCGTTTGGTATACTTGCCTATCCCCTCTTTTTTTATATGGCATATTCATTTTATTCTGCGCCGTTTTCTGATAACAAAAATGGCAAACACCTGTTAAAGGGTGTTTGCCATTTATATTTTAAACAACAAAATTCATATAAAATCTATCTTTTATTCCATGGTAAAATTGCAACGTATCGTACAAAGACCAGCAGCATTGTATCGCTACTCAATATTCCAGCTTGCCAAATATTGCGCTTGTTCTTCTGTAAGGGTATCGATGGCAAACCCTTCGAAGGCAAGTTTTCGGCGTGCCACTTCTTCGTCAATTTCTGCTGGAATTTGGCATATTTTATCTTTCGGAGGGCATTTTGCGATGTATTCGGCCCCTTTTGCTTGAATTGCAAAGCTCATGTCCATAATTTCGGCAGGATGTCCATCGCCCGAAGCCAAATTCACAAGGCGTCCTTCTGCCAAGAGAGATATCCAGCGGCCATTTGGCAAACGATAACCACGAATATTGTGGCGTTGTTCTTTTTCTTCAGTGGCAATGCGAGAAAGTGCTTCTGTATCAATTTCCACATTAAAATGTCCGGCATTGCACAGCACGGCACCGTCTTTCATATCCAAGAAATGTTCTTCTCGAATAACGTCTCGACAACCGGTTACAGTTACAAAAAAATCGCCTTCTTTGGCAGCTTCGGCCATTGGTTTTACGTCAAAACCATCCATAATGGCCTCAATGGCTTTAACTGCATCAATTTCAGTTACGCATACACGGGCCCCAAGGCCTTTTGCACGCATAGCAACCCCTTTTCCGCACCATCCATACCCGTTTACCACCACGGTTTTTCCTGCCACAATCAAGTTGGTGGTGCGGTTGATTCCATCCCATACCGATTGGCCCGTGCCATAGCGGTTATCGAACAAGTGTTTGCACTGTGCGTCATTTACAAGCATCATTGGGAAACGCAATGCACCATCACGGTCCATCGCACGCAAACGGATCACGCCTGTTGTGGTTTCTTCGCAGCCACCAATTACTTTATCACAAAGGTGCGGAAACTCCTCATGCAGAATATGCACAAGATCGCCACCGTCATCAATAACAATATCCGGCCCCGATTCAACGGTTTTCCGCAAATGATTTGTATATTCTTCGTCTGTACAGGCATGCCATGCAAATACTTGCATGCCTTGCGCTGCAAGTGCTGCCGCTACGTCATCTTGTGTGGAAAGCGGGTTGCTGCCTGTTACATACATTTCAGCGCCACCGGCTGCCAAAGTTTCGCACAAATAGGCTGTTTTTGCTTCTAAATGAATCGAAAGCGCCACTTTCAATCCGGCAAATGGTTTCTCATTGGCAAACTCTTTTCGAATGCTTGCCAGCACTGGCATATGACGGCCTACCCATTCGATTTTCCGTTTTCCACTCTCTGCCAATTGAATGTCCCGAATTTCACTCATCTTGCGTTTCTCCTTCTTTTCACTCTTTAGTATATACATACGTTATTTATGTAAAATATTTCACCCTTAAGCGTTCCATTTCAAAATAAATACGCTCTTCATCAATGGTTGTCAGTTCTTTATGGCGCATTAGCCAACGCCCATTGACCATCAAGCTATCCACTTCACTCCCATTGGCCGAGTATACAAGACCTGTTAGCAAATCACTTTTTGGCTGAAATTGTGGGCAGTTCAAGTCAATAAGGCTTAAATCTGCACTTTTTCCAACGGAAAGGCTACCTACTTCATTTTGCAAACCAAGTGCCCGTGCACCATTTTGTGTGGCACAACGAAGCACCTGCACAGCAGGCGCACATTGTGCATCTTTTGTAACACCTTTATGGATATACGAAAGTGTAGACATTTCTCTAAACATGTTCAGGCTATTGTTCGAAGCAGGCCCATCTGTACCAAGGCACACATTTACACCTGCCTTTTGCAACGCATCATACGACGCAAACCCGTTGCCAAGCTTCATATTGCTAATGGGGTTCATCGCCACAGAGACATCGTGCTTTGCCAAGATTGCTCGATCCTCATCGCTTAAATACACCCCATGTGCAATCAACGTTGGGCGCGAAAACAGGCCTAGCTCGGCAAGATAACGCACCGGGCTCACTCCATGTTGTTCAAAAGATGTGTTCACTTCATATTCCGTTTCAGACACATGAATATGAAATCCCAGTTCTTTTTCTTTGGCCACCTGCACAAGTTCGCGCAAATAATTTTCGCAGCAAGTGTAAATAGCATGTGGGCCTAAAAGGCACGTGGCATGTGCTGTGCTTTGTTTTGCCGCTTCCATTTCGTTTAGTGCTTCTTGTAAACGGTGTTCACCACCGGCTTTGTCGTCTTCTGAACAAACAAGCCCGCGGCTTAAAACAGCACGCAGACCGGTTTCTTCGGCACAACGCAAACTCATTTTATAAAACATATGCATGTCAGAAAATGTTGTGGTGCCAGTACGGATCATTTCAATGGCCGATAGCATGTTGCTCCAGTGGGCATCTTCTGCCGTCATTTTATCTTCCACCGGTAAAATACGCTCAAACAACCACTCATGAAAAGGAAGGTCATCGGCATAATTGCGAAACAAACTCATATAAATATGGGTATGTGCATTGATAAGCCCTGGCATAACAAGTTTGTTTTTTGCGTCCACCACTTCATCTGCCACCTGGGCGATGCCCGGCTCGCAAATATCGACAATTTTTCCGTTTTGAATTAGAATGTCACGTTGCACCACTTGAGCACTTGGCTCAAACAACAATACATGTCCGTTTCGAATCCATGTAGTCATTATACACCCCTACTTTTCTTTGTCGCGCTCACGTTCTAACATTCGAATGGGTGTGCCTTCTAGGCCAAATACCCCTCGAATTTGGTTTTCTAAATATCGCTTGTAAGAAAAATGGAACAATTCGCGGCTGTTTACAAAACATGCAAACGTGGGCGGGCGTGTGGAAACTTGTGTAATATAATAAATTTTAAGGCGTTTGCCTCGGTCTGTTGGCGGCTGTACACGTGTGGTGGCATCTGCCAGCAAGCTGTTTAGCTTGCCAGTTGTAATGCGCATGGCATTTTGATCGTCCACATAACGAATTAACCCAAGTAATTTTGACACACGCTGCCCTGTTTTGGCAGAAATGAAAATAATAGGTGCGTATGACATAAACGAAAAATCTTCTTCCAGCTTTTTGCGTTGCTCATCCATGGTTTTTTCGTCTTTGTCTACTGCGTCCCATTTGTTTACCACAATAATGCACGCTTTACCGGCCTCGTGGGCAAAACCGGCCACTTTGCTATCTTGTTCTGTAAAGCCAACGGTGGCATCAATTAAAATTACCGCCACGCGCGAGCGCTCTACTGCTGCTAAACTGCGCACCACACTATATCGCTCTACGCCATTTTCCACTTTATTGCGGCGGCGCAAACCGGCAGTATCAATAAAAGTAAAGCTTCCATATTCGTTGTCTACGTCCGAGTCTACCGCATCTCGCGTTGTTCCGGCTTCATCCGCAACAATCATGCGGTCTTCGCCTAAAATATAGTTTACTAAGCTAGACTTTCCTACATTCGGGCGGCCAATCACCGCCACCGGTATACGATCGTCATCCTCTTGTTCCTCTTCAGAAGATGGCAAGCACTTCACCACCTCATCCAGCAAATCCCCTGTACCATGCCCATGCACGGAAGACACCGGGAAAGGATCCCCCATCCCAAGCGTATAAAAATCGTACAGTTCCAGTGGAACGGCACCGGGCGAATCGGCCTTATTTACCACAAGAAACACAGGTTTCCCACTGCGTAAAAGCAGCGGTGCAATGTCGGCATCTGTAGAGGTAACCCCACAGCGTAAATCGGTTATGAATAAAATAGCATCCGCCATATCAATGGCAATTTGTGCTTGATCTCGCATACGGCGCAAAAGCCCATCGTCACTGGCCGGCTCAATGCCGCCGGTATCAATGAGCAAAAACTCTTGTCCGCACCACTCGGATTCGGCACACAGCCGGTCTCTTGTTACACCGGGTTCATCTTCTACAATGGCGAGACGTTTGCCCACCAATTTATTAAACAATGTGGATTTCCCAACATTCGGACGCCCCACAATGGCGACAATCGGCTTTGCCATGCCTTACTCCTTATTTTTCGTTTCATAATTCAATCAATGCGTATAAAAGGCTATCTCCGTCACAAGCTACCACATTCACGTCTACATCCAAGTGCTGTGAAAGCTCCTCAACATGCATGCCACAAAGAAATAAATCCCCTTCGCTGCGCAACATGTTTTCCGGTATCAATAATGTTTCTGTGGCCAGTTTCCCATCCAATTGTTTCACAAGGTCTTGCCCGGTAATCAGCCCGGCCACTGTAATATTGGGGCCAAAAAATTCATTTTCAATCTTGTGTACATGCAGTACACTGTTTGGAAAACGGGTTTGAACCGCCTGCATCAGCTCTTGTATCAACGGCGCTGCCAGCACACCTGTGGCAATATCTGCCCGAATCGGTGTAGCAGGCTCTTCTTCCACCTCTTCAAGCGCTTGCATAAACTCATCATACAAAAGCCGCCACATGCCCACACCATTTTCCAGCTGCATAAAACCTTCGTAAAAAGAATACGGCGGAATAGGATAGCCAGACAACAAAAACCACTCGTCTGAAGGAAATACAATCCTCTCTCCATATTCTTTCAAAAACCGTTCTCCGTAAGAAAGCATTCGCGCTAACTGTTGTGCTGCCTGCTGCTTTGTATACGTTTTTAATGGTGCCAAACCATCACGATAACGTGTTAGCCCTACAGGCACGGCAGCAATGCTTTGCAATGCCGGATATAAGGCAGAAAGCCACTCAATGCTATGTTCCAGCTCTTCGCCATCGTTTATCCCAGGGCATAACACAAGCTGTGTGTTTAATGTAATGTCCGCCTTTGCAAGACGCTGTAAAAACTCCAGTGCAGTGCCTGCATTTGCATTGCCCATAAGTTTATTGCGAAGCTGTGGGTTTGCTGTATGCACACTGATATTTACCGGCGAAATACGCATTTCGATAATGCGTTCTATTTCATGTTCACCTAAGTTGGTTAATGTGATGTAATTACCAAATAAAAACCCCATACGTTCGTCATCATCTTTAAAGTATAATGAAGAGCGAAGACCCTTTGGCAATTGATCTATAAAACAAAACTGACATTTATTTTTACAATGTTGCTGCGGGCTGATTAGGTATGTCTCAAAGCGGCATCCAAGGTCTTGTGTTTCTTTTTTCTCTACAAAAAAACTACGCACAGGGCCTGTTTCATTTTCCCTTGCCTTCAATATCGGGTTACAAGCAGATGCATAAAACTCATAGTCAATACCATCAAAAATATTGTGCCCGTCAATGGAAATAAGCTGCATGCCACCACGCAGCCCTGCTTGATATGCCGGCGTTTTTTCTTCTACATCCAAAATCCAAACAGCCATTTTTTTACCTCCATCCGGCACAAAAAGAGCACATTCGAAAAGAAAGCGCAGGGACAAAACCCCTGCGCCACACCTTTTCTTACGCTTCCTTCTGTTTTACAACTTCACGGCCCTTGTAGAAACCGCAGTGTCCGCAAACCTGATGTGGCACTCGGTAGGAACCGCACTGTGCACAGGTAACAAGGGTTGGAGCGTCAATTTTCCATACATTGGAACGACGTTTGTCCCGACGGGCTTTCGAATGTTTCCTCTTTGGTACTGCCATGATAAGCACCTCCCTCTATCTTGGCACCCTGCCCTACCGGGTCAGGATCTGGTATCGTCTTCGCTAAGCAAATCCCGAAGGGCTTGCCAGCGTGGGTCAACTTGTTGTGTTGGTTCATCGTTTTTACAAATACATACTGTTTTTGATTTGCCGCATTGCATGCACAAACCTTCGCAAGATTCTTTACACAAAAGCACTGGGTCTACATCCATCAAAAGTTCACTGTATACCAGTTCCTCTAAATCCAGCCCACCATTTTCTGTAAATGGCAATTCCGGAAATTCTTGTGTTAAGTCTTGTGGTGTGATGCGAAAAGAACGCTCAAACTCCCACGTTCTCTCGAATGGTTGCATACAACGTGCACAATCTGCTTCAATAACGGTGTTAACAAACACGGTTATTTGCACAGCACCATTTTTTGCCAATGCATGATAGTTCATTTTTAAAGGAGCCTTTACAAAAAAACTTCCAAAATCTCGCTGTGAAACATCAAAAAAAACTTCATCGCTACTGCTCTCATTTTTTTGAGAAAACAAATTTTGTAAGTTCAATTCCATGAAGACGCCTCATTTCACACCATCAAAGCACTGCCAAATTATTATACCGAAAGTTAAGGGTCTTGTCAAGGAAAAAAATAATTAAAAATATTTTTTAATTATTTTAGGCCATTACCTGCCAAAGAAAAACACCGCTAATTCCACACAAAACCACTGCAAAAGAAACAATAACAAGCACGGCGCTTTGTTGTTTTGCCCCCACCACGGTTGCCCCCGTAACCGGCAATGCTTCTTTAGGAAGGCGATTGCTGCGATACAATGCATTAAAAAGTGGCTTGTATAGCAACATCGCAAACCCTGCATTTAATGTGCCTTTAATTAAATTAAACGGCAAGAACACAGGCACCAACATGGCGGCCACCACTTCGCGCGGTGTTCCCATATAAATAGGTGTAAGAAAATAGTTCCATAAAAGCATCACAGCCGTCATAGCCAAAACACCCATTGCAAGGCCTGTAAACGCGCTTTTCACTGTGTTTTTTCTGCGATATAAAAGCACAGCCGGGCACACAAATGAGCACGATGCCAATACGTTCATTACCATGCCAATAATGCCAGAGTCACTTACTGTAACCATTTCAATCAGCGATACCACCACAGATACGGCAATTGCCGGAAGAGGACCATACAAAAAGCCTGCAATCAGTATAATCACATCTTTTGGGTCGTACTTTAAAAAGGGGGCCGCCGGCGCAATTGAGATGCGCCCTACCAAGGTTACAACAAGGGCAATTGCCGCAAGTGCTGCCAGTGTTACCAATTTTCTTGTTCGTTCATTTGCCATTTTTACACACTCCTGAATATAAAAGATACACCTGAAAGCGAAAAGCCTTCTA
Source organism: uncultured Oscillospiraceae bacterium (assembly GCA_964370195.1). GTDB lineage: Bacteria > Bacillota > Clostridia > Oscillospirales > Ruminococcaceae > JAAYCI01. Next base: position 11,102 of record CAYJIH010000012.1, read on the forward strand.
GGTGTATCACAAATGCAAACAAAAAACAAAACTCTTGTTTGTATCTTCTTCCATCCAGACTGTACTGTCGGTATTGGAATTGCACCAATTCGGCACTTCATAAAAATGAAGCGTTCGCGGACTATTACCGCCGGTCGGGAATTTCACCCTGCCCCGAAGACATTCATTATTCAGTTGTTCAAATACAGTATATCATGTCTTTTGATGTTTCGCAAGCCATTTTTTCAAATTATTTATCATGTGATTTTACTTAAACGGTGCACTATCCATGCACAGGGCAATGTGCCGATGGCAAGTTATTTTGTGTATAATATCCCGTTGCACTTGGGCACGACACCCCTGCCATAGCACCACTTTCTGTACAATAAGAAATTTCCTGAACAGAGGTATTTGCGGGAAACTCTCTATACGGCAAGCCACTTTGCGCTTCACTCATCACATTGCGCCAAGCAAGTGTTGGCGGGTGCGCACTGTTGTTTACCTCAAGCGGTGTGTTGTCATCATACCCATACCAGCTGGCCGTTACATAATATGGTGTAAGGCCGATAAACCAATGGTCACGGTTATCGCTTGTGGTGCCGGTTTTTCCTACACTGTCCATCTCACCGGGCACACTTCTGCCAAAGGCAGTTCCAACCCCTTGCATTACTTCGGACAATAGGCGATTCATAATATAGGCCGTATCTGCGCTTATTGCACTGTGAAGTTGCGTGTTTGTGTTTAAAATTGGCTCGCCGGTTCCTTTTGTTACCAACGTATAACTGTGCGCTTGTGGCACATAGCCACCATTCCCAAACATAGCATAAGAACGTGCCATATCCAGTGGCGTAATGCCATATGTGCTACTGCCCAGTACAAGCGGCCCAAGGTCTCTATCGTCCGACACAAATGTTTCAATGCCTAAATCGTTTGTAACAAAATTATACATGCGCCATGTTCCCACTTCTTCGCCCACACGCACTGCCACTGTGTTTACACTACGGGCAAACGCCTCCGGCACCAAAATCTCTTCGCCACTGTATACTCTATCTACATTGGCGGGCCATGGCTCCATTTCCCCTGTCTCCTCGTTCTCCACCTCGGCAACAGCTTCGTCTAAAAAACCAGACGACCAATGAATATCACCATCTTCAATGCCTAGCGGATAGGGAGCAATTCCCTTCATTGTGCTTCCCACTTGTCGTACAGCACTCGTTCCACGGTTGAATCCACGGCTGATTTCTTTTTCCCCAAGGCCCCCCACTACAGCGGCAATACCACCATCATAAGTAAGAGAAATCATGGCCGCTTGGGCATATTCCTCCACATCACCTACTATTTCATTCCCGTTTTCGTCCAGCAGCACTTCGCCATTTTCGTCGGTTAACGGCCCTTGCACTGTGTGGAATGGGCGCGGGTAACTCACTTCATTTTCTAGCTCATATTCCATCGCCTCTTGCAATTGAGGTACCACAGTTGTGTGAATGCGAAGCCCGCCGTTATATAGAAGATGGCTGGCTTGCCCACGTGTAAGGTCGCGTTCTTCCACCAGTTGTGTAATCAACTCATCAATTACAGCATCGGTAAAATAGCTTGTCACTTCGGTTTCACGCACGCTTGTGCCCGGCCCTGTAAGATTTAACGGTGTTGCCACTGCCTCGCTATGTTCTTCATTTGATATATATCCCTCTGCCAACATTTGATCCAGCACATAATTTCGTCGCTCGATATGACGCTCTGGGTTTGTGACAGGATTATAGCTTGCCGGGCTACGCGTGATGGCTGCAAGGCTGGCACACTCGGCCAAGCTCAGTTCTTCTACACTTTTGCCAAACAACTTTTGGCTTTCGGCTTGCACACCGGCCGTATTGTCTGTAAAACTAATCGTGTTTAAATAGGCCGAAAGAATTTCATCTTTTGTAAATTCTGCATCCATAACCCAGGCACGGTAAATTTCTCGTAATTTACGCAAATAGCCATCAATGCCACTGTCCTCATCATCTCGTAGCAAATTTTTTACAAGCTGTTGGTTGATGGTGGATGCCCCTTGACGCAGGCCATCATCTCCACCGATAAAACTGCCGGTTAAAATATATTTTAATTCATTAATAGTAACATAGATGGTACGTGTAATGTCTACGCCGTTATGTTCATAAAAATCTTGGTCTTCCACTGCCACAAATGCATCTTTTAAATTTTGTGGCATCAAATCACCGCTTACGTATTCTTTGTCCTGTGTGTTTTGTAAAACGGCATACTCATGTAGCTCGCCCGTTTGTGCATCGGTATAGTATAAAATGGTTTCTGAATTATACGGAATTTGGTTTAAATCTAAAAATAGGTCATCATTGCGTGTGCTGTATTGCCAATATGTAAACACCCCGCCTATGCCCAAAACAAGTAAAAACAGTGAAAAAATGGTGACACAAACAAACACACGAAGCACTTTTTTTCGTTTGCTTAACGCACGGAATTCCTGTGCCATACTCTTTATTTTTCGAAGAAGAAACCGCCAAAACCGAACACAAATATTAGGCCCATTTTCTTTGGGTGTTTTTTTTCTTACTTTTTTCTTTTTTTGGGCTGGCGTTGCATTTGTTGTTTCTTGTCTAACATCTCCGGCCAAATCCCACACAGACGCTGACGACTGTGCCATGCTATGTGGTGGTGCTGCTGCACCCACTGGTGTATTACTTAAGTCCCATACAGTAGGCGCCGGTGGCGGCATCAC
>CAYJIH010000012.1:13911-41361 GCA_964370195.1 uncultured Oscillospiraceae bacterium
CACCCACTGGTGTATTACTTAAGTCCCATACAGTAGGCGCCGGTGGCGGCATCACGCTATGTTGTGGCTGTGGTGTCACCTCCACTGACGTATCGCTTAAATCCCATACGGTAGGTGCCGGTGGGGGCATCATACTATGTTTTGGCTGCGGTGTTACATCCACCGGAGTATCGCTCAAATCCCATATTGTAGGTGCCGGCGCGTGCATTGACATCCAAGATTCTTCCTGCACATTCACATTTTCGTAAAGCGACGGGTTTTGTTCCGGAGTAAACGGCACTTGCCCCACTTCATGTGGCATCTCTGGCAATGAAGAACGTCGACGAATGTGGTTATCGCTTTGGTTTTTATCAGATTTATTTTCATTGCCAGACGATTGCCGCTCGTCAAAATGCATCGTTCTCCCCCCGTTTCTTGTGGTTCTCTCTTTATTTTTCTCTAGATAGTATACCGTATCATAGTAAATTTCACAAGAAAACAACCTATATTTTGACCAAATTTTCACATATCCTCTTAAACGAATGGCACATTCACACCATCCCTATTTTCGCTCCACAGTATGATACGGTTTTTGTGGCATAGTAAAAAGCCATCTTATACCGATGGCTTTTTTACAAAATTCCCCTATTTAGGCTTCCGATAATGTAACCAACACATCTTCTTCTTCAATCACTTCCTCTGGTTTCACCGGAAATATTCGCTTGCTCTGCCGAATAATAGCCAAAATGGACGTGTTGTATTTACGGCGAATGTCTGCCTCACGCACAGATTTCCCCACCCATTCCGGCATCGGGTGCATCTCTGTAATTCGATAACTTTCGGTATCTTCAAGCACATCCAAAATATTGGGTTTTACTAAGCGATGTGCCAACTTCATGCCCATTTCAGCTTCCGGAATTACCACAAGGCTTGCGCCGATGCTTTCCAGTAATTTTTTTTGCCGTGGGCCATACGCTTTTACCACAATGTTTTTTACGCCCAAATCTTTTGCTGTCATGGTGGCCATCAAGGCCGCTTCAAAATCTGCTTCTCCCATGGACATAATCACGCTGTCGAAGTTGCCAAGTCCCAGTTTTTCCATTGCCTCTTCATCTGTTGCATCCACTTTCACCATATGGGTGGCATATCCGGCCACTTCATATAATTTTTCGTTGTCGATATCACAAGCTAAAATGGTAACCCCGTAACCGGCCAATGTACGCACAATACTTTGGCCAAAACTGCCAAGGCCCACCACAGCAAATTGAGTTGGCATAGTCTCTTTCTTTTTCATAAACAAATCCCCTTTCTATCCCATAACCACACGTTCTTCTGGATATTGTATTCCATTTCTGTTATGACGCAGCCGCATATTCAACGCCACCAATGCCGTAACAGGCCCAATTCTTCCAATAAACATGCAAAGCGCAATCACCACTTTTCCCGCAGCCGATAGGTGTGGTGTAATACCCGTAGTAAGCCCTACTGTTCCCGCAGCCGACGCGGCTTCAAACCATAAATCCAATATCGAATGCGAAAATGCTGAACCGGATTCCGTGTAGTACAAAATAAGGGTGGATGCGATCACCAACAAAACAAGTGCCATAATTACGGCCAAGGCCTTTTGTAACAAATCCATAGGAAGCGAACGACCAAATGCCTCCATCCTGTCTCGGCCCCGAAGCAAAGATATCATTGCACAAAATACCACACACATTGTTACCGTTTTCATTCCACCGGCCGTTCCACTGGGAGAGCCGCCAATTAACATTAGCACCGTGCTAAACAGTTGCGATGGTTCTGTAAAATTCCCTTGGGCAATGGTATAAAAACCACACGTTCTTAATGTGATGGATTGAAACAGCGCCGCTTGCAATTTTTGTAAAAAAGAAAGTTCTGCCAGTGTTTGAGGGTTGTTCCATTCAAACATCAAAAACACAGCGGTACCAAGAAAGAGCAAGAAAACAGTTGAGACAATGGCCATTTTACTGTGAAGCGATAAATATGCCCAGCGCAAAGGCACATTTGTCGTTTTTTTACGTCTTATTTTTGCAACAAGATCTCCCCACACCATAAAACCCAGCCCGCCACATATAATCAATACAATCATTACCGCATTGATATAATAATTGTCGCGATACGGTGCAAGGCTATCATCTCCAATCAAATCAAACCCTGCATTACAAAAAGCAGAAACTGCATGGAAAATTCCATATCCAATCGATTTTGGCAAGCTCATATAGGGCGGTGAAAAATAAAACCCAAGCGTTAATAGCGCCGCGCCAATTCCCTCGGCAATCAATGTGATTTTTAATATACTAATTGCCAAGCGCACCATGCCACCCACGTTGTCTTGGCTAAAAGAAGCCTGCAAAATCAGCCTGTTTTCCAGTGTTATATTTTTACGTAAAAACACAAGAAAGATGGTCATAATGGTGAAAAAACCAAGGCCACCAAGCTGAATTAATATTAAAATAACAATTTTACCAAACATGGTCCATTGTGTAAATGTGCTTACCACCACAAGCCCCGTTACGCAGTTTGCAGACACTGCTGTAAAAAAAGCATTCAACAAACCAACACTATGGCCATTTTGGCTTGCCATTGGCAAATTTAATAGCAAAGTTCCCACAAAAATCATTGCAGCAAAGCTCAGCGCAATAATTTGTGGAGGAGACGGGTTTAATGCTCTCCATACGTTATTTTTCATCTGTACCATTTCCGCACCTATCCATTCGATAAATTTACAATTGATTCCTAGGTGGTGTTGACAAGAGGCCGACTGAACACGATTATCAACACTACCTAAATACGCAAAAATATATTTTTTATTTTGGCATGTATTCAAAATCATGCGTCTGTGCGCCTTATATACCAAAATAACAGATTATTTTCACTTGTTCTAACGAACCAACCCCTGATTTTTAAATATACTCATTAAAATTGCGCCATTATGTTTCATCCTCAAAACAAAATTTTTCCTCTAGCAATTTCTGCGCATAGTTAGAAACATCCTCGTACATATCCTCAAAAGCGGTTAACACCTGCTTGCCACGCTCTGTTAAGTGGCTATGCCCACGCTGGCTGCCACCCTTTTCCGAAATCACCACAGAAAAGCCCAATTCTTCCTCCATAATCCGTATCATTCGCATCGCTTTTGTATACGACATCCCCATCGCCTCGGTAGCCCGTTTAATGGAGGAAAATTTTTCGATATTTTGTAGCAATTCCATTGGTCCTACAGAAAAAAAGGCACGTTCATTGCCAATTTTCAATCTCGTCACGATCCACACACCGCTCACCTCATGTTCCCACACCATTGATGTGTCTCATACGCTCTCGCTTCGCGTTTCATCTTGCGTGCATTCACTTTTTCGTGCTATACTGATGATTATAAAAAACAACTGGGAGGAAGTTTATGTCGCATTTTGTCGAGTTTCAAAACGTGTCTAAAATTTACAAAACCGGCGAAGTGGAAACCCCTGCCTTATCACAAGCTGGCTTCCATGTAGATTCCGGCGAATTTTGCGTTGTGGTGGGGCCTTCCGGCGCCGGAAAAACCACCATTTTAAACATCCTTGGTGGTATGGATTCGCCCACAAGTGGCTCTGTTTTAATCGATGATACTTGCATTTCAGATTACAATGCAAAACAGCTTACAGAATATCGTCGGTTTGATGTGGGGTTTGTGTTTCAATTTTACAATCTTGTGCAAAATTTAACTGCACATGAAAATGTTGAGCTGGCCAGTGACATCAGCCGCAACCCTTTAGATGTAACACAGGTGCTAACAGATGTGGGGTTGGCGCATCGCATGGACAATTTCCCGGCACAGCTTTCCGGCGGGGAGCAGCAACGTGTTGCCATTGCACGTGCACTGGCAAAAAACCCGAAATTGCTGTTGTGCGACGAGCCAACCGGTGCACTTGACGATAATACCGGCATACAAATTTTATCGTTATTACACAAAACCAGCAGAAAAACAGGCACAACTGTGATTGTTATCACACATAACAGCACCATTACAAAAATGGCCGATCGCATTATAAAAGTAAAAAACGGAAAAGTTAGCGAAATCATCACACAAGAAAACCCGTTGGCAGCAGAGGACATTGAGTGGTAACATCTTTACGCTTTAAAACACACTCTAAAACAATTCATCAATGGGGCTATACACGCGTACAACCCCTTCTTTTTCGCATAAAGCCAACAATTTTGGAAGATACATTTTAAAATGCGGCGAATTGTTGTGTGCTTCAATCGCCTCAAGGTCTTTCCACTCTTCAAGCATGGTGATGACCCCCGCATCTGACACATCTTCATAAGCCATATAATGAATACACCCGGGCTCTTTACGAGATTCTTTTGCCAACAAACCCATAATTCGAAGATACTCGGCCCTGTTTTCTGCGGATACATAGTTTACGGCTACAATACGTTTCATCATGTGTTCTCCTTTTTATTTATATTCTTTACATACATCTGCCACATCTAAAGAAAGCATGTTTTGCAAATCTCGTGGGTTCATTTCTATTTGTTGGCCACGTTTTCCTGCACTAAAGTAAATGGTATCGAATGTAAGGGCGCTTTCCTGCAAAACTGTGGGAAAGTGTTTTTTCATCCCAATGGGCGAGCACCCACCATGTACATACCCCGTCAGTGGCAGCAAATTTCGCTCTGGCAACATCATAATTGATTTTTCACCAACAGCCAATGCCGCCTTTTTTAAATCCAGTTCATTTTGTGCGGGTATTATAAAAACATAATACCCGTTTTGCTTGCCTTGAGTTACCAATGTTTTAAACAATCGTGCGCCTTGCACCCCTAAAAGAGCCGCAACTTGCATTCCGGAAGTTGCTGTATCTGTTTGAACACGGTGTGTTTGATACACAAAACCTGCCGCATCCAGTAACCTCATTGCATTCGTTTTATCTTGCACAATCCCTGCTTTGTTTTTGCCCATTCTATATCACCGCTTACCATGTTATCATCGGCATATTCCTATATTATGCTTTGAGGTATTTTCATCAAACCGATGCCCCCCCGTCTACTTACTTTTCTTTTTTCTTGGTTTCGGCACCGGCACCACAACTTCTAAAGCAAGCGCTACATTCTGTGCAAGAACACTGTCTTCAATGTCTAAAATATAATGTTCTTTCGCATTATGATAGGGAACGCCCATTTCTGCCTCAGATAGCAAAGAAGCAACTGCCTCCAGTTTTTTTACGTACACTGTGGAGTTACATACCAAAAAAATTGGTTTATCATTCAAATAAACCATGTACTCCCCAAACATTTTTTTATAACGCACTGTGCCTATCCCACAAAGTTGTTCACACACAAAATCAATGTACCCTTGTGAAGTTGCCACGCTCTCGCTTCCCTTCCATTGACATTTTTTTATCTATTTTAGCCCAAAAACATCTTGCCAGCCGAATAAAGCGATTCCATCTATCAAAAGGCTTTCTACGTATAATTTCTATTATTATACCATAAAAAACAGCAATATCGAGCCTCTTTTTTAGATACTGTCTATACAAGTTGCATTTCTCTTCATTCTTCGCTTATAATTGAATAAAACAGATGATATGCCATTTTATCAAACAAGAAAGATAGGTGATTCTATTGGGATTTCTTGACCATTTAAAAAATACAGTTGATACCTGCGCTTCCTCTACGGCAGAGCATTCGGCCACAACCTCTGCAAATGACGGCCTAGTAAATGCAGAATGTGTCCGCGTTTCCGTTTGTATGCCAGCGGACCTTACAACGTTTAAAACAATGGATGGAGCCGACTTTAAGAACCCATATAAGGTGGCGGCACTTACGGTGGTGGCGCTTTGCTTGTATCCTGTCAACGCACCTTTGTCCATTGAACTGTTGAATTATTTAAAAGGCCCCAAACCTTTGTCTGCCTATGAAGTTCAATTCTTGAAAGACCGTTTTCGTGGAAAAGATTATCTTGCCGCCTCTTATCTTGACGGTGCCACACCGGAAAATAATTATGAACCAAAAGAACCTTATGCTGTGCATGTTTACAAAACAAGCCACAGCGAAGATTTGTTACAAGAAGGCTATTTACAGCTGTTTTTAAAATCTGGTGGCGCAGATAGTGCGCGCGGTGTTAAGTTGCGCAAAAAAGAATCCACCGGCGAATGGTTTTTATGGGAATATTTATTGCTACCAGACATACGAAAACCGATTTGTGCCGACCCTTGGGCATAAACCATTTTCCTTTTAGGACCTGGTTTTTTTATTTTGGCATGGATATAAATAAAAAATACAAACATACAAATATTACATAACACACGTTTGCACCACAACATAAAAAACGGCGGCCCACATGCTGCTAAAAAGCCAACGAGGAGATCCCTTTTCTCTCGTTGGCTTTTTTTATTTATAAACCAATTTATATTGCTGCCAAAACTTCAGCAAGCATATGTTTGTATGGTTCTTCTCGCAGGCCAAGCCCCACTGTAACATTGGCGCTCTTTTGGCTTACACCCTCAATATCACATATGGTTTGCCCGAAATGTTCGCCTTCTTGTGTGCATACATCCACAGAGCAATGTTTCCATTTGGCAATTTGTGGGTTTGTAGCACAAAATACAGCAATCAAATCATGTGGGAATGCCAAATCTCCCAGACCAAAACCACGGCTTGAACTGCGCATGTCTGAAAAAGCGTGGCGAATGTGACGGCCAATCGTGGTGTTTGTTGTAATGTGGTTGCACTCTGTTTCACAAAGCCCGTGTTCCATTGTTACATCAAGGCCCACCATTGTAAGCGGTATGCCACTTTTTAGTACAATCTCGGCTGCATGTGGGTCCGCATAGATGTTAAATTCAGCATGTTGTGTGATGTTTCCCAGTGCGTGCCCGCCGCCCATAAATACAATTTCTTTAAGTAAATGGCAAAGCTGTGGGAACGCCAGCAGGGCAATAGCCACATTTGTAAGTGGCCCAACAGCGATGAGCGTAAGTTCGCCGGCATACTTCTTCGCGCAATCATAAAGGAATTTGGCCGCCGGTGTTTCCACTGGTTGCACAGATGGTTTTGGCAAAACAATTGTGCCAAGCCCCGTTTCCCCGTGCACATCTTCTGCATAAACCGGTGCACACAAAAGGGGTTGTTTTGCTCCTTTGGCAAACTGAATTTCTGTTTTTTGAGAGAGTTCTAATATTTTTCCTATATTCTCGGTGGTGTTTTCCAGCGAAACATTACCTGCCACACTACACAGTCCCACCACATCAAATTCCGGCATCGACAACGCTGCTGTAATCGCCACAAAATCATCAATACCGGGGTCACTATCAATAAAAACTTTACGGTTCATATCGTTATGGCCTCCTATTTTCGTCTTCTTTGTGCGCCTAGCAAATTTAAAAAAGTTTGATGCACCAAAGCAGGACAGCCTGATTTTTGCTTTTGCCACATTTGCCAAATTGTCCTTATTCAATTGCGAATCACCCAATACATACAAAAACCAGCCTTTTCGTATGCACCATTTTATGAAACACACTGTTGGTGAACCATTTGTCTATAACCTCTGCCCCGTTCTTTTTAGAGCAGAATCATAGCACACTTTCTATAGAAAAGCAAACAGATCCCACCGTGTTGAGATCTACATTAGCGATACTAAAAATTCATATAAAAAGAAAAATCAAATGATTTATTTGTATTTATAAACAGGTTGATTTTGTTTGTCTATTTTTTTACAATAAAAGTAGCCTTAACAGATGTGCACTGCACTTTATTTGCAAAATAGGAGAGAAATATGCGTATACTCAACTTTGGCTCTTTAAATTTCGATTACGTTTATACTGTGCATCATTTTGTAATGCCAGGCGAAACACAGCGTGCCACAAGTTTTCAACAATTTTTAGGTGGAAAAGGGCATAACCAAAGCATTGCACTTGCCAAGGCCGGCGCCTGTGTTTGGCATGCCGGCCTACTTGGGCAAGATGGTGAACCTTTGCGCGAAAACCTTTCTACAAACGGTGTTGATGTATCCTATGTGCACCTTTCAAACAATGCCACAGGCCATGCACTGATTCAGGTAGACGATGCAGGGCAAAATGCCATCATTGTGTATCCGGGCGCGAACGGTGCCATTGAAGAACCATTTATTCTTAAGGTTCTTTCAAATTTTTCACACGGTGATCTTTTGCTGTTACAAAACGAAATATCCAATGCTTCTTTTATCATTCAACAAGCAAAAAAGCAAGGGTTACGCCTTGCTTTAAATCCATCTCCCATCACACACGATATCGGTGCTTGGCCACTTCATTTAATAGACTTATTTTTGTTGAACGAAGTGGAAGGCGCTGCCCTTTGTGGTCAATCAAATTCAAACGATATGATTTTGGACTTGCAGCAAAAATTTCCAAAAGCCGAAATTTTATTGACCCTTGGAGAAAAAGGGGCTGTTTTTTGTAAAAATGGCAAATCATTTTCACAGCCTGCTTTTCAAACAACTGTGGTAGACACCACAGCGGCAGGCGACACATTTACAGGCTATTTTCTTGCAGGATACAGCCAAAACGACCCAATAGAAGACATACTGCGCACCGCTTCCATGGCAGCGTCCCTTGCCGTTTCACGCAAAGGGGCCGCCGCATCCATCCCAACGCCAGACGAAGTACAGCATTGCCTTGCAAAAATAGAATCATAAACATAGGCACGTTTAAGCATTACAAAGCACAAATCACAAATTATAAAAAGTATTGGCTGTATCTTCCAATTTTTATTCATTTTCAAAAAATGCAAACCCATTTTTTTGATTGTTTTTACAAACATACATGGCCATATCCGCCTCTTGATACAACTCTTTAAATCCCTTTAAAGTACCATTTTGAATGGAAATACCAATACTGCAAGAAATTTTCACAGAAACACCATCTTGAAAATATTCTTTTTGCACTCTTCTTCGTACAATTTCTGCTCGCTTTGCAATTTCAGAAATACTGGTGCAGTTTTTGGCAAACACCATAAATTCGTCACCACCCACACGGCCTACAATGTCATCGCTGCGGAAACTTCCCAAAATACTTTCTCCCACTTCTTTAAGCACATAATCGCCGTATGCATGGCCGAATGTATCGTTAATTGCTTTAAAATTATCAAGGTCTATCATCAAAAGCGCGCCTTGCAATCCTTTCGAAAAACTCAGTTCTATATAGTGTTCCGTTGCTTTTTTGTTCAACATTCCGGTCATCAAATCGCGTTCTGCCTCAAATTGTAAGGCTTGTTCTTTTTCCATTGTTTCGTGAATATCATCCGTCACATTCATAACGGCAATGATATTCCCTGTTTTCTCATCCTTTTTCATAGAAGTAACAGTACGCACCCAGCGCAGCTCGCCATGCATATGGATGCGACCCTTGTAAGTCAGTTCCGTCTCTCCCCGGTTATATGCCTCGATAAATGCAGTGGTTGATTCATTATTTAATGCATCCTCCAATTCTTCCGGGGGCATTCTTTCAAACAAAAATGTTGTTATAAATTGTGTGTATGATGTTTTTAAAATCGGTTCATCTTTTCCGTATCGAAGCATACGCAAAATCCTGTCTTGCGTGCAGTTGATTTCTAGCAATGCCAATGAGCGACTTGTTATAACATGTTTATAAATAGAATCTTTCTCCAGCATCTCTTTACGCATTCGGATATGGTCCATCACGGCCAATGTAACCACACCTACGTATGTTGCCAAAAGCCAAACAATGGCTGCTATTAATTGGTGAATAGGCAACCATTCATAAGTGATTTCGTGGATATATACATTTCCATTGGCAATCATATATATATTTGCCAGCACCGCAATGGCAATATATAGATACAGATATTCGGTTTGCTTTCCCAGTGCACATAAATACTTTTTCGGAGCCAATTGGCTAATAACCATAGTAAGTATGGTGCACGAAATGGTTGTTAATATGAGTACAAACCAAAAATAGGTTTGATTTGACGATAATTCGTAAATACTGTACCCCGTAGCCATCGACAATACGGACGAAAGAATGGCACGCATTACCATAATATGGATATTAAACGACAAAGCGCACGCCAAGCGTGAGGCAAAACCATGTTCACGATAAAACAGCATAACTGTGATGATGTACACCACAAGCATGATACAGTACCCTAGTGCCGACATGCTACCAAACAGCACAAGCATAATTGTGCCCACAATGCCGCTTGTGAAACTAAAGGCAATGCGTTTGCGTTTTTTGCTGTGCACGCCAAAAATCTTTTCCACCAAATTTAGATAGAAAAGATTATTAATAAAAAATAAAATATTAAAAATGAGAATTAAGGCTTCCACTGCCATCAATATACAACACCTTTGTGTTTTAATAAGGAATAAACACCATTAACTAGGAATATTCCTTTTCTCATTATTATATCAAGTTATTTCTATATCCGTCAAAATTGTGTGTATAAAAAAACATATCTGCACGTATTTTGGATTTCCTTACAAAAATCGCCCTATTTTCCCCTATTATTCCGCCAATGTATATTCCGCTTTTTCATAAAAATATAATTTATGCCTATTTTAGGGTCATTTTTATCTGCAAAAATCTTCTATATTTGACCACATTTTTCATCTCTTCTCTACAATAAGCTACCATTTTTTTCTATTTTGTCTTTCGAAAGGTTTTTACGATAAAACAATGCAAATAAAATTGCGGCACAAACCGCCACCGACACATCCGCCACAGATTCTGCTAAAAATACAGAAAATACTCGGCCGGCATCCAGTACCAAATCGGCCACTGGTTGTGCCATGGAACCTGCAAATTCAGAATCCCCTATTGCCACCGGTAGTATAAAAATCAGGGGGATTAGCAAAAATATTTTACGCACACACGCTATAATCAACGATATTTTTGCTTGCCCCATGGCAAGGAAACAAAACTGACAAGCAAGCAACACGCCAAAAGTAAGCCCACCTAATAAAAATGGCCGAATTGCCCAAGAAGCCAAGCGGATTGTGTTTATATCGTTTATAAAAACACTGATAACAAACTCTGGAAACAACTGCACAAACCCCATGCTCAACATCGAAAACCCAATGCTTATGAAGAAAAACAGCCGTATAATCGCGCGCACTCTATCATATTTTTTTGCTCCATAATTATAACTGATAATTGGCTGCGCCCCGTACGAAAGCCCTTGCAAAACCATGTTGCTGCTTTGATAAATACTAATTAAAATTGCCATAGAGCCCACGGCAATGCTGCCGCCATAAGCAAGAAGACGGCCATTAAAAGCAATTTGCACAAAACTTTCTGTAATGAACATGATAAACGGAGAGCTGCCCAGTGCCAATATTTGACAAACGGTAGCTCGTTCCATCGATATATTTTTTAATTTAATTTTTAGTTTGCTTTTGCCCCTAAAAAAGAAACACAACACCCAAATGGCCGAAACACCTTGTGAAAGGATGGTGGCCAAAGCGGCGCCTTGAACCCCCATATCAAATACAAAAATAAAGATAGGGTCCAGTATAATGTTTAGCACTGCCCCAATAATAACTGTCATCATGCCGAAATTTGCACGGCCTTGGGCATTGATATATGGGTTAAGCCCCAGCGTAATGTGGGTAAAAATCGTACCGTACGAATAGATACTCACGTACCCTTTTGCAAGTTCTATATTTTGCGCATCTGCACCAAACGCATACAGCAGCGGCTCTAAAAACAAATTGATTGCTATAGTTAAAAACACAGCACTACACATCAGCAATACAAAAGCGGTGCGAAGCACTTTTTCTGCCCCGTTACGGTCGTTTCCGCCCAATTTGATGGAAACAAGCGGTGCACCACCAGCGCCAAACAAATTGGTAAAGCCGGCCACAATGGTGATGATGGGAATAGACACAGCCAAAGCTGCCATAGCCAAAACACTGTCTTCTGTTCTACCAATGTAGATACGGTCTACCATATTATAAACCAAGTTTACAATTTGTGCGATGATAGATGGGATAGCCAGCTTAAAAAGTAAGCTTGATATTTTTTCTGTTCCAAGGCGCTCTGTTTTGTCCATACATTCCCTTTTCAATTTTTAATATTATTTTGCAATTTATAATGTGATATCATATTGCGTTTCAAGCTCGTCTCGCTCGCTTTCGCTGTGTGTTATTAAAATCACAGTTTTGCCTTCCGTATATTGTTTCACCAATTTTATCACATCGGTTTTTGTTTCTTCGTCTAGCCCCTTAAAGGGTTCGTCTAGTAAAAGGATATCTGCATCGGACATCAGCGCACGCAAAATTGCAACACGCCGTTTCATTCCACCCGACAAAGTGGAAACCGGCGCATCGGCTTCTTTTAAAAGCCCCATTTTGGCAAGCCCTTCCCGAATCCTATTATGATTGGCCTTGCTTACAAGGGAAATGTTTACCATGGCAGACAAATTCTCGCACAATCGATCCTCTTGAAACACGGCAGCAATTTTTTTATCCTTCACACCGTGAACCATGCCGCTGTCTGGCACTTCAAGGCCGAGAAAAATACGGAATAAAGTGGTTTTTCCCTTCCCCGATGCCGCCATGATACTGCTTTTTTTTCCGTGTGGAAATCGTGCATTCACGCTGGAAAGAACCACTTTCTCCCCAAAAGATTTCGAAATATTTTCTGCAACAATGTCCTGTTTATCCATCTTGGCTACCCCTTTTGCATCCATGTATAAAGTTGGCGCATAAAAAACAGAAAACACTTTTCAAACCCGGTGCTTATCAAAATGATCACAACTGTCCAAGCAAATAAAGAGGGGGTATCTAAAAATATCTTGGCATTGAATAAATTTTCGCCAATAGAACGCTCTGGTATGCCAATTACTTCGGCTGCAATGCCTGCTTTCCAGCATAATCCCAGTGCAATTTTTACACCGGATAAAAAAAACGGATATACTTCAAAAAAATAAATATACCGTATTTTTTTTAGCCTAACAATTTCAAAAACTTTTGCCATTTCCAAAAGGTTTTTATCTGTGTTTCGAATGCCTTCTAAAACATTTGTGTACATAATCGGCATCACCATCAAAAAACTAATCAAAATGGCAAGATTTTGCGAAGAAAACCAAACAAGCACCAAAATAACAAAGGATGCAACCGGTATTGATTTTATTGTTAACATAAACGGTGCCAAAGCATCTTTAATAATGGCATATTTTGAAGCGAATACTGCCAGCACCACGGCACTAAATGTGCCAAGTAAAAAACCAGATACAATGCGTACAAAACTGAAAAAAATGGCGCCCCAAAATTCACCGGTACGCACAATTACAAGGATTTCCTGCAAAACCTTTGTTGGCGATGCCAGCAAAATTTCTTGGTTAAGCACCATGGCCAATGCTTGCCATATCACCAGCATCAGCACCACGGCCCACGGCTTAATTTTGTCTGCCTGTCTATTGTTTTGATTCATACCATTTACACTGCTACAATGGCCATTTAACTCACCTTGTGCCATTCTTCCCTATTTTCTTTAGAAAATCACAAAAAAACCACAAAAATGCTTACAGAGTGCCCTTTTCCCTAAGGTGGCGAAAACGTGCGAAGTACAGAGAAAAAGAAGTGACACAGAGACACAGATATGAAATGCAGCTTTGCAGTATTTCACATTGGATAATGCCGTAAATGCTTTATTAACAACCTGAATATTTACTTAGCAATTATAACACACTCCCGCTTTGAAAAACAGGTTCACATTTTTCACCACATACCCACACGGCACTACAATCCTTCCCATTCAAGGCCAATTACTTCATCTAAAAATACTTCAACTCCGTCTACCATTACAAGAAGGCGTTTATCTTCGTGTATTTTTTTCGCCTTGCCGGTATGTGCCACATAAACGCCCCCTTCTTTCTTTTTATCGGGCATAAAATATGTAACGGTTATTTTAGGTTGCATTTCCATGTGTTCCCTTATCTGCTGTAACACCTTATTTAATTCTTTTTTCGCATCTTCATCCAATTCCACGCGTGCATCTGTTAAACGGGCCGCCTCCTGCGTTATCGCCGCATGGCCTGTAAGTGCTGCAAAAGGGGCAAATTGCGCCGCACGGTCCCGCCTTGACATGGGCACCCTCGTCTTCGACAAAGGCCGCGATAAACCAATGATGTCCTTATAGCGACGCACCTCATTCTTTGTGTCCACCAATTTGTCGGTTTCGTTCAATGGTTGTTGCTCCTTTCTGTAAATTCATTCCTTTTACCACAGCATTTTTTCCATACTTTTTTTTCATAGAAAGCACAGCCTTTTGCACGCGTTTTTCTCGTTTCAACGCCTCTTGTTCTGCTATTCTCTTTTGTTTCAGCGCTTCATAATCTATAAATAAATCCAGTTGCTCTATTTCATTTTCATCCACCACATCGGCTTCTCCTATCAACTTGTTCGCTGTAATGGTTACCCTTCTTACCAAAAGAGTTTCATCTACAATGCGCTCAAATAATTCTGTAACAGCCTGGGTGATTTTTTTTGTAGAATTTGTTTGCCGGCTTAGATTTTGCGTGCCATGAGCCGCTTTTGGCACACTTCGTCCATAGGGATCTTTCGTAATCTCCCCTTTATATTTTTTACTATATTTAGCATTTGTAAGGTTTTCGATATCATACCCCACCGTTAGCACAATTTGGTTTGTTACAAGTTCTTTATCTGCCAAATCAAGTGAAAGCAAATCTGCCATTTCTCGCACAATCAGCCTTGCCTTGTCAAACGGGTAAGGCTCTTGCAGCACCTGGCCGGAGCATATGCTGCTGTGCTGTGGTTTATACGCTTTAATGTCTGCCATGGTGCACGGCTCAATGCCCCAAGCATGGTCTATTAAAAGTTCCGCATTGATACCAAACAGCTTATATAAAAGGGCTTCGTTATAAAAATCTTGTGGTTTGCCAAGGGAGCAACGCGCAATGTCTCCCATGGTATATAAACCATGCGCCTCCAATTTTTTTGCATACCCCTTGCCGATGCGCCAAAAATCTGTCAACGGGCGATGTGCCCACAAAACACGCCGATAACTCTGCTCGTCTAATTGTGCAACGCGCACGCCATCTTCGTCTGGTAAAATATGTTTTGCCACAATGTCCATGGCAATTTTGCACAAATATAAATTCGTGCCAATTCCGGCTGTGGCCGTTACACCTGTGGCACTAAGTACATCCTGCATCATTCTCTTTGCCAATTCACGTGCCGTTATCTGATACATTTTTAAGTAGCTTGTTGCATCAATAAACACTTCATCAATGGAGTATATGTGAATATCTTCCGGTGCAACATATTTTAAATAGACTTTATATATTTCGGCACTTACTTCCATATAATGCCCCATTTGTGGTGGGGCCACAATATAAGAAACAGAAAGATCTTGTTTTTTTTGAAGTTCATTTGCCAAAAAGGACGTTCCACTAAACTCTTTTTTACAAATGTGACGACGACGAGCATTGACTTGCTTTATGGTTTGCACCACTTCAAAAAGACGCGCTCTGCCCGAAATTCCATATTCTTTCATCGATGGCGAAACGGCAAGACAGATGGTTTTTTCTGTTTTGCTGGCATCGGCCACCACAAGGTTTGTAGCCATTGGGTCAAGCCCGCGCTCCATGCATTCTACCGAAGCATAAAAACTTTTCAAATCAATGGCAATATACGCGCGCTCTTCCATGGGCATCCCCTTTCTTTTCAGTTGTATGATATAAATTCGACTATAGTTTACCATATAAAAAAGTTCATTTCTACTGGTGCGATTGATTGCAATCACAAAATATATTGAAATATATTGAAAAAACAGCTTATTTGATGTATACTAAGCCCAAAATAACATAAAGGAAAATCAAACTATGAACATCATAATTGTTGGCGCCGGCAAAGTGGGTTCTACCATTGCCAGTTTTTTATGCGAAGAAGACCATGATGTGACCATTATTGATACCAAAGAAGACGTTTTAGACGAGCTGATGAATGCGCAAGATATTCAAGGTGTTTGCGGAAATGGCTCTATTCTTTCTATCCTAGAAGAGGCCGGGGCCTCTAAATCAAGTCTTGTCATTGCCACAACCGTATCAGACGAAATTAACCTTCTTTGTTGTATGACGGCGAAGAAAATGGGAGCAAAACATTGTATTGCTCGTGTTCGCAACCCAAGTTACATTAAACAAATGCCCTTTATGAGAAAAGAGCTTGGACTTTCAATGATTGTAAACCCTGATTTTCAGGCGGCCATTGAAATTTCTAGGATGCTTCGCTTTCCCTCTGCCATCAAAATAGAAAGTTTTTCTAAAAACCGTATTGATTTGGTGGAGCTGAAAATTGGTAAAAACAGCAAACTTGCCAACATTCCTTTGCTTAATTTACAACAGCATTTCGGTGTAAAAGCAATTGTTTGCTCTTTACAACGAGGCAATGAGGTTATTGTGCCAAAAGGTGATGTTGTGCTACGCGAGGAAGACAAAATACATGTAACCGCATCGCACACAGATTTAAACAAATTATTTAAACGGCTTGATATCTTAAAAGACCCCATTCGCTCGGTTATGATTATCGGTGGTGGGCGCATTGCTTATTATTTGGCAATGCAGCTGTGCGATATTGGCATGCATGTAAAAATTATTGAAAATAACCCCGATGCTTGTATTTCACTTTCAGAGCAATTGCCAAAAGCCTCTATCATTTATGGCGATGGCACAAAGCAAGATCTTCTTTTAGAAGAAGGGATTGAAACAGTAGACGCCTGTGTGGCTCTTACGGGCATTGACGAGATGAACATGGTTATTTCCATGTATGCAGAAACGAAAGATGTTCGCAAAATTATTACAAAAATCAACCGTGGCGAGCTAATTGATTTGGCAGAAAATTTAGGAAACGATAGTGTTGTGTCTACAAAGCTAACCACCGTAAACACAATTTTGCAGTATGTGCGGGCAAAACAAAACACAGAGGGAAACAACATCATTACGCTAAACAAACTGATCGAAGGGCGTGCTGAGGCATTGGAATTTTTTATGACAAAAAGAATTTCAATTATGAATATCCCACTAAAAAAATTAAAAATCAGGCAAGACGCCATCATCGCCGGCATTGTGCGTTCCAACGTTGCTGTTATTCCAAACGGAGATGACATGATACAAATGAACGACAATGTGCTTGTTGTTACCACAAATAAACACATTACCGATATAGAAGATATTTTTATAAACCCATAAACGAAGGAACCTATTATGAATTATCCCGTTGTAATAAAAATATTAAGCAGAATCATGTTTATTGTGGCACTGCTTTTATGTTTACCCATGATTGTTTCCTTTATTTATGGCGAAGGGCTATTTTATGTATATTTAATTCCCATTTTAGCTGTAATGATTATTTCTGTCCCTATACAATTTTTAATCAAAACAAAAACACAACTCCATGCAAAAGAAGGATATGCCATTGTTGCATTAAGTTGGCTTTTAATGTCTGCCGTTGGTTGTATCCCTTTCGTCATCAGTGGGGCAATCCCCTCTTTTATCGATGCCTTTTTCGAAACTGTTTCGGGGTTCACCACCACCGGAAGTAGCATTTTAACCGATATAGAGTCCCTGCCCAAGAGCATCCTTTTTTGGCGTAGCTTCACCCACTGGATTGGCGGCATGGGCGTGCTTGTTTTTGTGCTTGCTATTTTGCCCGGCACACAAGGAAGCGAAATGCACCTTATGCGTGCAGAAGTGCCTGGCCCAAAAGTGGGAAAACTTGTAAGTAAAATGCAATTTACTGCAAGGCTTTTATACGCCATTTATCTTGGCCTTACTGTGCTTGAAATGATTTGTTTGCTTTTGGCCGGCCAGCCTTTGTTTGATAGTGCCGTTAATGCATTTGCCACAGCCGGCACCGGTGGATTTTCTGTACTCAATACAAGCATTGGCGGTTATCAAAGCCCTGCTATAGATTATATTATCAGTATATTCATGCTTTTATTCGGCGTGAATTTTAGCCTTTTTTATTTTTTATTAATACGAAAATTTACACTATTTTTTAAAAACGAAGAACTTCGCTACTATCTTTTTATTGTCGTTGGGGCCATTGCTCTCATCACCATTAATGTATATTCACTTTATGGTAATTTTGAAGAAGCATTTCGAAACACGTTGTTTCAAGTTGCGTCCATCATCACCACCACCGGTTTTGCCACAGCCGACTTTAATACATGGCCTATTTTTTCCAAAACCATCTTAGTGCTTCTTATGTTTATTGGTGCCTGTGCCGGCTCTACGGGTGGCGGGCTAAAGGTGTCTCGTATTGTCATCATGTTTAAAGAGGCTTTAAAGGAGATAAAGCACACATTAAGCCCACGAACAGTGATTGCTGTAAAAATGGAGGGCAAACCCCTTACACGCTCTGTGCTGGGCGGTGTAAGCATTTATTTCACAGTATATATGCTTTTAATGGGTGTATCGATATTGCTTTTATCTTTGGATGGGTTTGATATTACAACAACAGTAACGGCTGTTATTGCCTGCATGAACAACATTGGCCCAGGCCTTGGCGATGTAGGGCCTATGGGCAATTATGCCGGTTTTAGCGCCCCCGCCAAACTACTACTTAGCTTTAATATGTTGGCCGGAAGGCTGGAGCTATTCCCTATGCTTGTATTGTTTTATCCACGAACTTGGAGCAGGGCATAAATAAGCATACATAAAAAACGTGAAAAACAATTGAAAAAATTATAAAATAAAACAGATGAAATTCAGCCATTTTGGCAATTTCATCTGTTTTTATCTTTGCATATAGCACATGGCGTATTTTTTTAGAGTAATTTATTGCACCTTTTTCTGAAGCACACGTTCATTCCCTTACGATACAAAATGTTCGTTTAAAATTCCTCTTAAGGAAGAAATAGAACTGGAGTGCGAGCGCACAAGCGTGGGCTTATTTGTTAAGGATGACAAAGCGGTGTTTACCATTTTATGAGACACTGTATTTGTAAATAAAATTACCATATCCGGTTGTCCAATTTTATTTTTTATTCCTTTTTGTTTTGTAAAAATCTTCACATCACACTTATATTCTTTGCACAATTCGCGATATCTACACTCCATACACTCGTTTCCGCCAATAATTGCGATACACATTTCGCCCTCCTAGGTGTTAGCGTAGGCTAACTTGTGAGTATTTTTTTAGTGCCCTAAGCCACGCCCGTTTATACGAATATGCAGTTAGCTTAAACTAACCTACTGTTTGTAGTATACTCTTTTTTTTATTTTTGTCAAGCGGTCTGTTTTATATTTTAAAAACGCCACTTTTGCACTTAGTGTTCTTAATAGCCGGTGCAATGCCATTATTTTACAAAAACAACACCTCTAATATTATTTTCAAAACTTTATTCAGCATCGTCTTCCAAGGCTTCAATCAAAAAACTCACAGGCCGAAACCCATCGTTGCAACTAATCATGGCCGATTTTGGGTTTTTCATCCACCCATTATAAAAATTTTCTCCACCGTGC
This sequence comes from uncultured Oscillospiraceae bacterium, assembly GCA_964370195.1. GTDB lineage: Bacteria > Bacillota > Clostridia > Oscillospirales > Ruminococcaceae > JAAYCI01. Next base: position 33,373 of record CAYJIH010000012.1, read on the forward strand.
GAAAGTGTCATTACAAATGCAGACATACTTTCCCAGGCACTTTGGCACAGCGTTTCAGGCTTTTCCCACCCATTTGCAATAAACACCTGCCCTTCCTCCACATCACAAGCGTGCAATATTGGGTTTTCATACAAAAATGCCAAATCTTCATAAAATGTTTTTTTCATGACTGTAATTTTACATTTTTTCATTTTTTCTTCACCAATTAATTTTTATATATTTTTCTATACTCAATGATTCATATTATTTTATTTACACTTTCTGCTTTTTAGTATACTGCATTTTCGGCCTATGAAACAATACTAGAAATTGAAATCAAAATTTAAAAAACGCCATGCATTTGTGCAACATGATGCAAAAATGGCGGCTTCTAAATGAAGCCGCCAAAAATTACATCCTACAAAACTTGATAAACAACCATGATGTTCCTTTTTTGTTAATCGTCATCCACATCATCTGCATCATCATCATACGCATCGTCCATGTCATCATATATGTCGTCTGTGTCATCATCATACATGTCGTCTGCATCATCGTCGTATAGGTCGTCTAGGTCATCATACACGTCGTCTGCGTCATCGTCATACATGTCATCTAGGTCATCATAGGTATCGTCTGCATCATCGTCGTACATGTCGTCTAGGTCATCATACACATCGTCTACATCATCAGCCACTTGCTGCCCTTCCTGTGGCTCAAAATTGCTTGCCACCACGGCACCGGTATCAGATGCAATATCATAAGAATACTCGTTTCCACCGGCTTCAAATTCCACTTCATACACCATTTGGCCGTTTTCATAATCAAGGTCAATTTCTGTTAGCACTTCTGTGCCCGGCGCTACACCGGCATGTGCCAGCGCTGCAGAAAGTGCCGCTTCGCTTCCAATGTATCCTGTATCACTTGCCTTACCTTCTATCGTAAGGCCTGTTGCAGCATCTGCAAGCAAGTTTAAATCGTTCACACTTAAAGCCGCCAATTGATCAAATGTATAAGCCGGGTTTTGGGCAATAAGCTGCTCGATTAACTGTGCCTTACCAGCAGAAACATCGTTTGTCTCTGGTTGTGTTTCTGGCGATGTTGTGTTTTGTATCGTTTGGCTAAGCACCGAGGCTTGCACGCCACCTTGCCCCAATGTATCCGCGATTCCTTGCGAAAGGCTATTTTGTAATTCTGTGGCATGTGCCGCATTTTCACTATTTACACTAAGCAACACACTGTTTGCCTCTTGCGTAATATATCCCTCTCGAAGCATTGCACCTAAAATTGCATTCACAGCAATCGTAACATCCGTGCCGTTTAAATCCATCTCATCTAAGATCATGTTGGCATCTGTGTTCAGCGCATTCGTTGAAACCACTTCGTCTTTGCTGTTTGCTTCTAAGGCGATACTGGGGTTTACATCCAGCAAAACAGTTGTTTCCACAGCATAGTTTGAACTATAAAATGAATATCCGCTTACACTTATCACAGCAACAGTCGCTGCAGAAGCCAACGCCAATGCAATCCATTTTTTGGTCTTTTTCTCATTTGTTGTCATCGTCATAGTTTCTTTCCCCCTGTTGCAATCAGCAAGGATATTGTCCAGCACATCCGGTGTGGCATGGAAAAATGCGTGCTTCACTTTTTGCTCCACATCTTTATCCATCAAATTCATCCTCCCCTTTCGCAAGCAATTCTTTTAATTTTTTTAATGATCTATGGTATTTCGAAAGTACTGTGGGAAGCCGCAGCTGTAGCATATCAGCAATTTCCCGGTGTTTAAAACCGCACACTGCGTGCAAAACCAAGATATTACACTCTTCACTTGATAAATGCTGCATACAGGCAGCTAGCACCATTTTATCCTCTTGGTTCAGCATTTCATTTTCGTTAAATGCAGTGTGCCAATTTTCCACTTCATTTTCTGCATGTTTTTTTCTTTTTTGTAATTTTCCATAACATAGATTTTTTGTAATTGTTATAATCCAAGCCATGGGTTTGCCGTTTGATACATAAGTATGTGCCGAAGTAAACACTTTCACAAAGCAATCATGCAGCACATCCTCTGCATCGTGTGTACTTTTTAAAATCGATAAAGCAAATGCATAAACATGAGTGCTTGTTGCATGGTATAAATTGGCCAGCGCCTCTTTGTCTCCATTTGCTATACCTGTAAGGTAGTTGTCTAATTCTGTTGCATTTGCAACATGTTCCTCACCGTTCTCTGCTGAGCTCAAACAAAGAAACAGCATTGTTTGTTCACCCCTTTCACTATAACAACACACAAAGCGTGTGTTTTATTGCATATATTTTAATTTTTTTATTTTATTATTATACCACGAACCAAAGAACCACATTTTTCGAATGAGCAATTTCTTTGCATTTCCCCTAAAAATCTGCTAAAATTAACATAGGAAACTTATTTTTCTTTACTTATTATAACAATATGGAAGGGTGATTGCATGCCCATTTGGCTTGCAGGTATTTTACTAGCTCTTTTTTTAGTTATTATTGTTCTTCTTATTAAAAACAAAACCAGCGCAAAATACCGTATTGTTCTTTTGGTATTCGTTTCTGTGCTTTTTGTTTTGGTGCTTTTTTATGTTTTGCTCACAGTTTTATTTCTTGCTTTAATTTAACGGTAAATTGTTTATAGAACATTGTTGGTACAAACCGCTGTATTCCATTCATGTATTTTCTTGAAAAAACACCATACAGAGGCATTTGCTATAAATTCTTTAAATACTATTCCGTTTCTCTGTTATGGCTCTTTTTTTAAAAAAGAAAATATATTGCAAAATAAAGTCGATTTTATGTGTTTTTTATCCAGTTTAGATGAAGGCCGTGTGTATCTCTTCATTTTGCAACAACATATGATCTAAAATATATTTGTTTTTTCTTGTTTTATTGTAATAATCCCTATATAATATTATGTAAAGCAAAAAAATGAACCAATATGCCCTTATGTTTTGTATCCATCATAAAAAGGAGTTACATTTCTATGTCGAATGTGTATGATGTGTTAGGAAAAGAAATTCCCATTCAAGACGCAGCTCTTAAAGTTACCGGGCAGATGAAGTATGTGGCCGACGTAAAAACATCTGGTGTCCTCCATGCCAAAATGCTTACATCTCCGGTGGCACATGCCAAAATAAAACACATAGATATTTCAAAAGCCGAGGCTTTACCTGGCGTGCGTGCTGTGGCCACACACGTTAATGCAGCCAGCACTTTATATAACAGTGCCACGCGTTTTTACGAGCATCAAATTCCAAATACAGAGCAAATTTTTTCGCCTGTGGTACGTTTTGTGGGTGATAGAGTGGCGGCAGTGGCGGCCGATAGCCTTGCCATCGCAAAAAAAGCCATCTCACTCATCGAAGTGGAATATGAGGCATTGCCTTTCTATTTAGACGTAGAAGCGGCTGTGGAAGAGGGGGCATTCCCTTTGCATGGCGAAAGCAACCAAATCACTCGAATTGAGCATAATGCTGGCGATGTGAACGCCGGCATGGCCGACGCCGATGAGATTTTTGAAGGCCGTTATGAAACACAACCGGTTCACCACGGCGCTATTGAGCCACATGTGGCCATAGCCGATTATGATGCTAGGGGCAAGCTTACAGTTACTTCTCCAAACCAAAACACATTTGCTTTCCGCCTTATACTACAGCGTATTTTTGGCTTTCCCATGAGCAAAATTCAAGTTAAAAGCCCCATCATTGGCGGTGCCTTTGGTGGGAAATTAGAAATGACAATTGAGCCCGTGGTAGCACAGCTTGCTATTATGGCAAAAAAACCTGTTCGTTTGGAATTGACGCGCAAAGAATGTATTGAATGCACAAGAACACGCCACGCCAGTGTCACCTATATCAAAACGGGCGTAAAAAAAGACGGAACGGTTGTGGCACAAGACATTAAAGTGTTAACAAACACCGGTGCATACGCAAGCAGTGCTTTAAATGTTTTGGGCGCTTTAAGCCATAAGGTGTTTAAATTATACAAATGTCCAAACATCCGTTTTGTGGGCATTCCCATTTATACAAATACGCCCATAGCAGGTGCCATGCGCGGTTATGGATCTCCTCAAGCTTTTTTTGCACAGCAATGTCAATATCAAGCCATTGCAGATGCGCTTGGCATGCCTATTGCAGAGTTTCAACGCCAAAATTTAGTGCAGCCAACGGCACTAGATCCCATTGGTGGGTATTCACTGGGCAACCCACGCCCATTAGATTGCCTTGCCAAAGCAGAGGAACTGATGAAAAATTGGCCCAAAGTAGAAGAGGATGATACATATACCTATGGCATCGGGCTAGCGGCCGGCTTGCACGGAAATGGTTGCTTTGGTGCCCATCGAGACCAAATTTGCTTGATGGCAAAATGCAATGAAGATGGCAGTGTAGTTCTATATACCGGAAGCCACGACATGGGCAATGGGTCCATTACGGCACAAAGTGCTGTGTTAAGCGAAATATTAAAAATACCTTTAGACCGTATTTCTTATGTTACCGGTGATACAGATGTGTGCCCTTGGAACTTGGGTGATTATTCAAGCCATGGCATTTTTGTGGCCTGTGGTGCTGCAAAAAAATTAGCCGAAAGTATAAAAGCCGAACTTTTAAAAGAAGCAAGTCTTCTTTTGGAAAAACCGGCAGAAGAACTTACGCTTGGTTGGAACGGCATTTCCTGTGCAGAAAAAACCGTGGCCTTAAGTGAAATTATGATGCATGCACAAGCAAAAAGCGGCCGAGAAATCATTTGTTCGGAAACATACGTTATGCCGGGCGGGCCCGGATCTTACGGTGTGCACGCAGCACGTGTGCAACTGCATAAAGAAAGCGGAGACATTCGAGTAACCGATTATGTTGCCGTGCATGATGTGGGAAATGTAATAAACCGCTTAAGCATTGAGGGGCAATTGGAAGGCGGCGTGCAAATGGGCATTGGCTATGCTTTATCAGAAGGATTATCGTTTGATGAAAAAGGACGCAATGTAAACAGCACGCTGCGAAAATATAAAATGCTTCGCGCTTCTGACATGCCTAATTTACAAATTGACTTTATAGAAAAAGGCGAACCTCTTGGCCCCTTTGGTGCCAAAAGCATTGGCGAGTGTGCTGTGGTTCCCTCGGCACCGGCTGTAACCAATGCGGTTAGCATGGCCTTGGGCAAACCCATTTGCAAACTGCCCTATCGCATTTAAGCCCAGTGTCCCCGTGGTCTTTGCCTTATACTTTGCAGCTTTGCATACTTTATTTATTTATGGTACACTTTTATAAGTTGCGTTTCATCTGTATTTCAAGCTAAAAGGAGGGTTCACCATCACCTATAATTTAGCGGCAGAACTTTCTGCTTTGGTTATTTTAAGCATCGCCATCATTGGCTTTGCTCTCGATAAAAGCGTGATATCAACAAAATACAGCGGTTTGAAATGGATGTATGGTGTTGCCTTTATTTCTGCTGTTATCACAACGGTTTGCCTTTATATTAACAACCACTATACGGAATATCCCCTGTGGGTTTTGGATTTTTTGAGGCAACTTTATTTTGTATCATCGCCTATTTTAGCACCATTTTACTTAGTATACGGCATGTCTATTGTACACAATAAACTAAGCTACTCTGAGTTTTTTCGTCGCTTTTTTTGGGTGCTTATCCCCTATATCATCTATCTTCTTTTTGTGTTTTCAAACCCCATTCACAATTTCATTTTCACAGTTACGCCGGAACTTGGCTATATAAAAGGGGCCTCTGTTCGTGTTTCTTATTATATTGCCTTTGTCTATTTTATTATATTACTCTTGTTTACACTAAAGTACCGAAAAACACCGCAACGCAATGTGTTGCTTATGATTTGTCTAAACTTTTTGCTATCCACGTGTGTTTTTAGCTTTCAACTGCTTGTGCCAGAAGTTCAGCTCTCCGGTCTTTCGTATGTTTGTGGTTTGCTAATGGTGCATCTATACGTTTTAAGCGTATCAAAATCCAGAGACGCCCTCACTGAACTAAGCAACCGGCAAAAATTAACATTACAGCTTACACAGCATTGTAATAAAAACACGCACTTTTCATTGGTTGTGTTTAGTTTAAGAAACTTTAAAAGCATCAATGAACGTTTTGGCTTGAATATTGGCGATGCCATTTTATCAGATTTATCGGTTCGGCTTAGAACCATGCTACCACAAAAATATTTGTATCGCTACGGCGGCGATGAGTTTGCTTATATTTACATAGGCGAACAGCAAGACAGCTTAAATGCCTTTTTGCACAATACTGTAAAAGCAATTTGCACGCCTTTTGAATATGAAGAAACACGTATCACCATTGATATGGTATATGCTCGTGTTGACTTTCCTGCCTTTGGCAACAGTGTAAAAGAAATTATATCTGCTATGGATTATTCCATTTCTTCTGTTAAGAAAAATGTTGGCGAAACAAACTTTTTTTATGACAGTACGATATGCAACAGAATGAAACGCCGGCATCATATCATCGAGCGACTGAAACATGCTATAAACCACGATGGTTTTGAGGTACACTATCAAGCCATTTATTCATCAGAACAAAAAAACTTCCCAATGGCAGAAGCATTGGTGCGCTTAAAGCCATCTGAAGAAGCGCCCATCTCCCCTGGCGAGTTTATCCCCATTGCCGAAGAAACCGGCCTTGTAGGCCGAATCACCTACATTGTATTGGAGAAAATTTGCCAAGACCTTTGCCATTTATCCAATTTATATGCAGATGATATTTCACCGCAATCCATTTCCATTAATTTCCCTTATGTTCTTTTTTTACAAAAAGACACGGTACATGAAGTAACTGAAATGATCGATCGCTACAAAATTCCACATGGAAAAATTAAAATGGAATTAACAGAGCGCACCTTGGTTTCCGACATAGACACCGTAAGAAATGTGATGGATAATTTTATCGCTTGTGGATTTGAATTTGAGTTAGACGATTTTGGTGTTGAATATTCGAATTTGAGCTTATTTTTTGATATCCCCATTAAAATTGTCAAGTTCGATCGTAGCCTTGTGTATTCTGTTACCAGCGATGACACCCGCCGCCATTTTTTCGAGCATTTCATGGAGGCTGTAAAAGCCGTTGATATCCAAGTGGTCATGGAAGGTGTTGAAGAACAAGAGCTTTTAAACTACCTCACACGTTGCAAGTGCGACTATATCCAAGGGTATGTGTTTACAAAACCATTGCCAAGAGATGAATTTGCAGCCTTTTTAGAAAAACACAACGCCCAAATGTAATTTCATAATCAACATGTTCTGTTTATGTTACGCAAGCTTTTTATAGCATTAAAAAAAACACCGCCCTTCGGCTTTTGGGTTGAATTCGCCCGCGCCCACGCGTGTAAGACCTTGGGGCGCAGCCCCAAACCCCGCCTGCTTTTCGAGCAAAGCAGGGGCAAAAGCTTTTTCTAAAGGGCGCGTAGAACACGGGCGCGCACAGAGGGAAAGCGTTAGGGCGGTTTTTTTTAAGGTCACGCCACACAGGGCAGCGAAGTTTCGCGCCGCATCCACGCGTAACGGGTTACCATCCACCAAACAAGAAGCTGTAGCTTGTCAAAACGCAAGCACAGCTTCTATTTTAGTGTGACCATAGCGGCGCAAACGGGGGTGCGGCGCGAAGCCTCGCTACCCTGCGGCGTGTGACTTTTATAAAATATTGCCCTTTGGCTTTTGGTGGTACTGTCAAGAATTATGCGCAAAATAGAATTGTAGCATTTATAGAACAGCAGTTAACCGGCTATGAACTCATCCACAAAAGTTCGCTCAAGATGTTTCATATTCATATATTTTTTGTTCCCCCATTGGGAACCGGCAACGTGTCGAAGGCGTGCACAAACAAGCATAAGAGCCGAATTGCCATCCGGGAAAGTGCCCACCACCCGTGTTCGTCTGCGTATCTCACGATTCAAACGTTCAATCGCATTGTTTGTACGTATCCTTGTCCAGTGTTCATACGGGAAGTCACAGTATGTCAAGG
>CAYJIH010000013.1:0-40838 GCA_964370195.1 uncultured Oscillospiraceae bacterium
CATTCGCAAAAGAAGGCATCAACGTAAAATAGGCAGGCGTTGCCTTTGCAAAAAAAACCGCACAAAAGAAGGTTTGAAAGGGGCTCTTTCCACAGAAATGGTGACGAAGAGCCAGGATAAACCGAAGTGTGGCGTGTAATAAAGAAAAAACTGACCCGAGAGAGCTTTGCTTTCTCGGGTCAGTGTATTAAAAAGTCGTTGCACCAGGTAGAGGAAAGACCTTGGGGCTTCGCTTGCGGGCTGAAGACCCAAGATCGGTGCAACAACTTTTTCAACACACCAAAGCGCCCCTTTCAAAAAGGGGCGCTTTTTCTAATTCTGTTAAATTGACTTTTGTGCGAAAGAAATTATAAATCACGCAAACAGCCCTTAAAAGCCCAGGTCTTCACATACAAGCAACACTGTGATGCGTCCCGCTTCGCGCTGTGGCCCTAAAAGTACTTCGGCACAACAGATGCGCTGCGGGCTATGACATCGGTGACATTTGCCGGTGGTGGAACATGGCGTGCTTAAACCAATGCGATGTGTATTGGCCGGTGCCGATACCTCAAAATTACGATTTCGTGCGTCTTCTCTTGTGGCAACCAGTTTGTTATAACCGGCCACAACAAACACTTGCTTTGGCCCAAAGATAAGGGCGGCCACACGGTTGCCATTGCCATCAACGGCAAACAGCTCGCCTTCTTCGGTTACGGCACCAATAGAGGAAAGGTAGCAATCGGCAAAAAAGCTTTCTCTTGCCACTTGCCCTGCGTCGGCGCCTTCTGCCATACGGTCAAGGTAGCGATAATCTTCGCTGCGCAGCAAGGCCGGCACACCACACTCTTCCAGTGTAACAGAACCGCCACTTCCCACCGTGCCGCCCTTTGGCAGCAAACGCTGCAACAACGGCACCACGTCCTCGCGGCTTTTTAACACGTGTGCTTCCATCCTATTTTTCCGCAAAGCCTCTGCCGCGCGCTCTAGCCGTGCCATTTCTAAAAACATGCGATGCTCATTCACTGTATTCTCTCCTTTTACTTTTTGTTAAATAAGCGCAACAAACGATATTGCACATAGCCAAAACAACCTAAAAACAAGCAAATTTGTACACGGAGATACTCTTTTAAAAACCGTGCCTTAAACTGTGTTTTCGGCACTTTGCCCAGCAGATGCAACGCCTGTTTGCAACCTTGCCAAAAAGGCGTGCCATAGCCACGCAAGCCAAACACCAAACACTTAACAAGATAGCCAAAAAGTAGAAAGGGGAAGTCTAAAATTAAAAATGGCAACGGTAAATTTTTAATGGGCAACAGCAGGCTGTTTCGCCCACTTTGCAAAGATTTAAAATCGTTGTACTGGCTGCCGCCATTTTTGCCACGTGTGGTGGCACCGCAAATGTGGGTGCAAACAGCCCGTGGCTCATATATACAAAGGTAGCCATGATTGTTTGCGCGCCAGCTGATGTCTACATCTTCTAAGTACGCAAAAAACATTTCCTCAAACCCGCCAAGTTCATCCAGCAGCGATTTGCGGTACATTGCCGCGCCACCACAGGCGGAAAAAACGCGCTGTTTCGTTTGGTATCGCTGGGGAGATAGCCCATCGCCACGTTTGTATGCCCAGCCGAACAACGTGACAAAATCGCCGCAATCGTCGGCTTTGTCCGGCTCTAAGTGGCGTAGCATCAAACATTGTACAGAAAAAATGCGCGCGTCTTTTTCTATGGTACACAAAAGCTCTGCACACATGGTGGGTTTTGCAAATGCATCGTTATTAAAAAGCAACACATACGGCGCTTTCGCAAGGGCAATGCCTTGGTTCACCGCTTTGGAAAACCCCAAGTTTTCGCCGTTTTCCAACAGTGTGCAATTGTGGTTTTGGGCAGCACGGCGTGCGTCGTGCAAGCTTTCGTCGGTTGAGCCATTGTCTACGATAATAAGCTCAAAATTTTGTTCCGTTTGGGCGTATAGGCTTTCGATGCTGCCACTTAGCCAGCCGGCGCCATTTAAGTTTGGCAACACGATGCTCAGTTTTGGTTCCACAAAAACCCTCCTTGGTTTCACAATCACAAAAAGTATAACACAGCTTCGCGCTTGTGGTAAAGAAATTTTTATGCAGGGCTTTTTTCTTTTCAGAAAATGCAGTATACTGTATACTATAGAATAAAAATGAAAAGAAAGAAAAGCCTTTTGCAGTTCGTGAACACATCCCATGTGCCCACATGGCAAGCGATGCTTTTTCACGCACACCCGGCACAACGCGGGTGTTTTTGCTTGCCTAAAGGCCAGGGGTGAAAAACAAAATAGTGGAACAAACGATAGAGAAAAAATTATTTCTTCGGCAAGTGTTAACGCTTGCCGTGCCCATTGCGCTGCAAAACTTAATTAACGTGGGGGTGCAAAGCGCCGATGTAATTATGCTGGGCAGTGTGGGCGAGGTGGTGCTTTCGGGTGCCTCTTTGGCCGGGCAAATGCAATTTATCCTCATGTTGATTTTATTCGGCCTTGCCTCCGGCGCTTCGGTGCTTACCGCGCAATACTGGGGCCGTGGCGATACGCGCATCATTGAAAAAGTGCTGGGTATGTCGATGACGCTATCCCTTGCACTATCGGTGCTGTTTTTTGTTGTGGGCATGCTGTTTCCAACCGAAATTTTGCGGCTGTTCACGCCGGACGAAGCAGTGGTGGCCGAAGGCGCCACGTACTTGCGCATTATTTCTGTAAGTTATTTATTCATTGGCTTCACAAGCACGTATCTTAATTTAATGCGTAGCATCGAGCGTGCGATGGTGGCCACCGTTGTGTATTTTATCTCGTTTTGCACAAACATTGTGCTTAATAGCATTTTTATTTTTGGTTTGTTGGGCCTAGAGCCCATGGGTATTGCCGGTGCCGCGTTGGGCAGCACCTTAGCGCGCTTGCTAGAGCTGATTATCGTGGCGATTTACGCCTCGAAAAACACGGCCGCCCGCCTGCGTTTAACGCACATGTTCCATTGGTCGAAAACATTGCTAAAAGATTTTATGCGGTATTCGTTGCCCACCACCATCAACGAGCTTTGCTGGGGTGTTGGCATCAGCATCAGTGCCGGCATTGTGGGGCACCTTGGTGCAGCAGCCGTGGCGGCAAACTCTGTAACGGGTGTAACGCGCCAACTTGCCATGGTGGTGTGTTTTGGCCTTGCCACCACAGCGGCCATCATCATGGGCAAGGCCATTGGCGCCGGCGAGGAACAGCGTGCACTTGCTTATTCGCGGTATTTTGTTCGCATTACCATGACCTTTAGCCTGTGTGGCAGTTTGATTATTCTGTTGATACGCCCAATTATTTTGCAAGTGATGAACCTTTCTCCCGAGGCGCACGATTACCTTTCGTTCCTATTGTATTTTTTATGCTTCTTCGTGGTGGCGCAGGCCTTCAACGCCTTGATGGTGGTGGGCATTTGCCGCTCGGGTGGAGACACACGTTTTGGCCTTATTTTAGATTTAGGCACGCTTTGGGGCTTTAGCCTTTTAACGGGTTTTATTGCCGCCTTTGTGTTAGATTGGCCCGTAAAAGCAGTGTTCGTTTTGCTTTACTTCGACGAGATGCTGAAAATTCCATTCTGTATTTGGCGGTTGCGCAGCCGCAAGTGGCTGTGCAATGTAACACGCGATGACATTGCATAAGCAGATGAAAAGGAGATTTTAATGTTTAATACCATTTTGTGGGTAACGTGGCTTTTTATTTATATGGCGGTGCGCATGCCTATTTATTGGCGTGTGCAGTTTTTGAAAAAACACGGACGCACCGACGAATCACAGGCCCTATTGAAAAAACATGGCCAGCTTTGGGTGCGGCGCCTGTTTAAGCATGTGGGCATACGCATTCATATGGAAGGAACAGAAAATTTACCCAAAAACGGTGAACCTGTGCTTTTTGTTTCCAACCACCAAAGCTATGTGGACATCCCTGTATTTATGTACGATTTGGGCCGTCCACACCCATTGATGGCCAAATCGGGCTTAAAAAAGGTGCCGTTTCTTGCCCAATGGATGAAAGCTTTAGACTGCGTGTTTGTAGAACGCGACGACATTCGTGCTGCGGCCGCCGCTTTAAAAGAGGGCGAACATATCTTAAAAAGTGGGAAAAGCCTTATCGTGTGCCCCGAAGGAACACGCTCGAAAAGCAGTGACGTGGCCGAGTTTAAAGCAGGCAGTGTGCGCATGGCCTTACGCACCGGCGTGCCCATCATCCCGCTTGCGCTGGAGGGAACGGCCGCCACCTTAGAAGCAAACCAATTCCACTTGCGTGGTGGCGATATTCACCTTAAAATCTTGCCCATGGTGCACACAGAAGATTTATCGCGCGAGGAACAAAAAGAATTGCCTGCCCGTTTGCGCGATATGATTATAGAGGCAAAAGCAGAGTTTTTGCCATCGTAACAAACCATTGTGAACTCGCCGCAAAAGCGCATCCTATGTGCGTGTTTTCGTTTCACTTTTTTCTTCCCAGAGCGGCAAGAAAATACCAAGTGCTAGGAAGCAAAAAACACCGTCCTTCGGTTTTTGGGTTGAATTCGCCTGCTGCCCCAAGGTCTTACGCACGGGCAGCAGGCGAATTCAACTTCGTTTTATATCAAAGCATGGGCGACAGCAGTTTTGCGGCCAGCTGGAAAAAACGAACATGCAGAGGCGTTTTTCTTGTGTTTTCCAACGTCACTTCTGTGGATTGATCGAAGCAATCGAGAAGATCTTTTTTTATGGTATACACCACAGCGCCACCATAGAAGGCCACTGAATTTTCAAAGTGCAAATAAAGGCTTCGATAGTCCATGTTTGCGGTGCCTACAATGGCTGTAACATCATCGGAAACGTATAATTTTGCGTGGTTAAAACCGGGGGAATATTCAAAAATGCGCACGCCATTTTCAAGCAAAATGGGGTAGTAGCTGCGGCTTATTAAATAAATGGAGCGTTTATCGGGAATGCCGGGTGTTAAAAGACGCACATCTACGCCGCTTTTGGCTGCAAGACAAAGGGCTGAAATCATCTCGTGGTCTAAAATAAGGTACGGTGTGGAGATGTATACATATTTTGTGGCCTGTGTGATGGTGTTAAGATAGGCGTTTTCTGAAATGTTTTCCGGCCCAAGGGGCGAATCCCAATAAGGCTGCACGTAGCCGTGGCCCAGGCTTAACATGGTGGATGGCTCCGGCTTTGGCAAAAACTTTTTTGCATCGCTAACGGTGCCTGTGGCAAAATCCCAGCCGATGAGAAAAATGCCCGTGAGGCTGGCGGCAGCTTCGCCGCGCACCATCACGGCGGTGTCCTTCCACGTTCCAAAACGGCGCTTTGCATTGATGTATTCGTCGGCAAAATTGATGCCGCCGGAAAAGGCAACGGTGCCGTCTACCACGGTGATCTTGCTGTGGTCGCGGTGGTTGAGCATGGAATAATCCGACACGTGTGCTGTGAAGGCCACAGGGCTGAACACTTCGCATTGAATGCCCATGCTACGCAGTGTTTCCGGGTAATCTTCCGGCAAGGTAAGCAAACAGCCAAACCCATCCCACATGATGCGCACATCCACGCCCTCGGCCGCTTTTTTACGAAGCACTTCGATGGTGCGGTTCAGCATTTCGCCTTCGTCAATGATGTAATACCGCATGAAGATGAATTTTTTTGCCTTTTGAATCGCTTCTAAAAACGCCTCAAAAAAATCTTGCCCCATGGGATAATATACCACGCCATCGGCAGGGTAGAGCGGACATTTTCCGGTGTCTAATAAATATTTTGCGTTGCGGTGTAGCATGGCGTTGTCGCTGTGCAGTGCCTGCATGGCATGATTGTTTTTGTGCAGAGCCATGGAAACATTCTCTGTGGCATTGTTCAATTGTTTTAAGGCCTTTTTGGGCACGTAACGGTGCCCCCACATGAGGTAAAACAGCACACCCACCACGGGCAATAGCACAAAAACCATAAGCCATACCAGCCGGTACGCAGGGTTTAAATCGTCGCTGCTAAGGAGGAAAAACATCACAAGAACAGAAAAAGAGGTGATGATGGTGTATCCTGCAACGCCCCAATTGGCCAAAAGAATCATCAGAATGGCAAAAAACAGCACTTGCAATAGGGCGACAATGAGGATGGCAAAGCGTTTGGAAAATAGAACTCGTTTTACAAAATTTTTCACAGGGGCACCTCCTTTTCAGCAGTGATATTGTGCTTTGGCGCTGCTAGCAAACAAAGGTTTTGCAAAAATCAGGGTAAATTTTTGCAAAACAGGGCGGAAGCTTTGCCGGCGTTTTTTTTAATCGGCTTTTCAATAGCCTCGTTTTGTTTCACTGCGTGGCATTCCACTATATTATGCGGGGTATTCAATGCGCACTTCGTGCAAGATGATATCGTTTTTAGGCACACCTTCGTCGTTTGTGTTGGCGCTTGCGATGCTGTCCACCACATCCATGCCCGAAATGACATGCCCAAACACGGTGTCTTGGTTGTCGAGATAGGGCAGGCCGCCCGCCTGGCGGTAGGTGTTTACAACGGCTTCGGAATAACCGGCGGCGGTTAAGGCGGCAAGGGCGTCTTCGTCTAAGTTGGCTGCGGGCGAGGCCACGATGTAAAACTGCGAAAGTAAGGTGTTTTGTGTGCCGTCTGCGGCGGCCATGCACAGCGCACCGGAATAATGGTGCAAAGAAGGGGTAAGCTCGGTAAAAAAGGGATGCTGCCAAATGCTATCTCCGCCAAGGCCCGTGCCGTCGGCATCGCCGCCCTGGATGATGAAGTCTTCTTGCACACGATGAAAAAGCGTGTTGTTATAATAGCCGGCCGCAGAAAGGCCTAAAAAGTTTTCGCAGGCCATGGGGGCTAAATCTGGGTAAAGCACAGCGGTGATGTCTCCCTCGCTTGTGCGCAAAGTGACGCGCACGGCATCTTCGGAAAGCGTGGCGAACTGGCGCACATCGCTTTCTACAGCAGGGCGGCTGCGTGTTGCTTCCACACTGCTTGCGCTGGAACATCCGTGGAAAAGCAATAAAGAACCAATGAAAAAACAGAAAACAAGGCGTTTCAAACTGTATGTCTCCCTCCAAAATAGCACAGATACATTTTTAACAGTATATCATAAACGGTGGGGGATTGTCGCTTAATTTTCAGCAATTTTACTACTTTTTTTCATTCTATTTCAGCGCGCATTCTGTGCCAATAAGGGTCTTTCCCCCTTGACCTAGCGGCTGTTTTGGTCTATCATTAGTAGAAACAAACTGTCGAAAAAGTAAGGAGCCCATTTTATGAGTGAATCCCCGCAAAACAATGAGAGAGACGACGCGTATGAGCCGGATTTGATGACATTGGAGGATGAGGCAGGGCAAAAACATACGTTTGAGGTGCTGGATGCCACCGATATTGATGGCGAGCGCTATTTTGCCATGGCCCCCTATGCAGAAGATCCAAAAAAAGCACTTGAAAACGACGGAACACTGCTGTTTATGCGCCTTGTGGAAGAAGAGGGCGAAGAGGAATATTTGGACATTGTGGAAGACGAAGCAGAGCTTGCCAATGTGCTGGATGTGTTTTCAAACCGTTTGAACAAATTGTACGACATCGACGTGGACGACCTATAATAAAGAGGCATAGCCTACCTTGTTCGATTTGATGTGGCCATAATTATCCTACAGGTTATGAAAAAGGAGCTCGGTGTCGGGCTGTGAATTGCAGACCTCCCGGTTTTGCCGGAAGAAGGGAGCATGAAACATTCCGCAGAGCGCCGCCCTACTTGGAAGAGTGGGTGATAACTAGGCGACAGACGGCAGGGTGGGTTTATTTTTATACCAAAAACAAAAAAGACGAAATAAAAAAATCGGCAGGCGTGTTGCGCCAAAGGCCGATTTTTTTGTATGTATGGAAAAATTACTCTGCTGTGATGAGCTCGATGTATTCGCCATCGCGTTTAAAGCGCACCTTGCCCAGTTTTCTGTCTACGTGGTATTCGCGCGTGTCGATGCTAATCAAAACACCGGGGTGCACACGCACACGGGCCACCACACCGGCCGCACTAAGGGCATCCATTTTTCGTTTTAAGTTTTGGCGCTCTTGCTCTAGCATACGCAGCACCTTGAGTGTGGCGTCTTTTTTTTGCACCATTTCAAGATATTCGGGCAAATCTTTGCCTTTTGTGGGCTTTTGTCGGTTCAGCTTTTCTATGGTGGCCATGTTTTGCAAAATTTGCTGCACATCTTGGTTGCGTTTTTCAATGGATTGGTTTATTTGTGTGTTGCGCGATAATAAGCTTTTTTTCATGCCAACATGAATTTCTGTGCGGTTGTCGCCGTCTCCGCCAAGTGTTTGGCAAACAACACCGGATGTGGCATAAACTTCGCAGCCACTGATTTGGCCCTGCTTGCCCAAAACGCGCACCTGCCCGCCCGACGTAACTTCGCAGCCGCGCAAAACAGTGGCACAAACATCGCTACCGGCGTGGAGGCTGGCTTGTTCAAACAGCTGGCCCCAAATGTTTTCTTTTGCGGTTAGCGTGCCGCGTGCACGCATGCTATGCATGCCGCCGCATAAAAGAATGTTGCGCCCAGCGTCAATGGTGGCCTCTTGGCTTTTGCCGGAAACGTATACACTGCCCGTTGCGGCAAGCACACTGCCGGCTAAAATGTCGCCCTCCACCACAAGGTTTCCTTCAACAGATAAGGGGCCGTCATCGGCACAAATATCACCTGTAACCGTTACGGGCGTAAGCACAAGCGTGCCGTTTACAAAGCGCACGTGGCTGCGCACGGGTGCGCTGTAACGCAGGCCGTCATCGCTTTTTTCAAAGCCACTGCCCTCCAGCGCGTCGGCTTCTTTTACACTGTGGCGTGTGGGCAGTTCATGTCCGTTTACGCTATATCCCGGTGTGCCCGGTATGGCCGGCATCACTTCCGCCAAAACTTTGCCGGCAGGCACTTCGTGTAAAAACGATAAATCGTCTAAAATAAGGCCGCCGTCCGAGCCGGTGCGCACAGAGGCATTTTCCTTTTCTTTCACATGCATCTGAAGATAGCCGTCTGTGCCCTCTTGTGCATCGGTGCCACGCGCCACTTCCATCAGTTCATCGCTTTTGCGCTCAAGCAGTGCTTTTTTTATCATGTCGTCGCGCAGGCCGTGTGTTACGCCGTTTTCCAAAAGCCATGCGCGCAACCCTTCCTCCGTATAAGGGCAATCTTTTTGTGGTTTTGGTAGCATCACCCAGGCACGCATCTCATCGGGGCTGATGACCACCTTGCTTCCTTCGCCAAACATTTGTGCCAAATTTTCCATGCGCTGTTCCTTCCTCTCATGCTCGAGAATGGTTATCATTGCGTCACATTTTGCGTCGGATTTTTTTATGTTCTTTCTATTATAGACTAAAAAACACGGAATGTGCAATCTTTTTTTATACATTAAAATACAGACAGCACCCTGCATTTATGGTATATTAAATATATATGCCTAAAGGAGGAACAATGTATGAGTGATTACAGCCAGCAGTTGCAGGCGCTGATAAAAGAAAAGAGTGTAAATGTGGAGCATGGCCTTTCCGGCGAGGAGGCAAAAAAGCGTTTGGCCGAGCATGGCGAAAACCGCTTGGCACAGGCAAAACAAAAAAGTTTGTTTGCACGCTTTTTGTTGCAATTTAAGGACCCCATGATTTTGATATTGCTTGGCGCCGCCGTGGTAAGCTTTGTGGTGGCTTTAAATGGGCACGACCCCAATGAGTTTTTTGAACCGGCGCTGATTTTGCTGATTGTTGTGGCAAATGCCGTTTTAAGTTTAAGCCAAGAAAGCCGTGCAGAAAAAGCACTGGAGGCACTGAAGGACCTTTCGGCCCCGCATGCGCGCGTGTTGCGTGATGGTGAAGAGGAAAAAGTGGACGCGGTGCAGCTTGTGCCGGGTGATGTGGTGCTGATTGAAGCGGGCGACTTTATCCCGGCAGATGGCCGTCTTTTAGAAAGTGCCAGCTTGAAGTGCGAGGAAAGTGCGCTAACGGGCGAAAGTGTGCCAAGTGAAAAACAGGCCGAAGCCGAAGTGCAAGAAAATGCGCCCTTGGGCGACCGTTTGAACATGGTGTACACAGGGTGCAGTGTAAGTTACGGCAGGGCGAAATTTTTGGTAACAGCCACCGGGATGAACACGGAAATGGGGCGCATTGCCGGCCTGTTAAACGCCGAAGAAGGGGGCGCCACACCGCTGCAGCAAAAATTGGCTAAATTGTCGCGCTTGCTGGGGATTATGGCCTTGGGCGTGTGTGTGGCAATTTTCATCATGGGCATTGCGTTTGGCATGCCGTTGATTGAAATTTTTATGACAGCGGTGTCGCTGGCGGTGTCGGCCATACCGGAGGGGCTTCCGGCGATTGTAACCATTGTTTTGGCCATTGGTGTGCAGCGCATGGTGAAGAAAAATGCAATTATTCGCCGTTTGCCTGCGGTGGAAACCTTGGGGTCTGCCTCGGTGGTGTGCAGCGATAAAACAGGCACATTAACGCAAAACCGCATGACATTAACGAAAGTGTTTAGCGCCGAAAGTGGCAAAATGGAGGACATTGGAAGCGAAAACGGGGAAGCGGCAAAAAAACTGCTTGCCCATGCAACGCTGTGCTGTGATGGCAGCATTGGTGTGGACGAAGAGGGCAATGAGGAACTGCTTGGAGATCCAACCGAGACATCGATTGTAAAAGCGGCGCTGCAAAATGGGATGCCGAAAGATGATTTGGCAGAACTGTATCCGCGTGTGGGCGAAGTGCCGTTTGATTCTGACCGCAAACGGATGAGTGTGATTTGCGAGTTTGACGGAAAACTGCGTGTAATTACAAAAGGTGCGTTTGATTCGCTGGCGCCTTGTTGCAAGTCGTTTGACGAAAAAGCGGCCGCAAAGCGTGTGGATGAGATGAGCGAAAATGCTTTGCGCGTGCTGGCGGTGGCTTATAAAGACATCAGCGAGCTGCCCGAAACGCTGGATAGCGATCACGTGGAAAATGAACTGCAGTTTTTGGGCCTTGTAGGCATGATAGACCCACCGCGACCCGAAGTGCGCGACGCTGTGGCCGTGTGCCGCAAAGCAGGCATTCGCCCTGTGATGATTACAGGGGACCATGTGGTAACGGCCGCGGCCATCGCAAAAGACCTTGGGATGCTGCGCGAAGGCGAGGCCACATTAACCGGGGCAGAACTTGCAAAATTAAGCGAAGAAGAACTGGACGCACAGGTGGAAAATATTTCGGTGTATGCGCGTGTGTCGCCCGAAGATAAAATTCGGATTGTAAAGGCATGGCAAAAACGTGGCGAAGTGGTGTCGATGACGGGCGATGGTGTAAACGATGCGCCGGCGCTGAAAGCGGCAGACATTGGCTGCGCTATGGGCATTACGGGCACCGATGTTGCCAAGGGTGCCGCAGATATGACATTGACCGATGATAATTTCACTACCATTGTAGATGCCGTAAAAGAGGGGCGTGGTATTTACGATAATATTCGTAAAACCGTTGGTTTCTTGCTTGGCACAAACATTGGCGAGGTGTTTACGGTTTTGCTGGCGATGATTCTCTTTCGGGTAAGCCCACTTTTAAGCATGCAGCTGCTGTGGATTAACCTTGTTACAGACAGCCTGCCCGCCATTGCCCTGGGCCGCGAAGCCGTAGAAGACGAAGTGATGCAGGCAAAGCCACGCCCAAAAGATGAAAGCATTTTTGCACACCAATTGGGCGCACAAGTGCTTTTACAAGGTGTGATGTTTGCGGCGCTTACGCTGGGCGCGTTTGCCATTGGTTATGCGGTTACACCACAGCCCGAGGGGCTGCATGTGGCACGTACAATGGCGTTTTTAACACTGGCACAATCGCAAATTTTCCATGCGTTTAATATGCGCTCGCGTCACAGCATTTTTACCATTGGCGTGTTTACAAACAAGTATTTAAACGGCGCTGCCTTGTTAAGCCTGGGCCTCACGTTGCTTGTGGCCTTTGTGCCGCCGCTTGCCACGGCATTTTCGTTGGCACCATTGTCGCCTGTTCTTTACTTGCTTGTGCTGGCGTTGTCGCTCATTCCCATTCCTGTTTTGGAAATTTCTAAGGCGACCGGCTTTTTACGTCACGAAAAGCACCTGCGCAAATAGACATTATTTCGCAAAATCCTTCCCCGAAAGGCGGTTATTTAGCCCATGCGAACCTTGCTTAAAAGTTTGCGGCGCGAATTGCGCTCTAGCCTCAGTCGATTTGTGGCCATTTTTGCCATCACGGCTTTGGGGGGCAGTTTTTTCGTTGGCTTAACGTCGGTTGGGCCAGACATGCTACACACAGCCACACAGTATTACGAAGAAAATCGCCTGGCCGATTACCGCCTGCTATCCACCTTTGGGTTTACGCAGGAGGATGTTACGGCCCTTATAGAAACAGGCGATTATTCGTCTGTTTCGGCAGGATATGGCCTGGATGTGCTTGTGGAGGATGAGGGGCGCCCTGTGCCGGTGCGTCTCCATAGTGTGCCTGCAGGGCAAACCGACGAAAACGCCTTAAACCGCCCGGAAATTTTAGAGGGGCGTTATCCTGTGTCTGCCAATGAATGCCTTGCCGATGCAGCCAGCGGCGAGCAAATTGGGGATGTAATTACATTGTCGCCGGAAAACGAAACCGACACAACAGATTTGTTGGCAGTGGATACATTTACGGTTGTGGGCATCGCAGAGTCTCCCTATTATATCTATCACACGCGTGGAAACACAGAGCTTGGGGACGGCCAACTCAGCCGTTTTTACCTCGTGCCGGAAAGCGCCTTTGATTCGGAATATTATCTGGAGGTGTTTTTGCGTGACGCCGCCGCTGAGGGGCTAGATAGTTTCAGCGATGCGTATGACGACACGCAGCAGGCTGGGGAGGCGCGCCTGGAGGTGTTTGCAAACGAGCGCGAACAAGTGCGTTATCACGACATTTTAGAGGAAGCCGAAATAGAGCTTGCCGATGCACGTGCAGAACTTGCAGACGGTGAAGTGGATTTGCAGCAGGCACGAGAAGAAGCGGATGCCGAGTTTGCCGACGCTGAAGCGGAAATAGCCGATGCCGAGGCCGAGCTTCTGAGCGGTCAGGATGAATTGGAAGCAGGCCGTAGCGAGTTGACGGCAGCGCGAAACGCGTTGGAATCCGGCCGCCAAGAATTGGCACAGCAAACCGCGCTTTTGCAAAGCGGGCAAGCGGCGCAGGCCGAAGGGCAGGCGCAATACAATGCCGGCAGTGCACAGCTGGCAAGTGAGCGTGAGGCACTGCTTGCAGGGCAAGCGGCGTACGAAACCGGCCTTGCACAGTATAATGCAGGCCTTGCGCAGTATAACGAAGGTGTTGCAGCCTTGCAGGCAGGCGATGCTGCCCTGGGCGATTTGCGCGTGGCGGCAACGGAAAAAAATGATTTATACAATGCACAAAATGAAGTGCTGGCACGTGTGCAAAGCACACGAAATACCCTTGCGGCAGGGCTAACAAGCCTGCAAGGATATACGGTAGCAGAGATTGATGCGTATAAACAGCAAACAGATGCTTTGTTGGGGCAATTGAACGCGGTGCTTGCAGTGTTGCCACAAAATTCTGCGCAGATAACGGCGTTGACAGAAGCACGAGATGACATGGGTGCGGCCAATAGCAGTATGGATGCAACAAATTTTGATGGCAACCGCAGCACAATTGAAGCAGCTGTGCAAGCAGCTGTTACGGCCCTAGATGCGGAAGTGACAGCCGAAACAGCCTCGCTGGCACCGCTAAAGGCCGAGGCCGAGGCTTTGCAGGCAGAGGTGCAAACGCTGGATGCGACGTTGCAGGCGCAGCGCACTGCCTTGGAAGCGACCCGTGTAACACTGGAGCAAAGCATGTCACAACTGCAAACGAGCTATGCACAGCTGCAAGCGGGCATGGCCGCCTTTACACAAGGGGAAGCCGCGCTTTCCGCTGCCGCAGAACAACTGGCACAAGGCGAGGCCGAACTGATGCAGGGGAGTGCTTTGCTTGGTGCAGGAAACGCCCAAATGGGAAGCGCCGAAGCCGAAATAGCCACAGGGGAAACCGAATTGGCCGAAGCGGAAGCAGAATTGGCCGACGGCTGGGCAGAACTGGCAGAGGGACGACAAGAGTTGGCTGATGCACGCGCCGAAGCAGAAGTGGAATTTGCCGATGCTGAAGCGGAAATTGCCGATGCCAAAGCGGAAATTGCCGATGCCGAAGCAGAACTTGCCGATTTGGACGAGCCGGAGTGGTTTGTGCAAACGCGCGAAAGCCAGCCCGGTTACGGCAGTTATATAGGCAGTGTAGACAGCTTGCGTGCCTTGGCAGGGGTGTTCCCGGTGTTCTTTTTCCTTGTTTCTACGCTCGTTTGCCTCACCACGATGACACGGATGGTAGAGGAAAAACGCACACAGATAGGCACATTAAAGGCGCTTGGCTACTCTAAGGGGGCCATTGCGTTTGAATATTTGTTCTACGGCACAGCCGCCAGCCTTTCGGGCGCTGTGGTGGGGGCGGCCATTGGCATCACCGTGTTCCCCATTATTTTGTTCGAAGCGTACTCTTTGATGTACAACATGCCGCCGCTGGTGCTAGCCATACATCCAGTGTATGTGCCGTTAAGCATTGGTGTAAGTGTGTTAAGCACAGCGGGCGCAACGTTGGCGGCTTGCCTTGGAGAACTGCACAGTGTGCCGGCTGTACTCATGCGGCCAAAAGCACCGCGTGCAGGCAAACGCATTTTGTTAGAGCGCATTCGCCCTGTGTGGCGGCGCATGAATTTCATTCAAAAAGTGACGAGCCGCAACATCTTCCGCTACAAAAAACGCTTTTTTATGACAGTGATTGGCGTGTCGGGGTGTACGGCACTGCTTCTCACAGGGTTTGGTCTTAACGATACAATCGGCCGCGTGATTCCATTGCAGTTTGATAAAATCAACAATTACGATGCAACACTTGTGTTGTCAGAGCCTTCGTTTGCGGCCGAGGAAACAACACTAAACGAAAATTTGTCGGCGCTGGGGCAGGCACTTTATCTCGACCAATACAGTGTGGAAGTGACATTTGGTGAAGAAAAAAGTGGCGATACAGCAGTGTATATGTTGGTTCCGGAAGAAACGGAACGCCTGGAAGATTTCCTGCGGTTTTATGAGCCCACAACAGAAGATCCTTTTGTTTTAAACGATGCGGGCGTGGTGCTTACGCAAAAATTGGCCGACATATTGGGCGCAAAAGCGGGCGCGGAAGTATCGCTTGTATACGACGATGTAGCGTATGCTGTTCCGGTGGCGGCCGTGACAGAAAATTACTTTAGCAACTATGTGTACATTTCGCCCGTGCTGTACGAAGAACTGCTGGGGGAAGCGCCTGAATTTGACAGTGTATGGCTGAAAACAGCGGATGGGATCAACACGCAAACCGCATTGGAAACGGCCATGGAAGACGAAAACGTGCTGGGCGCAATTGATTCGGCAGATTTTCGCCGGGAATTCTCCGACATGATGGAGGGGCTGGATGCCGTGGTGCTTTTGGCCATTGTATCGGCAGGCGCGCTGGGGGTGGTGGTGCTTTATAACCTCACAAACATCAATATCACCGAACGTACGCGCGAAATTGCCACACTAAAGGTATTGGGTTTTTACCCGCGAGAGTTTGCGGCGTATGTGTACCGCGAAAGTTTTGTGCTTACAATGCTGGGCTCGCTTTTTGGGCTGTTGCTGGGTGTGGTGTTGCATCGGTTTGTAATGCAGGCCGCCTTGGTAGACGACCTTCTGTTTGTGCCTTACATTGCACCGCTTAGTTACGTGCTTTCGGTGGTGTTTACGCTTGTGTCGCTTGCCATTGTGGACGCGATGATGCTGCGAAATTTATACAAAATAGATACGGTGGAAAGCTTAAAATCTACCGAGTGATGAGGCGATGTTTATGACGATTTACGATGCAAAAAAGGTGGCGCGCCAAGAGGCCTTGCAGCGCTGCGAGGCACTGACGGCTTCGCAAGTGGCACAAAGCAATGAGGCATTGTTTTGCCATTTAACACAACTGGAAGAATTGCAAACGGCACAGCGTGTTTTTTGTTATGTGAGCGTGAAGAAGGAGCCCGATACACGCCGCTTAATTTCACAGCTGCTTTGTATGGGGAAAACCGTGGCAGTGCCACGGTGCGAAACAGAAAGCATCATGCATGCGCACGAAATTACTTCGTTTGATGCGTTGCAGCCGGTGCGTTTTGGCCTTTTAGAGCCACCGAAAACGGCCCCTTACCTTGCACCCGAAGCATTTGATCTTGTGCTGGCCCCGTGTGTGGCCGTCACGAAGGAGGGGCACCGGCTTGGGCATGGCGCCGGTTATTACGATCGCTTCTTAGCCAAAACAAATTGCCCCATTCTTTGCCTTTGCTACGAGGCTTTGTTGTTTGATACTTTGCCGTGTGATACGTTCGATTTGCGCATGGATTTGGTGCAAACAGAAGAGACGCTGTATCGCTGTAAGTAGAAAACATGCAATGCGCCTACTTGCATGTGCTAAAAAAGTTGAAATGCGGGATTATTTAAAGGGAAATGCCCTATAGGCTGCCCATAAAGCACGCATTGCGTCGTCAGGCGGCAAACTGCCGCGGCAGCTACATATCGCATTGTTGCGCCTTTGCAGCATTTTTTGCTTTTTCGCACTTGCCGCTTTTTTGTCGCTCTGTCGTTTTTTGCCAATCTAAAGGGAAAAGCCCTTTTATTACACTTAATTAAGGATGTATAAGTATGTTGAAAAAAATAGCTTGTTTTTTGGTTGTGGTTTTTTTATTTTTGTTTTCTGCTTGCGGTGGGCCCAGCGCCGAAATTGTGCTGGTAACCGATGCGGCCGGTGTTGAGGATGGTGCGCGCAATGAGGATTTGTGGGAGGGCATCCGTCTGTATGCCGGTGTGCATGACAAAACAGCCAATTATATGTTGCCCACATCCGATACGGAAAGTGCGTATCTACAAGCGATAGAACAAGCGGTGAACAGTGACGCAAAATTGGTTGTGTTAAGTGGGGCGGCGTTCTCTTTTGCGGCGGAAACACTGGGCGCACAGTATCCTGACGTTCAGTTTGTGCTTATGGATGCCTCTTTTGAAGCGCAGGGGGCAGAAAATATGCACAGCGTGCAGCTTGCAAAAGCGCAAGCGGCATATCTTGCGGGGTATATGGCTGTGCTGGATGGATATGTGGATTTTGGTTTTCTGTACGAAAGCCCGGCGGAAAGCGCAATAGAGTATCAGCTTGGGTTTGTGCAAGGCGTGGCCGATGCTTCGGAAAAAATTGGCATCGAGACGAACGTTTCGCTGGCGCAAGCGGCAACGCAAGAACGTGCGGTGCAAGTGGCCGAAACATGGTCTGAGCAAGGGGTGCAAGTTGTTTTTGTGCATGGTAGCGAAATTAGCCAGCCGGTTTTTGATGTTGCCGAGCAGACAGGCGGGCTATGCATTGCAGCCGAAACAAACGAAAATGAGGTATCACCGTCTGTTTTAACCAGTGCGGTGAACCATTGGCCTGCTGCCGCCGGCTATATTCTTGACAGTTACTTCGAAAACAGCCGGCTAGACGCAAGAACAACACTGGGTGTGGCGCAAAATGGTGTGGGCCTTGTTTTGGAAAATAGCCGCTTTACAACCGCCACAGAAGAAGAATACAACGACCTTGTGCAAACGCTTATAGATGAGCCCACCACAGCCCCCACAACGGCTTTTTCGCTGGAGGAGTTGCCCTTGACCGAAAATATAACGCTGCACATAGAATGAACGTAAAACCGATGGAATGCGAACACTTATACAGCCTAGGAGGAAACACCATGCAAACCCCTTTTATTGTCAATCATCCGTTGGTGCAACATAAGCTCGCGATGATGCGATGCAAAGAGACGGGAACGAAAGCGTTTCGTGAAGCAGTGTGTGAAATATCGATGTTGCTGTGTTATGAAGCCACGCGAGACCTGCCCCTTGAAGAGACAGAGATTGAAACACCGCTTGTCAAAACAAAAGCGCATATGTTGGCCGGCAAAAAAATGGCGGCGGTGCCTATTTTGCGTGCCGGCCTTGGCATGGTAGATGGCGTTTTGCAGCTGATACCGGCGGCAAAAGTGGGCCATATAGGGCTGTATAGAGATCCCGAAACTTTGTGCCCGGTGGAATATTATTGCAAGTTGCCCGCGGACATCAGCGAGCGCGAGGTGCTATTGCTCGATCCAATGCTGGCCACGGGTGGCTCTGCGGTGGCGGCGGCGGATTTTTTGAAGCAACAGGGTGTTACATCGATGAAATTTGTGTGCATTTTGGCGGCGCCGGAAGGTGTGGCACATTTTCAAAAAGCACATTCGGACATTCCCATTTACACAGCGGCTTTGGATGAAAAACTCAATGACCATGGTTATATAATTCCCGGGCTGGGCGATGCGGGAGATCGCATTTTTGGCACACAATAGCTCTGTTTTTTGGCGGATGGCAAAGGGGGCGCTGTGCAATTTGTGAAATAAGGCTTTGTACCTTGACAATTTTCACAAAAAAGGATATGATTTACACAGTATGATACGAATTGTAGAGAAGTGCGCTTAAATGAGTACTGTATTTCATAACACTTTTTTTGTGTGCATGACTTTGCAATGGGATGTAGCGTACGGTAAAGTAGCTTTTATGATAAAACGAGAGTGTGTTTTAAAGGCGGAAGGCAAAAAAACAAAGTAGATGTATTTTGGCCTGTCGATATAGAATACACGTGGATGAACCCGTTTATACGCGCCGGTTTGGTTTTGGCTGTGCAGAGGGGATTATCGCTTTTTGTAGACGGTGAGTTTGTGACCACACGCGTAGCGTGATGAGCATGAATGAAGGCAAATACAATGGTAATAAGGGATTAGAAATGAGGAACAAGCGGACAAAAAAGCGTGCAGTGGCATATAAGAGAATACAATGGCTCAGTGTTTTTGTGCTGGGCTTTTTGCTATTACAGGAGTTAACCGTGTTTGCGGTGCATGCGTCGGAGATAAGCACAAATGAGGACGTTCAAACGGTGCGTGTGGGTGTGTTTCAAAGCCCGGCGTATTATGGGGAAGACAACAGCGGAGAGAATTATGGGTATGGATATGCCTACTTAAGAGAACTTGAGGCGGTGTCAAACCTTCGATTTGAATTTGTGCATGGCACAAGGGAAGAGCACCTTGAGGGGTTACAAAACGGCACAATTGATTTACTGGACACAATTCCGTATACTATAGAATACGAAAATTCGTATCTTTTCTCAAATTTACCCACAGCACAAACAAGTGGCACACTGGTTACATTGTCTAGCAACACGCAGTATAGCGCTGATGATTTACTGGGTATGGAAGGCATTCGTGTGGGGTTGCTTGACAGTGGCGATCGCTCGAAGGAATTTGAAGCTTGGGCACAAACACAAGGCCTAGGTTTTGCTGGCCATTCGTTTACGGATGCTCTTGAAATGTACGAAGCGATGATACAAGGGGAGATTGATGCCCTTATAAGTGATGATATCTATTATGAGGACAGCCAAGTGGTGCTGGCCAGTTTCAACCCACAATTGTTTTATTTTATAACAACACAAGACAAACGCGATATCATGATGGCGGTTGACGATGCCATGAGCTATTTGCAGGAAGAACAGCCGTTGCTACGCACAGAATTGAGTGTGCGATATTTGGGCAGTAGCAGTGATATGAATGCCCTAACAGAGGAAGAATTGTCTTATTTAGGGCAAAATGCCAACACACCTTTGCGCGTTGTGTACGACAGTGAGCAAGAGTTATTTGAATACCATAATGAAGAAGAAAATGGGCCGGCAGGCCTAACGGTCGATGTGTTTGAAGCGATTATGGACAACGTGGGTATCCCATACGAGTATATTCACAGGGAAACTGAGGACGAAGCGCTTCAGGCGCTGGAAAGCGGTGAGGCCGACATCATGTTGTCTCATAGCATTACGTCGCAACTTGAGGAAGGGCATGCGTATACACGCAGTGTGCCTTATTTGGATGTGCCTGTGGCATTGGTGGGGAAAAATGAGGTGTTAACAGAAAATTCTGTGTTTACACTGCAAGATGAAGATTCTGTTGTGTACGCCAGCTACCTTGAAGAGCATTTTCCGAACAATGAGATACAGTTTTGCCCCACAGAAGAGGATTGTTACAACACAGTGCAAAATGGCGCAGACGTGTATACCCTTGAAAACATTTTGGATGCAGGCACGCTAGTGCATAATGGTGAATATGGGGAGCTTATTACGCTTTCTACACGTCTTACCGATAATTATGCGTTGTTGTTTTCTCCGGATATGGATGAAACCGCGATAAGCATCATCAACAAAAACATCCGCGGCAGCAGTGGCCAGGTGGCAGAAAGTGCACTTTTGGGGCATATGTCTACCTTAAACGAGGTGGATACCATATCGCAGTGGTGGTCAAAGTATGGCCCGTATGTGCTTGGTGGCGGTGTGCTTGGGTTGCTTGCTATTGTTATCACATTGCTTTACATGTTGCAACGCCAGAAAAAATTGCGAAAAGAGCTGTGGGAATCTGCCTATATCGACCCGCTTACAAAGTTGCCAAATTTGCGTTACTTTAAAAAAGAGGCCAAAAAGAAACTGGCGCAAAACAAACAAAAACAATATCTTGCTATACAGGTGGATTTTAACCAGTTCAGCTTGCTTAACGACATTTATGGCCAAGAGGAAGGCAACGAGATTTTAAAGACAATGTCCGAGGCGCTTTCTGCGATTGTAAAAGAAGAAAGTGACGTTGTGGCACGCCTAAGAGCAGATAATTTTTTGCTTTTGTATGCGCACGAAGCGGGCATGGGCATGGACGATTTGCACGAACGAGATGCGGGGCAAGTGTTTGCCTATATGGAAAAAAACAGCAAACGCCGTGTGAGTTATTGTATTGGGCGTTATCAAGTGCCCCTTGGCGAGACAAATATCGATGATATTTGCGAAAAGGTGAATTATGCGCATCGGCAGGCAAAACGCAATTTGTCTGTTGGGCCTGTGGTAGATTATGAAGAGGCTGAAAAACAGCGTGCACTGCGCAACAGGCATTTAGAAGAAAAAATGGATTTGGCTTTAAAAAACGAGGATTTCCTTGTTTATTTACAGCCAAAATATAGCCTGATAACGGGGAAAATAGTGGGCGCTGAAACACTTGTGCGCTGGAAAGATAGTGAGGAAGAAAGCCTTATTAGCCCTGCAGAGTTCATCCCTTTGTTTGAACAAAACGGGTTTGTGGTGCGGCTGGACTTTTACATGTTTGAACATGTTTGTAAAATTTTGGAAAAACGGCTGGAAGATGGGTTGCCCATTGTGCCGATATCGGTAAACTTTTCGCGGTTACACTTGCAAACAAACGACCTTGTGCAAAATATTGCCAGCGTGGCAGACCGATACAATGTGCCCCGGCGATTTTTGGAAATTGAACTTGTGGAGTCCACCGTTGTGGACAATGAGGAAGTGCTGGAAAATGTGTTGAAAGAGTTGCACGAGTATGGTTTCACACTTTCTATTGATGATTTTGGAACGGGCTATTCTTCGCTGGGCCTACTGAAGAATTTGCCGGTTGATGTGATTAAAATCGACCGTTCCTTCTTTGCAAACAGCCGAAGCAAATTGCGTGCAAAAACGGTTATCTCAAACGTGGTGCGCATGGCAAAAGAGCTGAATATCCATACGGTGGCCGAGGGTGTGGAAACGCAAGAACATGTAAACTTTTTAAGCAGTTTGGGCTGTGAAAGTGTGCAGGGTTTCTACTTTTCGCGCCCGGTGCCTGTAGACGAGTTTGATTGGGGCGAATGTGGGCCGGTGCCGGTTCCGCGCAAAGCAATGGAAGACACATTGACGTACAGTGATATGGGCGATGTGGATTTAGGGCGCACCAATTTGGGCGAACTGATGCCGGTTATGGTGCATCGCCAGCTAGAGTTTAGCATGCGCGAGGTGTTGGAAGGCCGTTATGGAGAGCGGGAAACTGTGGAAATTATGCGCGATGCCGGTAAAATGTCGGGCAGGATTTTTGCAGAGGGCTATTTGGATTTGCAAGCGCCATTTGATGATTTTATCAAAGAGTTTAAAGCCCGTTTGTTGGAACAAAAAATTGGCGATTTACACCTGGAAGAGCACAACAGTGAGACAGGGCTTTTGGTGCTAACGGTAACAGACGATTTGACGTGCTCGGGTGTGAGTGATACACGACGCACTTTATGCCATTACGAAGAGGGCTTTTTAGCCGGTGTAATGCAAGTATATATGGGTAAACCATATACAGCGCTAGAGGTGGATTGCTGGGGGAACGGCGCAGAGCTTTGCCGTTTTCGTGTGCGCCCAAATTCAGACGCAGGCTTGCAATATAACAGGAATGTGTGGCAAAATGAGGATGAAACCGAAGAAGATTTAATTTAAGGCACCAAAAGGCAAAAAATGTTCTGCAACGTGTGTTGCAGAACATTTTAAAAAACCTTATGAAAAGAGTGGAGGGATTTGTGGCAGCAATTCCCTTTTTTCATTCTATAAATTGCAAAGGCACGAAAATCACGGCTCGAAAATGGGAAGCGCCACCCGTTCCAGTTCATCACGCGGCACAAAATGGTCTTCGCAC
Source organism: uncultured Oscillospiraceae bacterium (assembly GCA_964370195.1). Taxonomy (GTDB): domain Bacteria; phylum Bacillota; class Clostridia; order Oscillospirales; family Ruminococcaceae; genus JAAYCI01. The sequence goes on from CAYJIH010000013.1 coordinate 22,600, forward strand.
TGAACAACAAACCCGTTTTTTTGTAAAAATAAAGCGATGTCGTCTTTGTATGTTTCGGCAATATCTGAAACAGTGGCAACACAGCCCTTTGGCAGCAGGTTTCGAAGATACAGGCCAAGGTAAGCGCCCAAAGCCGTTTGCCAGCAAGTGCCGTTTGTGCCAAAGCGTTTGAAGATTTCCTCATGACAGACACGGTTGTAAACGTAGCGCACGTTGTCGTTGCCCGGGGTGTAAAACAGCATGCCCACAGTTTCGTGCCCTTGTACATCGTAAAGGCTTGGAAATGCACGTACTTGCTGGTCTGTCAGTTGTGCCCCGTGGTTTTCAAAATAATGTTGAATGGCAGGCGGTGCTTGGTATAAAAAGGCCGAGGCGAGACATTTTTTGTTTTTGCGGCACAAAGAAAACACTTCTTCGTGTGGAATAAGTAAAAACTCGCGTTGGCGCCCGCCGGCTGTTAAGCGAAGCGGGCCTGGGTTTGGCACCACAAGGCCACCCTTGCCTTGTACGGCTAAAAATTTATCATCGTGCACCGCTTCATCATAGTACGAAGAAGCCGACCACGTGTTAAAAATTTCTTCCCCTTTGCGGGCATCGTCAAACTCAAACACAAAGGCCACATGCTCTTCTTGTGGTCGATGGGCAAAATATAAAACTTCCACAAGCCCCGGGTTCATGCCAAAGCCAAACAAGGCACGTGCACTTGTTTTTGTTTGTAAAAGCTCGTTATAGTATTCATACGCCGTTTTGCCGGGCGGAAAATCCTCAATGCCGGCATCTAAATAGTCAAGCCCATACGTTACGCACAAATCCAGCACTTCGTTCGTTTGTAAATCGGTTAAGTTTAAAACGGCTTCCAGTTCGTTATGGTGTTTTCGAATGTAATCGCGGCAATCCATGCCATTGTTTATGTCACAAATGATGATATCTTGAAATGTATGTTGCTCTTTCATAATGGAAACAAGTGCTTTGCCAATGTTTCCATAGCCGGCCAATAAAATACTCATGTTCCACCCTTTCCTAAAAACAGCGTATGCATAATAGTATAAAGCAAACAGGCGCTAAATACAAGAAATGCTTTGTGTTTTTTGCATGGAAAAACTTTGTATATTGTGGTAAAATCGACGTGAAAATGCAAAACACGCACGAGAAATGTGGTACGGTGAGAATACGACGGAAATAACTCTGCAAGCGGATTTTAGAAAAGGCAGAGAAAACTATTGAAGGAGGATCTGTGACGATGGATGAAAAGAAAAGATTGACCAATGAAGTGGGCGCGCCGGTGGCTGAAAATGAAAACTCCTTATCGGCGGGGGAACGCGGGCCAGTGATGATGCAAGATGTGTGGTTGCTTGAAAAATTGGCACATTTTCATCGCGAGGTTATTCCAGAGCGCCGCATGCATGCCAAGGGCTGGGGTGCGTACGGAAAATTTACAGTAACACAGGATATATCGAAGTATACAAAAGCAAGTGTTTTACAAAAAGGCGAAGAAACGGAGCTGTTCCTGCGGTTTTCTACCGTGGCGGGCGAGCGCGGTGCTGCCGATTGCGAGCGGGACATCCGTGGCGTGGCAGTGAAATTTTATACAAAAGAGGGCAACTGGGACTTGGTGGGAAACAACACACCAACATTTTTTATTAGAGACACCCACAATTTCCCGGATTTGAACCGTGCTGTAAAGCGAGACCCGAAAACAGGGCGCCGCTCGGCACAAAACAACTGGGATTTTTGGACATTGTTGCCAGAGTGTTTCCACCAAATAACCGTTGTGATGAGTGACCGTGGCATTCCTGCTACATTCCGCAACATGCATTTTTTTGGCGAACATACGTTCTCCTTTTACAATGCAAACAACGAGCGCGTGTGGTGCAAGTTCCATTTTAAAACACAGCAAGGAATCAAAAACTTATCAAATGAAGAAGCGGCCCAAATCAACGGGATGGACCGTGAATACCATGGAAAGGACCTTTTTGAGGCCATAGAAAAAGGCGATTTTCCACGCTGGACCATGTATGTGCAGATTATGACAGAAGAACAGGCCAAAAACCACTACGAAAATCCGTTCGATATTACAAAAATATGGCGCCATGCCGAGTATCCACTGATAGAGGTGGGCGTGCTGGAGCTGAACCGAAACCCGGAAAACTATTTTGCAGAGGTAGAACAATCGGCCTTTACACCGGCACATGTGGTGCCCGGAATTGGGTTTAGCCCAGATAAATTTTTGCAAGGACGTTTGTTCTCTTACGGTGACGCACAGCGATATCGCCTTGGAATTAACCACAATTTAATTCCGGTAAACCGTGCACACTGCGAAGTGAACGATTACCACCGCGACGGCGCCATGCGCACAGACGGCAACCACGGTGCAGCCCCGGCGTACACGCCCAACAGTGCCGGGGTATGGTCGGCGCAGCCAGAAGTGATGGAGCCACCGCTGGATTTAGACGGTGCGATGTATCATTACGACCCAAAAGAAGACCCAACCGATGATTGCTTTAAAGCGGGTGGAGATTTGTGGCGTGTGCTGGAAGAGGATAAACGCGAGCTGCTGATTCAAAACACGGCGGCAGATATCGCGCCGTGCACAGACAATATCAAGTATCGTCATGCGGCCCATTGTTTCTTGGCAGACGAGGAATATGGCCGACGTTTTGCAAAAGCGGCCGGGTTGGATGAAGGGAAAATGATTGAATTATCGAAATTAAATCACGATGAACTTGCAAAAGCAACAACGTAAGTAGGGCACGGTGTGGCCCCTGCGCCTTTTGGTTGTTTCGAAAGGGTGGGGGCCCTGTATATTGGTGGTGTTTGAAAATACAGGGAATCTTTGCGCACTGGGAAGAAAAAAGGCACATCTTCGTGCAAAACGTTGGGTTTGTAAGGCGTGGAATAAAGAAAGGCTTGGGAAAGAAGGTATGGAATCGGTGCAAAACAAAAAGAATGTAGCAAAATTGGCAGAGGCAATTTTCGACGCGGTTTACTTGTTGCTGGTGTGGGGGCTGGGCTTCTACTATTTGGCAACAGGCGAGAGCACAACGCGGCTTTTATGGGCAGGTATGTGCCTTGTTTTGGCGGTGGGCGATAGCTGCCATTTAATTCCGCGTATTTTAGTGGCGTTAAAAGGCGATGAAACGCGGTTTAAAACGGCACTGGGGCGCGGAAAACAAATTGCATCCATCACAATGTCACTTTTGTATATTCTGTTGTGGCAGGCGGGCCTTACTGCCATGAATGCACGGTCGGACGTGACGTTTTTGATGATTGGCATGGCAGCAGTGCGTGTGGTGCTATGTTTGCTTCCACAAAACAAGTGGTGTGATGAAAAACCATCACAGCTGTTTTCTATTTTGCGCAACATTCCGTTTTTGGTGCAGGGTGTTTTGGTGATGTGGTTTTTTTCAAACGAGCCATTGCGTTCGATGCAAGGCTTAGAAAATGTTTGGCTAGCCGTAATGATTAGCTTCGAGTGCTACCTTGTGGTGGTGCTGTTCGCACAAAAAAAACCGGCCCTTGGTATGCTGATGATTCCAAAATCCGTTGCTTATTTGTGGCTGCTCTTTATGGGGCTGGCGCTTGTGTAAGCAAATCGGCATTGAAAGAAATGAAAAAATGCAGTAGAATAAAAGGGAACGATGACGAATGAAGTTGGAGGGCGAAACAAAATGGGAACGGAACAACTGGCAGCACTGCAGCAACAGGCTTGCCTTGTGCGAAAAGGCATTTTGGATGGAACACATGCCGCATGCAGTGGGCATCCCGGCGGAAGTTTAGGCGCCGCAGAAATTTTTACCACCTTGTATTTCGACGAAATGAATGTGAACCCAAATGATGCAAGCGATGAAAATAGAGATCGCTTTGTGTTAAGCAAAGGCCACACAGCGCCGGGGCTTTATGCAGCATTGGCGTTAAAAGGGTTTTTTCCAAAAGAGGATTTGCTGCGTTTGCGCAAACCGGGTTGCCATTTGCAGGGGCATCCAAGCATGCGTCTTACACCGGGGGTGGATATGAGCACCGGTAGTTTGGGGCAGGGGGTGTCGGCGGCATGTGGTATGGCGCTGGCGGCGAAAAAACAAGGAAAAACGCACCGCGTGTATACATTGCTGGGCGATGGCGAGCTGGCGGAAGGCCAGTGCTGGGAAGCGTTTATGTTTGCGGCACATTATGCACTGGATAATCTTTGTGTTATTATAGATGTGAATGGCCTGCAAATTGACGGTGCTACAAAAGATGTGATGAATACACAGCCGCTGGATGAGAAAATGAAAGCGTTTGGTTTTTTTGTGCAAGTGATAGACGGAAACGACATTGCACAGCTGCGTGACGCATTTGCAAAGGCGCGCAGTGCAGAGGGAAAACCAACAGTGATTTTGGCACAAACGACGAAAGGGAAAGGCATCAGTTTTATGGAAGGGAAAGCCTCTTGGCACGGAAAAGCGCCAAATGATGCAGAATATGAGACGGCCTGCGGTGAACTTCAGCACCAGATGCAGCAGCTGGGAGGTGCATGGGATGCCTGAGTTGAAAAAAGTGGCCACGCGAGATAGTTATGGCAAAGCCCTTGTGGACCTTGGGGCAAAGGCAGACAATGTGTATGTGCTGGATGCAGATTTGAGTGCTGCCACAAAAACCAGCATGTTTCAAAAAGAATATCCAAACCGTTTTATCAATTGCGGCATCGCGGAAAGCAATATGATGGGTGTGGCTGCCGGCCTTGCGGCAAGTGGCCTTGTGCCGTTTGCGTCCACGTTTGCCATGTTTGCAGCGGGGCGTGCATTTGAGCAAGTGCGCAATTCTGTGGGATATCCGCGCCTCAATGTAAAAATTGGGGCCACACATGGCGGTGTTAGTGTGGGCGAGGACGGTGCCTCGCACCAGTGTAACGAGGATTTTGCTTTGATGCGCACCATACCGGGCATGGCGGTGATTTGCCCGGCAGATGATGTGGAAGCACGCGCTGCGGTGTTTGCAGCATACGAGCACGAAGGGCCTGTGTACATCCGTTTTGGGCGCCTTGCGGTGCCGGTGTTTCACAACGAAGATACGTACCGGTTTGAAATAGGAAAAGGTGAAATGCTGTGTAATGGCGAAGATGTGGCCATCATCGCAACCGGCCTGCCTGTGTGGGAGTCTCTACAAGCGGCAGAAGCGCTAAAGGCAGAGGGCATTTCGGCCTGCGTGCTCAACATGCCCACCATCAAGCCGCTAGACGAGGCTCTTGTGTTGCAAGCGGCCCAAAAGTGCAAAGCGGTGGTAACGGTAGAAGAGCATAGTGTGGTGGGTGGCCTTGGGGAGGCAGTGGCGTCTCTTTTGGCAAAACAATGCCCGGTGCGTATGGATTTAATTGGTGTAGAGGATGTGTTCGGTTATTCGGGCAGTGCACCGGCCCTTTTAGAGGCGTTTGGCCTAAAAAGCGATAGCATTGCACAGCGTGTGCGCACGCTTTTAAACCGATAAAAAATGCCCGCCACCGGCTGGAAAACAGCCGGGTTGGTAGGCATTGGATAATGTTTGTTTAAAAACACACGGGTTTGGCTTAAAAAGGCCAAACCCGTGTGTTTTATTCGTGTAGCATAAAAATAGAAATAAGCTTTGCAATATACATCAAACTGTTGATTTCTTTTTCGTTCCAAACCCGCGGGGCAGCGCAATCGTCTAGCCCTAAAAACATGGTTACAATGTTGTTTTTTCGAATTTGTGCATGTACAAACGATTGGATGCCCTGTGTTTTCATGCTTTCGTAAGCACCGTCGGCCTTTAGCTGCAACATGTCATTGCAATAGAAAACGCCGTCACGGTTGGCCATTTGGAAAAGGTCTGCATACAGTGCTTTTCCTGTGTTTTGTGCACTGTTCATTTTCGCCGAAATGCCCTCGGCACACCATTCGTACGTGTTGTTGTATGTTTGTCCTTGGTCGGGCGTTTCAAAAATATAACAACGATGCGCTTGATAATGTGTGCATACGTGTTGCAAGATGGTGTTAAAAGCACTTTTTTTGTTTTGTGTTTCATACAAAAGAGAGAAAGCATCCGAAATTAAATCCACATCAAAATATGTTTTTGCAATGCGCGAAGCATTTTCCATTTTTGTTAAATTGCGCATGGTGCCATCTTTAAAATCATCGGAATAAAAGGTATATTGGTTTTTACCAAGCAATTTGGATTGGTATAGGGCTTTATCGGCTGCTTGATACAAGCTTTGGAAATTGCTGCCGTCCTTTGAAAAAAGGGCAATGCCCACACTGCCGGAGATCGAATAATCCGAAAAATCGCTGGAGTAGGTGGCACGAAATGCATCCACAATGCGCTGTGCACGATCTTGGATGGTTTCGCGGTTTGGTGTGTCTTGCGCAAACACCATAAATTCATCGCCACCAATGCGTGCCACAATATCTTGGTTTCTAAAAACAGACTTCAGCCTTTGTGCCACATCTTTTAGCACAGTGTCGCCCACATAGTGGCCCAAATTGTCGTTGATGGCCTTGAAATTGTCGATGTCGATAATAAACAAGGTATGTTGCCGGTCTTGCTTATCGGCCAAAATATCGGCAATCATGCTTTCGGCCGAAATTTTATTGTAGCAATTCGTAAGTAAATCCACTTTAGAGCGCATTTCAATCTGTTTTTGCTCGTGCACATCCACCCATTTTCCCACAACAAACAACGGCATATCTTCATCGCCATATACGGTGTGGAAAGCGGGGCGATGGTATCGATGTGTTTTGTCTTTTAACACAAAGCGAATGTCGATGGATGTTTCTAGGCCTTGCTTCATGTTGTCTATTAGGCGGTTGTATAAAACAATATCCTCTGCAAAAACAATGCCGTGTTGTACAAAATGGCCCGGCGTATACATTTGTTGGCTGTCTAGGCCCAGGCGATCAACCCCTTTGCCAAAACAGTGGATGTGTGAAGTGCGTACGTCCATGGCAAAAAACCATTCGTCTGCAAGCATGGCCACGTACGATAAAAGCGTTTTGTCGGATATTTTATCAAGAAAGTAGTTTTCGTATGGCAATGTGGTGCCGCTGCGCATAAATTCGGGGCGCAAATCTCTGGTATAGCCGGCCACAAATTCTTGTTCACCGCCTATTTCATTTTTTAGCACCAGTTTTGCCAGCGTCACTTCGCACGGAAGTTCTTCCCCCTCTTTTGTGCAGTGCATCCATTTAAATTGATGCTGCCCCTCGTCAAATGCTTTGCTGAGGTGGGCTCTTCCAAGGGCAAGGCTTTGTTGCCCATTTGGCTGGTATTCGGGCGAAAGAAGAGGCAGTTGCTTCATATATTCCTCTGCAGTGTCCAGCTGAAAGAGATCCAATACTTTTTGGTTGCAAAGTGTATTGTTAAAATTGCGGTCCCACAAGTTTACGCAAAGCGGGCTAACGTCAATAATCGCTTTGATGCGGGAAAGCGCTGTGCGTTCTTCTTCCATCTGCCGCATAAAATAGCGCAAATCCAATAAAAACCCAATTAAGTAAAAACCACCGTTTGAATCGGGCCGATCTGTTTTTATTAAGGTGATCTGCGTAAGAAATGGCTCACCATCTCGTGTTTGATGGATCCAATCGAAAATAAATTGCCCATGTGTCGATGCTTTTTCTGTGATTTTTAAAAATTTCTTTTCACTGTTCATGCCGTCCAGCTGTAAAGGAGGCGATAGGCTGTGGAAATGCTCTACAAATTCGCGTTCATTTTTGCAGCCAAACACAGTGCAAGTGCGTTTGTTGCATGTCACAATTTCACACAAGCTGTTGAGGATAACAAGGCACGTTGGAACATTGTCGAAAATAGAGGATAAAAAAGAGGTATCTACATCGATGTTATGTTCGATAAAATCTGCAATACTAAAGCTTTTTTCCAATTCGTTCTTTTCCATAAGCACTCCTTTTGCACGGCGCAAAATACCTACAAAAATGGTTTATTTTGTGTTGTAAAGTGAAAAAGAAACAAACCGTGTTTATGCCATTGTGGTTTACAATCAGGTGTGTACATAGCCAAAAAAGCGGTGCGTTTGAAAGGGGGCGATAAAAGCAATTCCGTTTTAGGCAAAACACATAGTTTATGATTACTAAAATACCATATTCTGGCGAAAATGTAAAGATTTGAGGGCGGGGAAAGCGGAATTTAATTCGTATTCTCCTGTTTGTGTGCACACGAGGCATCCTCGCATGGGGGCAGAAGGCCTTGCAATGTTTCAAGCAGTTCGTCAAGTGCGCTTTGCACATTACAAAGCAGTGTTTTAATGTCTTGCTTTTCGGCGTTGTCCACGTGCAAGCCGGCGCTGACACATACAACGCAATCAAGCCTAGAAGCCAGCGTGTGTGCCACCATTTTTGCCACTTCGTCATCTTTATGGGCCATCACACTTAGCACGCTTTCCGTGGCCGAGCGGCGGCTTGGGTCTTGCAAGCTGGGGCGCGGCACGGCTAGGGCACATGCCCCTACGTGCGGCTTTGTGCCGCCACCAACCGCCACGGTTACGTCTTGGCCGCATAAAATTGCCTGCATGGTTACACAGTGTGCCCCTTGCCCGGCGTGGATGGATATTTGCTGCATACTGTACCTCCTTGCACTTTTGTTGTGCATTTTATTTTTGCGCAATGCCACCCATGGCAGGCTGTTTGCACAGCACCCATCGTGATGTTTTATCTTGGCGCTTTGCGCATTCCTGCCATCCTGCGGCTTTTTTGAAACGCTAGATGTTTTGTGTTTTCATTATGAACGGATACGCTGTGTTCGTCAACCGTGTTTGAAGCACGTTTTTGATGAACACGTTTTTCTTTAAATGGTTTGACATATAAAATATATTTTGACAAATGGGCTGTTTTATGAAATTATAGAAGTATGTTTGAAAGAAAGAGGTGACTTTATGGGGACAGTGAAACACGGTGCGTATATGCGTATCAACATGAACTACCGTCGCCTAATGCCCACGGAAAAGCGGATTGCCGACATTCTTTTAAAAAATATAAACAATATTGATACCTTATCTGTAAATGTGATTGCCGAACAAGCAAACGCCAGCAATGCCACGGTTACGCGGTTTTGCAAGCGCCTTGGATACAATGGATTTAAGGATTTTCATGTTTCGGCCATCAAAGACATTCATGCCGGCCTTGTTTTGGACAAGGGCATTCCGGAAGATGCCCCGGACACAACCGAGCAGATGATTGAAAATATCTGCCGTTCAAATGCGCAAGCGTGCCAAGATACCATTCTTTTATTAGACAGCGAGCACATGGAGCAAGCGGCAGATATGTTGCTGGGTTGCCAGCGCATTATTCTTGTGGGCGAGGGCGCCGTTTCGGCGGTGCTGATTGATATTTACCAAAAGTTATTGCGCCTTGGGTTGCCTGTTATTTATACGCAAGACCAAAGGTTTCAGCGGATGCACTTAAGCCTTGTGGATGAAAAAGATGTGGTGGTGGCCATTGATTTAACCGGCAGCAAGCGCAGCACGGTGGATATGGCGCAGCTGGCAAATGAAAAAGGCGCAGGGGTAATTACATTATGCAACTCTTTGCGGGCGAATTTTGCCCAGTGGGGTGCGGTGAATTTGTATGGCCCTGCGCGCATGGGCTCGAGTGTTTCGGCCACACTGGCACCGCGTATTGCCTTGCTTTGCATTGTAGATTGCCTGTTTACTTTGCTGGAAAAAAAGATGGGGGAAACAGGCACAGAAAGTTTGCGAAAAACGAATGAAGTGATTGTGGACGATTGGATGGAGTAAAATGTGTGCGGCAACATAAAAAGGCGCGCGCCACATTTTGGAATGGATGTTGAGGAGGATGTATGCAGCAGAGATATGATGTTTTGATTGTGGGCGGTGGTGTTTTGGGTACTTCGGTGGCCTTGCACCTTGCCGAAGCCGGAAAACGTGTTTTGCTTTTGGAGCAACGAGAAATTGCCTCGGGTGCTTCGGGGGGCAACCTTGGGCAACTTTCGATTAGCGACCGTTGCACCGAGCCGTGGCATATGGCTTTGGCACAGGCGTCTTTTACCTATTATCGCGAAAATTTAAGCCGTCGTGCGGATATTGAATTTCATCAAGAGGGGGCGTGTGCCCTGCTTTGTGGCGAGGTGGAAAAAAAGGCGGGCCAAGAGGTGATTTCCACTTTACAACAGTACGGCATTGACGGCCGTTTGTATTGTGGTGCCGATATGGCACAAAAAGAACCCGACATCCGCACAAATCCAAACGATGCGCTGCTGTTTAACCCGATGGAAGGACGTTTAAACCCATTGCTTACCACGTTTGCCTTTGCACAGCTGGCAAAGCGTGCAGGCGCACAGGTGCTGGAAAACAGCCCGGTGCAAGGGTTTGATATAGAAAATGGGCGCATTGTGGCAGTGCATACAAACAAAGAAGTATACCATGCGGACTGGGTGGTGAACTGCGCTGGGCCGTATGCGTCTTTTGTGGGGGATATGGCCGGTGTGCCGGTGCCTGTGGGTCATCATAAGGGAACGGCGTTTGTAACCCAGTCTGTGGCGCCGGTGCTGCAAATGCCTTTGCTGGAAGGTCGCTTTTTGGTGAAAACGCCGCCGCCCAAGGTGCAGCCAAGCAGAATTGTTGGCCTTGGCGCTGTGCAAATGGACGATGGTTCCCTTTTAATTGCACAAGCAACCGAGCGCTGCGATATCGACGACACGACAGTGTCCGCGCAATCGATACAGCCGGTGGCGCAAAAGTTTTTGCAGTACTTTCCGCAGTTAAAAGAGCTGCAAATTGTGCGCGCATGGGCAGCCCCTACCAGCTTTACGCCCGACGGCATGCCTGTGTTTGGGCCAAGTGAACATGTGCCAAACTTTTTTACTGTGGCAGGGTTTAAGGGTGCTTTTACAGTGGCGCCCGAAGTGGGGCGGCTGGCCGCCTTGGCCCTTTGTGGAAAAGAAGTGCCATTGCTTTCTGATTTTGGCCCCGATAGGCTGGCGCCGCCGGTGCATCGTCAAGCAAAGCGATACGGTGTTTGTGTATAAAGGGCTCCCGGGCCATCAAGAAAGCGCCCATTGCGTCGTTAGACTGTAAAATGCCGCAGCAGTTGCATATTATATATAGTTGCGCTTTTGCGGTATTTTTTGCTTCCTAGCACTTGGCACTTTCTTGCTACTCTGTAGTTTTTTCGACAGTCTGAGGGTTTTGCAAAAACCCTCTATTATGGAAAAATTGTAATAAATGACAAAATTTACGGTGATATGCTAGCATATCGCTGAATTTATTGGCGAAGTCATATAAAGACTGCTCATTTTAGCAAAAATGTGGTATGATATACTGAAATAGTTTTTGAAAATGGGGGGGAATGGTTTGTCGTCCAACCTATCGCTGGAATCCGGTTGTGCCGCGGCACTTTTGTGCGGTGGAAAAAGCCGCCGAATGGGGTTTGACAAGGCATTCCTTCAGTGGCACGGCCGCCCGTTGTTGCAGGTGCAAACAGAACGGTTACAGGCGTGTTTTGCACATGTTTTGCTTGTGTGCGACACAAAAGAGAAATTTGCCGGCACGCAATACGAACACAGCATGGCTTTTGCCGAAGATGGCTACCCCGGCACGGGGCCACTGGGGGCGGTGTGCACGGCGCTTTTGCAAACAGCGCAGCCGTATGTGTTTGTTATGGCGTGCGACATGCCATATTTTGACAAGGAGTTACTGGCACAGCTGTGGCAATTGGCCATAAACAGCGAGGCCGATGTGGCCATGTGCACGCACAGCGGCCACGATGAGCCTTTGTTTGCGTTCTATCACCGCCGCTGTCTTGCCCTGTTTGAAGCGCAACTGGCGGAGGGAGATTACCGCTTGCGTGGTAGTTTTGCACAGTTGAATGTAAAAAAAATGGAAGTAAATGAAGCGCGCGCGGCGGTTGCCTTTGCCAACCTCAACACAAAAGAGGAACTGGAAAATAGCCAAAGTGCGCATGAAACAGTGCCAAACCTAGTGCAGGTGGGGGCGTTTGGCCGCAACGATGGCAAAACGACGTTGGCCTGCCGCATTATAGAACAACTAAGCCGGCAGGCGCCGGTTATAGCGGTAAAGCTTATTTGTGTAGAAGACGATGGCGGGCATTGCCATCGTGGTGGTGCGGGATGTGGCATGTGCACCGGCTTACAAGGGCCGTTCGACTGCCGAGTTGAAACAGATGAGAACAGCGGAAAAGACACCGCACTGATGAAAAAAGCCGGTGCAACGCAGGCGTATTTATTGCGAAGCCGAAAGCACAGCATGGCCAAAGCGTTTACTGCCTTTTTGCAGGAACATGTGCCGCATGGCGCGTTGGTTGTGTGCGAGTCGAACCGGCTTCGGTTTTATGTGAAACCGGGTGTGTTTTTATTTGCGGCAGAAAATTTGGCAAAGCAAAAGGATATAAAACCACAGGCGAGCGAGCTGAGTGTTCTTGCGGATTGTGTGGTGGAAAAGGGGTGCAGTGCCCCACAATTGCATGTAAGTAAAACCCCAAACGGAAGCTTACGCGTTGCGCTACAGCACTGTTTGGTAGATATAGAAGGGAGCGTACAACCATGACAAGGGAACAGGTCAAACATGTGGTGGCCGAAAACGGGGGACGGAAAGAGAATATATTGGCGATGTTGCTAGACTGCCAATATGCCTCGGAGCAAAATTTCGTTGACCGTGAAACGGCCGGCCACATCGCGCAGGAATTAGAACTATCCGAAACGCGTGTGTTCGAACTTTTAAGCTATTATGCCATGTTAAACACAACACCGAAAGCAAAGCACATTTTGCAAGTATGTCATTCGTCGCCATGTCATTTTTCTGGCGAAAACTGGGTGCTGGAAACCTTGCAAAAGAAATTGGGTGTGAAAGTAGGCGAGGCAACGGCCGACGGCCTTTTCCTCATCGAACACACACCGTGTGTAGGTGCGTGCGACATCGGCCCGGTAATCAAAGTGCGCGACCGAGTGTTTGGCAGCTTGGACGAAACGGCCATTGATGCACTGTTGGATGGCCTGCGTGCAGGCAGCCTTGAGCAATAAGGGGGGAGACGATGGAAGACAACAAAGTGTTATTAAAACGCATAGGTAAGTTGCAAAACCCGGCCTCGATAGAAGAATATAAGGCGCTGGGCGGTTTTGCGGCAATCGAAAAAGCCGTTACGATGGATAAAGAACAAGTGCTGTGCGAAATGGATGACGCCATGCTGCGTGGACGCGGCGGTGCGGCATTCCCGGCGGGCAGCAAGTGGCGCCATTTGTATGGCAATACCAATTTCCCAAAATACATTGTATGTAATGCAGACGAGGGCGAGCCGGGCACGTTTAAAGACAAAATGCTTTTGGCGCAAGATCCTTTGTCTGTGATAGAAGGCATGTTGATTGCCGGTTGGCTGTTTGGGGCCGAGGCGGGATACATCTACATCCGCGGCGAGTATCACGCTTTGCAAAAACAATTTGTACAAGCGCTGGAAAATGCCGAAAAAGCCGGTTATCTTGGCGATAACATCATGGGACGCGGTTTTTCGTATCGTATCCACATGGTGTCGGGTGCAGGCGCGTATGTATGCGGCGAGAACTCAGCACTGCTGAACTCGGTAGAAGGCAAAACAGGCCGTCCACGTATCAAACCACCACACCTTGCCGATGTGGGCTTGTTTTTACAGCCAACACTTGTAAACAACGTAGAATCGTTTGCATGTGTGCCACAAATCATCGAGCGTGGCGGCAAGGGCTTTTTGGCGCTTGGCACCGAAGATGGTGGCGGCACAAAGCTTATTTGTTTGTCGGGCCACATTAAAAACCGCGGTGTATATGAAGTGCCACTGGGCACACCGCTTTCCGACATTCTGTACGGCGAGCAATACGGCGGTGGCATCTCTACCGGTCGTCCCCTTGGGTTCATCCATTTTGGCGGCCAAAGCGGGCCCATTGGTTTCCCCGAAAATATAGAGAACATGATTTACAGCTATCAAGGCTTGTGGGATTGTGGCCTTGCCATTGGCTCGGGTGCCATTGTGGTGATGGACGACAGCGTGAATGTGGTGGAATATCTGGAAAATGTAATGGAATTTTTCATCCACGAAAGCTGTGGCAAATGCACACCATGTCGCCTTGGCACGGCACGCTTGCGCGAAATGCTGCACACGTTTGTGCAAGGCAATGCAAAAGAAAGCGATTTGCCAAAGATGGAAGGGATGCTTATGCATCTTGCAAATATCTCGGCCTGCGGGCTTGGGCAAAGTGTGCCCACGTCGCTCCGTTGTGCCTTAAAACATCGCCGCCACGCGTTTGAAGCGTGCATTCGGTAGAGAGGAGATTTTGATGAAAGAGACAAAATTGGTTCGTGTAACGATAGATGGCCATGTGTGCGACGTGCCGAAGGGTACCAAATTGCTTGCGGCCTGCCAAGAGCTTGGCATTGAAGTGCCGACGCTTTGCCATTTAAAACACTTAGCGCCAGACGGCAGCTGCCGCTTATGTGTGGTAGAAGTGGAGGGTGGACGCAAAGGCGGCTTGCCCACAGCTTGTACCGAAGAATGTAAGGATGGCATGGTGGTGTTTACGCGCTCGCCCCGCGTGGTGGAAGCGCGCCGCTTCGTGCTCGATTTGCTTTTAAGCCAACACGTGCAAACGTGTTTCTCTTGTGCACGCAATGGTTCGTGCAAGCTGCAAGACTATAGCCTTGAGTATGGCCTTGAAAAAAGCAGTTATCCACCCAAAAGCCACCCACATTTCGGCCTCGAAGATGATAGCAACCGCTTTTATGAGTTCACGCCCGAAAAATGCATCATGTGCCGCCGCTGTGCCCGCACATGTAGTTTCTTGCAAGGCCGCGATGTGTTAAGCATTGCAGGGCGCGGTGCCGATACTCTGATTAGCCCGGCATATTACTTGCCACGTGGCGAAGAAGCCTCGAAATGTGAAAGCTGTGGCAACTGTGTGCAAAACTGCCCCACGGGCGCTTTGAGCAGCAAAGACGAACGCCGTGGCTACCGCAGCTACGAAGTGGAGCGCACCCGCACCACTTGCCCGCACTGTGCGGTTGGATGTCAGCTGGATTTACTTACGAAAAACGGCAAAGTGGTGGGTGTAGAAGGTGCCGATGGCCCCACAAACAGCGAGATGCTTTGTGTAAAAGGCCGTTTTGGCTCATACAAATTTCTCTCTGCGGGCGACCGCCTTACAAAGCCGCTGATCAAAGGCGACGATGGCGAGTTCCATGAGGCCAGCTGGGAGGAAGCACTTTCCCTAGTGGCAGAAAAATTGGGCCATATTAAAGACACACACGGTGCGAATGCCATTGCCGGCTTCTCGTGCTCGCGTAGCCCCAATGAGGACAACTACCTTTTCCAAAAAATGATGCGCGCAGCCGTTGGCACAAATAATGTCGACAACTGCGCACGAGTCTGACACAGCCCTTCTGTTGCAGGTCTTGCAACAACGTTGGGTTCTGGCGCTATGACGAACCCCTTCGCGGACATCACAACCGGTGTGGATGTTATCCTCCTCATTGGCTCAAATCCCGAAGAAGCGCATCCTGTGTTTGGCACAAAAATCCGCAAAGCCGTGCGCGAAGGCGCAAAGCTGATTGTGGTAGACCCACGCCAAATTGATTTGGCAAAACAGGCCGAGGTGCACCTTCAGCTGAAAGCCGGCACAAACGTGGCGTTTGCAAACGGCATGATGAATGTGATTTTAACAGAAGGTTTGGCCGATGAAGAATTCATCAATAGCCGCACCGAAAATTTTGAACAACTGAAACCCATTATTTTGGAATACACACCTGAAAAAGTGGCCGATATCTGTGGCATCAATGCCGACGATTTGCGCCATGCCGCGCGCTTGTATGCAAAGGCAGACAAAGCACCGCTGATGTACTGCCTTGGCGTTACAGAGCATTCCACCGGCACCGAGGGCGTAATGAGCCTTTCGAACTTGGCGATGCTTTGCGGAAAAGTTGGCAAAAGCGGCTGTGGTGTAAACCCCATTCGTGGCCAAAACAACGTGCAGGGCGCCTGCGATATGGGCTGTTTGCCGGCCGATTATCCGGGCTATCAAAAGGTAACAAACCCTGCCGCGCAAGAAAAATTTGAAAAAGCATGGGGCGTTTCCCTAAGTGGGGAAGCCGGCCTAACGTCCACACAAATTCCACATGCAGTGGAGCATGGCCGTGTAAAAGGGCTGTATATCTTTGGCGAAGACCCAATGAGAACCGACCCGGACCTTGGACATATCCACAAAATGTTGTCTAGTTTGCAGTTTTTGGTGGTGCAGGAGCTGTTTTTAACCGAAACGGCTAAACATGCACACGTGGTGTTGCCGGGCTCGGCCTATGCGGAAAAAGAGGGTACGTTCACAAACTCTGAGCGCCGTTTGCAACGCGTGCGCAAAGCGGTGCAAGCACCGGGCGAGGCACGCCTTGACACCGACATTTTTGTAGACGTGATGAACCGCCTTGGATACAACCAAGCGCCCATCACATCGGCACAGCTGATGGACGAGCTTGCGTCGCTTACACCTTCTTACGGTGGCATTAGCCATGCACGGCTGGACAAAGGCGATGTGCTGCATTGGCCGTGCCCAGACGAAAACCATGCGGGAACACCCATTTTGCATATTGGAAAATGTTCGCGTGGGCTTGGTTTGTTCTACCCACTGCACTACGAAGAGTCTGCCGAGGTGGCGGATGTAGATTATCCGTACACATTGGTAACGGGACGTATGTTGTACCATTATAATGCCGGCGCCATGACACAGCGCACGGAAGGCTTGAATGAGATTGCACCGGCCTCCTATGTGGAGATGCACTGCGACGATGCCGCCATCCTTGGTGTGGAAAACGGTGGACGTGTGCGCATTGCTTCGCGTCGTGGCGAAATTGAAACCACAGCACGTGTGGGCACAAAAGTGCGCCTTGGCGAAGTGTTTATGACATTCCACTTCGAAGATGGCAATGCAAACCACCTAACAAACTCGGCCACCGACAAAATGGCCAAAGTGCCTGAGTACAAGGTGACGGCGGTAAGCATTAAGCGTGTGTAACACAGAAAAAATATTTTGAAATAGCAAAATCCCCTTCCTGTCTGGAAGGGGATTTTTTGAAGGGAGATTTGGCACAGGGCAAGCATGTGTTTTTTAAAATGAGTAGCTTAAAACAACGCGGTTCCTTTTTGAATAAACCGAAAAGACCTTTTTTGCGTTGTGCCTTTGGTAGACATCACAGTTTTTTGACGTGTGTTCTGGGCAAAGTGAACAAAGTTTTTGTGAAAATTCATTAGCAATTGACAGTATGGATTCATCTGCGGTATAATTCTTTGTAGTACAAAGGTATTTATGGATGGTGAGAAACCTGAAGAATTAGCAGGGGAAGCACAAAAAAATAGAAAACCCAAGGATATCCGCTCGGAGCGCCTTGCGCCGTGGTGGATTTTTTAAAACAAGAAAAAAGAGAAGACGCAAAAAGCAAAATAGGAGGCATTGTAAATGGAAACTTTTCATCTAAAAATCAACGGTGAAGAAATGGCCGTGCAATCCGAAAAAAATTGGAATTTATTGTATGTTCTGCGTGAAGTGCTGGACCTAACAGGCGCTAAGTGTGGGTGCAACACAGGCGATTGTGGCGCATGTCGTGTTATTATTGACGGATCAGCTGTAAATAGCTGCCTGTTTCAGGTGCAAAAGCTAGAGGGAAAAGACATTGTAACCATTGAGGGGGTACGCGGCAAAGATGGCGGCTTGCACCCCATTCAGCAAGCATTTATTGATGCAGGTGCTGTGCAATGTGGTTATTGTACACCGGGGATGGTTCTTTCGGCAAAAGCCTTGTTGGACAAGACAGAAAATCCAAGTGATGAAGAGATTTTGGCAGCCATCAACCCAAACCTTTGCCGTTGTACGGGATATGTGAAAATTTTGGATGCGGTGAAACTTGCAGTGGCCCGCATGAAGGAGGGCGCGTAAGATGAGTGAGTATACCCTAGTGGGTAAAGGGCAGCCCATTCGCGATGCGGCGGCCAAAGTAACAGGGGAACTGCTATACACAGGCGATATGAAATTGCCGAAAATGTTGCATGCAAAAGTTCTTTTTTCAACAGTTGCCCATGCAAAAATTAAAAACATCAACACAGAAAAAGCCGAAGCAATGCCCGGTGTGCGTGCAGTGGTGTGTTATAAAAATGTGCCGGATTATGCGTTTAACAGCTGTGGCGAAGAGATTGACGGCATCAAAAATGAGAAAATTTTTGACGACACCGTGCGTTTTGTTGGCGATAAAGTGGCCGCTGTGG
>CAYJIH010000014.1:0-38916 GCA_964370195.1 uncultured Oscillospiraceae bacterium
CTTGCATATAAGGTTTCTGCTTCCGATTCGGGCAGATACCCAACATGAACTTCGGGTACTTCAAATAAATATATTTCTCCAATTTCAAGCTGTTCGCTAATATCTTTGTTCACATAGGCGATAAATAAATCGGATTGGAATTCAGAAAGTATAACAGCGGTGTAGTTTTCAGGAAGGTTGCCAAATTCTGGAACAAAGCCCCATACGGTGCCTGTAAAATCACCACCAGCATATAAATCAATATACACTTCATCTCCAGAGCTCAATTCACTGGAATTTGCAGAAGTAGCATCTGATTGCAAGTTTTGCATCTGATTTTGTAAGTCGGCATTTTCGGCAAGTAAAGCTTCATTTTGCTGTTGTAGCTCTTCAACAGTGGCCTGTAACTGGGCGTTTTCGGCGTCTGTATCTGAGGTGCATCCAGTAAAAATAACGGTGAATAACATTGCGGATAAAACGAATAAAAGAAGCAATTTATTTTTTTTTATATGTATTTTCCTTTCAGTGAAAGATAATAGAAATCGATTTATAGTACTTTTTTATATGTATATATTCAATATATTGTAAAATAAGAATATCATGGTTTTTAAGGAAATGCAATCATTATTGTGGGATAAACCGCATTGTATCCCTTAGAAATTTAGTAACAAAATAAAAATACATTTGCTGATTTGGTGTAAAAAACACGTTACATTTTATATAAATATGGTATAATAAAATTAGCAATTAATTTGATAGAAAAGGAGCAAATTATATGAGACATTTATTGGCATATTCAGACAAATTTATGAAGCAAAGCAACTGGAAAACACTATCACTGCTAAAAACATGCTTATTATCGCTTGGCATCATTATTGGATTTGCAATACCAAAACAACATAAACAAACAACGTTATTCGTGGCCATGGGGCTATTTATAATTACGTACATTCCTTTGATGGCACAGATGCTTCACATGATAGCAAAAAGTGAAGAATATGAAGAGTATGATGAATATGAAGAGTGTATAAGATTTTAATGGTATAAAAGTATAAAAGAGCCATGCGCCCAATGGGTGTATGGCTCTTTTAATTATAAGGAAATGAGAGCTATTCTTGGTATGGTTTTCGATGCAAATATTGGCCATGGCCGCGTTTTCCTATGAAATTTCCGTTTTCTACCAATATTTCTCCACGAGAAACGGTTAAGATGGGCTTTCCGCGCAAAGGAATGCCCTCATAAGGGGTGTAATCTACATTTTCATGAAGTTCCTCTTTGCTTGCAACCCAGTCAATTGTAGGGTCAAACAATACAAGGTCGGCGTCTGCGCCAAGTTGAATATCTCCTTTTTGAGGAGCGATGCCAAAAATTTCGGCTGGGCGTGTGCAGCAAATGCGCACAACTTCGGGTAAGGTAAGTTTTTTGTCCATAAAACCACCAGAGAATAAAAGCGGTAACCGCAATTCCACACCGGGCATCCCATTTGGGCACATTGTAAAATCATCTTTACCACGTTGCTTCTGTGTGGCAAAAAAGAAGGGGCAATGGTCGGTTGCCATGGTGTCGATATCGCCGTCACGCAGGCCTTCCCATAGGGCGGCATTGTCTTTTGTTGTTCGAAGGGGAGGGGACAAAATGAATTTAAGCCCTTCTTTGTCATCTTGATTTTTTGTGTCTTGTAAGAATAAATACTGTGGACAACTTTCTAAAAAGATATTTTTTTGTCCGTCTTCACGTGCTAATTTTGCTGCTTTAAGGCCAATGGCAGAAGAAAGGTGCACAATATACATGTATGGCTCGCCCGCCGCTTTGGCAAGGCAAAGGCTACGAAATACGGCTTCTGCCTCTAGTTCAGAGGGGCGGCTGAGTGGATGGTATTTTGGCTGGGTTTTGCCAGCTTCCACAAATTGTTTGCGCAAAGTGGTTAGGGCAGCGTTGTTTTCACAATGAACACAAAGTACAATGCCCAATTCCTTGGCACGTTGCATTAAAGCAAACATATCCGCATCAGAAAGGCAGGTGTCGTATGTGAGATAAAATTTTAAGCTGTTGATGCCTTCGCCTTGCAATAGTGCCATATCTTGTAAAACTTGTTCGTTTACATGTTGCAAAACACCATGGAAGCTATAGTCAATAACACAATCTTCGGCCAGCTTGTGATAAACGGGAACTTGATGTAATAAGTCGCATCCATCCGGGCCATCGGCCATATGGTCGATGACAGTGGTGGTGCCGCCACAAGCGGCCGCAATGCCACCGGTATAAAAATCATCACTTGCACGGTCGAACCCAACATCTAAATCGAAATGAGTATGCGCATCAACAGCACCCGGTAAAAGGTATTTTCCTTCTGCATTAATGATTTTTGCGTCCTCGGCAGATAAATTGGGGCCAATGGCTGCAATTTTGGAGTCTTCCACAAGTAAATCGGCTGTAATTACCTCTTGGCTTGTGGCGATTTGAGCATTTTTGAATAAGATTTTCTGCATAAATATACCACCTTATTTAATATAATAATCCACTCATCTTATCATACCATAAACAATAAAAAATACAATAAAAAAGCGCATGTAGGCAATGAGAAAATTGCCTACATAAACGCAGTTTAAATAGCTTGGTTATTTTGGCTTTCTGTAAAATGTGTTCTCCATAGGCAAGGTGGCACGCAAAACACCATCTTTGGCATAATAGGCACCGCATACAGCAGGGGCCGTGGGGATGGTGGCCAATTCACCTACACCTTTGATACCAAGTGCCAGTGCGGCCGGTTTTTTCGGTGTTATCATACGAATATCCATAGGTGGGATTTCCGTGGTGCGTAAAAGCCCCAGTTTGGCATAACTTGCCAGTGGTTTTCCATTCTCCAATGGAAAATCTTCGGTAAGGGCATAACCAAGCCCCATTACAATGCCGCCTTCAATTTGGCCTTCGGCAGATTTTGGGTTGATAACAGTGCCAAGGTCATAGGCAGCCACAATATTTTGAATGCGGCCCACCTCATCTAATGTTACCACTTCTGCAGCATAACCATAGGCAACATGGCTGATGGGATTGTCTTTATCGCTACCCATGGAGTCGGTTTCGCTTGTGTATTCGCCGTGGAATTCTTGCCCGTTTAAATGGGTGAGGGAAGAGGCAGTGTTTAGCGCTTGTTTTAATAAATCTGCCGCACGTCGTGTGGCTTCCCCGGTAAACACACTTTGGCGAGAGGCTGTGGTGGTGCCAGAGTTTGGTGTGCGATTTGTATCAGGGGCTTCCACCACAATATCATGTGGCGATAAACCGGTGCATTCGCAAACAATTTGCATCACCACAGTGCCAAGGCCTTGGCCAATGCATGCTGCACTGGTAAGAACATGCACTTTTCCATCTTCAACCGATAAAATACAACGGCCTGTGTCGGGAATGCCCACGCCCAGCCCACTGTTTTTGAAAAAACTAGCAATGCCGGCGTATTTTGCGTTTTCAAATGTTTCTTTCACTTCCAATAGGCACGCCTTCAATTCAACGTCATCACCGGCAATTTGCCCATTTGGCAACACTTGTCCCGGTTCTATAGCATTGCGGTAGCGAATTTCCCAAGCGGAAATACCCACTTTTTCTGCCAAAAGGTTTAAGTTGTTTTCTGTGGCAAACGAACTTTGGCATACACCAAAGCCACGAAAAGCACCGGCAGGAGGGTTGTTTGTATAAACAGCAGTTCCTTCAATATCTATATTTTGGTAGTTATAAGGGCCGGCAGCATGTGTGCAGGCCCTTTGCAGTACAGGGCCTCCAAGGGAAGCGTATGCGCCTGTGTCAGAGAGGATGGTGGCTTTCATGGCTGTCAAATATCCGTTTTCATCACAGCCGGTGGTAAATTCCATTTCCATGGCATGGCGTTTTGGGTGAATTAAAATGCTTTCCTCACGGCTAAATCGAACCTTAACCGGTTTTTTAAGGTGCCAAGCAGCCAAAGCGGCATGGTGCTGCACACTCATGTCTTCTTTGCCACCAAATCCACCGCCCACCAATTGCCCTTGAATATGTACCTTTTCAAGCGCAAGGCCCAGCATGCGTGCAACTTCACGTTGTTCATCGTAGATACTTTGCCCGCCGGTATAAAGGAGCAAACCGTCATCACCTTCCGGCATGGCAATGGCACATTCTGGCTCCATAAAAGCATGCTCTGTGAAGGGGACAGAGTAATGTTGTGTTATCACATGGCAAGAAGCTGCCAAAGCTGCGTCTGCATCCCCACGGATCAGATGCTCATGCGACAGAACATTGCCTTTTTCATGAATCGAGGGCGCATCATTTGCAAGAGCTGCTTTGGGGCTTGTAATGGCTTCTAGCACTTCATAATCTACATGGACAAGGGCTTTTACCTCGGCAAGGCTATCGTGGTTTTTACACACAACAAGGGCAAGGGCATCGCCTAAAAAATGTGTGATGTCACCCTCTGCAATCATGACATCATAATCAGAGAGAAAAGCCAAATGGCCAATCTTGTTGTTGCCGGGAACATCTTTTTCGGTGAACACAGCCACACAGTCTGGGTGGGCAAGTGCTGCAGTTGTGTCAATTTTTAAAATACGTGCGCGTGGGTGCTCGGTGCGAACGGCAGAGGCATGAAGCATGCCGTCCACGGTGATGTCATCCACAAACTTTCCGGTGCCCAGCGTTTTGGCAGCGGCATCTATACGATGCACATCATCGCCCAAAAAACCTTTGCAAACCACTTTTGGTACAGGGGTATTTTCGCGAAGCAATTGTGCAACAAGCAAAACCGCTTCTATAATTTTTACATAACCTGTGCAGCGACAGATATTCCCACGTAAAGCCTTTTGAACGGCTTCTTTTTCGGGGGCGTTATTTTGGTCTAGCAAGGCTTTGGCAGCCATAACCATGCCGGGAATGCAAAAACCACATTGCACTGCACCACACTGTGCAAAGGCATAAGAATAAACATCCTTTTCGCGCGCACTAAGGCCTTCAACAGTGACAATGTTTTTTCCCTCTAGTTTAGAAAGCGGCTGCATGCAAGCACGGCTCGCTTTTGCATTGATCAACACAGTGCATGTGCCACATGCGCCACTAGAACAACCATCTTTTACAGAAGTAAGATGTAAATCTTCGCGCAAAAAGGCGAGAAGAGGTTTTTCGGCCGGGCCAGTTACACAGTTTCCGTTTACAGTTAAGCGAACCATATTACACTCCTCTACTATAGGATATAGGGCATATCCTGTTCTATTTTTTGTATAACAGCCACCATCTCTTTGGGAAGGCGAGCGTCGTTTAAATCAGCATCGCATACGGTGCCGTCTTCTAAACGGAAGCGGTACAACTGCCCATCAAGCGGCAAATATCCACGGTTTTCAGAATCATTAAAATCTTCTTCTGTCCAAAATAGTGTAAATTTATCTTTGTAGGGGTTTCCTTTATGTGGGCAGAATATACCACAGTTTCCACACTCGTTGCACATGCCATCGATATGTACAATTTGTGCATTGGCAGAAAAGCCCGGCAATGCCACAGAAATATTGGCACGGTTGGGGCAAACGCCACAGCAAAGCTCACAAAGTTGTTCGCAAGAAAGGCAACGGCTGGTGTCGGTGTATTCGCTGGATGCTTTACGCATAATGCCTTTTCTAAAGTTGGCTTCACCATCGGAAAGCGGCAGTGAAATACGTTCGAAATCGTGCGATAAAGAAAGTTTTTGTAAAATATCTTTCGTAATGGCCTTGGCGTCTCCCATGGCAGCAACGATGGTGGAAGGCCCACGTTTGCAGTCGCCTGCAATGTACAAGCCGGCCATACTGCTTTCCAGTGCATTGCTTAGTTCCGGGCGGTTGCGGCTATCAAGCGAAAGGCCTGTGGTTTCAAAAATACTGCTGTCTACACGGGCGCCCACGGCACAAATAACCGTGTCAAAAGAAAGAGAAACTTCTTCGCCGGTGCCAAGAATGCTGCGGCGGCCGCTTTCGTCCCACGCACCCAGTTGCATTTTTTCACAAGCGAGGGAACTGCCATCAAAACGCAAAGGCGCATGTAACTCCAATATGTCCACACCATCAAGACAAGCGAGTTCAATTTCTTCTTTCGAGGCCGGCATAAACTGGCGTGTGCGCCGATATACAAGTGTGACGTTTTCTACGCCGGCTGCGCGTTTTGCAACACGTGCACAGTCCATGGCTACGTCGCCGCCACCTACCACAGCAACACGTTTGCCAAGTGAATGTGCCATGGTTCCTGCTTTGCTATCTTCCAAGAAACGCAAGGCGTCCAGCGTTAATTCTTGCCCCTGTGAAACGGCGGCAGGGCCTTCTTTCCAGGCGCCAACGGCCACAATTACAAAGTCATATTCTTTGCGCAAATCGGCCGGGTTTTGAATTTCGCAGCCAAAGCGGAATTCGGCACCACGCTTTACAGCCATATCAAAGTCGCGTTGTAGAATGTTTTCTTCAATTCTAAAAGCAGGGATAACATATTCTACAATGCCAAACGGTTTTTCTCTTTTTTCAAAAACAGTAACAGCCACGCCATTGCGACGCAAATAGTTTGCCGCGGCAATGCCGGCTGGGCCTGCACCCACAATGGCCACCTTTTTGTCACTGCGTAAGGAAGAGGGTAAGATGTCTTTTGTATAAGCATCTTGCGCAGCGTTTGCGGCCAACAATTTTGCATGGCGAATCTTCAAAGGATGATCATAATCTAAACGAGTGCACTTGTTTTGGCAGTTGTGGTTACAAATGGTACCTGTAAGGCCGGGTAGTGCATTGTCTATGGCAATGACGCGAAAGGCTTCGCTGTATTTTTCGTGGCTAATAAGCTGTAAATATTCTGGGATTTGTTGCTCAATGGGGCAACCGCCATCTTTACATGGTGCTTTAAAACAATCAAATAAAGGCAGGGGGCTGTCTGTTTTGCGGCTGTCTACGGGTCGGTTGTCTTTTTGATAAAATGGATCGCGCAACAATTGGTTTGCAAGGGCCGCTAAGTTGGTTGCATTTATATGGCTGGGTAAAGAGCCCGCCAGTGGCTCTGAAAGCATGGCTAGCTGATGCAGCCGCTCGTAGCCGCCTGGTTTTAAAATGGTGGTGGCCACGGTAATCGGCCGTATGCCTACAGTAAGCATATCCGCTAAATTGAAGGCATCTGCACCACCAGAGTAAGATATAGGCAGTTTGCCATCAAATTCTGTGGCTAATTTAGAAGCAACATGGATGGAAAGTGGAAGCAAGGCACGTCCACTCATGTACATTTCTTCACCGGGTAACTCTTGCTTTTGAATTTGTACAGGGAAAGTGTTTGTGATTTTTACACCAAATTGCAGGTTGCGTTTTTTAGCATATTCTTGTAGTTCTTTTAGCATCTCAACGCCATCGGCATACGATAAATCGTTGTCGAAGTGGTGTGTGTCGAAGGCAACATATTCATAGCCCATTTCGTCCAGCACACGCCGCGCTTCACTGTAGCCCAACAAGGTTGGGTTGCATTTAACAAAGGTGTGCACCTTTTTCTCTTCCAGCAAATATTTTGCAATGCGCTCAATTTCGGCAGGAGGACATCCGTGCAGCGTAGATAAAGTGACAGAATTACCCACGTTTGGCGAAATGGCATCGATATCTTCGAGGCAAACATTTTCAAATTGCTCTATATTTTCTCGCAGCCATGCTAGACATTCCTTGAAAATAGGGGAGTGAGAGGCATCTTTCATGCCTTCGATATAATCGTCTATTTTCTTTGTTTGAATGCCTTCTAAATCGTAGCCAACACTCATATTAAAAACAAAGTCACACCCGTTAGAAAGCCCAAGCTCTTTGCCAAGCACGAACAAGGCCACCCAACCTTTTACATACTCATCAAAAGCTTCTTGCACCGTTAGTTCTGTGCTCCACTCTACATTGTAGCCTTCATCTTCGGCATTGATACATGGGCGCGAAATGCAAGCACGTAACTCAGCTCCGTCCATTTTTTGCACTGTTTTTAGCTCAATAAAGCGGCTGCCGGCAAGATAGGAGGCCACAATGTTTTGTGCCAGCTGAGAGTTTGGCCCTGCAGCAGGCCCCACAGGTGACGTGATTTCTGTGCCAAAAATACTGGTTAATGGTTGTTTTCCTACATAAAATTTTTCTTTTCTTACGCCAAAAATGCGACCCTGTTCTTTATATTCACGCAGTGCCCAGTGTATCATTTTACCAAATGGAATTGGTCTCATCATTTCGCCCATTGTACATTCCTCCTACAGTATGCTGTTAAAATTGCCGGGTATCGCCCAGTTTATATTATTTATTTTACGGCACGCGCCCAAAAATCGGCACATTGCTGGCGAGATGCCTGTAACACAGCGTCTTCATCTACTGTTTGAATTACGCGCTCTTTCATCACAAATTTACCGTTAATCATGCTACTGTCTACACAGCGGCCCGATAAACCAAACATAACATGGCCAGCAATGGTGCCGGCTTCTAGCGGGGTATGTGGCGTATAGCCCAGCACAATAATATCGGCAGCTGCACCCGTTTTTAATTGGCCAAGCGGTGTATCAAAATAACGTTTGCATATGTCGGCATTGGCTTTGAAAAGCATGTTCATACTTTCCATAAACCCAATACTTGGGTTTTGTTTTTCGTGTTTGTGGATGATATTGGCAACTTTGAGTGATTCGAACATGTCTTGCGTATACGCATCGGTGCCAAGGCCCAACAAAATATCATGAGCCAATATTTCCATAGCAGGGGTGCACCCCACAGCATTGCCCATATTGCTTTCTGGGTTATGAACAGCCATGGTGTTTGTGTTGTGCAAAATGTCCATTTCATTTTCGTCGATGTGAACATTGTGGATGGCTAAAGTTTTTTCGCCCAGAATGCCGGCATCATGCAGGCGTTCTACTACGCGTTTTCCATATTGTTTTTGGCTGTCCTCTAAATCGGCAATGCCTTCTGCTACATGCACATGGAAGCCGGCATTCCGGTTGCCCATGGCGTCCACACAGGCGGCCAAAGTGGCGTCGCTTAAAGTGAAGGAAGCGTGCAAACCAAACATTCCTTTCACCATGTCGCTTTTGTCATTTGCGGCATAATCAATAAAGGCAATGTTTTCTGCAATGGCAGCCGCTGCTGTGTCTTGGCCGTCACGGTCGCTTACTTCATAGCAAAGAGAGGTGCGCAGGCCAATTTCGCTTAAAGATTTGTGCAAAGCAAATAAGCTGCCTTTTACATAATTTTGGCTTGCATGATGATCGAATAAAGTGGTTACACCACAGCGGATGCTTTCTAGCCCCGTGGCGTATGCACTGTAGCGGCAATCCTCTAAATTTAACACTTTATCGATGCGCCACCACATATTTTCTAATATTTCCAAAAAGTTACGATTGGGTTGTGCTTGCGGCAAGCTAAGCCCGCGGGCAAAAGAAGAATAGATATGCGTATGTGCATTAATAAGGCCCGGCATGATGAGGCGGCCTTGCACATCGTAAAACTCTGCATCTGGGTAGTTTGCTTTTAAATCGGCAGTGCTTCCCACTTCTATAATGCGTCCGTTTTCTGTAGCAACACACCCATTTTCAAAATACGGTGTATCTTCCACCCAAGTAATCATCCGTCCGTTCCCAATTAAAATCACAAAAACGCCCCCTTTTTCTAATTTGATGCATATCATTTAAGATGATACAAATTTTTGTGTCCATAAAATCAATTTGTAGCCTAATTTTTTTAAAAAATCCCGCTCGACTGTTTTTTGCAAGACAGGCGGAGCGGGATCATTACACAAAATAAAATTTTGGGAAATACTATTTATTGCATAGGGAAAAGCAATTCAGCATACTATTATTGAGAAATAACAGTGCCTGTTTTTCCATCGATGCCATCTTGTGCTTTTTCTAAAAGTGTGATAAGAGCTTTACGGCCCGGTGCAGAAGCTGCAAATTCCATGGCGGCTTCTACTTTAGGCAGCATGGAACCTGGTGCGAATTGACCTTCGCCGATGTATTGTTTTGCCTCTTCCAAGTTAAGGGTGTCTAGCCATTTTTCGTCTGGTTTACGGAAGTTAACAGCCACTTTTTCCACAGCGGTAAGAATGATGAGGTAATCTGCATCTAAAATTTCAGCAAGTTTTGCAGAAGCAAAGTCTTTGTCTACCACAGCGCTGCAGCCATTGAGACGATTTTCGCCGTCGTTGCGTACGGGAATGCCGCCGCCGCCCACAGCAATAACCACTTGGCCTGCATCTAAAAGGGCTTTTACAGTGTCTTTTTCAACAATGTCAATTGGTTTTGGGCTAGCCACAACACGGCGCCAACCGCGGCCGGCATCTTCTTTCATTTGATAGCCACGTTCAGCCATCTCGTCGGCTTCTTCTTTTGTGTAGAAGCTGCCAATTGGTTTTGTTGGGTTTTCAAAAGCCGGGTCGTCTGCGGCCACCAATGTTTGTGTGATGATGGAGGCAACAGGGATATTTAGGTTGCGGTTCACCAATTCTTCACGTAAGGCATTCTGCAGGTCATAACCGATGTAGCCCTGGCTCATCGCTACACATACAGACATGGGAATATATGGTGTGCGTGCTTCGGTTTTTGCGGCACTTTCCATCGCAAGGTTAATCATGCCTACTTGTGGGCCGTTGCCATGTGCAATTACCACTTCATGGCCTTCTTCAATTAAGCCGGCAATGGCTTTTGCTGTTGTTTGAACAGCACGCATTTGCTCGTCTAATGTGTCTCCTAAAGCGTTTCCGCCCAATGCCAATACAATTCTACGTTTGCTCATGTTTATACACCTCTACATTATTTTAATAAAATATTATTTTTTTAGCGATTGATAGCAAGCCATATTTAATCTTATAAAAATGCATTCTGCTATAGCCCGCTTATAAAAATGCCTTACGGCTTTGCCATTAAAGACATATGTGGCATTTTATATTGTTTTATTAACAACGCGGTGCACGGTGCAAAGCTTGATGGTTTTGCCATTGGCAAACTTCTTGCTTTTGCAAAGCAAAGGAAAGCGATGGGTTGTTCATTAAAACAAAAATAAAATCAGTTTCGGTCTATTTTGGCGGTGATTGTTTTGGGGCATTTTTTTAGTGTAACCTTTACACCAGTGTTGAACATAGGAATCAATAAAAAACCTATCGTATATTTACTATATCACGCCCTTTCCAAAAATCAACACATTTTTAGGTAAAATAAAAAAAAATCTGAATTTATGGGATAGTGCACACAAAATCGTGCTTTCCTTTAGTAAGAACGCCGAATGATTTCAGCAAGATGCAACAGGTCTTCAGGGGTATCTACATCAAGTAAGGGGAATTCGTTTGCTAAGGCAACTTGAATCAACGCATTTGGATGTCGCTTTAGTACATTTCGAGGTGGTTCATCTTGCGCCAAAGAACAAAGTTCTTCCCGAAAAAAAGAGGAAAAGAGAACCGGGCTACCCACTCGGTTCTCATAACAAGGTTGTACAATGCAAGCTGGTTTGCGTTGCTTTATAAGCGTGTGAATTGTTTCTTTGTTTAAAAGCGGTTGGTCGCAAGGGAAAAACATATAATAATCTGCCAAAGACGCTTGCACCCCAAGGCGAACACTTTCGCCAGAACCATGTTGCGGATGTGAATTGTGCAACACAGTAACAGGGAACTGTTTGGCCAATTGTTTCACTTCATGATCATGCGCAACCACAAAAATGGTGCGAAACATACCACAATTGCAAAGCAGTGTAAGCGGATAGTGCAAAAGTGGTTTTCCCATAAACGGTGCTAGCAATTTGTTTTCTTCACCAAACCGCCGTGAAAAGCCAGAAGCCATTAGCACGGCATCTACGTTGTTGCATTGTGCATTCATGTAAGCACCTCATTGGGAAATGCAAAGAGATATAAGGAATTTATTTCTATAATTAAATATAATATATAAAAGCAGGAAAAGTCAAATGTATTTCGGATATATTTTTATTTTATTTTTTTGTTTTTTTATCTAATGTTGATAAACAATCCTCTATATCTGCAAAAAGGGGGGGTGAAAAAGGAAACCGGCGTACATGTCAGATAAAGTAAACAAAAAAGCGAAAAAACTTTTGAAAAGTTTTTTCGCTTTTTTTATGGTAAAACAAGTGATTTTCCCGTTCCGTTTTTTGCACTGCCTGCCACAATGGTGTGTAACTCGTTGGTAAACGATTTTGGCAAAAGCGATGCCAATTTTTGGGCGGTAGAAAAAGCCTCTGAGGTTTCCACTTGGCTAAAAAAAAGCACTTTTCGCCCCACCGCTGTAGAAAACAGCCCTTTTTCCTGTGTTCCAGTAATGGCCTTCACCAGATGGCTTGGAGTGATGATTTGCTCTGGCAGAATGCCTGTTAGAGAGGAGAAAAGAGGGAAGCGGTGAATTAAGTGTTCCCCGGCAGGTTTACCAATGGGCCAAATAGGGATGATTCCCACGGTAACTGTGGTGAAGGTGGGCACCACAGGTTCATACGGCGCCCATCCTTTTAAAGGCAAATTGCGCGAGCCATCACTTTCTAAAAGGGTAAGAGAATATTTTTTGGTGGCAGCATGCAACTGTTTTTTGTCAACGGCACATAATTTTCCGGTATCGCGTCTGCCGGCTGTTAAGGTGCGGCCCAAACGGGGCTTAGTGTAAGGCAGGTCTGCTTCCTCTACGAAATAATCATAGGCATTTTCTGCCGGCAGGCCAATTTTTGTTGTAGTGCTGATCAAAACGGTATCAACAAGGGCTGTTTTTGCAAGGTGATACAACAGTGTGGTTTTTCCACCACTCCCAATTAATGAGACACAGTCTCCACGTTCAATTCCAAATGCTGTTATCAATCGCTCCACAATAGATACTCCGTTGTTTGGTTTGTTCGTGTGGCCAAGAAAATATGCTCGATAGGTACATCGTTTTGCAGTAATAAATTAAAAGCTTCCTCTTTTTTGTTTACATCCAGCCTTAAGCAAAGCCCACAGCCAGCCCCGATAGAATCCGGTTTTGCCATCACACGCACAGGGAACTGGCGGTTTGCCAGGCATTCTTCGGCCGAGATAGCGGCATGTGTGGACGAAAACGTAAAGATGCATTCTTGATTGTTTATCATAAATTCACCAAATTACCGGCACTGGCCATGGTGCCGGCTATGGCATACATATTGCTTACTGTGCCAACAGCCAGTGTGTCCTTAAGATTATAAAAATCTAGGCAAGCACCACAAACAGCCACTTGTGTTCCTCTTTCTTCTAAAACACGCAAATCTTCTATACTGGCGGCGCCTTGCACAGCCAAGCGAACACCACCGTTAAACAAAAGGATATAAGCCGGTGGGGCATCTAGTTCGGTTAGTGAATAGAGGTAGCTTTTCATAAGCATACGGCCCAATGTTTCGTCACCATTACCCATACTTTCGCTACCAATGGCCACCACAAATTCTTGTTTGTTTTCTGTGGTAGAGGCGTGTTGCACAGAGGCGGTTACTGTGAGGCAATGAACATTGTTTTCTTGCTTTTCGGCAGAAAATGCGCAATTGTACTTTGTAGCAAGGCGCGAAATATTTTGTAAGGCTACCTCGTTGTCCACCAGCACTTGAATTTGCTCGCCGGGCAAAGCGGCAAGCAAACTTTTTTTACATTCTATTACAGGAAGCGGGCATGCTTTCCCTCTCATATCCAGTGTTTGCATTACAATCCTCGTTTCTATCGTTTTACAAATGGTTGTGGGAATAAATAGGTGCTTGTATTCAGCGTTTGTTTCATGATATAGTATACCAAATAAAAGATGGATTATAAAATTTGTGTTTTCTATACAGATGCTGTTCTTGATAGAAAATATCTATATCAGCCCATACTTGATGAAAAGAGAGCCTATTATGATGATATATTTCGACAATGCCGCCACCACGTTGCAAAAACCAGAAAGCGTGGTGCAGGCAGTAAAAAGTGCAATGGATACATTTGGAAATGCTTCGCGTGCGTCTCATCGTGCGGCTTTGCAAGCAGCGCGCACATTGTATATGGCACGAAAAACCATAGCCGATTATTTTGGGTGCAACGATGCACAAGCGGTGGTGTTTACTAAAAATGCTACAGAAGCGTTGAATATTGCCATTCAAGCAATTGAAGGACCATTGGTAAGCAGCGAAGCCGAACACAATTCGGTGCTGCGGCCTGCCTTGAGTTTTAAAGATACTACCTTAGTGCCCGTGGATGAAAAAGGGTGTATTTGCTTAAACCAGTTGTTCGAAATGTGCACATCCGGCCCTAAAAACGTGAAAGCGGTTGTGTTGGGGCATGCATCCAATTTAACAGGGAATGTAGTGGATATAGAAGCAGTGGGGCGTTTTTGCCGCAAAAATGGATTACTTTTTATTGTAGACGCTGCACAAACAGCTGGCTTATTGCCCATTGACATGCAAGCAATGTGTATTGATGCCTTGTGTTTTACAGGGCATAAATCTCTTTTTGGGCCACAGGGAACAGGCGGCCTATGTTTAAGCGAGCGTTTTTTGCCATCGGCATTGATGGTGGGGGGCAGTGGCAGCCATTCGTTTAGCCACCTGCAACCGGAAGAATTGCCCGACCGTTTGGAGGCAGGCACATTAAATGGGCATGGCATTGCAGGGCTGCTGGCCGGTGTGCGTTATTTGCAAGAGCAAAAGGAGAAACCACGTGAAAAAACCATAGCATTGGAACGCCTTTTTTATAAGCAAACAAAAGAAATAAAAGGCATACAATTTTATGGGGATATGGAGGCACCTTGCCGTGCACCGGTTGTAAGCCTAAATTTGCCGGGGTATTCATCGGCAGAGGTGACAGCCATTTTGGACGAGCAATTTGATATTGCAACTCGCAGTGGTATCCATTGTGCACCTTTGCTTCACAATCGTTTTGGCACAAAAACACAAGGAGCGGTTCGGTTTTCTTTTTCGCATTTTAATACAGAACAAGAAATTGAAATTGCCACAAACGCCCTAAAAACACTTGTAAAGCAATAATGCATTACACTTTTAATTAACATGAACATGATGTTTATAGTAATGGGGATGATTTTATACATGTTGAATTGTGGATGGGTTATTGCAAGCGTCCAAAGCATTGCATGGACATTGTTAGCCATTCAAAAAGGGAATTGGCGTTTTTGGAAAGTAGTAATGAATGTTTTACAAGCTTAAGAAGACGCCATAAAAGCAAGGGGATTGTATCCGGTTCACCAGTGACATACTACATCAAATGGATTAAAACAGACATCTTGTATGGCTGTTTTTTTTTGCATTTATTTTTCTAATTTTTTAATAGAACGAAGTTCCCTCCGTATCATAAAAAATGCCAAAACAGCCGAAATAGTATCTGCCAGTGGTCCGGCATACATCACACCGCTGATGCCAAAGAACAAAGGGAATAATAAAAGCAAGGGACATAAAACTAAAATTTGGCGGGACAAAGCCAAAACGGCCCCCCATTTGGCCTTTCCAATAGATGTAAAGAAACTAGATGTAACCGGCTGAATGCCAACGAGAATAAACATCAACATAAATGTGCGTAAATATTGCACGGAAAATTGATAATATAGCTCGCTTCCACTGCCAAACAGGGAAATAATTTGCTGAGGAAAAAGTTGGAAACAAGCCGAGCCAAGCCCAGCAGCAACGGTTGCAGCAATGATGGCATTATAATATGTTTTACGTACTCGTGCGTATTGCCCGGCCCCATAGTTATATCCTACAATGGGCTGGTTTCCTTGTGCAATACCGATGGTGATAGAGAGAAAAATAAAGTTGACTTTTGAAATAACCCCAACAGCTGCAAGCGGAATGGACGAACCATAAATAGAACTTGCCCCATAATAAGTGAGTGTATTGTTCATAATGATTTGAGTAATGGTGATGGCAAGCTGGTTAACACAAGAGGCCAACCCAAGAGACGAAACGAGTGCGATGATTTTAAAATTAGGAATAAAATTTTGTTTTGTCAATTGAATATGGCGAAAACGAAATAAATAAGAAAAACACAAAATGGCCGAGACGGTTTGCCCCAGCACCGTAGCCCAAGCTGCCCCAGCCATGCCCATGTCAAAAACAAAAATAAACAAAGGATCAAGCAATGTATTTAATACCACACCAATCAATACACAAAACATTGAATATTTTGGGTTTCCATCGGCACGGATAAGATGAACAAAACCGGTGGAAATGATAAAAAAGGGGATGCCAAAGGCTGTGATGCCAGTATAGGTGACAGCATAAGGCAGCACATCGGCGCTAGAACCAAATAGCAACAACAAGGGGGTTAAAAATACCAGCACACACATCAAAAGAACAAGGCCAAGTACAACCATACACATGATGCAGTTGGCTACAATTTGTGTGGCCTTTTTGATATTTTGCTGCCCCAAAGCCAAGCTAAAACCAGAGGCGCCGCCAATGCCAAACAACAGTGCAATGGAAACACTGATGGTGACAATTGGAAATGCAACATTCGTTGCGGCATTTCCTAAAACACCCACGCCTTGCCCAATAAAAATTTGATCCACAATATTATATAAAGCCCCCACAAGGCCGGATATGATGCTGGGGACCGCAAATCGAAACAACAATTTTCCAACTTTTTCATAGCCAAGTGGGTTTTGTGTGCCTTTTTCTTGAATAGATACTGCATTATTCTGTTTCATTATCGGTATCCAAAGATAATTCTACAATAGGGCGGAAGGAAGTGGTGCCAAGCGCCGGTGATACGGGGCCTGTAGGGGCTGTGTTATGTGCTGCAGAAGAAACAGCTGGCGCAGACTTAGGCGGTGTAGCAACCTCTTGCACAGTTTCTTTTTCAAGCTTTTCATTGGAAGACGGTGCTGGCGTTGAACTTGAAATCTCTTTTGAAGGTGTGTTTTCTGAGATGGGAAGGCCGGTGTGGTAATTGTTGTTGCCAAAAGAGAGAACCAGCTGTTCTTCTTCCATTTCACCAATCCAATATTGCATTGCTTTTGCAATACTAAGTGCCGCTTCATTTTGCGCAGACGACATCATCTCATCAAAACTGTGATGTTCCTCTTGTAAAGAGTAGGGGTTTTTCCACTTTTCCGGTAAACTGGGCAATGCATTGCCCGGTTGTATGCGTGCCACAGTTTCAGCGGCCATTTTTTTTCCACAAATACATGGAAAAGTGAGTTTTGAAATCATACGGCGAACACCGTGTGGCGAATACATCTTTTTCCTTACACGAACATTCTCGTGAAAAGCATCTGCAAAATGAACACTGTCGATATCTTCATTGTATGTTGCCAAAATAGCATCGTGTAAAAGTTTGCTTACCTGTGCAAGGTCTTCATTCAAAAGCATGGGTGTGGCCGCATATAAAGGAACAGAACGTGTGCGGTAATTTTGATAAAAAAGAGCCGAATCGATTGCGGCCTCAAAAGTAAAACGGCCAATTTTTCCTTTGAAAAAACCGGCATCTCCCATTGCGGAAATATAAGGGTTTAGCGTGCAATTGGTTGTATAGTGTGTTAAAAAGCCCATTGTATAGCTTTGTTGCTGTGGTGTGAGCGAGAGCTTTAACAGCTGAGAAAGAAAATGCCCTGTTTTTTCTTTCTGCATGCGCTCTGCCAAAGCGGGAAGGTTTGGTTTTTTTGTGCGGTGTGAAAACTGAAAAAAATCAAACACATCCACACCATTGGCACCGGCATAATAGCAGGGAAGACTTGCAACAGATTGATGTGCACGCAGTAATGCATGAAAGGCAGTGTGAACATAAGTGAAGCTGTCTGGCATAAAAGGGCTCCTTTTTTATATTGGTTCGTTTGCTGCTGAATAGTTGATTATGAATCGGCAGTGGCCATTTCTGTTGGCTAGATGAATGAAATAAAGTATCTTTTAGTATCATAGCAGATATAGGGTGAAAACTCAAACAACTTGCATAAAAATAGCACGGAAAAATTGGCATAAAAATACCGGCTTCAGCAAATGCCGAAGCCGGTATAATTTCCTAAAATTAGGCAGCCATGCTGGAATCAGCCATGCTGGAATCAGCCATGCTGGAATCAGCCATGCTGGAAGCAGCCATGCTGGAAGCGGCCATGCTGGAAGCAGCTTCGCTAGAAGCAGCTTCGCTAGAAGCAACTTCGCTGGAAGCAGCCATGCTGGAAGCAGCTTCACTAGAAGCAGCCATGCTGGAAGAAGCGGAACCACCGCAAGCGGCGAAAGCCATAACGATGGCAGCGGATAAAGCGAGAATAGATACTACTTTTTTCATGTTTGGAATCTCCTCTAAATATAAATAAATTGTCAAACCTTTTTGTTGGTTTGTAGTAAGGCTCTCTGAACGTGTGTAGAGCACCCATGAAAGGCGCAACACCAGAGAACGATATTGAGTATAGCACGTGTTTTTGGATAAATCAACAAATGAAAGGTTACAAATTTGTGAGATATGACAAATCACGACAATTTTTTATCAAGAGGTTCGGAAGAAATTGACATAGGAAAATTCTTTTTGCTGTTACCGTTTTGTAATAGGAAAGTATGGGAATTAAGCAGAAAAATCTTTAAATCCGATATTGATATCTACATCTCCGGCAATTCCATCGATGCTTCCTTGGGCGGTATATTGCCACATACTAAATTGATAAGGGAAATAGGGCATGTCACGATATTGTGCAAACCAAATATCATATTGTTGCAAGCGTGAAAGTTCCATGCGGCCCAAAAGGAATCCCACGTTGCCATAAATCATGGGAGTATAGCCTCGTTCACGCACTCGCTCGCAAAAAGCGATGGCAATGTCTGTTATTTGGCTGGCAGTAAGTGTTTCGGTGCGATAGGCGCCATCAGCAATTTCTTCCATATCGAACACAATGGGGTATTGAATATCATAGCCTGCTGCCGCATCAATGGCAAAATCGGCCTCTTCAATCGCTTCTTCTACAGAGACGGCTTGTGAAAAGAAGTAAAGTCCCACGGGGATGTCAGCTTCCGTTGCGCCTTCTAAATAGCTTTGTAAAAACTCATCTTCCATAATCGCGCCTGTTTCATAACCACGATATCCGGCACGCAGAAAGGCAAATTGAACACCTTGTTCTTTTACTTTCGTCCAATCAATTTCGCCCTGATATTTTGATACATCAATGCCGAATGTGCCTTGAACACCATTTGGGTCGGCGTATTGTAAAATGCCATTTTCATCAGTGGATAAAAAATCCCAGTTATAGCTGTGTTGAGCAAGGGTAGGGTCTACTTCGGCATACATATAATGCCCTTGTGAGCTGTACACAATTTGGTTTGGAAACAATTGCTGTAAAAAATAAGTGCTAACACCGTATTGTTCTGCAAGAGACTTCATATTTTCAATCCAAATTGTCAACTCATCAGAAGAGTTCATTTCTTCGTTCATTTCTGCACTGGGCAGGTTGTGTTCATCCTCCATTTGTGCATAATCTTGGCCTGTTTTTGATAGGTTAAAAAGGCCTAAAATAAGGGCAACCATTAAAATGATGTTCAAAATAAGAGCAATAATATTTAGCTTGGAAATTCGTTTCATAAACATCCTCTCATCTTTGAAAAGTAAAATATACGTTTGGGTTTTGTATTATGCTGTTTTATATAAAGAACAACACAGTTCCTATCTTCTATAGATAATGCCTGCGAAAAACACTTTTGGTGTGGCATTTAAATAATGATAGTATACTATGTTGTTGTTTTTGTGATATTAAAATAAAATTGTATATTAGTCGTGTCGAATGGCCTCAAGCGATGAAATTTTCATAGCGCGATTGGCCGGTGCTAGGCCGGAAAGCAGGCCCACACTGGTGGCAAAGCCAAGTGCTAAGAAAACAAGCCATGGTTCAATGATGGAAAGGCGTGTGCCGGATGCACCCAAACCACCCATACCAAACATAGAGGCAATATCAATGTTGGACGAAATGCCAAGTGTTGATAAGATCAAAGGCAAATAATTTAAAATAAGGCTGATAAGGAAACTGAATAGGATGCCTATTAAGCCTCCAAGAAACCCAATGGTGCCCGATTCGATTAAAAACATGGCACGAATATAGGAAAGTTTGCACCCCAACACTTTCATCACGCCAATTTCCCGCGTTCGTTCATAAATTGCCATCGTCATGGTGTTAGCAATATTAAGGGCGGCCACAAACAAAGAAACAGCTGCAAGCCCACCAAGCATCATTTGCGTTTGCATCACTTGGGCCTGCATTTGGTCGCGTTGTTGGCTCATGGATATAATTTGGTAGCCTAAATCGGTAATGTATTTTTCTACATCAGGCATATTTGCAATGTCGTCAACTTTAACCTTTACGCTATTATACC
This sequence comes from uncultured Oscillospiraceae bacterium, assembly GCA_964370195.1. GTDB lineage: Bacteria > Bacillota > Clostridia > Oscillospirales > Ruminococcaceae > JAAYCI01. The sequence goes on from CAYJIH010000014.1 coordinate 20,253, forward strand.
CATTGTTGCTGTCCGGCCGTGTGTTGCTAAGCCGATAATAGTTGTCTTCCATTTGTTGTAAAGAAGATACCGGCATTACAATACTTTCACTAATGGCATAGTCAGAGCTGTAATCTAAAACGCCTACCACTTCAAAATTGTATTCTTCAATGTTGGGCTCGCCTGTGGCAGGGTCAGAGCCATATTGCATTTGATAGGTAAGCTGAGTATCCATGAAATCGAAAAAGAATTCATCTGCGTTTAAAAGATTTCCTTCAGCATCATATTGAGGCCCGTTTGTGGGATGGAATACACCACCGGATTCTTCATAAGAAGGGTAGTCTGCCAAAATTTGACGGTTTGGGTTGTTCGGGCTTTTGGTGGAATCGTAAAAATAGAAGTATAAATTGGCACTTACAACAACTTCTATTGTTTTGCTGTTTGCTCTTACTTCGGCAGGATAGCGGCCTGTAAGCAAGTTGTATTCCATTGCTTCCATTGTACTGGGAATAATGCCTGTAAGCGTTGGGTTGTCTTGCTTATAACGGTTTGAATTGCCAGCCACCGCTGTGCCCTGAAATGTACTTGGTTGATACTCCGGTGTTGCGGCAACCACATGCTCTAAATTGGCAAAATTTTCTATCATTGAATCATCTAAAGTGGGGGCTGTGTTTGTGGTTTCTATGCCACTATAATTATAAATAGAGATAACATGTAAATCGCCCCAGGAAGAAATCATTTCATCGGTGGCAGCGCTTACGGCAATGCCTAAAGAAACCATGACAACAATGGCGCAAACGCCCACCACCACACCGATAATTGTAAGCATGGTGCGGCCAATGCGACGACGTAAGTTGTCAACACTAAAACGCAAAAGATCAGAGATCTTCATCGTCATCGTCCTCCAGCTCGGCATCTTTTGCTTTTTTACGTTTCTTTTTAACAATTATGAAAACAACACTGCCAACGGCAAGAAGTGCTATGGCTGCAATAAGCAAAACAACCCATGCAGGTGTTGTTGTTTCTTCCTCAATGGGGTCTATCATAATAGAGTCGTCTTCAAAAAATGCTTCGCCCACCGTTACAGTAAATGTTTCGGTAAGCTCATTCACTTCGCCACGGGCGTTTTCATAACTTACAATTAACTCAGCCTCATATTCTCCCGGTATGTCGCTCATTATAGTAATATCTACGCCGTTCTTTGCACCGGCTTCAAATGTGCCAACATACGATTGTCCGTCTAAAGTGTATAGATCATCGCTAACAACAGTAACAATTACATTCGATAATTTGCTTTTACCCATGTTGATAAGTTCAACCGACATATATCCTGCACCATCATCCGTTGCGGCAGTGATATAATCGGGTGGGGCAAAATTGTTAATTACAAGCCGATCCGGCTGTGAAATGGGAATACTGATATCTACAGAGGTGGTGACTTGTTCGCCGGTAAGGGCAGAAACACCTGCCAAATTAACCGTCACTTTATAGCTTCCATCCTCTGTATTGGCAGCCGCAAGCAAGTTGAATTCAAGCGGGATGGATTGGTTTGGTGCAGCTGTGCCAAAATAAATGGTGGAAACACCGGAGGCAAGGGAGATGTGTTGATCTGGCACAATGGTGGCACTAACATTTTCAATATTGTTGGCGCCGTTTGTAGCTAGCATGGTCATAGAAAGCATAAATTCTTCGCCGGCCATAACGGCAGTGTCTCCGTAGCTGGCATCTTTTAAGGCAAAACCGGTTCCACGCACCACTTCGCTGCTAGAGCTGGAAATGCTACTGGAGGAGCTGGGGGTTGGAATGGTATTATTTAATGTAAGTGTAATCGTTTGTAAGGGGGCAATGTCTCCCAATAAACCTTCATAGTATACATCGGCTTGAAAAGTGTTGCCTTCTCCATTATAAATCATTACAAATTCAAGCACATAATCATAGCCGTCTTGCACATATTGGCCGTTTCTTCCTGTTGTAACACTGCCGGCATCGGTGGGCCTAAAGGATGTGGTGTTCATTTTTCCACGCGGTAAAATTTCAAAATTAGAAGCATTTGTTTGAGGTGTGATACGGGAATCGTGGATGCGAACTTCCAAAGATACGGCCATACCCGGTGTGATTTGTGTAACTGTTTGCCCTGCAACATGTGTGGAGTAAGAGGTGATGGTTAGCCCGCCGGTTGCGTTAATCGGTTCACTGGAAGAACTGGATGAGCTACTGGCTGATGTGGAATCTGCATTGCTGGTGGCTTCGGAAGCGTGTGCCGCAATAGATGTGATGGTGCCACTGGTGATAAACACAAGCAGTACCAAAACAGAAAAAATAAATCGTAAAATTTTCGACTTGCTTTTTTGAACAAACATAAAATATCCCCCGCTAAATTATGACTTCTGAATCACCAAATAGTACTTTTCGATTGTTTCGTTTTGTAACATCGTCTAAAATTTCGTTGTTTGTAACACGGCCATCAATAAGTGTGATGATGCGATCACCAATATTCGAAAGCTCGCGCTCGTGCGTTACCATTACAAATGTAATGTTTTGGTTTCGAGAGCGTTCAATCATGGTTCTAAGAACTTGTATGGTTGTGTGGGTGTCTAAGTTGCCGGTTGGCTCATCCGCAAAAATTACTTTTGGTGTGCCGGCAAAAGCACGTGCAATGCCAACACGTTGTTGTTGTCCACCACTCATCTCAGTGGGTTTATGTGTCATGCGTGCACCAAGCCCCATGGAGGTCAACTCTTTTTTTGCTCGTTTTTCTCTTTCCTCGCGTGACACACCGGAAAACATTAGTGGTAACGCCACATTTTCTATCGCAGTTAGTTGAGGAAGCAAATTATAGCTTTGAAAAATAAAGCCTAAATTTTTCTGGCGAAAAACAGCCAGTTGATTTTCGTCCATTTTTGAAATTTTCTTTCCTGCAATAGCTACAATCCCTTTTGTTGGCTTTTCAAGGCCTGCTAGCATATTGAGTAAAGTGGATTTTCCACTGCCGGAAGTGCCAATGATACAACACACTTCACCGGCTTCGATATTGATGTTTACGCCACCCAAAGCCACTACTTTTTCATCGCCAACACGGTATATTTTTCGCAAATTTTCTGTCCGAATAATGGATGCCATCACAGCCCCCTTTTTTCATAAGTAATACTACAATAGCATACAGGCTATTCATTGTCTACAAAAAGCATGTCAATTTGCGCTAAAAATGCCGTGGCGGCAGCATCGCTTGGCATGCGCCAATCTCCACGGGGAGACAAAGAAACAGAACCCACTTTGGGGCCGTCTGGCAAACAATTGCGCTTAAATTGCTGGCTAAAAAATCGCCGATAAAAAACATGCATCCAATGAAGTATTTCGCCACGGGTGTAGGTGGTTTCAAATGCATGTTGTGCAAACCGAAGAATCTTTTGGGGTGCAAAGCCGTATCGCAACATGTAAAACAAGAAAAAATCGTGTAGTTCGTAGGGTCCCACAATTTGTTCGGTTTGTTGGCTAATTTCACCATTTTCGGCAGGCAACAATTCCGGGCTTACCGGTGTGTCCAAAATATCCTGCAACACGGATGAAAGCAAAGGCAGGCGAATGGCTTCTTGTGCAACCAAGGAGCGCACCAATGTTTTGGGGATTCCCGCATTCACACCATACATACTCATGTGGTCTCCATTGTATGTAGCCCAGCCAAGGGCAAGCTCCGATAAATCTCCCGTTCCCACCACAAGTCCGTTTGCTTGGTTGGCCATATCCATTAAAACCAACGTGCGCATGCGCGCTTGCGCATTTTCAAACGTAACATCATGGCAGGATTCCGATTGTTCAATATCCATAAAATGCTGGCGCACCGAAGGGGTAATGTCCACTTGTTTTAATGTAACACCCAGTGCTTCGCAAAGCACTGTGGCATTGTTTTTTGTACGTGACGTTGTGCCAAACCCGGGCATGGTTACAGCAACAATATCCTTGCTATCTTTTTGTAGTAAAGAAAACGCACGTGCCATTACAAGCAAAGCCAGCGTACTGTCTAGCCCGCCGGAAACACCGATAAAGGCTGTTTTGGCACACGTATGTTCTAGCCGTTTGCGCAGGCCCTCTGCTTGTATTGTCAAAATGCTTTCACAACGCTTTTGTAAAACGGATTTTTCCATGGGAACAAACGGTGTTTTAGATATTTTTCGTAAAATGGTTGTTTGGTTGCACTTTAAATGAAATGGAATTTGGCGGTGGGTATCTGTTTTGTTTTCGAAGGTGGAAAGACGGCAACGCTCTTGCACAAGCAATTCTATATCAATATCGGCCATCACCGCTTTGTTTGAAAAAGGCGGGGCTTCACAAAGCACTTGGCCGTTTTCGCACAGAAGGTGGTGGCCAGAAAATACCATATCACTGGAGGATTCCCCATAGCCGGCATCTGCATATAAATAGGCACAACAAAGGCGTGCAGATTGGCTTTGTACTAGCATTTTTCGATATTCTTCCTTGCCCACCGTTTCGTTGCTTGCACTTGGGTTTACAACCAATGTGGCTCCGGCTTGTGCGTGTGAGATAGAAGGCGGCAGTGGCACCCAAAGATCTTCGCATATTTCAGCTGCGATGCGTAGCATGGGATATTCTACGCAACAGAATAATAAATTAGGGCCAAACGGTACTTCGCCGAAAGAGGGGAGGGAAAGCATGGTGTTTACATTGGCACCAGAGGTAAAGTGGCGTTGCTCGTAGAATTCACTATAGTTTGGAAGGTGCGTTTTTGGCACCACACCAAGCACGGTGCCACCTTGTAAAAATGCGGCACAATTATACAGTTTTTCTTGATATCGAAGTGGGAGGCCCACAACCAAAAGAAGTGGTAAATGAGCTGTTTTCTGGCAAACAAACTGTAAGGCATTGAGTGCATCATTTAAAAGCGGTTGTTGCAAAAACAAATCGCCACAACTATAGCCGGTAAGACTTAGTTCTGGCGTGAGTAAAATTTGCACACCCTCATTTGCATATTGCTCGGCCGCATGGGCAATTTCCTGTGCTTGATGCATGCAATCGGCCAGCCGAATGGGGCGGTGCATTGCTGCAACACGAATCAGTCCATCATTCATGGCATATTTCTCCTGGTTCATTAAAACAGTTTATATTTTTTGATGTAGATACCTTATATAAATAAAAGCAAACTAACCGCCATTACGGCCATACCGGAAATGAGGCCGTATAGGGCAAGATGATGCTCGCCAAACTCTCTGGCTGTGGGCAGCAATTCGTCTAAACTAATGTATACCATAATACCGGCGACTGTGGCAAATATAAAGCCAAACATCGCCTCGTTTAAAAATGGGAAAAGGATTAAATAGCCAACTAGGGCGCCAACGGGTTCTGCAAGGCCCGATAAAAAAGAAAGACGAAATGCTTTTATTTTGCTACCGGTTGCATAAAAAATGGGCACTGCTACGGCAATTCCCTCTGGTATGTTATGGATGGCGATGGCAAAAGCAATGGGGATACCCACGCTTGGGTCATCAAGTGCGGCGGTGAATGTGGCAAGCCCCTCTGGGAAATTATGGATGGCAATTGCCAAAGCGGTGAATAGGCCCATGCGCATTAAGCTAGATTTATGTTCTTCACTTTTTCCATCCATTTCCTCTACCGTATGCATTTCATGGGGGTTTTCGGTAGAGGGAACAAACTTATCAATAACAGCAATTACTAAAATGCCAAAAAAGAACCCGCCCACGGCAGCCCATGAGCCAAGTTTTGGGCCAAGTACGGCTACAAGTTCGGTATTTGCTTTGGCTAATATTTCCACAAAAGAAACATAAAGCATAACACCTGCCGAAAATCCAAGAGCCACCGAGAGAAAACGCGGGTTTGTTTTATTGGTGAGCAAGGAAAGAGCACTGCCAATGCCGGTGGATAGCCCAGCAAATAAGGTAAGTGAAAACGCAAATAATACAACAGAAAAATCCATGTTGAATTCTCCTTCATGGTGTGAAAATATGGTTTAATTTAGTTTAATATCTATTTTAACTGTTTTTTACCTTGCTTTGGTATAAGGCCATTGGCTGTGCTGGGAAAGAGACTATTGGTCACTGTCGATGGCTGTGCGTTGCTGCAAAATATGAGGGGTGTCGTCTCCTTCAAAAATGCTGTAGGTGTTTTTCCCTTTATGTTTAGAGCGATACAATGCAATATCAGCTTTTTTGTATAAATCTTCAAAGTATGTGCCATGGCCCGGGGCAATGGCAATACCCACACTGCAAGAAACATGGCATACATGCTGGCTATCCCACTTGTCAGTGTCTTCAATGTTTTTACATAAAGCGGCGGCTTTTTGTGCTACATCAAATTCCGAAACATTGTTGCGCATAAATATAATAAATTCATCGCCACCCACTCTGCCAACGATGTCTTCACCACGAAATGTTTTTTTAACAATTTGAACAAGCCGGCTTAACACTGCATCGCCATACATATGGCCCATTTGGTCGTTCACATTTTTAAAATCATCCACATCTAAAATAAGCAAAGTGCCTTGTCTGTCATCTCTCAAGTAAGAGGCAATGCGTTTTTGCACAACTTCTTTGTTAAACGCACCGGTAAGGGCATCTCGGTCGGCTCTATATTGTAAATTGATGTGGGCCTGTTTTTCCACATCGATGTCTTTTACCATGATAACAGCTGTAATATCGTTTGTTTTTGAATCTTTTGCTGTATTAACAGTGGTGCGAACCCATCCGTAGTTCCCATTTTTTTGAAGGCGACGATATTCCAGCGTTGTTTCATCTGTTCCTTTGTTGAACTCATGAATAAGGTACTGCGGAAGTAGGTGGCTTTCTGCGCTGGTTTTATCTTCAGGGAAAATATTTCGGTTAATAATATCATTTAAAATCTCACTATAAGTATGAAGGTTGTCAATGGCACGGTCTTTACCGCCATCAGAAATTTTATAAAGGATATCTTTTGTGCAGTTCACTTCATACGTAATCACAGTATCGCTTAACATCAACTCACGATATAGTTTGTCTCGATCTAGCGTTTCTTCCAGTGTTTTAGATTTTTCTCTGTATTCTTGTAATGCATTGACACGAATGAGGAAAAATAAGCCAAGATACATGCCGCACATCATAACAATTGAAACGGCAATTTCATTGATTATGAAAAATGTTGAAATTACGGTGGAGGCATAGTAATTTACATTCAGGCACATATATAAAACAAAAAGCCCTAATAAAATATTTAAAAATCCAAGCTGACTTTTATTGTCACAAATAAGCTTGTAATATTTAGCCGGAATAACACGACGAACAACCAGTGTGCACATGCTTAACAGTACCATGAAAAGTGAAATGATATAAGGGAGATAGCCACTATTTATCACTTGCTGATATGGCAAACCTAAAATAAGCGAAAAAATAGATAGCGTAATGGTTTGGATAGATATTATATGTAGTGTAATAGCCAGCGAGCACATAAGAACACTGAGAAAATTAAGGTATGTATATAAAATTAAAAATGCTATTGTATATAGCGAAAAATAGCAAAGAAAAAGGACGCTTGGCATGGTGCTCCAATAACCTAAGAAGAACACGGACATGGTGCTATAAATAAGTAAAAAAACAATGCGCGAGATAAAAGGAAAGCGTGGTTTTACCAAAATATAATCTACCAAAGCACAAATGGAAAAACCATGTAAAAAATAACTGATAAATACAATGGAATTGGAGAGAAGTGTGTTGTTTACTATCATGCGAATTTCCCCATAACACAGATTGAATTGGTGAATGAAAATCGGCCATTGTGGATACCATTGTAAGAGAACACTTTTACATATTATTAGATAATTTTTTAAATTAACCAATAAATAGAATCAATTTTTAATGTAGAATGGATAGAAATCATAAATTTCAAGATTATGATTATACATATATATTATAACTGAAATTATAAGTTCATTCAAGCACTTACAATGCGAAACTTCAACATATAAAACCGGCTCAAAATACACTTTTGGCCGGTTTTATATGTTGAAAAAGGATACTCTTTGTAAAAACGAAAAATTTAAACTAATTTGTTTTGTTTTTTCAACGATTATTCAGTTGATTTTTGCGTGGATAGCATAATGGGTTTGTTATTACAGTTTGGGAAGCGTTTTGAAGCTGGCTTCCAGTTCATCATCCGTGGGGATATAATCTCGCATTTGTCCCTCGTGATAACTCATGTATGCTTTCATATCAAAGTACCCTGTGCCGGTAAGCCCGAATAAAATGGTTTTCTCTTCGCCGGTTTCTTTGCACATAAGTGCTTCATCAATCGCGGCACGAATGGCATGAGAGCTTTCCGGGGCAGGCAACACCGTTTCATATTTTGCAAACAGGGTGGCTGCCTCAAATACTTTTGTTTGTTCAGCACTGCGTGCCTCCATAAGGCCTTGGTCATACAATTCAGACAAAACAGGCGACATGCCGTGATAACGAAGCCCACCTGCGTGATTTGGCGCCGGCATATAGTCAGAGCCAAGTGTGTACATTTTGGCCAGTGGTGTGATGTGCCCTGTATCGCAAAAATCGTATGCATAGCGGCCGCGTGTTAAGCTGGGGCAGGAGGCTGGCTCTACAGCAACAAAATGAGGGTTTGCAACACCGGTTAGTTTGTCTTTCATGTAAGCACAAATAAGCCCACCTAAGTTAGAGCCACCGCCGGCACATCCAATTACAACATCCGGATATTCACCCAGTTGATCCATTGCAGTTTTTGCTTCAAGCCCAATAATGCTTTGATGCAACACAACTTGGTTAAGCACCGACCCCAAAACATAGCGGCATTTGTCGTCAAGTGTAGACCGTTCAACGGCCTCGGATATGGCGCATCCCAAACTTCCGCCGGTGCCTGGATGTTGTTCCAAAATGGCACGCCCTACATTTGTGGTTTCACTTGGGCTTGGTATAATTTCAGCACCGTATGTGTTCATTACAGCTTTACGATACGGTTTTTGCTCATAGCTCACTTTAACCATATACACGCTTAAGTCTATACCGTAAAAGGCACAGGCCATTGATAGTGCGGTGCCCCACTGGCCGGCACCTGTTTCTGTGGCTAAGGAGGTGAGACCTTGTTGTTTTGCGTAATACACTTGCGCAGCGGCACTGTTTAACTTATGGCTGCCAGAGGTATTATTTCCTTCGAATTTATAATAAATTTTAGCCGGTGTGCCCAGTGCTTTTTCAAGCTGATAGGCACGCACAAGCGGGGAAGGGCGATACATACGATAATACTCTAAAATTCCTTCCGGAATGTCAAAATAAGGCGTTGTTTCATCTAATTCTTGTTTAACCAATTCATCGCAAAAAATGGGTGTTAATTCATCGAAATTCAAAGGTTTACCGGTTCCGGGGTTTAGCAAGGGGGACGGTTTTTTGTCCATAAATGCGCGCAAGTTTAACCATTGCTTTGGCATTTGTTCTTCCGTCAAATATGTTTTATAGGGTATTTTATTCATGGTTTATTCCTCCAAAAATGGTTATAGATTTATGTTTTGTTGATATATAAAATTGGTTATTTATTGCGCCATCGCTGTGCCAAAATAAACATATAATGCCCCTTTTCGTAAAATAAAAAAACCCCTGTCCACAAAGGGACAAGAGAACACTCCTGCGGTACCACCCAAATTGGCGAAAACGCCCACTTATACGCACAATAAATGCGTGCTGCCTTGATAACGGGCTCAGCCATCCCGTCGGCTACTACTTTTGCATAAAAGCAATTTCGGGCCGCCCTCCTTGGGTCCATTCATTTTTGTGCGCAAGGCTGCTCTTCCACCGTAAAGCCGCTCTCTATTACTCCGCTCTTCAAAAACTACTCTTCCCATGTCAACGGTTTTGAATATGCACATACTATATCATGGCATAAATATATTTGTCAAGAAAAATATAAGGGAAACTTTCCCAAAGTATGCCACGAACTTTAAGTGAAAGAGAGAAACATTTGCCAAAGTATCGTTTTATGATTGACAAAGAAGTGCGAAGGGGATACGATGAAAGAAATAGAGGGAAAATAAAGGTGAATTTAACAATCGGCACAATAAAACCTATAGTTACCTCACAATTGCAACAAAAAAACGGAAAAACATGATGCTGGAAGGAGCGTGTGTTTTCATGAAAAAACGTATTGGTATTTTAACAGCCGGTGGAGATTGCCCGGGGCTGAATGCAACCATTCGAGGGGCGGCAAAGGCACTGTATGAACGCATGGGATCTGATGTGGAAATCGTAGGGATTCGCAACGGCTTTTCCGGGCTTATCAATGGCGATTATTCTGAAATGACCCCTTATGATTTTTCGAACTTGCTTACACGAGGTGGCACCATTTTGGGCACGGCACGCACACCGTATAAGTTGATGCGCGTGATAGAATCCGGCGGGGTTGATAAAGTAAGCGAGATGAAAAAGACATACAAAAATATTCAGCTAGATGCCCTGTTATGTCTTGGAGGAAACGGAACACACAAAACGGCCAACTTGCTTAGTGAAGAAGGGCTAAACATCATTGGTTTACCTAAAACAATTGACAACGATATTTGGGGAACTGATGTTACGTTTGGTTTTCATACTGCAGTAGACATTGCCACAGAGGTGATTGACCGCATTCATACCACAGCTTCCAGCCATCATCGTGTGATGGTGATAGAATTGATGGGCAACAAAGCGGGCTGGCTTACATTATATAGTGGTATTGCAGGTGGTGCGGATATCATTTTGATTCCGGAAATGCCGTATGATACCGAAAATGTGGTAAAAGCCATTGAAAAGAGAAATTCTTCCGGAAAAAGCTTTTCCATTCTTGCTGTGGCCGAGGGTTGCTTCAATACAGAAGAGAGCCGCATGAAACGGAAAGAGTGGATGGAAAAACGAAAAGAGGCAGGGTACACCAATGCGTCCGAGCGTTTGGTAGATGAAGTTGAGAAAATGACAGGGTTTCAAACACGCCTTGCTGTGCCTGGGCACATTCAGCGTGGTGGCACGCCGTCTGCGTACGACCGTTTGCTTGCCACGCAATTTGGCACGCACGCTGCACAGTTGATTGAAAATGAGCAGTACGGTGTAACGGTTGCTTTACGAAACAATATGGTTGTAAGCAATCCGCTTTCTGATGTGGCCGGAAAAACAAAATTAGTAACGAATGATTGTGATTTAATTGCAGTGGCACGCCGTATGGGCTTATCGCTTGGGTAAAAAGACGGCATAAAATTATAAGTGTTTTCCCTTTTTGCATCTTCTTTTTTCATTGCACTAGGACACAAATTGTAGTATACTAAGGTATAGATTTACAACTATAAAACAACATAAGGAGCAGGGAATGACCAGTTATGAAGTGGAACTTTCGTTGTTGATAAAACAACTTGGTATGGAGTTGTTGTATTCGCCGTGTGATACAGATGACATAAAAATTACGGCCCCGGAGCTGAACCGCCCAGGCTTTTTATTAACGGGTTACGAGGAATTTTTTGAAACAAATCGTATTCAAATTTTAGGCAATGCCGAAATGGGATACTTACAAAAACGGTCGGATGAAATGCGTTATATGCGCATCAAAGCACTTTTTAATGCAAAGCCACCGGCTGTTGTAATTACAAGTGGCCTTGAGCCCATGCCGGAAATGCTAGAGCTAGCCGAAAGCAACGCGGTGCCATTGCTTGCAACAACAGAATCTACCACTGCATTTATGAATGCCGTGCTGTCTTTACTAAGCGTAGAGCTAGCACCACGCGTTACACGTCATGGTGTTTTGGTGGAAGTATATGGCGAAGGTGTGCTTATTTTAGGGGAATCGGGCGTGGGTAAAAGCGAAACAGCTGTAGAATTGCTTAAGCGTGGACACCGCTTGATTGCGGATGATGCTGTGGAATTACGCAGGGTGTCGAACCGAACGATTTATGGCCAAGCACCGGAAAATATCCGCCACTTTATTGAGTTGCGTGGTGTTGGAATCATCAATGTAGGACGTATTTTTGGTGCAGGTGCTGTGAAGAAAACTGAAAATATTGACCTTGTGGTGGAACTGGAGCCGTGGAACAAACATAAAAATTATAGCCGCACCGGTTTAGAAAATAACACCATTGATATTTTAGGGCTTAAAATTCCATTGACAATCATCCCTGTTATGCCCGGGCGAAATTTGGCTGTGATTGTGGAAATTGCCGCCATGAACAACCGTCAAAAAGCCATGGGATACAATGCAGCATTTGAGCTACTCAACCAATTGGGCCTAACCAATGATATTCCAGAAGCGGAAGAGGTTGTATTATAGTGAGTGAAAAATCCCCAATCTCAATTTGTTTCGATTTACACACACATACGCTTGTTTCTACCCATGCATTTTCTACCCTAAAAGAAATGACAGACAAGGCATGTGCGCTTGGTCTTCGTGGCATGGCCGTAACGGATCATGCCATTGCCATGCCGGATGCTCCACACGAGTGGTATTTTTTCAATTTGCTTCGAATGCCAACGTATGTGGAAGATGGTTTTATTTTGTTAAAGGGCATGGAAGCCAATGTAGTGGATAAAGAGGGGCGACTGGACATGGACGAGTGGTTGCTCAAAAGCCTAGATTGGGTGATTGCTTCACTTCATACACACTGTATACAGCCATTAAGCGTGCAAGATGCTACGCATATGTGGCTTTGTGTGGCAGAAAACCCTTATATTGATATGATAGGACATGCAGAGGAAGAACGCTGGAAATTTGATTATGAGCGTGTGGTGCCTGTGTTTGCCCAAAAGAATAAAGTGGTGGAGTTGAATGGGAATTCGCCACAAGTTCGGCATGGAAATGAGAAAAATTTACGTGAATTGATGTTGTGTTGTAAACGATACGGCGCTAAAATCGCTGTCACATCGGATGCACATTCTCTATATGATTTTGAAAATTACCGCTGGGCACTGGATTTGCTGGCAGATATTGATTTTCCGCCAGAACTTGTTGTAAATAGCTCCTTACAGCGTCTAAAACAAGAATTGGCATTGCATGGGCGCAAGGTGGCACAAGTGTTAAACAACACGTAGAGAGGAATGACAGAAAAGAACTATGTGGGATAAAAAAAGAGCGGAACAGGCCTTACTGGAAGCTGGGGTTGCCTTTTGTAAAGGGGAACCGCTGAACAAACACACAAGCTTTCAGGTAGGGGGGCCTGCCGCTTTTTTTTGCATGCCCAAAAACATAGAGGAGCTAAAAAAAGTTCTTCAGTATGCACGTGTACAAAAGATTGCCCATTGTATGTTAGGCCGTGGCAGCAATGTTCTTTTTAAAGATGAAGGATATGATGGGTTTGTTATTTCCCTGTGCGAAGGCATGTTTGCAAATTTAGAGCGAGATGGTACACAGATATATGCCGGTGCTGCCGTTACGCTATCAAAATTATGCACACTGGCCCTGCAAAATGACTTAAGTGGTTTAGAGTTTGCGTATGGCATTCCGGGTGCAGTGGCCGGCGCCATATATATGAATGCGGGCGCCTATGGTGGGGAAATGTGCGATGTGCTTTCTTTGGTGCATATTCTGGATGAAGATTACAATGAACGCTCTTTGCCGGTTTCAGCATTAAAAATGGGGTATCGCCACACATTGTTTCAACAGAAAAACTGGGTGATACTGGGGGCGGAATTCAATTTAAAAGAAGGTAGCGCCCAAGATATTTCTGCCAAAATGCAATCGTGTATGCAAAAAAGAAAAGACAAACAGCCGCTAGATTTACCCAGTGCAGGCAGCGCCTTTAAACGGCCGCCGGGTGCATTTGCCGCAGCGCTAATCGATGAATGTGGCCTAAAAGGAAAACAGGTGGGCGGTGCTGCTGTTAGCGAAAAACACAGCGGGTTTCTTGTGAATGTGGGCGGTGCCACTTGCCAAGATATTGTGACATTGGCAGATGAAGTGGCTGATATCGTCTATTCAAAAACGGGCATCCAACTGGAGAGAGAATTTCAACTGATTGAGTCGTAAAAGGATATAAGGATGAGTTTTTCCGGACAAATAAAGAAAGAAATAGCCGAACAAGTGATTGAAAGACCCTGCTGTGCAACAGCGGCGGCCTACGGTGTGGTTTGTTTTTCTAAAGCATTTGATACAAAAGTGCTTACCTTGCACACAGAGCGTGTTTTTGTGGCGCAATGGGCTAAAACGGTGCTGCAGCAGGCGGGCATTTGTGGCAAAATATATGTGCGTGGGGAAGACCATGCCAGCTATGAATTCAAAGTAAATGACCCCTTCGAAATAGAAAAAACATTGGTTCAGTTTGGCTACTCAGGTGATGAAACAAGCCTGCGTATTCATCGGGATGTTTTTATATGCGAGCGTTGTTTTCATCATTATATAGCCGCCGCATTTATGGTGGCCGGCATGGCAGTGAACCCCAAAAAAGGATATTGCCTTGAGTTTTTAACACAGCGCTATTGCCTTTCGCAGGATTTAGAGGCCTTATTTATTGAGTGTGGATTTGTGCCGGGGCGTGCAACACGCAAAGGGGTGAACGTGCTTTATTTTAAAGCAAGCGAAATGGTGGAAGATTTGCTTACCACCATGGGGGCGCCTAAAAGTGCTTTAGAAATTATGCAATTAAAAGTATACAAAGATGTACGAAACCGTGTAAACCGAATTACAAATTGTGAAACAGCCAATATTGATAAAACGGTGCAGGCAAACCGTGAAATTTTACATGCCATTGCTTGCCTTGAAAAATCCGGAACCATGCAAGCGCTTGCACCACCTTTACAGCAAGCGGCACAGCTTAGAAAGCAATATCCGGATGTTTCGCTTGCAGAGCTTGTGGGTTTATCAAAAGAGCCAATTTCAAAATCCGGCTTAAGCCATCGGTTTTATAAAATTAAAGAAAAAGCGAAAATGGAACAAAAGAAAAGTGCCGAATTGCCCTGATAGGAGAAATTACCATGCCACCATTTGTTCATCTTCACTTGCACACAGAATACAGTTTGTTAGATGGTGCCTGCCGCATTGAACACCTGTTCAAGCGTGTTGAAGAGCTGGGCCAAACCGCGGTGGCCATTACAGATCATGGTGCCATGTTTGGGTGTGTTGATTTTTATAAACAGGCAAAAAAACACGGGATAAAACCAATTATTGGATGTGAAGTGTATGTTGCAAACCGTACACGGCATGACAAAGTAAGCCACATGGATAGAAATTATCATTTGGTGCTTCTTTGCGAAAATGAAATCGGATATCAAAATCTTATTAAAATGGTATCGCTTGGGTATACAGAGGGGTTTTATTCGAAACCACGTATCGATGATGACCTTTTGGTAAAATATCACGAAGGGCTGATTTGTTTATCTGCTTGCCTTGCAGGGGAGATTCCGCAAAAAATATTGGGCGGAGATTACGAAAAAGCAAAAGAACGCGCACTATGGTACCAAAATTTGTTTGGGGCAGATCGCTATTATATTGAGGTTCAAGATCATGGACTTGCCGACCAACAAACAGCATTGCCACATTTGGTGCGGCTTTCGAAAGAGTGCGGCATACCACTTGTGGCTACAAATGATGCCCATTATCTATGCCGTGAAGACGCCCAAATGCAAAGTATCTTGGTATGTATTCAAACGCAAAAAACTGTAAATGATGAAGATAAGCTGGAATTTGAAACAGATGAATTCTATGTAAAAAGTACCGAGGAAATGCAAACATTGTTTTCTGCGTGGCCCGAGGCGTGTGAAAACACGGCAAAAATTGCCGAAATGTGCCATTTTGAGTATGAATTTGGCATAACAAAGTTGCCGGCATTCGAGGCACCAAATGGGGAAGACAATGAGTTGTATTTCCGCAAACTTTGCGAAGTGGGCCTTAAAACTCGTTATGGAGAACAGCCCCCACAGGAGGCCATAGAACGTCTTTCCTATGAGATAGAAGTTATCAGCCGCATGGGGTATACCAATTATTACCTTATTGTGGCCGATTTTATTCGGTATGCGCAAGAGCAGGGCATTTCCGTGGGGCCGGGGCGTGGCAGTGGGGCCGGCAGTATTGCCGCTTATTGTACGGGAATTACAGGCATCGATCCATTGCGTTATCAACTGTTGTTTGAGCGGTTTTTAAACCCAGAGCGCATTTCTATGCCGGATTTTGATATAGATTTTTGTTATGAACGACGTGGTGAAGTGATTGACTATGTGGTTCGAAAATATGGTGCAGACCATGTGGCGCAAATTGTTACATTTGGCACCATGGCAGCGCGTGCGGCCATACGTGATGTGGGCCGCGTTTTAGACATACCGTATCAAAAAGTAGATGGTGTGGCAAAAATGGTGCCGATGGAGCTAAAAATGACACTGAATAAAGCACTAAAAGTGTCGAAACCATTGGCAGAGGCTTATGAAAGAGACCGTGAAGTACGCGAATTGTTGGACATCGCTCAAAAATTGGAAGGGATGCCGCGGCATTCATCTACCCATGCGGCCGGAGTGGTTATTACACCGAAAGCAGCCAGTGAATACGTGCCCCTTTCTACGAATGAAGGGGCCATTGTTACCCAGTTTCCTATGACGACCATTGAGGAATTGGGTCTTTTAAAGATGGATTTTCTTGGTTTGCGCACATTGACGGTGATTGCCGATGCAGAAAAAATGGTACGCGTACAGGATCCCTCGTTCTCAGTTGAAAAAGCCTCTTTGGAAGATGAGGCTGTGTTTTCTCTTTTATCATCTGGTGAAACAGATGGCGTATTTCAGTTAGAGTCCAGTGGCATGAAGCAAACCCTTGTTAACTTAAAGCCATGTAATATTGAGGATGTTATCGCTTTAATTTCGTTGTATCGACCAGGGCCGATGGATTCTATTCCTTTGTATATTAAAAACAGGCACGACCCGCAAAATATCCAGTACAGTACACAAAAATTAGCACCTATTTTAGAGGTGACATACGGCTGTATTGTATATCAAGAGCAGGTGATGCAAATTTTTCGGGAATTGGCTGGTTTTTCTTACGGCCAGGCCGATTTGGTTCGTCGTGCAATGAGCAAAAAAAAGCAAGATGTGATGGAACAGCAACGCTCTGTTTTTGTATACGGAAGTGACAACGAGGAAAATGCCTGCCCCGGTTGTGTACGAAATGGAATTTCGGCGGAAGTGGCCAACAAAATTTTTGATGAAATGAGCAGCTTTGCCTCTTATGCGTTTAATAAATCACATGCGGCGGCATATGCAATTGTGGCATATCAAACAGCGTATTTGAAATGTCATTATCCGAAAGAGTTTATGGCGGCATTGACGACAAGTGTTTTAGATTTCACAGGAAAAGTGATTTCGTACATTTCAGAAAGCGAGCGCATGGGTATCTCTGTGTTGCCACCGGATATCAATGAAAGTAAAGCGGGCTTTACCGTGGAGGATGCATGCATTCGATATGGTTTGCTAGCGCTAAAAAATGTGGGACGTCACCTGATTGAACTCGTGGTGATTGAACGCGAAAAAGAAGGGGAATTTCGCTCTTTATATGATTTTTGCAAACGAATGGGAAGCCACGGGCCGGAGGTAAATAAACGCGCCATAGAAAGCTTTATAAAAAGTGGCGCATTTGACCGCTTAGAGAAGAACCGAAGGGGAATGATGCTTTCTCTTGAGGGGATTTTAAAAAGCGTGGACAATGACCGAAAAAACAATGTGGAAGGCCAATTGAATTTATTTGATGCAATGGAGACATCAAAAGATGCACCACAGTATCATATGCAGGCCTGCGAAGAGTATCCGCAAGAGGTGCTTTTGCAACAAGAAAAAGAAGTAAGCGGCCTTTTTTTATCGGGGCATCCATTGGATAAATATAAAGAAATCATTCGTCAGCATTCAAGTACACAAATTCAACGCTTATTGGAAGAGGATGCAGAAAAAATTGATGAAACGAAAGTTTCTTTGGTTTGCATTATTGTAAAGGTGAAATACCATACAACAAAAAACAATGATATGATGGCATTTTGTGTGGTCGAGGATTTGAGCGGCCATTTGGAACTTTTGGTGTTCCCGAAGGTGTTGATGGCAGCCGGTGATTTGGTAAAAGAAAATAGCCCTGTGCTTATCAGTGGGCGTATTAGCTGCAAAGAAGAGGAAGAACCCAAGATTTTGGCCGAGACAATCCGTGATATAAATGGTGAGAAAATTGTACAAAATCGATACGAAAATGACAATAAAGAGAGGAAGTTGTTCATTCGTGTACCGTCCTTAGATAGCCCGCAATATCAAATGGCAGAAGAATTATTTTGTATTTACGAAGGCAATGTGCCTGTATTCATTCGCTTTGCCGACAGTGGGGAAATGAAAATGGCACCACAGAAACTGTGGACACAGAACAATAAAACACTGCTTTACGAGCTACAAAACTTATTAGGAGAAGATAATGTGGCTTTGCGTTAAATGTAGGTATATCACTCATTTTTAGCATATTAACAAATAAAATGAAGCCACCTGACAATCAGGTGGCTTCATTAGCATGTCAAAAAAGTCGTTGCACCAGGCAGAGGAAAGACCTTGGGGCGCTGCCCCAAGCCCCGCCACTTTGAAAAGTGGACAAACTTTTTTCTAAAGGACACGCACAGCGCGAGCGAACTCAAACCAAAAGGATAAGGTACAATAAATTGCGCACTTTCAAAAAGCGAAAAAATAGACATAGTTTGTAGCATTCGATAGAATGAAGTTACCACACAAGCATT
>CAYJIH010000015.1:0-37881 GCA_964370195.1 uncultured Oscillospiraceae bacterium
GCATGTAGTTGCCAGCAGAAGTCCAGCTGATAACAAATTTACGGCCTTTAAGGTCATTGTTGAATTTCTCTTTAATGGTCATGAGGTCAGCAATGGATTGTGTTGGATGCCAAATGTCGCACTGCATGTTGAATACAGGGATTTTGGAGAATTTTGCAAGCTCTTCCATCCATTTGTGGCCACCTACTAAGGTGTTACGCACGCCAATGCCATGGCCCATGCGGCTTAGCACTTCGATTGTGTCTTTTGGTGTCTCGCCATGGTCGATTTGAGTTGCTTTTGGGGTTAGGTAGTTACCGTGGCCACCAAGTTGTGTCATACCGCATTCAAAAGCATTGCGGGTACGGGTGGACTCTTCGAAGAACAGCATAAACAAAGATTTGTTTTTCAGCCATTCGGTGGGCAGGTCGAGTGTATAGCGCATTTTCAGCTCAGCAGCTACCGCCAATAGGGTTTCGAGCTCCTCATTTGTCCAGTCTTGTTCACATAGATAGTGCTTGCCTTTCATTCCAGTTACCATAGTGATTCATAACCTCCTAAAAATAATTTAAATTGATATTGTATTGCCGAAACCCTCAAAAAAAAATTTTTTAAAAATTTCAACAATTCACTATATCACTATAACAATTTATGTTATTATTATAGTACAGTTATTGTTATCTGGCAAGGAAAATATTTCCCAAATGTAGATAATAGTAAAAACGCACAAAAAAGACCTGCGTAAACTGTAAAACATTTCTAAGAATGGAGGAAAAGATTGATGACAGACAGAAAAGAAGCTCTATCCAAGATCAATGCGTACCTAGACGAAAGCCGTGAGGAGATGGTGCAATTCCTAAAGGATTTCATCGCAATCCCAAGCCCTACGTACGAAGAGGGCCCGGCAGTTGAGTGGCTGGCCGGCAAAATGAAAGAGTTCGGCTACGACGAAGTGCGCATTGACAAAGTGGGCAATGTGCTTGGCCGTGTGGGCAATGGCCCAAAAGTGTTCTTGTGCGATGCACACATCGACACAGTGGATCCGGGCGACCCGAAAGACTGGGGTTTTAACCCGCTGGAAGCCCAAGTGAAAGATGGAGCTGTTTGGGGCCGTGGCGCTGTGGATGACAAAGGTTGCCTTACAGGCCTTGTGTTTGCAGGCAAAGCCATTAAGGCACTTGGCCTAGAAGACGGCTTTACTTATTGGGTAAGCGGTTCGATTTCGGAAGAGGATGTAGAGGGCTCTTGCGTAGAAGCTATGACAAAAGAAGCGCCGGACATCAAACCGGATTTTATCGTTGTGGCCGAGGCGAGTGAAGGCCGTGTAATCCGCGGGCATAAAGGGCGTGCTTTGATCCGTATCACAGTGCCGGGCCGCTGTGCTCATGCATCGGCTGCATGGCGTGGAGACAATGCGCTAGCAAAAGCACTGCCAATTATGGAAAAAGTGCACAATTTCCACGACTTCGTGGAAGACCCGTTCTTAGGCAAAGGTACCATCGAGGTAACAAACGTAGATTGCAAAACTCCATCGCTGAATACCATTCCGGGTGAAGCTGTTATCACATGTGACCGCCGCATCTCCTGTGGAGAAAGCATCGACGAACTGCTTGCAGAAGTTGGCGTATTCTTTAAGGATATAGAAGGAGTAAAAGCAGAAATCGACACAGAGCGTGTTACAACGTACACCGGATATGACATTACTTGTGTAGATTACTTCCCTTCTTGGGTGCTTCCGGAAGATCATCCGCTTATCCAAGCAGGTGTTGGCGCATTCAAAGAAATGTTCAATGAAGACCCAACAGTAGGAAGCTGGGATTTCTGCACAAATGCAACACATCTTTGTGGCCGTATGGGCATTCCGGCGATTGGTTATGGCCCTGGCGACGGAAGCCTTTGCCATTCGACACAGGACATGCTTCCCATTGATGAACTTGTGAAAGCAACGAAATTTTACGCAACACTTCCGCTTTTTGCATCAGAAGCATAGTGTTCTTTCAGGTTCCTCTTTTATACATTTAAAAGAGGAACCTGAATTTTTTTAATGATAGCACAAAATACTATCAATTTAGTGACAAAACTAAGAACAAAAGAAGAACAATTCGCACACTTTATGGTGAATTGTACTAAAAATTGAAATACAAATTTTATAAAATGCACAAAGATAATGTTAAAATACTGACAATACTGTTATTTTGTGCAGATTTGTGGTAATATTATGAAGTGACAAATCGGGGATGCAAGTAATATAGTCATCTAATGATTCCGCATATTTACCATTTTCCAATCTATCATATAGAATATGGGCGTTTCGCCGATTTAGTTCTGGCCAACACAGTAAGTGATTAACGCGAATTTGAAGGGGTAGATACTTGTGCAAACAAAAACAAAGAACTTTCTAACAGCGGAAAAAGCAAGGGCAGTGTTACGCCCTGTTATTTCCATCATTGTGGCACTATGTTTAGTGGCAATTATTTTGCTGGCGCTTGACAAAAACCCAATAAGTGTTTTTGCCAGCATGTTTGAAGGGGCGTTCGGCACCACAAACGCAATTGCAGAAACGTTGCTTAAAGCAAGCACGCTCATTTTGGTGGGTCTTGCCTATGCTTTTGCAGCAAAATGTGGTCTTGTTAATATCGGTATCGAGGGCCAATTGTACATGGGTGCACTTGGTAGCACGGCGGCTGGTATTTATCTGGACTTGCCAATGGTAATCCACATACCGGTATGTTTTATTGCTGGGTTTATCTGTGGTGGTATTTGGGGTGGCATTGTAGCTTACTTCAAAAACCAGTTTGGTTCGAACGAAGTTATTACAACTGTAATGATGAACTATGTAGCAATCTATTTTATAGGTTTTATGGTAACAGGGCCTATGAAAGACCCAGAGGGTGTAAACCCACAAACAGCGTCAGTGGCAGAAAGTGCACAAATTCCGCTGCTTATTGAGGATACACGTCTGAACTGGGGCTTCGTTTTTGCACTGTTACTTTTGGTTGTTTACTACATTTACTGGTCGCGCACAAAAATGGGCTATGAGATGAGTGTTGTGGGCAAAAACAACAATGTGGGTGCGTATGCCGGCATGAGCGTGAAACGTGTGGTTATGATGTCCATGGTGGTGTCTGGCGGGCTTGGCGGCATGGCTGGCACACTTGAAATTTTGGGCAACCAATTACGCTTGAAGGAAGGTTTCTCTTCCGGCTTCGGGTTTGACGGCATTGCGGTGGCCTTGCTAGGCAGCAACTCTGCCCCGGGTATTTTGTTCTCATCTGTTCTATTTGGTGCTTTACGTACAGGCGGTAACCGTATTCAAATGACAGAAGGGGTACCGTCGGCCATAACAGGCATTGTACAAGGACTTGTAATCTTATTCGTACTTGTAGACTTTTTACGGATAAGAAGTAAAAAAGCCTCTGTGAAGAAGGGAGCGTAAACAACAATGGATATTATTTTAGATTTAATTTTAACCACGCTTCGATATTCAACTCCCATCATGTTTGCGGCACTTGGGATTTTGATTATGCAATCGGCCGGTGTTATCAATATCGGGGCTGAGGGAATGTTGTTGGTGGGTACCTTCTTTGGTTATACAGGAACGGTTCTTTTTGGAAATGCATGGCTTGGCGCTTTGTTTGCCATGGTTGCAACAGGTGTTTACGGCTTAATATTTGGTTTGTTTGTTATTCATCTGCGTGCAAACCAAGTGGTTGTGGGCGTGGCCATGAATATTTTGGCTGTGGGCCTTACAACAACACTTTATCGTCTTGGGTTTGGTGTGAACACCACAGTGGTTTCTATCAATGGGTTTGAACCACTTTTCGAAGGGTTGGCTATGCCGGTGTTTATAGGTATTGCGCTGGCATTTGTTTTAATGTGGTTCTTTAGAAAAACAAAACAGGGCCTGATGATTCGCTCTGTGGGTGAAAACCCGCTGGCAGTTGACAGTGTGGGCCTTAATGTGTATAAAATTCGCTACCTCAGCACTTTGTTTGGTGCTATGGTAATTGGCTTTGGTGGTGCGTATCTTTCCACAGGCCTTTTGAACACCTTCTCGGAAGAAATGACAGCAAGCCGTGGATACATTGCGCTGGCAGCGGTGGCATTTGGCCGTTATCAGCCTGTGGGTGTGCTTTTAGCTGTGTGGGTGTTTGGCCTAGGTTCTGCAGTGCAATTCCGTTTGGCTGCATTGGATAGCCCGGTTCCGATCCAGTTCTTGCAGATGATTCCTTACGTGTTGACCATTGTAGCATTGGTATTCTTTGTAAAAAAATCTGGCGAGCCGGCAGCATTGGGCAAACCGTACAAAAAACTGTAAAACTCTATCACTTTGTAATAAAACAAATTGTATGCTTGTTTCAGAACAAAACCGTATCGAACTCAGTTAATTGAAAAAAAGAGCATTTTCCATATCAGGGGATTCTAATGCATTTCAAATGCAAATATGGAATATTTGCACAATTCAGTTGAGAAAAGGGGTTATTGGGATGAAAAAATTTTTAAGTTTGTTTTTGGTGTTAACACTGATGAGCATTTTGTTCATGTCTTGCTCTAGTACAAGCGCATCATCGGAAGCAACTATAAGCGAAGCGGAAGCTTCAGCCGTAGAATCGGGTGGAGAAGCAACGAGCGAAGCAGCCGGTGGAACAGAGGGCGACGCTCTTACTGTAGCGATGCTGATGCCTGGCCCAATTAACGACCAGGGCTGGAATGCAAAGGCGTATGAAGGCCTTATGGCAATTGAAGAACAACTTGGCGCAGAAGTTACATTTACAGAAAATGTGCAAGCTTCCGATTACGAAGAGCTGTTTCGTGGTTATGCAGAGCTTGGATACGACATGATTTTAGGTCATGGATTCCAGTTTGTAGATGCCGCAATGGCAGTTGCTCCACAATATCCGGATTCGTTTTTTGTCATTACAAGTACAAGTGCGCATCAGGAACCCAATTTATGCGGCTTACAAAACAAAAATGACGAAATGGGCTTTTTAGCAGGTGTTGTTGCAGCCTTGGAAACAGAGACTGGTGTGGTTGGCAGTGTTGGCGGTGCAGAATTGCCACCCATCACGGCATACCAAGATGGCTTTGAGGCAGGTGTGGCACACATTGATCCTGAAATTGAAGTGCTTACAAGCTCGATTGGAAACAATGATGACACTGCTGCAGCAAAACAGATGGCACAAGCCATGATTGACGAGGGCGCGGACGTTTTATCGCATGATGCGAACGCAGCTGGCCTTGGTGTTTTTGAAGCGGTGAATGAAGCTCCGGAAGGGGTTCGCATTATCGGTTGCATTGATGATCAGTACGACTTGGCACCGGATAGGGTAATCACATCGGCAATGAATGCAATGAGTGATGCCATTTTACATTCGGCCATAATGTTACAAGAAGGCGAATTAGAGCCAATTGCTTATAATTATGGTGTGGCTGAAGGAACGGTGTCGGTTGCAGACTTCCGCGATTATCCAATCTCTGATGAAAATCGAGCAGTTGTAGAGGATGTAGTAGAGCAATTGCGTAACGGTGAGATTGAATTGACAATTCAAGAAGAACTAGAAGGATAATTTTTTAATTCAACCTGTCAGCAAAGAATTGACACAAAATATGAGTTACATTCATTTTTGTGTTAATAATATACACGTTAAAAGGGGTATGGTATGAAAAAAATTCTTAGTCTTTCTTTAGCAACATTGATGATGTTTGCACTTGCAGCCTGTGGCGGCACAGCTGAAAGTGAGGCAGCGCCGGCTGCATCAGAGGCTGCAGGCAGCATGGCAGCAAGCGAGGCAGCAGATAGTGCAGCGCCGGCAGCAGATGGAGAACCGTTGCAAGTGGCCCTAATCATGGGCGGGCCTATCAATGACCAAGGCTGGAATGCTGAGGCATATCGCGGGCTGATGGAAATTGAAGAACAACTTGGCGCAGAAGTTCAATTTTCTGAAAACGTAGACGCATCTGACTATGAAGAAGTATTCCGTGGCTATGCCGATATGGGCTATGATTTGATTGTTGGCCACGGCTTCCAATTTGGTGAATCTGCCATGGCTGTGGCAGAAGATTACCCAGAGACATTTTTTGCCATTACCAGTACAGATATTTCTCAAGCTCCCAATGTGGCAAGCCTTATGAACCGCAATGACCAGCAAGGCTTCCTAGCAGGTGCTTTGGCAGCGATGGAAACAGAAACAGGCATTGTGGGCTGTGTAGGTGGCATGGAAATCCCATCGATTACAGCTTACGTGGAAGGCTTTATTCAAGGTGCTGCCTACATTGACCCGGACGTGCAAGTATTAGCAAACTACACAGGTGATTTTAAAGATGTGGCAGCTGCAAAACAAATGGCAGAAGCAATGATTGCAGAAGGCGCTGACATTATTACACATGATGCGGATGCCTCTGGTGTTGGTGTGTTTGAAGCTGTGAATGCAGCAGCTGAGAATGTGCGTATCATTGGTGCTATTGATGACCAATACGAGCTTTCCCCAGAACGCACCATTACATCGGCAATGAGCCAACTGGGCGGTGCTATTGTGCTGGCAGCAGAACTTGTGCAAGACGGTACGATTGAGGCAACATCCTATGCCTTTGGCGTTAATGAAGGCGTTGTATATTTAGCCGATTTCCGCGACTACCCAATTTCTGAGGAAAACCTGGCAGAACTTGAGGCCATTCAAGAACAATTGGGTAGCGGAGAAATTACCATTGAAGGTGTTGAGTACTAACCGGGAACATTCTAGGAGCCGTAGCATGTGTTGACACTTATTACACGCCTATCGGCAAGAAAATTGTTAGGCCAAAATCCAACGTTTTGTTGGATTTTGTCTAAATAAAAAAATGTTTTCTTTAGGAGGTAAACATGAAAAAGTTTCTAAGTATTTCTTTGGTAGCACTACTGATGTTTGCACTGGCAGCATGTGGCGGCACAGCTGAAAGTGAAGCAGCACCGGCTGCATCAGAGGCTGCAGGTAGCATGGCAGCAAGCGAAGCTGCAGGCGATGCAGAGCCAGCTGCAGATGGTGAAGCCCTTCAAGTTGCACTCATTATGACAGGCCCTATCAATGACCAAGGTTGGAACGCAAGCGCATACGCAGGTCTTACAAAAATTGAAGAAGAACTGGGCGCTGAAGTTGCTTTTACAGAGAGTGTAGCAGCAGCTGACTTAGAAGAAGTATATCGTGGCTATGCAGATCTTGGCTTTGATATCATCATTGGCCATGGTTTTGAGTTTGGCGAAGTTGCCACAACTGTTGCTCCTGACTATTTGGATACATTCTTCTTTGTAACAAGCTCCGATATTAGCCAAGAGCCAAACGTGGCTGGCCTTCAAAACCGCAACGACCAACAAGGCTTCTTGGCTGGTGCTGTTGCAGCACAACAGTCTCA
The DNA here is from genome assembly GCA_964370195.1 of uncultured Oscillospiraceae bacterium. Lineage (GTDB taxonomy): Bacteria > Bacillota > Clostridia > Oscillospirales > Ruminococcaceae > JAAYCI01. Next base: position 7,366 of record CAYJIH010000015.1, read on the forward strand.
AAGTGGTGTAGTTGGCGCCATCGGCGGCGGCGAAATCCCTTCCATCACAGCATTTATTGATGGTTTTGAGCAAGGCGCACTGTATATTAACCCAGACGCTACTGTGCTTACAAACTTCACAGGCGACTTCAACGATCCGGCTCCAGCAAAACAATTGGCCGCTTCGATGATTTCGGAAGGTGCTGACGTGCTTTCTCACAGCGCAAACGCTGCCGGCCTTGGTGTGTTTGAAGCAGTTGGCGAAGCAGGCGAAGGCGTATGGATGATTGGTGCTATCGATGACCAATACGAAGTATTGCCAGAGCAAACCATCACTTCGGCACTTTCGAACTTAAGTGACGCTATGGTGGTTGCCACCGAGCTGTACATGAATGGCGAAATTGAAGCCATTGGCTATCAATTTGGTGTTGAAGAAGGCGTTGTAGGCCTTGCTGATTTCCGCGATTATCCAATTACGGAAGAGCAAATGGCAGAACTTGACGACATTTCTGCAAAACTTGCCAGCGGCGAAATCGAAGTAGAACTAACAGCATAATTTAACAAATTAAATTCAGTAAAAATGCGGGGCGGGCGGCTTCCGTCCGCCCCAATAAATTTATACTCGTTGTGAAGGAATGAGGCGCAACATGAGTGACAACATTTTATTAAAATTATCAGAAATCAATAAAATATTTCCCCCAAGCAACCATGCGAATAAAGATATTAATTTGCATGTGCATAAAGGCGAAGTGTTGGCTTTGCTTGGAGAAAATGGTGCAGGAAAAAGCACCTTGATGAACATATTGTACGGAATTTTGCAACCGAATAGCGGGCAAATATTCTGGAACGGTGAAGAATGTACAATTAAAAACCCCAAAAGTGCCATTGCACATGGAATTGGCATGGTGCATCAGCATTTTATGTTGGTTACACCGCTTACAGTGGTGGAAAACATTATTTTGGCCACGGATGATAATCGTGGAATTCTTATGGATACAAAACAGGTGGCAGATAATATTCTGGCCCTGTCTGAAAAATATCATTTGCAAGTAGACCCGTATGCAAAGGTGCAAGATTTAACCGTGGGGCAGCAGCAACGCGTGGAGATTATTAAAGCTTTGTATAAAGAATGTGATTTGCTTGTACTGGATGAGCCTACGGCTGTTTTGACACCGCAGGAGACAGAAGAGCTCTTCTTGGTTGTAGACCAGCTGATCAAATCGGGTAAATCGGTTATTTTTATCAGCCACAAGTTGAATGAAGTAATGCGAATTAGTAACCGTGTAACTGTGTTGCGCAATGGCCAAGTGGTGGGCACGGTGCAAACAGCGGATACGAATAAGCAAGAGCTGGCCGAGCTGATGGTGGGCAAAAAAGTACTTTTGCAAGTGGACAAAGCTGATAAAGAGCCCGGTGATGTGGTGCTGCGCGTAGATGATTTGCACGTGAAAGGTGTTACGGGCACGATGGCAGTTGAAGGTTTATCGATGCAGATACATGCCGGCGAAATTTATGGCATTGCAGGTGTTGACGGAAACGGCCAAAGTGAACTTATAAAAAGCATCATGGCCCTTCTGCCTAAAGAAGGTGGCACGGTAGAAATTTGTGGGCAAGATGTAAGCAAATTCTCCCCTAGAAAAGTGCTGGAAACAGGTGTGGGGCATATTCCGGAAGATAGACACGGCTTTGGCGTTATCATGGACATGTCAATCAAACAGAATATGATGATGCATATTTATCGTCAAGATGAATACTGCAAACACGGCTTTATGAACTGGAATAAAATTTCAGAATATTCAGATCGCCTTGTAGAAGAGTTTGATGTTCGTCCACGAAATTCAGAGGCTGTATTTGGTTCTTTATCCGGAGGCAACCAGCAAAAAGTTGTGGTGGCACGTGAGCTTGACAAAAAGCCAAACTTGCTTATTGCAATGCACCCAACACGTGGTGTGGACGTAGGCTCGATTGAGTTTATTCATAAGCAAATTGTAAAAGCGCGTGATGCAGGCCAAGCCGTATTACTCGTTTCAACAGAACTTGAAGAGGTTATGTCTCTTTCGGATCGTATTGGCGTTATTTTTGACGGTAAGATTATGGGCGAAATGCAAGCGAATGAAGCCACGGTTGAGCAAATTGGTCTTTTGATGGCCGGTTCGAAATCGAAGGCGAAAGTGGCTGCATCCTCATAAAGAATATGAAAATCATAAAAAAACCACCGAATGCAAAAGGTGGTTTTTTGTTGTATGATTTAAGTTTTATGCAAGGCGCATTGCCCAAACAATGATTTAGTGCTACAATTGTACTAGGAAATGTATAAAAATGACGGGAGGCACAGTATGAAAAAGAGAACAGCACTCATTACAGGGGCGTCCGGCGGCATTGGGAAAGAGTTTGCAAAGATACATGCAATGGCAGGTGGGGACTTAGTAATTGTGGCACGGAATCGTGCGGCGCTTGAGCAGGTGAAAATTGAAATTGAAGCAGAAACAAGTGCATCGGTGCACGTGATAGAAAAAGATTTATCGAAGCAAGGTGCAGCGCAGAGCTTGTATGATGAACTAAAAGAAAGTGGCATAAAAGTTGATTATCTTATTAATAATGCAGGGTTTGGTGGGCAAGGATACTTTTATAAACGCCCGTGGGAAGCCGACCGTTCTATGATTTTGGTGAATATTTTAGCGTTGACTGAATTGACACGCTTGTTTCTACCCGATTTTGTTGAGCGAAACGAAGGAAAGATATTGAATGTATCGTCTACAGCGGCATTGATGCCGGGGCCGTTGCAAGCAGTATATTTCGCAAGTAAGGCGTATGTTTTGTCTTTTTCAGAAGCGCTGTATCAAGAGCTATCAGATACAGAGGTAACCGTGACGGCCCTTTTGCCGGGTGCGGTAGACACGGGATTTGCTAAAACATCCGGAATGGAAGGCACAAAACTTTTCGAGAAATCATACCCGCCCTCTTTTGTGGCAAAAGCCGGATATCGTGCGATGTTGCTTGGGAAAAGGCAGGTGCGCGCCGGTTTGTTTCCCTCGCAAAGCCTTATGTTGCGTTTGGTTCCTATTTTACCTAAAAGCCTTGTTTTGTCCACCATTTTTAAAGGGCAGAAAAAACAGTAGTGTATATACTTTAAAAATGGTGTGAATAAGCCAGAGGCACTCTATTATGATTTTGTGAACGAAGCGTAAAAGAAACCGGTTGATATCATTCGATTGGTTTCTTTTACGCTTCGTTATTAGTAGGATTGGGCGTTGTTTACACAACTGTTTCATCCTTTGATTGGGTGGTTTTCGTTATGCATCGTTATTAAAATGTTTACTCCACAAAAGAGTATATTTTTTGATTTGCACGAGAAAATTAAAATGATTTCGTTACAATGAGTGTAGGAGCTTCCTAGTGTTAAATTTGAAATTTTTCATGAATTTATTATACTTTTATGGTATACTATAGAATGCTTCGGTCGAAAATCATTCTTTGAGCAGATGCGATTTTGTATTTGTGGATGGTATTTGTATTGATAAGATTGTTGTATACTTTGTTTAATTTGATGGAAATGGAGATGCCATGGATTCTTTTATATTAAAATCAGAATATAAGCCAATGGGGGACCAGCCGCAGGCAATTGAAGTGTTATCGGCCGGCATTATAGATGGACAGAAAGCGCAAACATTGCTTGGTGTAACGGGCAGTGGCAAAACGTTTACCATGGCCAATGTAATTGCAAAAGTCAATCGCCCTACTTTGGTTTTGGCTCATAATAAAACACTGGCAGCCCAGCTATGCACAGAGTTTCGGGAGTTTTTTCCGGACAATGCGGTGGAGTATTTCGTAAGTTATTACGATTATTATCAGCCGGAGGCATATATTCCTTCCAGTGATACATATATTGAAAAAGATAGCCAAATTAACGATGAGATCGACCGGCTGCGGCACAGTGCAACGGCGGCTTTGTCGGAGAGGCGAGATGTGATTATTGTTGCATCTGTCTCTTGTATTTATTCATTGGGAGATCCTATCGATTATCGTAGCATGGTAATCAGTTTGCGCCCGGGGATGCAAATGAGCCGAGATACGTTGCTTCGGCGTTTGGTGGATTTGCAGTATGAGCGAAATGATGTTAATTTTACACGCAATAAATTTCGGGTAAAAGGTGATGTGGTGGAAATTCATCCGGCATATGCAGAAGGCACGGCGTTCCGGGTTGAATTTTTTGGTGATGAGATTGATAGAATTAGCGAGATAACACCGCTAACGGGTGAGCGCACCCGCATTTTGCAGCACGTTGCCATTTTTCCGGCCAGCCATTATATTGTTACACCGGATAAACTGCATACAGGCATTGCACAGCTGCGCGATGAAATGAGTGAACAAGTGAAAATTTTCACCGAAGAGGGGAAATTGATTGAGGCCCAGCGCATTGCCCAGCGCACAAATTATGATATGGAAATGCTGGCAGAAGTGGGAATGTGTAAAGGAATTGAAAACTATTCGCGTGTGTTAAGTGGACGTGAGGAGGGTTCTATCCCCACTACATTGCTTGATTATTTCCCGGATGACTTTTTATTGTTTGTGGACGAAAGCCATGTGATGTTGCCACAGCTACGCGCGATGTATGGTGGCGATTATGCACGCAAAAAATCATTGGTGGATTTTGGATTTCGTTTGCCTTCGGCCTTCGACAATCGCCCACTTCGTGTTGATGAATTTTGGGACAAGGTGAACCAAACTGTTTTTGTTTCGGCAACACCCGCCGCATACGAGCGCGAAAACTCTACACAAATTGCAGAGCAAATCATTCGTCCTACAGGCCTTGTAGACCCCGTGGTGGTGGTAAAGCCGGTAGAGGGGCAAATTGATGATTTGCTGAGTGAAATCAACGTACGCATTGAGCGCAATGAGAGAACCCTTGTTACAACATTGACAAAAAAGATGGCCGAGGATTTAACAGAATATTTGGACGAATACGGTGTGAAAGTAAAATACATGCACCATGAAGTGGATACGTTTGAGCGAATGGCGCTCATTCGTGATTTGCGTGCAGGGGCCATTGATGTGATTGTGGGTATCAACTTGTTAAGAGAGGGGCTTGATTTACCGGAGGTGTCTTTGGTGGCTGTGCTGGATGCAGACAAAGAGGGGTTTTTGCGCAGCACCACGAGCCTTGTGCAAACCATTGGCCGTGCGGCGCGCAATGCAGACGGGGTAGTTATTTTATATGCAGATACCGTAACACCGAGCATGGAGCAAGCGTTGAGCGAAACAGAGCGCCGCCGTGAAATACAACAAGCATATAACGAAAAACATGGCATTACGCCTAAAACAATCGTAAAAGAAATTGCAGACATGATTGAGATTTCGCAAGAGGTGGAAGGCGAAAAACAAAGTCGCCGTCTTAGCCGTGCCGAGCGCGAACAGCTTATTACACGCTTAACGCGTGAGATGAAAGAAGCGGCAAAAATGCTAGAGTTTGAGCACGCAGCCTTTTTGCGTGATCGTATTGAAAAAGTTCGTAGCGGTGAAGCGATGACCGGTGGCGATGAGCCAAATAAACCAAAACAAACACGCAAAAGCCGAAAGGGAAATAAACCGTACTGGGAAAAGAAATAAGGAGATACAAGTGGCAAACGACCAAATTATCATTAAAGGTGCGAGAGAGCACAACTTAAAAAATATTGATTTAACTTTACCGCGCGATAAATTGATTGTGATGACGGGCCTTTCCGGCTCGGGAAAATCTTCGCTCGCATTCGATACCATTTATGCCGACGGCCAGCGACGGTATGTAGAAAGTTTGTCGAGCTATGCACGCCAATTTTTGGGGCAAATGGAAAAACCGGATGTGGATGATATTCAAGGCCTGAGCCCAGCCATTTCAATCGACCAACGAACAACAAGCAAAAACCCACGCTCTACGGTGGGCACTGTAACAGAAATCTATGATTATTTGCGGCTTTTGTATGCGCGCATCGGTATTCCGCATTGTCCGGTTTGTGGGCGCGAAATCAGCCAGCAAACGGTGGATCAAATGGTGGACGACGTGCTTAAATTGCCAGAGGGAAGCCGTTTTATGGTTTTGGCACCTGTGGTGCGCCTGCGCAAAGGCACTCAGCAAAAGGAGTTTGAAGCAGCGCGCCGTGGTGGCTTTGCACGTGTGCGCGTTAATGGCGATATTTATGATTTAGAAGAGGAAATTACGCTAGACAAAAATAAAAAGCACAATGTGGATATTGTGGTAGACCGTTTGGTACTCAATGATGATGTGCGCAGCCGCTTGGCCGATTCGATTGAAACGGCCATTGCACTTACAGGCGGGCTGGTAACCATTTCGGTGGTGGATGGAAAAGAGTTGCACTTTAGCCAAAGCTATGCGTGCCCAGAGCATGGGATCTCGATTGAAGAATTAAGCCCACGGATGTTTTCGTTCAATAACCCGTTTGGCGCATGCGAAACATGCACAGGTCTTGGCACGTTTATGCAGGTGGATCCGGATATGATTATTCCCAATAAAAGCTTGTCTTTGCGCGAAAAAGCCGTGAAAGCCAGTGGGTGGCATTATGCGGAAGGTTCTATTAGTGAGATGTATTATCTTGGGCTTGCTAAGGAATATGGCTTTACACTGGATACACCGATTAAAGAAATGAACAAAAAAGCGGTGGATGCCATTTTGTATGGCACAAAGGGAAAAAAATTAAAGATGCACCGTGAAAATGAATTTGGCTCCGGTGTGTATAATACTGATTTTGAAGGTGTCATTCCAAACCTTGAAAGACGCTTTCGCGAAAGCAACAGTGAGTGGATGCGCGAAGAAATTGCCCAGTGTATGCGTGGCGTAGAATGCCCAAGCTGCCATGGCCAGCGCTTGAAACCGGCCAGTTTGGCAGTGACAGTGGGCGGCATAAACATCAGTGCGCTAACAGACAAAAGCGTGGTACAAGCAATTTTGTTTTTTAAAGCCATACAATTAAGCGAGCGAGAGCACATGATTGGTGATGGTGTGCTAAAAGAAATAGGAGAGCGACTGGGATTTTTGCAAAGTGTAGGGCTTGGGTATCTAACATTGGCGCGTGGGGCGGCCAGCCTTTCCGGTGGCGAAAGCCAGCGCATTCGTTTGGCTACACAAATTGGCAGTGCACTTACCGGCGTTTTGTATGTGCTGGATGAGCCGAGCATTGGCCTGCATCAGCGCGATAATTCAAAACTAATTGCGACGTTGCTGCGTTTGCGCGATCTTGGTAACACACTGATTGTGGTAGAGCATGATGAGGAAACCATGCGCGCGGCCGACTATATTGTGGATATAGGCCCCGGCGCCGGCGTGCATGGTGGCGAGCTTGTGGCTTGCGGCAGCCTAGAAGATATTGAGCGTGAAGAACGTAGTTTGACAGGGCGTTATTTAAGTGGGAAAAAGAAAATTAAAGTGCCGGAAAAAAGACGCAGTGGAAATGGACACACGCTAGAAGTGGTGGGGGCTACACAAAACAACTTAAAGAATGTTAGCGTGGCGTTTCCTCTAGGTGTGATGACATGCGTGACGGGCATTTCAGGCTCTGGAAAATCGTCGCTTGTGAATGAGATTTTATACAAGCGCCTTGCAGCCGACTTAAACGGTGCACGTGTGTTTGCGGGAAAACACGAAGAGCTTCGTGGAGAGGAATGGGTAGACAAGGTGATTGGCATTGACCAAAGTCCTATTGGGCGCACGCCGCGCTCGAACCCAGCAACCTATACGAGTGTTTTCACCGATATACGGTCTTTGTTTGCGCAAACACAAGAGGCGAAAATGCGTGGCTATGGCCCGGGTCGTTTTTCGTTTAACGTAAAAGGTGGGCGATGTGAAGCTTGCGAAGGCGACGGTATTTTAAAAATTGAAATGCATTTCTTGCCAGATATTTATGTGCCTTGCGAAGTGTGCAAAGGTGCACGCTATAACCGCGAAACATTGGAAGTGCATTACCGTGGGAAAACCATTCATGATGTATTGGAAATGACGGCGGAAGAAGCGGCTGCCTTTTTTGAGAATATCCCTAAAATTCACCGAAAAATTAAAACGCTTGTGGATGTGGGCCTTGGCTATATTCGCCTTGGGCAAAGTGCTACAACACTGTCTGGTGGCGAAGCACAGCGTGTAAAATTGGCGTTAGAGCTTGCCAAACGCAGCACAGGGCAAACGGTGTATATTTTAGACGAGCCCACCACAGGCTTGCATATAGAGGACGTGAATAAGCTTTTAAAAGTGCTAGATAAACTGGTGGATGCAGGCAACACCATCATCATCATCGAGCACAATTTAGATGTGATTAAACGCGCCGACCATGTGATTGATTTAGGGCCGGAAGGTGGTAGTGAAGGGGGCGAAATTGTAGCACAAGGTACGCCGGAAGAAGTATCCAAAGTGAAAGCTTCCTTTACGGGGCAATATCTGGCACCGTTGCTCCCAAAAAACTAAAAATATAAGCCTTGTCAGTGTGTGTGAATTCAGGTATAATAAAGAAAGTAGACTTCGTCATAGAGTAGCAGTTGTTCAGAGAGGGAAAAGGCACTAACGTGAAGCGAGTAGAGTATCAAAAAAATATCCGTTCAGAAGGTGTGCTTCGGGCACATTACCGAGGCATACCAAAAGCGTATGTACGTAGTTTTGGGTGCCAGCAAAGTGTAAATGATGGAGAACGATTAAAAGGTGTACTTTTGGATGTTGGTTTTGTGTTAACACAAGAGCCGGCAGAGGCAGATTTGATTTTATTTAATACGTGTGCAGTGCGCGAACATGCTGAACAACGTATGTACGGAAATTTGGGTGCCTTAAAGGTGCTGAAAGTGGCAAAACCCGGCTTGATTATTGGGGTTTGTGGTTGCATGGCCGAAGAAAAAAGCACAGTGGATAAACTGCGCACAAGTTACCCGTATGTGGATTTGATTTTAGGCACAAACGCTGTGGATTTATTGCCGAATATCTTGGCAGAGCGCTTGACCACAAGAAAACGTGCATTGCGGTTGCCTGCACTTCGTAAAGAGGTGGTGGAGGATGTTCCGCAACATCGAGACTCCCAGTATAAGGCTTTCTTGCCAATTATGTATGGGTGCGATAACCACTGTTCTTATTGTATTGTGCCATTGGTACGCGGCAGCGAAAGAAGCCGTGCGTCGGCCGATATTTTAAAAGAATTTCAAGGGTTGGTGCAAGCGGGGTATAAAGAAATTACCTTGCTTGGTCAAAATGTTAACTCTTATGGAAAAGGGCTTGAAGAAAGCACGGATTTTAGCGACTTATTAAATGAGCTTTGCAAAACACCGGGCGAATATCAGCTTCGGTTTATGACAAGCCACCCAAAAGATGCCACGCGCAAAATGATTGACACAATGGCAAACAATAAAAATTTGTGTAAACATTTGCATCTTCCGGTGCAGTCTGGCTCGAATGATATCCTATCGCGTATGAACCGCAATTATACAGCAGAGGAGTATTTGGGCCTAATTCGGTATGCGAAAGAAAAATGCCCACAGATGACCTTTTCCTCAGACATTATGGTGGGTTTTCCCGGTGAAAGCGAAGCGGATTTTGAAGAGACCATGAAATTAATACGGCAGGTGAAATTTACCCAGCTGTTTACATTTATTTATTCAAAACGGCCCGGTACAAAAGCAGCCGAATTGAAAGACCCCACACCGCATGCTGAAAAAAGCGACCGCATTGCCCAAATTTTGCAGGTGCAAGAAGAGGTGCTAAAAGAGCTGGCACAACAATGGATTGGGAAAACATTTCGGGCATTTGTGGAAGGCGAAGGACGCACAGAAGGCAACCTAACGGCCCGGCTAGACAACAATATGCTGTGCGAATTTCCGGCAGATAAAGCTTTGCTTGGTAGTTTTGTAAACGTGTGTGTGCACGAGCTAAAAGGGGCTATGCTGTCAGGTGAACTTGTGAAATAAAACAATAGATAAAGGAGCAAGGTTATGGAACAGGCAATTTTAAAATTTAAAGAGGCAGCGGTGGCTTTTCAAAGCGAAGCTTGCTATCAAAAATTAGAGGCAGCCAAAAAAGCAAATGATGACGACAAAAACTTGCAAACCATGCTGGGCGATTTTAGTGCCGCACGTATGGAGTTAAATAGAGAGATGCAAAAAGAAGATAGCGACAGTGAACATACGGATGCACTGGAAGAGCGCATCAACAATTTATATGCGAGCATCATGGGAAATGCCAATATGCAAGCGTATAATGAGGCAAAAGATGAAATTGAAGAGTTTATGATGTATGTAAATGCCATTATGAATGCAGCAGTGGACGGGGAAGACCCCATGCAAGTGCAAAAACCACAGCCTCAAGCCAGCTGTGGTGGTAGCTGTGGCTCGTGTGGTGGTTGCTAGAAATAAGCAGAAAGTGGGCAATTTTCTGTAAGTATAATTCGTTTTGTAGCGCAAGCAAAAAACGGAATTTATAGAGAGAACAACCCCCGTTTTTGGGCAAAGCCATCGTCGGTTTTGGCAAAGCGGGGATTTATTTGTATCGTGTAATAAGTGGGGTGAAAGTCTGTGGCAAAGCCGTCTCCGATGTTGGAACAATATATCGACATCAAAGAAAAAAATAAGGATAAAATCTTGTTCTTCCGCGTGGGAGACTTTTATGAGATGTTTTTTGATGATGCAGTTTTGGCTTCTAAGGAGCTAGAACTTACCTTGACGGGCAAAGATTTTGGCCTGGAGGAACGGGCCCCCATGTGTGGCGTGCCACATCATTCGGCAGAAGCATACACAAAACGCCTTATCGAAAAAGGGTATAAAGTGGCCATCTGCGAACAGGTGGAGGATGCAGCTTTATCAAAAGGTCTTGTAAAGCGAGACGTTGTGCGTGTTGTAACACCGGGTACCGTTGTGGAAAGTTCGATGCTTTCAGATGACAGAAACAACTATATTGCGTGTGTTTATATTCAAAAAAATGTTGCAGGCCTTTGTTTTGCCGATGTATCCACAGGTTCTATCCATACCGTTTTTTTAGAAGGCAAGCGCATTGATAAACAAATATGTAGCGAACTTTCGCGGTTTTTTCCAAGTGAAATTTTGTTCAACAGCGAAATATTAGACCATAAAGAGATAACCAATTTCATAAAAGAGCAATTGGCAGCCCATGTGAGTGTGGATTTGTTGGATGATGAAGATTTTCTGAAAGAAAAAACACAGCCACTTTTGTTGCAGCATTTTGGGGAAGAGCTGCAAAATGCTGTGCAATTAGAAGCAGGGGCACCGGGTTTTGCGGCATTGGGGGCGTTGATTGCCTACTTATATCGTACGCAAAAAAACGGTGTAGAGCGGCTGAAACATGTGCGCCATGAGGAAGAAGAGCGCTACATGAGCTTGCCTATGACAAGCCTTGCCAATTTGGAACTTTTAGAGACGCTTCGTGGTAAAGAAAAAAAGGGCAGTTTGCTTTGGGTGCTAGACCAAACGCAAACTGCCATGGGAAAACGCTTGTTGCGCCACTGGATTGAGCGTCCACTTTTAAATGCCTCGGCCATCAATGCACGGTTGGATGCAGTGGAAGAACTTGCGGAAAATACGGTGCAACGCCTTGAAATTTGTGAAGAATTGGGCCATGTATTTGATATTGAGCGTTTGCTAACGCGTGCTGTGTTTGGCACTGCGGCTCCAAGAGAATTGACGGCCCTTGCAGCTACATGCATGCGCTTGCCGGGCATCATTGAGCGATTACAAGCGTTTTCTTGTCCGAACTTGCAGGAGATGTGTTGTAGAATGGACCCACTGAGTGATGTGGCACAATTGATTGCATTTACACTGGTAGACGAGCCACCGGCCACTGTAAAAGATGGAGGATACATCAGGAACGGGTTTTCAGAAACAGTGGATGAACTGCGCGATATTCACAATGGTGGCACCAGTTTGCTTGCGGAAATTGAGGCACGACTCAAAGAAGAGACAGGCATTCGAACGCTTAAAATTGGGTTCAATAAAGTGTTTGGTTATTATATTGAGGTAAGCAAATCATTTGTAGACCAAGTGCCGCAATATTTTGTGCGGAAGCAAACGCTTACAAACGGTGAAAGATATATTACAGAGGAGCTAAAAACGCTTGAAACACGCATTTTGCGTGCAGGCGAGCAATTGGCCGTTTTAGAGAGAGAATTGTATAAAACATTGCTCGATCAAGTGAGCGAAATGCAAGTTCGCATCCAAAAAACAGCCGATTGTTTGGCAAAAATTGATGTGCTTGCTTGTTTTGCACAGGCGGCAGTGACAGGCCGATATATCCGCCCCGATGTAAACGAACGGGGCCTTGTGGATATTGTACAAGGGCGTCATCCGGTGGTGGAAAAAATGCAAAAGGGCACCCCGTTTGTGCCAAACGATACAAAACTTGATGAGGATGAGTATCGTATGCAGGTGATCACAGGCCCCAACATGGCCGGTAAATCCACCTATATGCGCCAAACGGCGCTGCTTGTTATCATGGCGCAAATTGGTTGTTTTGTGCCGGCAGAGCGGTGCACGGTGGGCGTGTGTGACGCTGTGTTTACACGTGTGGGTGCCTCCGACGATTTGGCGGCGGGCAAGTCGACATTTATGGTGGAAATGACGGAGGTGGCCGAAATTTTGCAGGAGGCCACTTCAAAAAGCTTGGTGATTTTGGATGAAATTGGGCGTGGAACTTCTACTTTTGACGGCATGAGCATCGCACAAGCTGTGGTGGAGTATATTGCAGATACAGACCTTGGCCCTGGGTGTAAAACGATGTTTGCAACCCACTATCATGAGTTGACCGATTTGGAAAATTCAATTGACGGTGTAAAAAACTACAACATTGCCGTGAAAAAACGTGGAGATGATATTACGTTTTTACGCAGAATTGTGCGTGGCCCTGCCGATGATAGTTACGGCATACAGGTGGCGAAACTAGCAGGTTTGCCGCCGGCTGTTGTAACACGTGCAAAAGAAGTGCTTCGTGCACTGGAGGCCACAAGCAAGCTAACCGTTCCGGTAACACAGCTCGATTTTGAATCGCTTGATAGTTTGCAGCAAGCAGCAGCACCTTCGGAAATGCTGGAAAAACTGCGCGCGGTGGATCCAGAAACATTAACACCACTAGAGGCGCTAACGCTTGTGTATGAATTAAAAGATTTGCTGGTTTAAAGTATATTTTGCCAAAGAGGCCGAGAGGAGAACGCAATGCCCATACGTGTGCTGGATACCCATACAGCAGAACTGATAGCCGCAGGCGAGGTGGTAGAGCGCCCTGCCTCTGTTGTGAAGGAATTGATGGAAAATTCCATTGATGCCGGTGCAAGGCATATGGAAGTGGAGATAGAACAAGGTGGGGTGCGGTTGATTCGTGTGCAAGATGATGGTGGTGGCATTTTGGCACAAGAGGTTCCACTTGCTTTTTTGCGCCATGCAACGAGCAAGGTGAAAAACGAAAACGATTTGGATGCCATTGCAACACTTGGCTTTCGAGGAGAGGCGTTGGCTTCGATTGCCAGCGTCTCTAGGGTGGAGCTTTTAACACATGCAAAAGAGGATGACGATGCATGTTTGTATAAAATTGAAGGCGGCGTTGAAATAGAGCTTAGTGAGGCAGCGCGCCCACTTGGCACCACATTTTCTGTACGAGATTTATTTTACAATACACCGGCACGCATGAAATTTTTGAAAAAAGATGCAAGTGAAGCAGCGTTTGTAACGGAATTGGTGGGCCGGCTGGCTCTTTCGCACCCGGAAGTAGCTGTGCGATACCTGCGTGATGGGAAAGAAGTGTTTCACACACCGGGCGAGGACAATTTAACATCGGCAGCATATGCTGTTTTGGGAAAAGAGTTTGCAAAAGGGCTCTTTTTTACAGAATACCAAAAACCACCTTATAGTGTGCAAGGGCTTGTTACTTGGCCAAATATGTGCCGTAAAAGCCGTTCAATGCAGTTTTTTTTCATCAATGGGCGTTTTGTAAAAAGCCGCACAATGATGGCGGCATTAGAGCAAGCGTATCGTAAAAAAACAATGCATGGGCGGTTTCCGGGGTGCATTTTGTTTTTAACAATGCCGCCAGAGCTTGTGGATGTGAATGTGCATCCGGCCAAAACAGAGGTGCGGTTTGCCAGCGAAACCGAGGTGTTTTCGGCTGTATATGCGGCTGTAAAAGAGGCGCTAGAACAGGAAGATGACCGGCATGCTACCATGAAATTAGCACAAAGTGCTTCACTGCCAAACGCATCGCCAGTTGAGACTGTGGTGCCACCGGAAAACAGCATAGCAGAAGAAAAGCCAAAGGATGGTTTTGAACATCTGCCAATACAGGAAATGGTGCAAACGTTGGCTTCTTCAGAGGAAGTAGTACCGTATCGTATTATAAAACAAAAACAAAAGCCTGGTTTTTTAAGCCCCGACGCAACCGAGTTTGGGCTCGACATTCGCCGCCATGAACAGGAAATTCCGGCTGTGGAAAGTTGTGTGCCACAGCAGATGGAGGCTGAAATACCACTTGGCAGTAAGAATGTGGAACGGGATGCACAAACCGCTTCTCTTGATGCACTCATCCCTGTAAGGGTGGATGGCATTACAGAAAAAATAGCGAATGAAAGCGAATTAGAAGAGACATTGTTATATGCTGCTAATGATGCAGACAAGAACTTATGCTATATCGGAGAGCTGTTTTCCACGTATATTCTTGCACAGTGTAACGAAACGCTGTATGTGATTGATAAGCATGCAGCACACGAGCGTATCTTATACGAAAAGTTTGCCGGTGAGAGAAAATGTGTTGATGCTCAAATGCTATTGTGCCCGGTGGCTGTGTCCTTAGGTGGCGCAGAAAAGGCAGCTTTACTGGACAACGAGGATATTTTACGGGAAAGTGGTATTGAGTTTGAGGAGTTCGGTGGTGGGGATTTATTGGTGCGAGCTGTGCCGGCCGATATTCGCCACGAAGATATTGAGGGGCTTTTGGTGGATGTGGCAAAGGGCCTAGTGCAAGGAAACCAAGTGGTGTGTGACGAAAAAACAGAGTGGGTGCTGCACTCAATGGCGTGCCGTGCGGCTGTAAAAGGTGGAGATAATACACCTTCTTCGCAGCTATTGCATTTGGCACAGCAAATTTTAAATAAAGTGGTGCCTCCGTTTTGCCCACATGGCAGGCCTGTCGTGCTGGAGATTACACGTAAGGAGCTGGAAAAGCAGTTTGGACGCCTTGGGTAAAAAAATAAAAATAGTGGTGGTGTGTGGACCCACGGCCACGGGTAAAACAGAGCTGGCCTTTGCATTATGCAGGCGTTTTGGCGGCGAATTAATCGGGGCCGATTCTATGCAAGTGTATGAAGGTCTTCCGGTTGGCACGGCAGCCCCGCTGCCAAGCGAGCATGCCGATGTGCCACGGCATTTGATAGCGTGTTTGCCGCCGCAGCACCTGTTTTCGGTGGCGGATTATCTGCAAAGGGCAGACGTGTGTATTCGCGATGTGGCACAAAGAAATAGGTTGCCGGTTCTTTGTGGTGGCACAGGGCAGTATATTGATGGCATTGTTAGTGGCATCCATTTTTCGGAAAGCACGGTGCCAAAAGCGGCCTTGCAAGAGCTGGAAGAGCGCTGGGAGCGAGAGGGTGCACTTGCTTTATGGGAACAGTTAAAAAAACGGGATCCAGCCTGTGCAGACAAATTGCACTTGAATGATAAAAAAAGAATTATGCGTGCTCTTGCTGAGGTTGAGCAAAACGGCAGCACACTTGCTGAAAGGAACGCACACTCACGAGAGCGAAAAAGTGATTTTGAAGCGTTGGTTCTCGTTCTTTGTGATGAAGAACGCCAAAATTTATACCAACGCATTGAATACCGAGTAGATTGTATGTTGCAAGCAGGGCTTTTGCAAGAGGCGCAGTGGGTACATAAAAATAAAGAGCGGTTTAAAACGGCAGTGCAAGCCATTGGATATAAGGAATTGTTCCCGTATATAGAGGGGGATGGTGACTTGAAAGCGTGCGTGGATGCTTTAAAACAAGCCACACGACGTTATGCAAAACGGCAACAAACGTGGTTTCGCAACCATACACACAACGTGTGGCTTTTTCCGGATAAAGAGGATGTGAACGAAAGGGCTGTTTTAGAGGTGGAGCGTTTTTTGAACGTTCCATAATGTGAAAATGGCATGGAATGTGTGATTGTATATAAAGGAGGTGGCGTGCCTGTTTGAATGGAGAAAAAAGAAAAAAACCACACAAAATGTAATGCAAACAAAGCCACAGAAAGTGGATGATGCAGCAGCCCTTCCGAAGCAAAATGCCGACAGGCACGTGGCAAAACGTAAATTATGGCGACGTTTGCGTTTGATTTTTTGGGTTGGGTTATTGGGCTTTTTTGCTTACTTAGTGGTGCAAGTTGTGCTGGTTTTATCTCCTCAAATGCGCACCACCATTGTGGTAGAGGGAGAAATGGTTGATGCTTTGCAGGTGCAGGGTTTTGTTACAATCGAGTCGATTCCTGTGCAAAGCAGTGGTGTGATGTATTATACTGTACCCACTGGGCAGCGTGTTTCAGAGGGTGACGAGGTGGCATTGATCTATGCAGATCAAGCCGGTGTTTTGGCAAGGGAAGAGCTGAATAGCATTCAGCAGGAAATGGAAGCGTTGCAAGAGGTGCAAGAGTCGGCCGTACAGGCAGGCGATGTAGATGCCATTCTGCGTGAAACAGAAGAAAATTTGTTGGCCTATTTAGACGTGTTGGCCAGTGGGAACTATAGCGATATTGCACAGCCACGCAATGAACTAGCGATGTCTAGCAACCGTTTGCAATTGGCTACGGGCGAAGAAACAGATTATATGTTGCGAATGCAAACGTTACAAGAACAAGCGAATGCACTTGAAGGGGCGGCTGCAGCGCAAGGGGCTGTAACGGCGCCACAAAGCGGCTATTTTGTGCCTTCCGGCCATCAAGACCGCATTCCGGCAGTGTACGAAGATTTGCAGGCACAAACGCCACAGCAGCTTGTAGAGGCCTTACAGCAGGCGCCCACATACTACGATGACTCTGTGGTGGGGCATATGGTAACCGATTATCAATGGTCGTTTTTTACGGTGATTCCATGGACCGAAGCGGAAAAGTTTGTGGTGGGCGATAAAATGGAGCTTCGTTTTACGGATGTTAGCGACGAGCGCTTAGAAGTGCGGGTGCAAGCGGTTGAAGAAGACGAACAGGCAGGGGTTGCCAAAGTGGAATTGCTGTGCGAAGAAGTAAACCCTGATATTTTGAATTTGCGCTTAGAAGAAGCTGAAATTATATTTGGTACAGAAACAGGGCTGCGACTGGAAAAGCAAGCCTTGCGTGTGATTGAAGGGCAGACGTGTGTGTATGAAGTGTTTGGCAATCAAGTTCGTTTGCGCCCAGTGGAGGTGCTGGTAGACGGTGAGGACTATGTGCTTTTGTCGGACCAATACGAGACGAATGTGAATGAAATTGAACTATACGATGAAGTTGTAGTGGAATCAGGAGGGATAGAACTGTATGATCAAAAAATCATCTGAGCAGATACGAGAGAATGTGCTTTGTGTGCGCGAAGAAATAGAAAACGCATGCATACGGGCAGGGAGAAAGACAGAGGAGATTACCTTAATTGGTGTAACAAAAACAAAACCGGTAGAAATGGTGCGCGACGTGATTGAAGCAGGGGTTTGTGACATTGGTGAAAATCGTGTGCAGGAGTTGCTTGAGAAAGCGCCTCATTTGCAAGATTTGGAATATCGGTGCCATTTAATTGGCCATTTGCAGCGAAATAAAGCAAAATTTTTGCCGGGGCAAATTTCGTTGCTTCAAAGCCTAGATAGTGTGCGTACGTTAGAGGCGTTAGAGCGCGTGTATGCCGATAAGCAAGAACGTCTTTCTGTGTTGATTGAAGTGAATATTGGCGAAGAAACGTCAAAAACGGGGATTTCTGCCACAGAATATTTAGAGCTGGCCCACCGTGTGAGCGAAAGCAAACAGCTACATTTACGGGGGTTAATGTGTATTCCACCAATAGGTGAGGCAAAGCAGGCACGTCCATATTTTCAAAAGTTATACAATCTCTTTGTTGACATGCAGGCAAAAAAAATGGATAATAGTACTGTTAATATACTATCCATGGGGATGTCTACCGATTTTGCCGTGGCTATAGAAGAAGGGGCCACAATGGTGCGTGTGGGCACAAGGTTGTTTGGGAAACGAGACTAACAAGGTAAATGGATTACCATAAGGTCAGCGTATAATACAGATACGATGCAATTGTGAAGTGATGCATCATGTGCATAAAATGAGACGGAGGAAAACAGTATGGCTGGTTTTTTAGGCAAGATACGAGATATTATGGGCGTGGACGATGAGAACGACGTGTACGAAGGCGAGGAAATGGATTTTATCGGTGGGCAAGGTGCGTCAGCTCAGGCGTCATCCGGCTCTTCGCTAGGTGATGATTATGTGATGGAGAAAAGAAACAAAGTGGTTAACATCAATGCCACAACACAGCTGCAAGTGGTGCTGGTTAAACCGGAGCGTTTTGATGATGCTTCGGCTGTGGCAGACCATTTGAATGCACGCCGCACGGTGGTGCTTAACTTAGAATCGACCAATAAAGAGGTGTCGCGCCGTTTGGTGGACTTTTTGTCTGGTGTGGCGTATGCCAACAATGGTCAAATTAAGCGTGTGGCCAACAATACATTTATCATCACACCGTATAATGTTGACATTGTGGGTGATATTTTAGATGAACTAGAAAGCAGTGGTGTTTTCTTTTAAGGGCACATTGATGTGTGTATGAACGAGGGGAATTTAGATATAAAAGTAAAGATATGGAGGAGACTTTTTGATGAATGCAGAAAGCGTCCGAAACGTGAAGTTCGATATCGTAAGAAAAGGATATAGCCCGGCCAGTGTGGATGAATATTTAACGCAGGTGGCAGCGGAGCTAGATGCACTTTATGACGAGCGCGATGCAGCTTTGGA
This sequence comes from uncultured Oscillospiraceae bacterium, assembly GCA_964370195.1. Lineage (GTDB taxonomy): Bacteria > Bacillota > Clostridia > Oscillospirales > Ruminococcaceae > JAAYCI01. The sequence continues at coordinate 26,308 of CAYJIH010000015.1, forward strand.
AGATTTAGATTTGGCGCGTGAAGCACAAACAGACCTTGAGTCGAAAATTTTGATTTTGGCGCAAAAGGTGGAAGAGTATCGCAGTGAAGAAGATACGCTGAAAACAGCGCTGCTCAATGCACAGCGCATGGGCGAAACAGTGGTGCATGAAGCGAAGCAAAAGGCAGATTCTCTTGTACGTGAAGCCACAGGAACAGCGCAATTGCTGCGTGAGCAAGCAGAAGAAGAAAGTGCACGTGAGCGCCTGAAACTGGAACAACTGCAAGCGCAGGTAACACGTTTTAAAGCCACTATTTTAAATTTATACAAGCAACACATCGAGTCTTTAAGTGCTCTTGATGAACCCATTGAGCAAATTGAGGATGTGAGAGAAGCATACGTTGGCGACGAGGCAGGATTTCAAGAAATTGTGCAAGAAGAAATGATGCATGTAGTGGAATTTGAGGCTGAAGAGCCTGAACTGCCAGACAACAAAGTGGAAGCTGCACAGGCAGCCGGCATTGAAACGCAGCCTCCGGAGCTTGGGGAAGAGCCCATGGTGAACCTGTTTGAAGGCGTGCCAATCGACCCAAGCGCACCAAGTGCGCCAAGTGCACCGTCTACATTAAGCTAAAACGAAGATAGTTTTGCCGGTTTTTGCGTTGCTGTCCGTTAGGCGGCCTAAAAACCGGTTTTTCGTCAAAAATATACAGTTTTAAATGTGAAAACTGCAAGTGACTAAGGAGAGATAATTGTGCCGGAAGATTACAATAGTACGTTAAACTTGCCCCAAACTGAGTTCAGCATGAGGGCTGGATTACCCACAAAAGAACCAAAGATGCTTGCCATGTGGGAAGAGGACGGGCTGTATGAAAAAATGATTGAAAATAATGAGGGGAAGCCTGTATACATTTTACATGACGGCCCTCCATACGCAAACGCCGGCATCCACATGGGCACAGCGATGAACAAAGTGCTGAAAGACATCATTGTGCGTTACAAAAATATGGCCGGGTTTAAGGCTCCATTTGTACCCGGGTGGGATACACATGGCCTGCCTATTGAGCGTAAGGCCCTGCAAGAAGTGCGTGCGAAGCAAAAGAAAGAGAAAAAGAAAACGGGCGTAGAGCCAAAATCTCTTGCGCCGCATGAAATGCGCGAGCTATGCCATGACTATGCCATGCGATACATGGAAGTTCAGCGTGGGCAGTTTAAACGTTTGGGTGCTCTTGGCGATTGGAGCGATCCATACTTAACATTGTCGCCGGGATATGAAGCCAAACAGATTGAAGTGTTTGGCGAGATGGCCAAACGTGGCTATATCTACAAAGGGCTGAAACCGGTTATTTGGTGCCCAAGCGACCGCACAGCGCTTGCAGAGGCAGAAATTGAGTATGAAAACGATCCTGTAGATACCATTTATGTGGCATTTCAGGTGTCAAAAGACAATGGTGCGTTGCAAAAAGCCGGCCTTGACCCAAGCTCGGTGTGGTTTGTGATTTGGACAACCACAGCGTGGACGTTGCCTGCAAACGTTGCCATCTGCTTAGGGCCTAAATTTGAGTATGTAGCGGTGCAAGCAGGAGAGCGCACATACGTGGTGGCCAAAGAGCTACTGAAAAGTACCATGGAAGCATGTGGCATTGAGCAGTACTCTGTGCTTGCAACATTCCAAGGTAGCGATTTGGAATTGATTGAAACAAAGCACTGCTATTTAGATAGACAGTCGCTTGTGATTTTGGGCGACCATGTTACATTGGAAAGTGGTACGGGCTGTGTGCATACTGCACCGGGCCATGGTGCCGAAGACTATGATGTGGTGAACCGTTTTTACCCACAGCTGCCCATGCTAGTGCCTGTGAATGATGTAGGTGTGCTTACGGAAGAGGCTGGGCAATTTGCAGGCTTGCACGTGGAAAAGGCAAGTGTTGAAATTATAAAAGCATTGCAAGAAAGTGGCGCTGTGATTGGTGTTACACACGAAATGCATCAATATCCACACTGCTGGCGTTGCAACACACCCATTTTGTATCGTGCTACAGAGCAATGGTTTTGTTCTGTGGAGGATTTCCGGGAGGACACATACAAGGCCATTGAAAATGTGCAGTGGGTGCCGCAATGGGGGCAAGACCGCATGATGGGCATGGTGCGTGACCGTGCCGACTGGACAATCTCCCGTCAGCGCCTTTGGGGCATGCCGATTCCTGTATTTTACTGCGAGGACTGTGGCGAATATGTCATCAATGATGATACGATTGGCGCGGTGAAAGAGCTGTTCGAAAAAGAGGGCTCAAACGCTTGGTTTAAATATTCGGCAGAGGAAATTTTGCCAAAAGAATATGCTTGTGGTGGCTGTGGTGCAAAACATTGGCGTAAAGAAACAGACACCATGGATGTGTGGTTTGATTCCGGTTCTTCGCATGCATACGTTTTGGAAAAATGGAAAGACCATCACTGGCCGGCCGACCTTTATTTAGAAGGCAGTGATCAGTTCCGCGGCTGGTTCCAATCATCTTTGCTCACAGCAGTGGCCACACGCGGCACAGCGCCTTATAAAACGGTTGTTAGTGCAGGATGGGTGGTAGATGGCGAAGGCCGAAAAATGAGCAAAAGCCTTGGCAATGGAGTGGAGCCGGAAGAGATCATCCGCGAGTATGGCGCTGATATCATTCGTCTTTGGGTAGCAGCGGCCGATTACCATGCCGATATGCGTATTGGAAAAGAAATTCTAAAGCAGCTGTCGGAAGGGTATCGTAAAGTGCGCAACACAGCACGGTTTATTTTGGGCAACCTTTATGATTTCAAACCGGATGTACATCTTGTGGACGATAAAGATCTTTTAGAGCTTGACCGCTGGGCATTGGCTGAATTGGATAAATTGGCCGCTGTGGCACGTGAAGGGTATGATACGTTCGATTTCCACAAAGTGTATCATGCGCTGCATCGTTTTTGCATTGTAAGTATGTCTAATTTCTACTTAGACATTGTAAAAGATCGTTTGTATATTAATAAGGCCGACAGTGTGCTGCGCCGTGCAGCGCAAAGCACAATGTTCCGCATTTTGGTGGCCATCACAGAGATATTGGCTCCTTTCTTGGCGTTTACGGCACAAGAAATTTGGGAGTTTATCCCCGAGTTTGATGGGAAACAAAAATATGTTGTGATGCATGAAATACCAAAACCGGGCGTGTATACATTGAGTGATGAAGAACAAAAACGCTGGGAAACCATCATCGCAATGAACGATGTTGTGAAGAAAGAACTGGAAGAAAAGCGTGTGGCGAAGGTGATTGGTTCATCGTTGCAGGCGGCTGTGGTGCTGCACTGTGAAGAGGATATGTTGGCGTTTGTGGAAAGTGTATTGCCACAGCTTGCTGATATCTTCATTGTTTCGCAAGTGGAGGCAGTGGCAGGCGGCGTAGCAGAAGGTGGCGATGTGGCCGGGCTTTCTGTGGAAGTAAAACATGCCGAAGGCGCAAAATGCGAGCGCTGCTGGCAATTCGCAGACAGTGTGGGGCAACAGGCAGAACATGCAAGCCTTTGCAAGCGTTGTGCCACCATTCTAAGTACATAACAGTAACTAAAAATATGTGTGATGCGCAAAGCGAAGGCTTTGCGCATCCTTGTATGAAAACGTATGGAAATGAAAGTTTTGTTACAAAACACGGAGGTTAGACGTTTGATTTTTGGGATAGTTGTGGCTGTGGTGTTAATTGTGCTTGACCAAATTGCAAAGCAAATGGCTGTTTCAATGTTGATGCCACACGGTTCATTGCCGGCTGTTGCAGGTGTGTTTGAATGGTTATACATCGAAAATGATGGTGCAGCATTCAGTTTGTTTGCAGGTCGGCAGGGTTTTTTGATTGTGTTTACAAGTATCGCTTTGCTTGTACTGGCTTTTATTTTGTTGTTCCGTCGGCCAAAAGATAAGATGGAGGCATTTTCTTTGTTGCTCATTTTCTCTGGCGGTGTGGGAAATTTAATAGATAGAATTGCCCAGGGCTATGTTGTGGATTATATCCATTTGCTGTTTATGAATTTTGCGGTGTTCAACTTGGCAGATATTTATGTTACAGTGGGTTTTGCGTTGCTCATCATTGCGGTGGTTCGCGGGGAAATTCGTGCGAAACGGGAGAAACAGAATGCGAATGATGTGGCAGAGGAAAAAACGGATGAGCAAACCGTGCCTGAGTTGTCGTCAGCCGACAATGCGTCAGAAGAGGTTTTAGATGATGGAGAGGCTTGAGTTTCTTTTGACAGAAGAGGAGGCCGGCCAACGGCTAGATACATTTCTAGCTGAAAAGGGTGGGTTTTCTCGTTCTGCTGTGCAACGAATGCTTGCAGAGGGCCTTGTGCTTTTGGAAGGGAAGCAACCAACGAAAAGCAGAAAGCTGGCGGCCGGAGAACGCCTTATACTGGATATACCACCGCCAAGAGATTGTTTGGCCAAGGCGGAGGACATCCCTTTGGACCTTGTGTACGAAGATGAGCATCTTTTGGTGGTGAACAAGCCCAAAGGGCTCGTGGTGCATCCGGCGCCGGGGCACGAGGATGGAACCCTTGTGAATGCTCTTTTGTTTCATTGCAAAGGGGGGCTTTCCGGTATAGGGGGCGAGCTTAGGCCGGGCATTGTGCATCGAATTGATAAAGACACAAGTGGTTTACTTGTGGTGGCGAAAAGCGATGCCGTGCACGCTGGCCTCTCAGAACAATTTTCCGTACATAGCATTGTGCGTGAGTATCAAGCAATGGCACATGGGCACTTTCGAGAGCAAAAGGGCACAGTGGATGCACCCATAGGCCGCAGCCCCAAAGATCGAAAAAAGATGGCTGTAATGGTTCGTGGCGGAAAAACAGCCGTTACACATTACGAAGTGCTAGCAGAATATGGGCAGTTTTCGCATATGCGTGTTCACTTACAAACGGGGCGAACGCACCAAATTCGGGTGCATTTGGCAAAACTTGGACATCCAGTGGCGGGCGATGTGGTGTATGGGCCTAAAAAGCCGGCCGGAAAGCTAAATGGCCAGTGTTTACACGCCGGCACTTTGGGGTTTGTGCACCCAATAACGGGTGAACACATGAGTTTTGATAGCCCGCTACCCAATTATTTTCAAACATTTATCAATAGCTTAACAAAAAAAGTGGATTGAGGTTGGTATGATACAATCACTCAAGGATATTTTGGTGGTTTCGGATATGGATGGCACCTTGCTAACCGATGACAAGCGTATTTTGCAAAGCACACTGGAGAGCATACGTTTGTTTACAATGCTGGGTGGGCGCTTTACGGTAGGCACAGGGCGCTGTGTTGAATCGGTTGCAGGGTACGAGGAGCTATGTTCTCTTATAAGCCCTGCCATTGTAAATGGCGGCACTGTGATTTATGATTTTCAAAAGAATATGGCAATGAAAAATGTAGCGCTACCTAAAAAAATTGCCAGAAAATTGCTGGAGGATGTTCACCGTAAATTTTCAAATGTAGGTAGTATGGTGTTTGCCACAGATTTTCGCTGCTATCATGTGGATGCGTCTGCCTATGGGCAAACATTGTTGGATCACGAAAAAATTAGTGTAAAAATGCGCCCGTTTGAGGATTTGCCAAGCGATTGGAACAAAGCTTTGTTTGCGGCAGAGCCGGAAATGCTTTATGAGGTTGAAGAATATTTGCGCGATAAAGTGTTTCCGGGGGTATATTTTGTATATACGTCGCCTGTATATTATGAAATTATGCCACAAGGCGTTAGCAAAGGCTCGGCGTTAAAAGAACTCTGCGCAATGGAAAACGTGCCAATAGAAAACACCATTGTGATTGGCGATTATTACAATGACCTTGAGATGATGCGCGAAGCAGGGTATTCGGTTGCCATGGGGAATGCCCCGCCGGACGTGAGCTTGGAGGCAAATGAGGTGTGCCGCACGAACAACGAAGGCGGTGTGGGGCAATTTTTGTATGAGTTGGTGAAACGGTATGGATAAAGAGGAAGGGCGCTTTTTTACGAAAATTATGCGCCCACTCTTTGTTTTACCGGTTGTGGGTGTGCTTTTACTATTGGCTGCAATTTTTGGTTTTGCGCCCTTTTGGCAGAACATTCAAACGGAAAATAGCGAAAGTGGCTATTTTTTGCAAGAAAGCGATCAAATCAATATCAACGAGGCGGGTGTCGAAGAATTGATGTTGTTGCCTGGTATTGGCGAAGTGAAAGCACAAGCTTTGATAGATTATCGAGAAGAAAATGGCCCTTTCACATCGGCACAACAGCTGTTGGAAGTGGAAGGGATTGGCCCAAAAACATTGGAAGATATTGAAGCGTTGTTGCAATTTTAGAAACCGGCTTGTGGATGCAGTGAAGGGGAATGCATATGGAAAAAAACTGGGAACAGCAACTTTTTATCAATCGTGAACTCAGTTGGTTAGAGTTTAATCACCGTGTGTTGGATTTGGCAAGTGATGCCAATGTGCCTCTTGGTGAACAGCTTAATTTTGCCAATATTTATGGAAGCAATCTCGACGAATTTTTTATGGTTCGTGTGGGCTCTCTTTACGACCAAACATTGCTGAAAAGTGAATATAAAGAGAACAAAACCTACATGACGCCGAAAGAACAATTGGCCGAAATTATGCCAAAAGTGGCACAGCTGCAAGACCAATGCGATAAAAGTGTGCTTCGTTTGGTGCAACAGCTGAAAAAGCATGGCCTTGAGAAAGTGAACTTTAATAAACTTTCAAAAGGAAAGGAAATGTTTTGGAAAAAATATTTCATCAACGAGCTTTTTCCGGTTTTGTCACCGCAAGTGGTGGACAAACGCCATCCATTCCCCTTTTTAAGAAACCAGGAAATATATGTAGGGGTGATGCTGAAAACCGGAAAAGATGCAGAACTTTCGTTCGGCCTAATTCCCCTTAGCTTCAATTTAGAGCGCCTTATTACGGTGATGGAAAACGGTGTTGTTTCGTATGCGCTTGTGGAAGAACTTGTGTTGCATTTTGCCGATATTGCATTTGGCAAAGCGTGTGTGCAAGAGAAAGTGTTGTTTCGCATTACGCGCAATGCAGATATCACCGTTGAAGAGGGAATGTATGATGAGGATATTGACTATCGCTCGATGATGAGTGAATTATTAAAACGTCGGCGAAAGCTTGCGGCGGTTCGGTTGCAATTTCATGATATTGCGCCAATAGGCATTCGAAACTTGTTGCTAGATAAATTGTTTTTGCCTCAATCACAATGTTTCAGTCAGCATGCACCGTTAGAGTTGTCTTTTTTGGGGAAATTGTCTTCGCGCTTAAAAAAACAAAACGAAACCGAGCTGTTTTATGCGCCGGCAAAACCGTTGATGCTACCACAAGGGTATCGGTTGAGCCAAGATGTTCAAAAAAGAGATGTTCTTTTTTACTATCCTTTCCAAGCATATCGCCCTTTTATACAGCTTTTGCAGGAGGCTGCGGTAGACCCGGATGTTATTTCTATCAAAATGACACTTTATCGTGTTGCGCCGGAGTCGAAGGTGATAGGCGCCTTGATAGACGCAGCAGAAAATGGAAAAGAAGTGGTGACCATTGTGGAGCTGCGTGCACGCTTTGATGAGCAAAACAACATCGATTGGTCTCGCCAGTTGGAAAGGGCAGGCTGCACGGTGATTTATGGCTTTTCGGATTTTAAAATTCATTCGAAATTGACATTGATAACTCGAAAAGTGGCGGGGCGTTACCAGTATATTTCGCAAATCGGAACAGGGAATTATAACGAAAGAACAAGCGAATTGTATACGGATTTGGCGTTTATCACCAGCAAGCAAGACATTGGGGAAGAAGTGGCGGCCGTGTTCAACAATTTAGCCCTTGGGCGCTTAACCGAACATGTGGATAACCTAATTGTTGCACCCTTGCGGTTTAAATCGGTGCTACTGGAAGAAATTCAGCGCGAGATTGAGTACTCGAAAGAGGGCGGACAAGGGCGCGTTTTGTTAAAATGTAATTCTATTTCAGATAAGGATATCATTTTAACATTGAGTGAAGCATCGAATGTAGGTGTGCAAGTGGATATGATTGTGCGTGGAATTTGTTGTTTGCAAGCAGGGTTACAGGGCCTGAGCGAAAACATTCGTGTGCACAGCATTGTGGGGCGATATTTAGAGCATGCGCGTATTTATGCTTTTGGGGAAGGGGAGCGTCTTCGTATTTATATTGCATCAGGAGATTTTTTAACAAGAAACACCGAGCGCCGTGTGGAGGTGGGCATTCAGGTGAAAGATTTGCATTTGAAGAAAATATTGGTGGATATATTGAAAATGCAGCTGAAAGATAATATGAATGCAAGTTATATGACTGCGTGGAACCGATACAAAAAAGTGGTGCCAAGCGAAAACGAACCAATGCGAGACAGCCAAATGCAGATGTATGAATATGCCAAAACATACATGAGTGTAAAAGAGACAAGCCATAAGTTTGCACAAAGTGTACACATTCCGAAATGGCATGAAAAAGGCGGACTAAAAGCGATTTTAAAACAGTTTGTAAAAAAGGTGGATAAGCCATAAAATGTTTGAAAGTGGCTTTGTTGTACATGCCGTTTGCTGAAATATAACACAAAAAATCCCAAGTTTTAAACTTGGGATTTTTGGAGCTGCTAACCAGATTCGAACTGGTGACCTCGTCCTTACCAAGGACGTGCTCTGCCGACTGAGCCATAGCAGCAATGGCGACCCGGATGGGGCTCGAACCCACGACCTCTAGCGTGACAGGCTAGCGTTCTAACCAACTGAACTACCGGGCCAAACCACCTTAAAACACAAAGGTTTTAAGGCTAATGGCAGGGGCAGAAGGATTTGAACCCTCGGCACGCGGTTTTGGAGACCGCTGCTCTACCAACTGAGCTATACCCCTAAGCGCCATATTATAATACCAAATTATAAGCAAAATAGCAAGAGGTATTTTTCTTTTTTTTAAAATTATTTTAAAAAACATAAAAAAGTTATTTGCTTTACACTTTTTTAAAAGCTGTGTATACTAAATGTGGACGTGATGATAATGCGGGGAAAAGCAAAAATATATATTGATATCCTCTTTTGAATAAAGGTGGCTGTTGTTGAAAGCAAAGTTATTTTATGCGTTGCCATTTTGATAAAGCCGTCATCGTAGAGGTAGGTTGTAAAAAATCCATATAATTTAAGAAGTGTAGTGCATTGTGTTTATATCTTGCCTAAGGTTAAAAAAGGGGGGCGCTGTGGCAAAGCATATTTTTGATACAAAACGGTTTACCTTGTTAGATGGTGCGATGGGCACCATGCTACAAAGAATGGGGCTTGAAGCAGGGGGGCGCCCAGAACAAATGGCGTTTACTGCAAAAGAGACTTTGTGCCACATTCACCGTGCCTATGTGGAAGCTGGGGCCGATATTTTGTATGCCAACACGTTTGGTGCCAACCGAATAAAGTTGCACGGCAGCCCTTTTACAGTGAACGATTGTGTGATACAGGCGGTGCGGTGTGCAAAAGAGGCGTGCAATGGTACACAAACGCGTGTGGCACTGGATATAGGCCCGCTTGGCGAATTGCTAGAGCCTGTGGGCCACTTATGTTTTGAAGAGGCATACGAGTTGTTTCGGGAGATGGTTGTGGCCGGTGTATCGGCTGGGGCCGATTTGATTGTAATAGAGACAATGACAGATTTGTATGAGGCAAAAGCAGCACTATTGGCTGCAAAAGAAAATAGCAACTTGCCTGTGATGGTATCAATGAGTTTTGAGGAAAATGGGCGCACGTTTTCTGGCACACCAATCGAGGCAATGGCGGTATGTCTTGGCTCTCTTGGGGCCGATGCGCTCGGTATCAACTGCTCGCTTGGGCCAAACAGTTTGCGTCCACTGGCCAAGCGCTTGTGCAAAGCAAGCCCGGTGCCGGTGTTTGTAAAGCCAAATGCAGGCCTGCCAAACCCTCATACAGGGGAATATACAGTATCTTCTGAAGGATTCAGCAGCGAATCGGAAGCGTTTTTATCTTTAGGTGTTGTGGCATTGGGGGGCTGCTGTGGCACTGGCCCTGAGCACATTCAGGCACTGAAGGCGCTTGTGCAGGGTAAAATGCCGGCCACAACCGGCTACACACCACAGAGCCTCTTGTGCAGTGGCACGCGTGTGGTATCGATAGATGGTGTGTGCCCTGTGGGGGAGCGTATTAACCCAACCGGCAAAAAGGAGTTGCAACAGGCGCTTTTACAAGGCGACCTAAGCCATGTGCAGCAACTTGCAGTACAGCAAGAGCAAGCAGGGGCTACAATGTTGGATGTCAATGTGGGCGCAGCAGGGGCAAACGAGGTGATGCTGCTACCACAGGCCGTGAAGGCTGTGCAAGCCGTGTGTGATTTGCCTCTTGTTTTAGACAGTGCAAATGAGGCGGCATTGGCAGCGGCACTGCGCGTGTATAACGGGCGCCCGCTTGTTAATTCTACAAGTGGTGAAGCGAAAAAAATGGAAGTGATTTTGCCACTATGTAAGCGGTATGGTGCTGCCGTGATTGGCCTTGCAATTGATGAAGGTGGCATTGCCGAAAGTGCCGATGCACGTGTTTTGGTTGCAAAAAATATTTTGCAAAAAGCTTTGCAGTATGGGTTTAATAAGGAAGATATTTATATCGACTGCCTAACATTGGCCGCAAGCGCTGGTCTTTCTAGTTCAATGGAAACAATAAATGCGTTGCAGCGTGTAAAAAACGAACTTCAGCTTAAAACGGTACTTGGTGTAAGCAATGTGAGTTTTGGCATGCCAAACAGGCCGCTGCTGAACCGCAGCTTTTTATTGATGGCATTGCAAGCGGGGCTTGATTTGCCTATTTTAAACCCGGTTGATTGTGATATGATGGATACGGTGGCATCTTTTCGGTTGCTTTCAGGGTGTGATTGTGATGCAAAACAGTATCTGGCCCGTTTTGAAACACGAAAAAAAGATGAGAATAGCCAGCAGAAACAAAAAGTATGTTGCTTACAAGAGGCGATAGAAAATGGCCTACGTCAAGAGGCGGCGGATGCAGTAAAAGTAGCATTGCAATGTGGGGAAGAGGGCATGTCACTTGTAGAAAAGCACATTGTTCCCGCATTGGATGTGCTGGGAAATAAGTTTGAAAGTGGCGAGATTTTTTTGCCTCAACTCATTGCCGGCGCAGAGGCGGCAAAGGCGGCGTTTGAGGTGGTTCGAAATAAGGTGGGACAAGCAGTTGTGGCTGGGCCGCCGGTGGTGGTGGCTACCGTGCAAGGGGATGTGCATGATATTGGAAAGAACATTGCAGTTGCCTTGCTGGAAAACTATGGGTTCGACGTGATAGATTTAGGACGTGATGTGCCTGCTGAGGCTGTGGTGGAAGCTGTAAAACAAAGTGGTGCGAAATTGGCCGGCCTTTCTGCTTTGATGACCACGACACTACCGTCTATGGAACATACCATTCAGTGCTTACATAAGGAGCAGCTGTCTTGTAAAGTGATGGTGGGTGGTGCAGTGCTGAGTGAAACGTATGCCATGCAAATTGGGGCAGATTATTATGTGGAAGATGCGCAAAAGTCTGTTTTAGTGGCACAAACAGTGTATGGAAAATAGTAAAAAA